>JBIIOI010000139.1:0-3616 GCA_044337025.1 Planctomycetaceae bacterium
TCGTCGATCGCATCCAGAGGAGCTACAAGGCCGCACAGGAGGCCCTGAAGGTCGCACGGGAAGCCAAGGACGAGACCGCGATCAAAGCGGCTGAGAATGAACTGAACGCCCTGATTCTCTTCAAGGGTGACATGGGAGCGTTCCAGCGGCTGTATACGTTCCTTTCGCAGATCTACGACTACGGGAACACCGACATCGAGAAGCGGTCGATCTTCTTCAAGTATCTGCTGCCGCTGCTGGAGTTCGGGCGCGAGCGGGAGGGGATTGACCTCTCGAAGGTCGTGCTGACGCATCACCGTCTGCTGGATCAGGGAAGGCGGACGCTGCCGCTGAGTGTTGGCGAGACCCCGAAGCTGCCGCCATTGACGGAGACGGGGGGCGGCAGTGTGCAGGAAAAGGAACGCGCCCTGCTGGCGGAAATCATCGAGAAGCTGAACAACCTGTTCGGTGGCGAGACGACCGATCAGGACCAGCTGGTGTACGTCAACAACGTGATCTTCGGGAAGCTGCTGGAGTCGCAGACTCTGCGGAAACAGGCGGCAAGCAACACGAAGGAGCAGTTCGCCAACTCTCCGGATCTGATCAAGGAGATCGTCAACGCGATCATGGAAGCCCTAGACGCCCACACGTCGATGAGCACTCAGGCATTGAACTCGCCGACGATCCAGACCGGAATCAAGGACATCCTGCTGAACTACTCGAAGCTGTATGAGGCCCTGAGGAACTCTGCGATTTGAGCGAGGAAATGGCAGGAAATCGACGTATCTTCGTTGTCGAGAAAGGAACCGAGTTTCAACATCACCTCGCTAACCGGTCAATCCTGTGATCTCAACATCCGGCGGACAGCCTCCGCCTTCTCTGCAGCCGAAATCGGCAACTCGGCGATCATCGCAAGGGCTGCCGCGAATGGATTTGGAATCGTCGTTTCCGGTGATTTGGTGCAACGGGTGGTGCAACCGTCCAAAGCCGACGACGTAACTTCTTGCTGGTCAACACTTGGAACCTTGGAACGACACGTTCGGGACGTAGAGGTCGCAGGTTCAAATCCTGTCACCCCGACTTTTTCCTAACTTACCACCGAATCGAGACTTGCGATACCTGGCGACGGTCGCCAGTGCGGCGAATTGCCTGTTTCATTCGTGGAACTTGTTCCACGAAATGCCCAGGAGTCCCGCACCATGGCTCGAAAAACGAACGCCATCCCGCCTTATCTGCTCCACGCATCCAGTGGACAAGTCAGGGTCAATGGTCGAGATCATCTTCTCGGTCCGTTTGGTTCGGAATCGTCCCACATCCGCCGGAGCCGGGGTGTCCGCGGGCCAGGAGCGTGTTTCGACAGGGACAGGCGCCGGAGACTGCTATTCGCGCGACTGTTTGACAGAATCGACATCCAACGACAACCGAAAGCCGAGGTTGAGGTTCAGGTTCGTCGGGACGTTGGCGAGGCGATTCGACGACCGGCAGTTCAACGCGGAGTCTTGCCAATGGCCGCCCCGGAGCACCCGCTGGGAACAAGCGTAGAATGGAACGCTTGGATTGATCGCAGGTTTGTCTTGGGATTGTCCATCAAATGCCGCATCCCAACCGTCCTGAACCCATTCCCACACATTCCCGTGAATGTCGGCCAGCCCGAACGGATTCGCCTTCAACTCGCCCGCCGCGTGCGTCCGCCCCCCGGAGTTCCCTCGGAACCAGCCGGCCCGCACCAGGTCTTCATCCTTGTCGCCGATCCAGTACTTGGTCGGCGTCCCGGCTCGGCACGCGAATTCCCATTCCGCCTCGCTGGGGAGCCGGTAACCGGTCCCGTCCAGCGGCGCGATCGTATCACCCTCCCGAAAGTAGAACGGTTTCAGATTCTCCTGTTTGCTCAATCTGGCGGAGAATTCCGCTGCGTCATTCCAACTCACCATTTCCACTGGGTGCTCAGTCGTTTTCAGCCCGACGACCGCTTCTTGGCCCATGCCCAGTGGCGCGAAATGCGAGGGATTCACGCCCATCACTTTTTCGTATTCGGCCTGCGTGACTTCATGGACGCCCAGATAGATCGGCTGTGTCAGGATCACCATGTCACCTGGGAAGACTTCCTTGAGAGTCGCTGCATTTTCCTCGGACTCGATCCCCATGAGGAACTCGCCCGGCGGGATGAGGCGGAACTTCATGCCGATGCTGTTGGTGTACTCGACCGGAACGCCGAGGTACTCGGCCCACGCCGCCTGATGGTGTTGGGCTTGCTCGGCGTTGAACGGCGCAATGGCGGGCGGCGGGGCATCGGCGGGCCAACCGTGCCAGCTGGTCTTCGCGCTGGCGGGCGGGTTGTCGCCCGGCTTCGTGACCTCGACCTGCGAGGTGTCGGGAACCTTGATCTCCGTCTTCGTGCCGTCCTTGCTCGTGATCGTGATGATGATCACCCCCAGCAGCAAAAACGCAGCGGCTCCCCCGGCGGCGGCGAGCCACCGCGACAACGGTCGGCGGGAAGGGGCACCCTGGCGCAGGGTGTCAACCGGCTGGATCTTGGGGGCAGCTGCCGGAGTCGAGAGAGCGGGCAGAGCCTTGACCCAGGGAGCCAAGGCGTTGGCCAGCTCGTCCGCCGACGCAAACCGCTCAGACGGTGTCTTCGCCATCAGTTGGACATAGATCGCAGCGACTCCCGCTGGTACATCCGACCGTGCCAGCGCGAGGTCGGGAATCGCGTCCAGCACATGCCCCTTCATCTTGTTGGCAGCAGAGCGGTGGGTGTCGCTGTGATACGGCGGTCGCCCCGTCAGCAGGAAATACAGCGTGCAACCCAGCGAGTACAGATCCGACCGCGCATCGCAGGTGTGCGAATCGTTCCATTGCTCGGGGGCCATGTAGTCGGGCGTACCGAAGCACTCCCCCGTCGTGGTCAAGGCCGCGGGTGCCTCCTCCTCCGCCAGGAGTGCCAGCCCCATGTCGAGGATCTTGATCTGGCCGGTCTGCCTGGTCACAAACAGGTTCGACGGCTTGATGTCGCGATGCACGAGGCCCAGTTTGTGAGCAGCTGCCAATCCCTGCGCCGCCTGCCGGATCGCCTTACAAGCATTGACCACCGACATCGTCCCCTGGGTCTGGACAAACTTCTGCAAGTCCTGGCCCTCGACATACTCCATCGACAGGTAATGCATGCCGCCGATCTCACCGGCGTCGAGAGCCTGGATAATGTTCGGATGTTGCAGCGACCCGACGGCCAGCATCTCGCGTTCAAACCGGGACAGAGCATCCGACCGGGACAGGAGGTGCTGGGGCAGGATCTTCAGGGCCACCAGCTTGCCGAGCTTGCTATGCCGCGCCTTGTACACAGCTCCCATACCGCCCTCGCCGAGCTTGGCGAGCAACTGGTATGGACCGAGCTGGCTGCCGATATTGATGATCGTACTGAGCGGGCCAGTCGCTTGGGTCTCGCCCATCGCGGTCTGCTCCGGGGGATGACTGAGTGCGGATCGCGTCGGCACCTCCGCCGATGTAGCGATCTGACTGTCGCTCAGAATGGTCCGATCGTCGGAGCCGTGGGTTCCTTTCGCACCGGAAAACACCCTCGCGATGACGCCTGCCTGCTGGGGAAATCGCTGGACGTACTCTTCCAGTCGAGGTGTTTCCC
>JBIIOI010000106.1:0-11493 GCA_044337025.1 Planctomycetaceae bacterium
CCTGTTCATCCTGTTTCGTGCACCACGCGCCGATGGCATCATAGTTCTCAAGAGCCATTCCGTAGCCGTCGAGCGTGGCGTGGCAACTCGCGCAGGTCGGTTCCTTGCGATGGAGTTCCAACCGTTGACGCACCGTCAAAGTCGCTCCCGCGGTGTTCGGCTGAATCTCACCCGCGCCAGGCGGCGGGGGTGACGGGGGATCGTTCAGCAGCTTCTCGCGCACCCAGGCGGCGCGCCTCACGGGCAGCGTCCGGTTGCCGTCGGACAACAACGTCAGCAGCCCGGCCATCCCCAGCACTCCGCCGCGCTCGACGCCTGCGGGAATGCTGACCTTGCGAAACTCGGGCCCCTTCACGTCTGCGATTTGGTAGAGCGTGGCCAGTCGATCGTTGATGACGAGATAATCCGAGTCGATGAAGTCTGTGATGGGACGATTGTGATCCAACACGTATTGGAAGAACGCTACCGGCTCCTTGCGAGACGCCACCTCCAGTTCGTTGTCATAGCGGGGGCCCCACGGGGGGAGGCGACCCCGGTAGTGTTCCGAAGGTTGGACCGAGCCGTATCGCCTCCTGGCCCGCTGCGACGCGGTTCTGCGAGTTCCCGGTTACTCAGTCGGAGCGACCCGCGAAGTGCGGTTTGCGGAGTCGCTCCGCATCCCCGTCATCCGCCCGAGTTCCGCGTCCCCCGAGGACTGCGTCCGCTCCGTCCGCAACTGGCAGGTGTATGGATGATCTGCACGCTGTGCTTCACGCCCTTTGACGAACGCGACTCCATCGGGAGTCGCGACGGGCTGTGCCAGGACTGCTGGGAATCAGCCTGCTCTGAGGAGTGGTGGGAGACCGTGGCAGCGCTGCAGGAGTTGATTCCCGTAGAGCGAGTGGACATCGAGCCCGTCGAATTGGGTTCACCGTCCCCATAGCCCAAGCCGCATTGGTTGCCCCGTTTCTGCCCTACAGCCGCCAGTTTCTGGGCGGCTGTCGTCGTTTGAGGGAATGCGTATGGAAGTCCCCACCGAGACTCCGCTCGCGATCATCGAGACCGAATTCACGCCGCCGGTGCTGCTTGTTCCAGCCTGCGATGCGGCCGCCATGTGCGGCAAGACAGCTCGTACCTGGCGGGCCTGGGACGCAGCGGGGTGGGTTCCGCGTCCCATTCGAATTGCCCGCTCAACGCTCTGGAGAGTCTCAGAACTGCAAGCGTGGGTCGAGGCTGGTTGTCCCCGTCGCGAACTCTGGGAATTGGCTCGCAAGAAGTCGTCAAAACCGACTTGAGTTGTCGCGCGACACTCGGCCCACTGTGTCCCGCGTGGACCATCTTCCGCGAACACCTCCTGAGAAAGGACCACGAGCCCGCGATGGCCAATCTGTACCGCAAACCGATCACGATCACCGATCCCAAGACTGGGGAACGGGTGAAGGCGAAAGCCAAGAAGTGGTGGGGCCGCTTCAGGGATGAGAACGGCATGGAACGCCGTGTCCCTCTGGCGATCGACAAGTCCGCTGCCCAGGCGATGCTCAACGAGCTGGTCAAGAAGACGGAGCGACTGGCCTCTGGCGTGATCGACAGGTTCGACGACGAACGCAAACGCCCGCTGACCGAACATCTCCGCGACTTCGAGAAGCACCTGCGGGCCAAGCGGGTCAGCAACGAGCAGGTCAAGCTGGTGATCTACCGGGCGAAGAAGATCATCGAGAAGTGCAAAGCCAAGATGGCCGGTGACCTGACCGCCAGCCGAGTCCAATCGTTCCTCGCCGACCTGCGAGACGAGGGAACCAGCATCCAGACCAGCAACCACTACCTGCGGGCGATCAAGCAGCTGACGCGGTGGATGGTCAAAGACCGCCGTTCCCATGATGACCCGTTGCAGTTCGTGTCGATGCTCAACGTGAGTACCGATCGCCGCCACGACCGTCGCCCACTGGCAGAAGCCGAGTTCTCCGCACTACTGCAGGCCGCACGGGCGGGGCGGTCGGTGCTGGGGATGGAAGGGCCGGACCGGGCGATGTTGTACGCCGTGGCGGCGTACACGGGCCTCCGGGCGAGCGAACTGGCCAGCCTCACCCGCCAGAGTTTCCGGCTCGATGACGACACGCCGACGGTGACGGTCCAGGCGGCGTACTCCAAGCACCGACGGCAGGATGTTCTCCCGCTACACCCGAGTCTCGTCGCGATGATCAGGCCCTGGCTGTTTGCCAAGCCGACGTGGGGTCGGATCTGGCCGGGGAAGTGGGCGGAGTACAAGACCGCCGGAAAGATGATGCAGGTCGACCTAAAGGCCGCTGGCGTCGAGTACATCGACGCCCACGGCCTCTACGCCGACTTCCACGCCCTCCGGCACACGTTCATCACCAACATGATGAAGTCCGGCGTGAATCCCAAAACCGCCCAGGCCCTGGCCCGGCACTCGACGATCGATTTGACGATGAATGTGTATGCGTCGCTAACCGTGACCGATCAGGCGGCGGCGCTGAATACGCTGCCGGGGCTGAGGTGAATACCCGTACGCCCCTACCCGTTGTTGTAATAGAACGGCGTGCGAGTCGCACAGCACGCGTTAGAAGCCGAAGGGGGCCCGGATCAGGTGGTCGTGGTCGATGTAGACAACCAACTCCTGACGCCCGGCCACGCGATTGTCGTCGTAGGTGACCGTGCAGCGATAGTGACAGTGATGCAATCGGGCCGGACCGATGTTGGGGAAGATGCGAGCGGGGTCAGTCTCGTCGATGATCGGCTCAATATTGAATTCCATGTTGCTGTATGGCGAGTTGGGAACGAGGTAAGTTCCCTCACCGCGCCCCGATCCCGGCAAGAACTGGTTTGACGACGCCATCCCCGCCACCCGGGCGATTTCGCCAGGAGACGGAACATCCAGGCAGAACACGATACCACCTTCATATACGGGATCCAGAATCGGCGCGGTGTTGAATGCGCTGCCATACAACGACAACCGGCCAGAAGCATCGCGGGCGCGAACCGTGCCATTGAAGTGATCATCGATCGTTAACGACACCACATCGGACTGGAGTGTCGACGACCAGTCGCCCGCCTCCAGCACTCTCAATTCGTGATCGTCGCTGAGAACGTAGACATGCTGAAAAGCATTCGGCCGGACGACAAACGCCTGTACGCCTACTTCGAGTACGGTCCAATGATCCCGGGCGGTCAGTTGCTTCAACCGACGGCGTTTGTCGAGCGAGTACACAGTCCCGTCGACGCCTCTTGTGAATGACTGCACTCCGACATCCAGAACAGTCCACTGGGAGCGCCCCGTCAGCCGCTTCAATTGGTGGCGGCCATTGAGTTCGTAGATCGTGCCATCGTCCGCCATTGAGAACGACTGCACTCCCCGATCAAGGAGGGACCAGCCCGCATCGCCGACCAGCCGCTTCAATTGCTGGCGATCGTTGAGTTCGTAAACCGTGCCGTCGGGTGCCATGGAGTACGATTGCACGCCGGTATCGAGAGTGGTCCATCGGCTGGAACCGGGCGACAGTCGCCGCAGTTCATGACTCTCGTTGAGGGCATAGGCGGTGCCATCGGGAGCCAGGGAGAAGGACTCCGCATCGGTGGCGAGCGTGGTCCACTCAGTCGAACCAGGGGGCAGACTTTTCAACTCATGAATCACGCCAACGGGTTCCAGATGCTCGTCAAGCGTAACTTTCGCGTTGATCGCGAAAAGCGTGCTGTCGGCAGCAATGGCGAATTTTGTCACATAGAACACCTGTTGCCATTGACCGCCGGGTGGGAGCCGCCAGAGGATCTGCGGAAGTGGCGTCTGCCCAACGCGATGATCTCCGTCGTAATCCGCACCCAACTTATAGATCGTCCCATCGGGAGCGGTAATCAGTGATCGGACTTGATCATCGGGACTGAGTATGTAACCGGGAACGACAGATGTGGGAAAGTCACCAAGATTTCCGACCTGGAGATGAGACGTTTTCATGCGATCTAGACTAGCGGCAGCCCGTACCAGGTGATTCTTGTCGATGTAGATGACTCCTAAAGTCACGCCATTCAAAAACGCGTCGTAATAGGCGGTGCATTTGTATTGGCAGACATGCATGCGCGCCAGACCGACGTTCGGGAAATTCTGCGAATCGAGTACGTAGTCGGCGATCAGTTCTGTCACGAATCTCACATTTCCAATTGTCGGATGAACGCCGTCATTGGGTGGAAGGCTAAACGCCTGATGGAGTTCCTCAAGACTAGGCGGAGATGTGCAGTAGGACGGACCACTGGACACCTCTTCGACAGGATCGAGCAGCGGAGCGGTGAGTGATCGGTAACCGGCGTAGTTGCCCGGCCCCATCAGATTGTTGATCTGGTAGACGGTCCCGTTCTGGTCCATGGCAAAGGATTGCACTCCGCCGCCGATGATCGTCCCGCCATAGCCTGCCTGGGCTCGGTACAGCTCGCGGCGGTCGTTCAGCCAGTAGATGTCGCCGTTGGGAGCAATCTTGTACTCCAGCACGCGGTCATCCAGGATCGTCCAGCCGGAATCGGGAAACTGTCGCAGCAAATTCTTTCCGCGAGTGAGGGCATAGCGGATGCCATCCGGTGCAGTGACAATCGTCACTCCGACAGGGGCTGGAGCCGGACCGAGCGAATCTCCGAATGTGCCCACGCCCC
The DNA here is from genome assembly GCA_044337025.1 of Planctomycetaceae bacterium. Lineage (GTDB taxonomy): Bacteria > Planctomycetota > Planctomycetia > Planctomycetales > Planctomycetaceae > TH-plancto1. Next base: position 4,633 of record JBIIOI010000106.1, read on the forward strand.
ACGTTGAGAGACCAAGCCCGAATATCTGAAGCTGGTTCGGTCCTTGCCTTGCATAATTGTTGGTCACTGTGCAACTGGTGAGCTGGGCCACGCTGGAGACATCAGTGCCACCGGCTTGCACCGGATTGACGCCTGGCGCGGAGTAGATGCCCCCGCCAAAGATCGCGGAATTCATTGTAATCTTCGTCTGGTTCAGTCTCGGAATTCCGCCAAAATTCGCCAAGCCGCCGCCTTCGTACGCGGTGTTGCCTACGATGGTACAGTTCGTGAGAGTTGCCGTAGAATAGCGGATCAAGAAGCCGCCGCCGCGGTCCTCCGCTTTGTTATCGGATAGGCGACAATTGGTAAGCGTCACGCCGCCGCCACTCGTTCCGGTATCCCCACCGCTGTTGAACCCCGCCCCATCGACCGCGCGATTGTTCGCCAGCGTGCTGCCGATCAGCGTGGCCTCGCCGTAATTCATCAGGCCGCCGCCGTAGTGCGCCCGATTGCCGGAGAGCGTACTGGTGGTCAGCGTCAGTGTGCCGTTGTTGAAGATCGCCCCCCCGTCTGCCACTGCGAAGCTGTTCGAGATCGTGCAGCTTGTGAGCGCTGCCGTCCCTTCGCGTTCGACATACAGCGTGCCGCCGCTGCTGTCGCTGGCCCAGCCCGTGAGCGTGAGGTTCTCCAGCGTCAGGTCACCGCCCGCCTGAACAACGAACAGACGTAGATCGCCTTGGCGTCCCGGCCCGGACAGCATGATCCCCCTGGCTCCGGCTGGCCCCTGGATGGTGATCGGCGTGGTAATCGCCAGGGCCGAATTGCCTTCGGAAATGTCACCCACACGCGTCAGGCTCAAGATCGATAAACGGCCCGTGGCCAGGCTGCGGGCGAAGCGAATCGTCGTCGGATCGGGGTCGGAGTTGGCCAGCTGGACCGCCTCGCGCAGCGACAGGTGTCCCGCCGAGTAATTGCCGTCGTCCCGATCGAGCGGACTGTCGACGGTCAGCACCGCTGGCACTCCTCCATCGAACACGCCGAGACCGGCGCGAGCCCGCCCCGCGTCCGGCAACCCGTCATGCAGAGCGGCACTGCTCAGGAGGACTCGAGCATCCAAAGCCTCCACAGCCGGCGGGAAGGCCCCCACACCCGCTGCGCGATCTCCGCGCTGTCCTCCCGACCGTCGGCGGGGACGCCGTAGCGGATTGGGAAACCGCTGGCGAAGAAGCTTCACAATTCGATCAAAGACTGGGCTAGCCATGGTGCAGTTCCACTCAGTGGACTCCGTTGGTCCAGAAGTTCATCCATCGGCAACGCCATCAGGGAACGGTTGGAGTCTGGGGGTGCTGCTCCCGGTACGCTTCCGCACACATCGACGTGACAGCCAAGACCATCCGATCGACCGAAAGTGCACATTCCCGCCGCCAACGTTCCAGTGTTGACGATTGTCATGTGGCTCCGAGTTCTCTCACCGGATTTGGCAAACCCCGTGCCATTTTGCGTCGAATGAACTCATCCCGTTGAGACCCGAACAGGTGTTCTCGGCTCTCGATCTGCACCGGTTTCTCCGACCGGTGCCGGGAGTTGGATGCAGTCTTTCCCGAACATTCACATCACAAAGGTGCCGTCAGTGGTGCCGAGAGGTGCCGTCTATGGTGCCATTCTGCTTTCCGCTAGATGTCACAGTCTTCATCAGTTTGCATCGAACGGGCACCAAATCCGGCACCTTTCGGACCTCAAAATCCAAACGGAAACCCCAACCGTGTCGGGGTTTCCGTCGTGAGATCCAGTGTTTTACCTAGCGAAACGAAGCGGAGAGGCAGGGATTCGAACCCTGGGTACCCTCACGGGTACTCCGGTTTTCAAGACCGGTGCAATCGGCCGCTCTGCCACCTCTCCGAGCGGTACGGAGGGATTTTGGGGTCTTCGACTCGATGGGTCAATGCACACGGGTTGAATCGCTCTGGCTAGGCTGAGAGTCCATCCAGAAAGTTGGAATGGCAGGGCCGGAGTCAGGCCTTGGGGCGCCCGATCCCGGGGCCGTCTTACCCACTACCCCGTTGCACCCCGTCGGCCCGGAATGCGGTCGCACAGGACGTAGCGGGCAAGAGAGTGACAGCCCATTCGGCTCCCCTCGACCTTCTTGTTCAGCACCCGGTCAGATCTCTGACGGACTCTGCTACGCCCGTTTTCGGTCAGTGGCGCGGGAGATTGCGGCGGCCCGCTCAGGTGAGGTCAGCTCATAGACGGTCTGCAGCAGACGAGACATCGCAGGGGTGAATTGGCAGTCGCGCCGGCCGAGGGCGGTGCGGGCTGTGGCGAGGCTCGGCTCCAACCCTTCGGGAAACTCCTCGATCGCTCCATGCCAGATCCGGGAGAACGAGGGGATGTGTTTCGGCAGCAGTCGCCCGCCGGGCAGGATCATGCTCATCACGCCTACTGAGGAGCCGGTGTTGAACAGGCTGCACAGCGCGGTCTTGGAATGGTCCCCCACAAAACAGCCGACCTTGGTCGAGCCGCTGTGGATCGACTCTCCCCACAGCGGTACCGAGACAGCCGAGTAGTCGTTCTTGAGGTCGCTGTTGGTGGTCAGGGCTCCCAGATTGACCCATGGGCAGATGTAGCTGTGTCCGAGGAAGCCGTCGTGGTACTTGTTCGAGTAGCCGTGAAAGATGCTGGATTCGATCTCGCCGCCAACACGGCAGACCGGGCCCAGGCTGGTCCCCTCCTTCACATTCGCCCGGAACAACTGGGTCTTGGGGCCGATGTAGCACGGCCCCTCGATCCGGGTGAACGGCTGGGCTTTGACGCCAGCATCGATCCAGACGGGACCGCTGCGGGCATCGATCACCACGAACGGGTCGATCTGCGCAGACGGGTCGATATAGACATCTTCGTCGCGACCCAGGACCGCAACCTGCGACCCCAGAGTCACCTTGCTCGGTCCATGCGGACGAGTGCGAAAATCCTGTTCCAGCTGAGTCCCATTCAGGTGGATCAAATCCCACGGGTAGTTCAGCCACTGCCCGCTGGCGGGGATCGCCTTTCGGGATTGGGCAATTCGAGCCGCGCTTGCCGCGATGTCCTCTGGATCGAGGTCGGCGACATCGCTGGGAGAGATCATGACCGCCGCGAGCTCTCCGTCGTGCCAGACCGCATCACCCGGGCCGATTTCCCGGAGCTGTGACAGCTGGGGGAGCCAGCGGCCGTTCAGCAGCAGGGTCGGTTCGGACTTCAGCCAATCGAGCTGATTGAGGTGGGCCGCCGGATGTTCTTCGGCGTACACCTCCCCCAGCCAAGGACGAAGGAATGCTCCCCAGGTCGTGGGTGCCAGATAACGATTCACGCGCTCCCGGAGTCCGGAATACCCGCACAACAGCTCAAACACCGGTCGCAACCAGACGAGTGGACGAAACTGATCCACACGTCCATCTTCGAAATACGCCACCTGCATGCCGCCATCCCCTCCCTGGGAGCCCGCCGATTTGGACGCAACGGTTCACCAATCTCTGAGAGCGGGACTATAATCCGGCGAGAAGCTGTGAGGAAAGAGGATTCCCGAGACCCACGTGGGCTCGCGTTTCCCCGGAGGCGTCCGATTCGAGGCTCAACATGGCACCCGATCTTCCGTCGATTGAGTTACTCGATGCGACTCACAAGTTTCCGTGCGTCTTTCATTTCAAGGCGATCGGGCTCAGTACGGACTGCTTCACGGGGCGGGTGCTGGATGCCGTCAAACGCGAACTGCCCGAGGACGCCGAGCCCTCGTTCTCCACACGGTCCACCCCCAACGGGAAACATATCAGCGTGACGATCGAGCCGATCGTCGATTCGGCCTCGCACGTGCTGGCCATTTACGAACAACTGCGGGGCGTTGAGGGGCTCGTGATGCTGATGTGACGTTGAGTCGACCAGCCAGTCAGTTCGATCTGCTGCGACTGACACCCCCTGAGTGGAGAAGTCCCTGATAGTGCGGCCAACCTGCGACTTCCTGTCAAAGCTCTGACTCGTCCGCTCGATGTGAGCCACGCCGTGCCGCTCGCGCAATCCTCGGACTTCCCTCTCCCCTGGTCACCCTCCCAGCGGTGGCTCTCGGCGAGCGAACGCTTAGAGAGAGTCACTCTCTTCAAGACGTCGCACGGCATTGTTCACTTTTCGCAGCTGCCGAAGTCCGAACCAGAGGATTGGTAGTGCAAACAGTGCGAAGAGGAGGCACGCAATGCTCAAGCCGCGTCTGACAACGACGTTGCCTGGGTCGGCCGGGTCGTACCAGCACGGAATGGTGGCTCCCGCGACCCAGCTGTCCATGTCGGCCTTGCCCTGGACCTGACCGCCGAAGTGGATTGACCACCCGGCTTCAAAACCCGATGAGATGACTTCACGTTCGCCCGCCTGATACTTCAGTGCGAATTCGGGCGTGCGTGTCGTGGTTTTTCGACTCGCGATCCCTTTTCGGATTTCCGACGCGGTTCTGTCGTCCCGGGAGGTTTTCACAACTTCCCGGCGATCCAGAATGGTGGCTTGAGCTTCCTTCCAATTCCTCAGCGTTTGCAGATCGCGCCAAGCCACCCCTCCCGCCACCATCAGGAATGCCAGCGAAACCATCACCAGCGCGACAATCGCCGCCGCAGGAATTCGACGAACCTCGGCAGCCAGCGGCACCCTATGGAACTTGGGATGTTCCTGCACCCATTTCAAACGACCTCGAATCCAAACGAACAACACCCCGCCACAGACCATCCATCCCAACAGCCAGGCGGCAGCGGGGTGGAATCTCAATCCGCCAATGACGATTCCAGCTGTTGAGGGAACATTGGTGATCTTGGCGGACGCATCAGCGTTCCACCGGGCGGCGTCCAAGTCATCGGCCAGAAGATTTCGAGCCTCGATGTGCGTCGAAAGGAAGTGGCTGACCTCGCTGCGCGGAGCCAGTAGGACAAACGCAAACCGATACTCCTCGCCAGCGGGGATGTCCACCCGTGCCGAGATTTCGCGGTTGATGTCGTCGCGCTTCAACTCCGGCAGCTCATCGATCCGAATGAAGTATCCGTTCTGCGGAAAGCTGATCGTCAGGTCCGTCCCGTTCGACGGCTTGTCCCCCGTGTTCTTCAGAACCACATGGATGGTCAGCAATGTCCCGCCGGGAACCGTCTCCGTCTCGGGAGTGATTGTCGACTGACTCAAATCGATGTCGGAGGCCGCGACCTGCGAGGTGAGACAGCTGGTCAGAAACAAGATTGTGAGAAGTCTGATGATGATTCGTGTCCTTGCCGCGAACTCCCTGATCACGCTCGCCTTCGCGTGACCAGCGGGGCCGCCCTGACGCTGCATTGAGCGCCCAGGTTGCCGAGCAACAGGAGGTTACGGAGGACACGCTCACTGATCAATGTCTCCTGGACTCAACGAATCCAGTGATTCCACGAGACTCGTCCGATCAATGTGAGCCACCCCTCAGGAGCGGCACGGCGTAAGCCTGCCGAGTACTCCGTCCTGCGGGAGAGATCTGCAGAGACCGGTCACCCCTCGGCAGGCTCACGCCGTGCCGCTCTCTCGCTCTTTTAGCTGCCTGAAACCGATCAGCCGCTGGGCGCTAGCCCCCGGTTTTCGAACAGAAACCGGACGCTAGCGCGTACCGGCTGATCCGGAATATCCCGCTCAGGCGAGCCGAGAGTCCGTTTGTCTCGCCCCTGGGGCTCAGCGAGCCCCCGACGTCAGTCGGGGGTGTCACGCGGGAGAACTAACCAAGGCCCCGGTCTCTCCTCCGAGTGGCTGGCGGTGTCAGGCCGAACTCGACCTGGCACGAAGGACTCACGTCCTCCGCTCGCTGACTTCCCGGGTGGCCCGACCGACTTGTCGGTTGGGTCGCGCAGCGACAGGAAGCCTCTCCATCGATGTGACTTCACCCACAATTCGTACCACTCATGAAGAGGCATCTTGTGCCTGCGCCACCCGGCCAACCTGGCCGGGCCACCCCGCAAACGTATGTCAGGTTTCGATTGAACGTTCAGGCTCAGCCAGACCGATCGTTACTGATGCTGATCGACTTTCAAAATAAGCAATACTTCTTACCAGTATCGCAACCGCCAAGGGAAGTACTGAGCAACCACACCCACTCATGATCGCCTTCTGCAAAGACCCCATGCTGATTGTGATCACGAATCCAAAAGACCAACCCAATAAGCCCAAGGCGATGGTCTGACGGCGTGCTGACCGAGTACTAAACAAGAGAGAAACAGAGCCGTAGAAAACGGAAGCACAAAATGAAACAAAGGCCATCTGTGTTCCAATGCCTTCCCTTGAAGAAGTCGAGACTAACCAGCCGTGTCCACCCGCTCGGATCGATTGCCAGTCGAGGTACGCAAAACCCCAGCCGATCAAGGCACCGCCGATAACACTCACCAACATCCAACCATTGCCGATCGCATCGGAATCATCGCTTCCCTCCTCGAATAACCATTTTGTCAGTCGATCAGATACATCGGTCGGCTTGTCCTTCTCCTCGGTGGCATCCAGAACCGCATGAGCCGCCCCCTTGAGTCCGTTTTGGCTGCCGACGCTGGCTGTGAAGCCTAATGCGAGAAAACGCAATGGACCGATTCTTTCCAGTGCCGTCAACCCACCGATAATCCCACCCAGGATCAATACTGCCGGGCCTGCGGACACACTTGCATAGATCAGACAAAGCCCCGGAATGATGCCAACCAGAATTCCCAGAATCACTCTCATCTTGCGCTCCATCGCGTGAGAAGTTTCGTCGGGGAGATTCTAGAGCCGGTTTCAAAACCCTTCCACAACAACTTTCAGTTGGCAAGGCATTTGCATGAGTGTTGAGCAAAGGAGTGCTCAGTCATGCTCATCACGCTGTCGTGGTTTCCGTCCTAT
>JBIIOI010000140.1:0-3535 GCA_044337025.1 Planctomycetaceae bacterium
CTTGCAGGTCTTGGCATCGACCCCGGTCGTCATCAGCTCGGACGTGGTGACGATGACAGGATACGGTTCTTCGCGGTGGATGAACTGATCGAGTTCGGCCTTTCCTTCGGAGCTGTCACCGGTAATCCGCATGATGTACTTGCGGCTCTTGGCGACCATGTCGGCATTCTCGTTCACCAGGGCCTGCCGCATCCGTTCGGCGTGGTCGATGTCTTCACAGAAGACGATCGTCTTGTCCATCCGGTTCGTGGCCTTCAGGAACTGCGTCACGCGACGGGCGACCAGCTGGGTCCGGGGCTCGATGACCAGCTTGCGGTCCATGTCGGACTGGTTGTAGACGCGGTCCTCGATCACATGGCCATGCTTGTCGAGCTTACCCGCTTCCGGTCGCCAGCCTTCCAGGTCGCGGTCGATGTCGACGCGGACGACCTTGTACGGAGCCAGGAACCCGTCCTCGATCCCCTGCTTCAGCGAATAGGTGTAGACCGGCTTGCCGAAGTAGTCCATGTTGGAGACGTCCTCGGTCTCCTTCGGCGTGGCTGTCAGCCCGATATGCGTGGCGGTCTTGAAGTAGTCAAGAATCTCTCGCCAGGACGAGTTCTCTGCCGCGCTGCCTCGATGGCATTCGTCGATGACGATCAGGTCGAAGAAGTCAGGCGAGAACTGCTTATAGATGTTGCTCTCTTCCTCGGTCCCGGTGACGGCCTGATAGAGCGACAGGTAAATCTCGTAGGACTTGTCGATCTTGCGATTGGAGATCTTGACCATCGCATTCCCGAACGGCTTGAAGTCGTTCGTCTTGGTCTGATCGACCAGGATGTTGCGGTCAGCCAGAAACAGAATTCGCTTCGCAGCTCCGGACTTCCACAGTCGCCAGATGATCTGGAACGCCGTCATCGTCTTGCCGGTGCCGGTCGCCATGACCAGCAGGACGCGTTTCTGCCCGCTGGCGATGGCCTCGACCGTGCGGTTGATGGCAATCATCTGGTAATACCGGGGCGGCCTGTTCCCGCCATCCGAGTAGTAATCCTGCGTGATGACCGGCAGCGACTTGGGAGCCGTCCCAAGGGCCTCACAGCGACGTTGCCAGAGGGCTTCCGGGGAGGGGAACTGATCGAGACGCAGCTCCTGCTCGACCGGTCCCGACTTGGCCAGCCGGTCATGGAACAGGAACCCATCGCCGTTGGTGCTGAACACGAAGGGGATATCGAGGGATTCGGCATATCCCAGCCCCTGCTGCATCCCGGCCCCGATCGAGTGGTTGTTGTCCTTGGCTTCGATGACAGCGAGCGGGATGTTGGATTTGTAGAACAGCAGGTAGTCGACGAACTTCCGGTCACCACGTTTGACGGTCTTGCCACGAACTTGGACCTGACCATCCGTGAAGAAATACTGCTCCCGAATCTGCAGCGTCAGATCCCACCCCGCCGAGTCGAGGGCGGGGTTGATGAACTTGGTGCAGATGTCGCGCTCGGTCAGCGTCTTCTTGTTGATCTCACTCATGCAGATCCGGCCCGATGTGGAACTGTGTCGCTCCCATCGTGAGGGATTGGCGGACAGAGGTCAAACGCAGACTGCCGGGGAATTCCGTCCGGTTGTGCGTCAGGAAAGTAGGTAATTCCTCTCAGGCTGCGAGTTTCGTGGGTTTTCGGTCACGGGACCAGAACGATTGCCAGGCGGAGCGTTCGCTTTTGAAGAGGGCTTGCAAGTGGCACAGGGCGTTGGTGCCGCGGGCTCGCCAGCGCATGCCGGGGCCTTTCAGACGGGTGGCGACTACGCTTTTGCACGCCGACTCGACGCGGCCGGAGCCGATCGGCCAGCCGTTTCTCACACAGGTCGGGTAGTCGGTGCGGTGCAGGTTATTGCCGAGATAACTCGTCAGTTGCTGGCGGGCCTGCTGGATCAGAGCGCGCGTTCGGCGGCGTTGTTGGTCGGTTCGATCTGCAGCTGCGGATCGTTCGCGAACGGCCACAGGTTCTCAAACCCGTGGAATCGGTTTGTGCACAGACCCGCAGCGGCGCGGTCCGAGCTGCGAGTCCCCTTGTCGAGGGCTTCGTGGAACTCGGCGTAGACGCGATGGTGATGTTTCAGGAACGTCCTGCGTCCGATTGTGCCATCGCGAGCGCGGTGCCAGTTATGGAACAGCTCTCGAGAAAACTTGTTTCGATTCCCCAGTTCTCGCTCCAGCCGATCGACCTTGGCTGAGAGTTCGTCGATCTCTCGTGCCAACTCTGGCGGTATGCGACTGTACGACATGCCCCATGGTGTCGCAAATCAGCCATGCAGCGATAGACCAATTCCGCCACCGGCCGTGAACGGTTACGGAACTGGTCGACCAGACCTTCGAGTGGCTCGCCAACCACGGCCGATTTGAAATCGAAACGTCCCTGTACAGCTCCCCGGAGAAAGCCTGAGGAAAACCTCACACTTTCAGGCTGGGGTGGATGTATTTAGAATGCGACTTTTCTGCCCGTCCTATGGAAGTGTCGTGGGAGCGCTCTCGGCCTCGAAGTCTTCCGTATTTCGGATAGTGGCTTTGACAAGCGCTTTGATGGGACCTGCGATGGCCGCGGGCCCCCCGAAGCTGATCGGACTAATTGTCTTATAGTAGTAGTCCGCTGGATTACCGGTCTCCTTCTGCATCGATTGTGAATAGACTGCTGTGTTGATCGTTACCGACGCGGTGGGACCAATGACGTCAGAAGAGGCGGTCGCTGGTTGAATTTTGGCGCGAACGTTGAGCGAATAAACATGATAGGGGCCGTAAACGGTGTGAGTCAGGTCGACGATCGTCACATCGCTGACGGATGCCGTTGTAAACACTCCCTCAGGCGTGATTTGGAAATGGCTCAAGGTGATTCTCCCGGGAGACTGCGAATTGACAGAGTTCGAAGGGATACTCCCAACCCTTGGCCGGTGATCCCAACTGCCCAGCGCCCCTGTGGCAGCCAAGCTGTATTATCCAACGTATCAACGATGCGCCAGGGCTGTCCAGCCCCAAAACGGACAATCAGGTGGTTTGATCGGACTTCCACTTCCAGCGTCGTTTCCAGCTCGGTCGGCGGAGGAATTTCCGTGACTGCAATCATCCCGAGTTTGGTGACTCGGAAATCGTCAAAGCTGTATTTCTTCAATACCATACTAAGTGCGACCAGTTTGGCTGGCTCGTTGGGGCCACCTCGCATGAACTCGACGGCCAGACATCGAATATCGGGAACAGGAAATATGTCTGGGTCTTCCCTCAATCCCCAGATGACTCCGCCATAACCTTCCCAACGATCTACGGAAATCGCCGTACGGATATGAAATGGCTGGCTCTCAATCTCTGCGCATTGGAAGACCCATCGTGATCGTTCTGATTTGACAGTCAGTTGCTGCTCGCCCCGACTGAACAATGGTGGCTGTCGACCATCGCTCGAAGGCCATGCAACCTGATGAGGCATTTCTCGGAGTAAAGGCTTCCAAGCGTCCGTTGGAGTGAGGACTGTGATCGTGTCGAGGCCATCGAGAGCCGGGCTAGGCGGGATGAGGATCT
>JBIIOI010000049.1:0-41579 GCA_044337025.1 Planctomycetaceae bacterium
ACCGCCCATAGGACGGAAACCACGACAGCGTGATGAGCATGACTGAGCACTCCTTTGCTCAACACTCATGCAAATGCCTTGCCAACTGAAAGTTGTTGTGGAAGGGTTTTGAAACCGGCTCTAATCAACGGAGTTAAAGCCGATCAGGCTCCGGGGCCAGTCGTTAGGACCGGGGATCAGATTCGGTGGACCTATGAAGTGACCAACAGCGGGGATACGCCTCTATCGCACGTCGCGGTAACGGACGACAATGGAGATGGATTCGCGCCCTACCTGACCGAAATCTACCGCTTCATTCCCGCAGCAGGACGACGAGACACTGTCTACGACTCCAAGCGAAGACTCCTCTACATCTCGACCGACGCGGGGCAGGTCCTGCGATACGATCTGGCCCGACAACAGTTCCTCCAACCGCTGAACCTGGGAGGTTCACTCCTAGGGATGGATATTTCTCGGGATCAGGACACTCTGGCCGTTGCAGATTTGACAGCTGGCCCCAGTACGAATCGAGTTCATGTCGTGGACCTGCGAACCAACAGCGTGCGGCAGATCAGTTTCCCGTTAGCCTTTTACGAAGGCGGAACCTACACGGTGGCCTTTGCAGGGAACTCAGCACTGCTGGTCACTTCGACATTCAATGGGTCCGGCTGGGTTCCCCTCCGGCGGGTCGATTTGAATGACGATTCCTTTTCGACGATTCATTCCGTCAGACAGGACACGATGCTCACGCGATCGGCAGATGGTTCAACCATTGCATATGCCGAGTCGAATATATCGAGCGGCCCGTTCGGGCGTTATCGCGTATCCGCTGGAACGTTCACCGGTTCAACGATGGACTGGTTTGCATTTGAGGTCGGCGTGAGCCGCGATGGCAGTCAGTTAGCCGTGCCCTCATATGGCGGAACGCGCATTTACGATTCAAATAATAACTTGCTGGCAACAATTGGAACCTATGCGGGAACATTGCCGATTGGCCAAGTCTACAGCCCTAACAGCGACGTTGTATACTTCGCATGGACGGGGGGACAACATGGGTCGATTGAGGCGTATAGTACCCGCACGCTGACCGCAGTTGCCACGATCAACCCCCAGTCGCAGTTCGATTGGAACGGCAACGGCGCATTCGGAAACGGTCGGCTCAAGGTCTCGCCAGATGGGCGATGGCTATTCACCCTGGCCGATGGGGGAATTCAAGCGTACGGTTCCAACGACTTCAGCTCGGTCTTCAAAACGGGAGACACCAACGGCAATAAACTGCTCGACCCCGGCGAAGTCTGGCTGTAAGAAGGGGGAGGAGCCGCAGCTGCGGGTTCGCACCGGATTTCGGCGTCTGTCTCGGCGGAAGATTCTCAGGGGAATTCCGTTTCGGCAACAGACTCGACCTACTACCGAACTGTCGACTACGACTTCGGGGATGCACCGCTTCCTTATGCGACGACTCTTTCCGAGAACGGGGGGCGGCATCTGGCAAGCGGACTGATTCTGGGGGCGATCCGAGACGCAGAATCAGATGCCGTCCACTCTTCAACCGCCGTTGGTGATGACACCGTGGGAGCGACAGACGATGAAGACGGAGTTCTCTGGGGCAAGATCCGCGCCGGTGTCCAAGCCGCGACAGTCACAGTTCAGGTCACGGGGGGCTCGGGCAAACTTGATGCCTGGCTGGATTTCAACAATGACGGCGACTGGACCGACCCCGGCGAGCAGATACTGACTTCGACGTCCGTCGTCGCCGGTCAGAATAGCTTGACGTTTTCCGTCCCGCCCGATGTGATCGTTGGGACGACTTTTGCCAGATTCCGCTTGAGTACCGTCGGCGGCCTGACCCCGACCGGAACTGCCGATGATGGGGAGGTCGAGGATTACTCCGTCACTGTGCGGCCGGTGAACACAGCCCCCGTGATTCAAGCGTGGGATACGCTCGTCGCTTACACCGAAAACTCTGCCCCAGTCATTCTGGATGACAACGTGACACTTGCTGATACCACCTCTTCAAATTTCAATTCCGGGCAGCTGACCGTGCAGCTGACCACGAACGTTGAGGCAGCCACAGACCTCCTGGAAATCCTGAACCAGGGAGAGAACCCTGGACAAGTCGGTGTTACGCTCGGTTTGACGAATACTGTCCGATTCGGTGGTATTGAAGTCGGAACTTACACATCTGGCCCGACGCTGAGTGTTAACTGGAACGCGAATGCCACAGTCGAGGCAGTTCAAGCGGTGCTGCGCTGCCTCACCTTTCAGACTACATCGGAAGATCCGTCGACACTCCCACGAACGGTCACAGTTCTGGTGACCGATGGCGACGGTGGTACCAGTGGCCTTGTTTCGAAGACGATTCAGGTCACTGCGGTCAATAATGCCCCTGTCATTTCTGGCCTGGATGCTGCCATCCAATACATCACGCGAGACGATCCAATATTGATTGCCGAGAATGCAGTGTTGACCGACAGTGATTCACCGAACTTCGAATCGGGTCAGCTGACGTTGGAAATCGTCAATCCGCCGTCAACGCGAGATCGGCTGGGAATCCGATTCACCGGGTCCTTGCTCGGGCAGATCAGCGTCAATAACTCGACGAAGACTATCAGCTATTCCGGACTTCCGATTGGCACGTATCAACGATACAAGAACTTGCTCGTGATCACATTCAACGCCTCAGCTACCAAGACTGCGGTTGAGAAGTTGATTCAGTCGCTGACATTCAGCACAAGCTCTCCAGGCACGTCGGCGCGAACCGTCCGAGTCTCTGTATCCGATGGAGACGGAGGACTCAGCGCTGCTGTCACCCGAACGATTCTTGTTGCGCGCCGACGCCGAAATTGACGCTCCGCTCCGTAACTGCTGAATGTCGATCTGGCTATTTCATGCGCGCTGCTTTCCTGGCCTGCATGGCCTCCAGTTCACGGCGGAACTGGTTCCTGGTCTCTGCATCGGTCTCGCGATCGAAGGCTCGGGCTTCCAGCTCAATCGCCCGGAGCAGGTCGCCTGAGACTTCTACAAGGTGAGCCGGCGTGTCGAGAATCGGATTGTCTTCCGGTCCCAATTCGACCGCTCGCTCGGCTCCTGAGAGTGCAGCGGGGCGGGCAGCACGGTCTGAGGCTTGGCATAGGCCGTGGGCTGTCGCCCGCCACTTGGGGCGGTGAACGCAATCTTGGGAGTCCTGGATGGCACGGGGGACTGACGTCCGGCCGCTCGCTGGGCTTTCTTCAAGTGGCGAATGCCCCCCCTTGACGCGGTGGTGACTCACGGGGCACGTCGGGCGAGCCCGGCGGCTAACCGAATCCAACGACCGTGTTGTCGTCGCGGTTTCTGTGGCAGACTGCTCCTGCCACCTGTCGAACCTTATACTGAATGTTCCTGCGACCCTTCCCCGGAACACTGCCGATGTCTGCCAGCCCCTGGATCATTGAACCGACCGCCGAGAACTTCGAGACCGAGGTCATTGAGCGGTCGCTGAGCGTGCCGGTGGTCGTCGACTTCTGGGCGACCTGGTGTGCTCCCTGTCGGCAGCTGGCTCCGATCCTGGAGAAGCTGGCTCAGGAGTACAAAGGGCAGTTCATCCTGGCCAAGGTCGATACCGAGAAGCAGCCCGAACTGGCTCAGGTCTTTGGCGTGCAGTCGATCCCGCTGGTCGTGGCTGTGAAGCAGGGCCAGATCGCCGATGGGTTTCAGGGAGCCCAGGGCGAGGCCGAAGTCCGCAGCTTCATCGAGCGGATTCTGCCTTCCCCCATCGAGCGGTTGATGGTCGAAGCGATGGAGCTGGAGGCCACAGTTCCTTCGGAAGCGGAAGCCAAGTACCGCGAGGTCCTCCTGCTGGCTCCGACGGCTGATGAAGTGAAGATCAGCCTGGGCCGCGTGCTGGTGGCTCAGGAGAAGTACGAGGAGGCGAGTCAGCTGATTGAGGAGCTGGAGAAACGCGGTTACCTCGAACCGGAAGCTGAAGGTCTCAAGGCGAAGATTGAACTCCACGCCGCTGCTGAGGAGTCGGGTTCCGTCGAGCAGGCCCGCAAGCTGGTCGCCGCGAATCCCATTGACTTTGAAGCCAAGGTCCATCTGGCCGAGTCACTGGCCGGTGTCGGCAAGAACACCGAGGCCCTTGACACCTGCCTTGAAGTAATCGAAAACGGAGCTGGCCCCGTCCGTGACAAGGCCAAGGAGGCGCTGCTGAAGATCCTGGCCACGATGACCGATGTCGTCACGACCAGCAGCTACCGCCGCCAACTCGCAACGCTTTGGTACTAACGTAGCCACGCTCGCCAGAGCGTGGGTGAGCAACACTCAACCGCGATGATTCCCACGTTCTGGCGAACGTGGCTACGACAGGTTTGTTCCCCATGTTCTCACTTGTCACCGGCGGCGGAGGAGGCTTCCTCGGTCGGCACATCGTCGATCAGCTGCTCGCGCGGGGGGACCGGGTGCGGGTGTTGTCTCGTAGTCCCTCTCCCGAACTCGCAGCTCTCAGCGTGGAGTGCATCGTCGGTGACATTCGCGATGCGACCGTAGTTGAGCGAGCATGCCAAGGCGTCGATGCGGTCTTTCACACAGCCGCCAAGCCCGGGATCTGGGGCGCGTGGGAGGGGTACCACTCGATCAACACAGTCGGGACCCAGCTGGTGATTGCGGCCTGCCAGAAGTTTGGCGTTGGCAAGCTGGTCTTCACGAGTTCCCCGAGCGTGGTCTACGACGGCACCGAGCATCGTCTGGCGGATGAGTCACTCCCGTACCCCGCCAGTTACCTGTGTGCTTATCCCCACACGAAGGCTCTGGCTGAGCAAGCGGTCTTACAGGCCCACGCGCCGGGCCGGTTGCTGACTGTCGCGCTTCGCCCGCACTTGATCTGGGGGCCGCGCGATAACCATCTGATCCCCCGGTTGATTCAGCGGGCCAAGTCCGGCCAGCTGAGGCAAGTCGGCGATGGGACCAACGAGATCTCGATGGCCTATGTCGAGAACGTCGCCGCCGCCCACCTGCAGGCGTGCGATGCCCTGAGCGACACCGCACCCTGCGGCGGGCGGGCCTATTTCATCAACGAGCCCGAGCCCGTGAAGCTGTGGGATTGGGTGAACCGGCTGCTGACTCTCGCGGGACTCCCCCCGGTGAGAAAGAAAATCCCCGCGCGCGTCGCCCGCGCGATCGGAGCCGGGCTGGAACTGGCCTATCGCACACTCCGCATCGAGTCCGAACCCCGCATGACCCGCTTCCTGGCCGCCCAGCTGAGCCAGTCACACAGCTACTCCATCGCCGCGGCCCAGCGGGACTTTGGGTACCGCCCGCTCGTGACCGTGAATGAGGGGCTGAGGCGAATTGAAACGGAGCTCAAGAAGCTGGGGAACGACCGGTAGCAGAATTCGTAAGAATTCTGCCGTCTGGTCTTCGCGCAGAAGCCCTCGCGCACAGACGAACCTTTCCAAAGTTGAATTGTCCTCCTCCCACTGGCGCGAACAACCGGGCAGAGCGTTTCATTCCTCAGGAGCAGTTCGATGGGTGCCTCACATGGTGACTTCATCAAGTACCCTCGGACTCCGCACCTGTTTGGGTCGAAGGGGACGGACGACGACAAACATCTGGGCGAAGCCGAGTCGATTCGGTTCATCGCGGATGGTTCGCTGATCGTGGAAGAGAAACTCGACGGGACCAACGTCGGGCTGCACTTCTCGGACGAGGGAGAACTGGTCCTGCAATGCCGGGGTCATCTCATCACGGAGGGGATGCACCCGCAGTACGATCTGTTCAAGCAGTGGGTGGCTGTGAAACGCGACGTGCTGGAGCAGCGGTTGGAGAACCGCTACATCCTGTTCGGCGAATGGCTCTACGCCCGACACTCGGTCGCCTATCGCCAGCTGTCGCATTACTTCTACGAGTTCGACATCTACGACAAGCAGCTGCAGGCGTTCCTCGATCTGCAGCAGCGTCTGGCGCTGCTGGCCGGCTCCGGAATCCAAACGGTGCCGGTCATCCACACGGGATCACTGCCGCGAGCGAAACTCGAACAGCTGATCGGCCCGTCGCAGTTCGACAGCCAGTTCGACAACCCGCTGACGGGGCGTCCCGATAATCTGATGGAGGGGCTGTACCTGCGAACCGAGGCGAACGGAGTCGTCACCGGACGGGCCAAGTTCGTACGGCCCGAGTTTGTGGAGAAGATTAAGCAGAGCTCGCATTGGCAGCATCAGGCGATGGTGCCGAATGGGTTGGCGGCGGGGGTGGATATTTGGGAGTGATGGTATGCTACTAAGGCCCAGTGTGCAGCGGCGAAGCCGCGACTGCATGTAGCCATGAGCGTCAGCTCATGGAAACTCAAACGCCAGATGAACCGTAGCCGCGAAGCGGCGACAGTGGGAGCGACAACCGAATGGGCTCATTTCATCGCCTTACCTACCACATTGTGTTCGGAACCCGATTTCGTCGCCCATCCATTCGCCCAGTTTTCCGCGAACGTCTTTACGAGTATATCGGTGGTATCATTCGCGCACAGAGTGGTCACTTGATTCAGATCGGCGGAATCGAAGACCACATTCACTTGCTTGTGAATCTGGCACCCTCCAAAGCGGTCTCTGATGTCCTTCGCGACATCAAGGCCAACTCAGCGAAATGGGTCAACGAAGAACATCTCTCTACGGAAAAGTTCGAATGGCAAAAGGGATACGGCGCTTTCACGGTCAGTTATTCGAATATCGATACTGTGCAGGTCTACATTCAAAATCAACAAGAACATCACCGCAGCCGTTCGTTTCGTGATGAATACATTGAGTTTCTGAAACGGCATGGAATTGAATTTGAAGAACAGTTTCTCTTCGAAAGCGAACACACGGGGTGAATCTGCTGTCACCGCTTCGCGGCTTGTGTGAATTCGGCGATCTCAAGCCATTGGCTCACGCCAACGGCTACACGCTACCTCGGCTTCGCCGATGTCGTGACACTTGACGGCAACAGTGGTCGATCGATTCGATGAAACGCTGAGTGGTCGAGAACCAATGACCTGGCAACAACTCTCCCAGACCTCACTCGACGACATCCTGGCTTGGGCCGAGACCCAGCCTTGGTGCCGGGCGATGGCGGCTTGCGCTCAGGATGCTCAGTGGCATTCGGAGGGGGATGTCTGGACTCATACCCAGATGGTCTGTCAGCAATTGCTCCAACTTGAGGAGTGGCCGGGGCTGTCGGCTCACGAGCGGATGCTGCTAACGTTCACCGCATTGTTTCATGACGCGGCCAAGCCGTTGACCTCGCAGGTTGATCCCGACACCGGACGGATCACCTCTCCCAAGCATGCGGTCAAGGGTGAGCATCTGGTGCGGAGCGTCCTGCGCGATCTGGGGTGCGATCTGGCCACGCGCGAGGAGATCACCCGACTCGTTCGCTATCATGGTCGACCGGCCTTCCTGCTGGAGAAGAACGATCCCGCGCAAGAGGTCATCCAGCTGTCATGGCTGGTGAACAATAGGCTGCTGTATCTGTTCGCTCTGGCCGATACACGAGGCCGGGATACCGACTCAATGACCCGGCCCGAGGAGAATCTGCACTACTGGCAGCTGATGGCCGAAGAGCACAGCTGCTTTCTTCACCCGTATGCGTTCGCGAACGATCACGCCCGGTTTCTGTTCTATCGGCAGGCCGAGCCGAATCTACACTATGTTCCGCACGAAGAGTTTTCCTGCACGGTCACCATGATGTCGGGCCTGCCGGGGAGCGGGAAGGACACGTGGCTGTCACGGCAGCGCGGCGAACTGCCGATGGTCTCGCTGGACGATCTGCGAGGCGAACTCGATGTGGGCCCGACCGACAATCAGGGCGAGGTGATCCAACTGGCCCGCGAACGTTGCCGCGAGTTGTTGCGATCAAAGACCGACTTCGCGTTCAATGCGACGAACCTGCTGAAGCAGACTCGCCAGCGGTGGATCGACCTGTTTGCGGACTACCACGCGCGGGTCGAACTGGTTTACCTTGAGCCGCCGCTGCCGGTGATTCTCGACCGGGCCAGACGCCGCCAGCGCTCCGTCCCGGAGCGGGTGATTCGGGAGCTGGCGGATAAGTCGGAACCGCCGACGTGGACCGAGTGCCACCAGCTGATCCTGTGCGACGGAACCGAGCCTGCTCCAACTCCGGGCACTTGTTGAGACTTATCGCAGCGTGCCATGGACCGGGGAGAAATCCCAAGTTGGCAGAATCGAGTGGTTTTTGACAGCTTCTGGAAGGTCCGACAATCGGCGAAAATCGGTTTCGATTTTCTTTGATCCGACTCTCGCTGCGTGCGTATAACTGAATAGAGAGCTCTCGGAGGAACGATTCCGCGAGGCCCTCACCGGCCTCGCATTTCAACGACCTGTTTGGAAAGGGTGGCTGTCATGCGAATGACCATTCGCAACCTGACCGGCAAACTGCCTGAGGCGGATCAGGAGTCGATTGTCCGGCTCGTCGACTTTGCGGTGTCCCGCTTTGAATCGGACATCGACGCGGTGCGGGTGACTCTCCGCGATACCAACGGCCCCAAAGGGGGCGTCGACCAGGAATGCCGCATCCTCGTGTCCCTGAAAGACGGAGCGCGGCTGAACGTCAAAGAAACCCAGCTGCACCCGCTGGCCGGGGTGGCCAAAGCGGCCGACCGGATGTCGCAAGTGATCGCCCGTCGGCTGGAACGCCGGCGTGAGATCCCGCACGTGCGGTTCAGTTAAAGCGGCAAGTCTCCCTCCGGCTCCCCTCTCCCCCCGGGAGAGGGGCTGGGGGTGAGGGTTCGCGACCATGGAGTAAGGCGTCCAAATATCTTGAGTTGCGTCAACAAAGTTGGTAGGTAGGGTAGGAAATCATGCATGCCCCACGATGAGCGAGAGAATGTGATCTCTGAAGGCGTGGGACAGACAAGATTGTCTGTCCTACCGACCGAGCTGGTGCAGTGGCGGTGAGGTTCGATTGGCTGGTACATTGAAACGCGAGCTGTGGGGATTCCGATCCAGTGGGTGAGCTGATGCGATGCCTGCAGGATCTCTTGTTCCTTCGTCACCCAGACATCCAACGCGATGTCTCGGCCAATCCCTCCCTATCTCTCCCAGGCTATTCATCATGATTCGCCCGAAAGTGTTGTGTCTGCTGCTGGTGACCGTTGTCGTGACCATTTTTCCCTCAACGATCCCCGACGCGGTCGGGTGTACTCGGGCCGTCTACTTTGGTGAAGGTTTGCAGACGGTCACCGGTCGTTCGATGGACTGGGTGGAGGACATGCAAACCAATTTGTGGGTCTTCCCTCGCGGTATGAAACGGGATGGTGGACTCGGGAAAGGTTCACTGGAATGGACCAGCAAATACGGCAGTGTCGTGGCCTCGGTCTATGAAGGAGGCAGCGCTGATGGCATGAATGAGAAGGGTCTGGTTGCCAACCTGTTGTACCTCGCCGAGTCTGAGTACCCCGCAGCAGGTGACAAACGTCCGGGAGTGTGCATTACGGCCTGGGCCCAGTATCTGCTCGACAACTTTGCGACAGTCAATGATGCCGTCGCCGAAGTGGAGAAGGATGCCTTCCGAGTTGTTCCCGTCGTCGCACCAAATGGCATGAGTGGGACTGTCCACCTCTCGATTTCCGATCCGAGCGGCGATTCGGCGATTTTCGAGTATGTGCAGGGGAAGCTGATGATCCATCACAGCAAGGAGTATCAGGTGATGACGAATTCTCCGATCTACGACAAGCAGCTGGCTATCAACGAGTATTGGGAAGAGTTCGACGGAGCTGTGATGCTGCCCGGAACAGTACGGGCCGCCGACCGATTTGCCAGGGCGAACTACTACATCAATCATTGTCTGCAAACGTCCGATGCTCGTGAAGCCGTGGCAGCTGTATTCAGTGTGATGCGCAACGTCAGTGTCCCGCGTGGCATTCGCAAGAAGGGTGCTCCCAATCTGTCGTCCACCCTCTGGCGAACAGTCTCCGACCAGAAGAATCGTGTCTACTACTATGAAGACACCAACAGCCCGGGGGCGATCTGGGTGAAGCTCGACGAAATCGATTTCCAGGCCGGTTCTGGCGTCCGCAAGCTGGTATTGGCGGGCAATCCCAACGTGATCGGTGATCAGACGGCCAACTTTCAGAAGAGCGAGCCGTTCAAGTTCCTTGCCCCTCACGAGTAAAGGTATGGCTTCAAGGCGAACCTGCTGATGGACCAGCGGCTCGGGTGGCACGCCCTGAAGGCTTTGCGAAAGGGCGTGGCTCTTTGGAAGGTTAGCTGGACCACTGAATCGGCTCTCATGCCCTGCACGTTGGTCAGGGCGTGCCACACTCGATTCGACTGTTTAGGAGCGTCGGCGTGGTCAGCCTCACATCCGGAGCCGGTGTCCCCAGGCGTTTCTGGGGCATTCGGGGTGACGATACGCTGACTCCTTCGGTTACGTCGTTCCAGCGATTTCGGAGAAATCGCCGACAGTGAAGTAGGACGGGCTTTCCAGCCCGTCCCGCTCGGGGTGACGATTTTCGAGGTCGCTGGGGGCCAGGCGCGGGGGGCGGACAGGTCGCTGCCTTATGACCTCGACCCCGCGAATGGGACGGGCTGGAAAGCCCGTCCTACCATTGAATCCACTTAGTTAGGATTGTTTACAAACACGAGGGTTGATATGATCTCCCTCACACACGTGTCCTTCGTGAGGTCCACTCATGTCCCGTCCCAACTTCTGTGGTCGTACCCGTCGTGAAATGCTCTGGGAGTCCGGTTGCGGGTTTCCAGCTGTGGCGCTGGCTTCGATGCTGGGGCAGGATCTGCTGAGCGGGGCGGCGCAGGGCGACGATCTGGCGGAGTACAAGAACCCGCTGGCTCCGAAGGCTCCGCATCATGATCCGGACGCGACGGCCTGCATCTTCCTCTATATGTACGGCGGGCCGAGTCAGGTCGACACGTTCGACTACAAGCCCGACATGTACGGCCGCGACAACCAGACGGTGCAGGTCAAGACGTTCGGTCGCGGCGGGCACAAGAACGAAGGCCGGATTGTTGAGCCGCGCTGGAAGTTCAAGCAGTACGGCGAGTGCGGCAAGTGGGTCAGCGACCTGTTTCCGAACCTGGCCCAGAAGGTCGACGACATCGCCTTCCTGCACTCGATGACAGCGGACAGCCCGATTCACGGGTCGGCGATGCTGATGATGAACTCGGGCAAGATCCTGAGCGGCAGCCCGTGTCTGGGCTCGTGGCTGAACTATGGGCTGGGGACGGTCAACGAGAACCTGCCGGGGTTCTGCGTGATGCTCGACCCGCGCGGCGGCCCGATCAGCGGACCGAAGAACTGGTCGAGCGGCTACATGCCGGCCACGTACCAGGCGACCGTCATGCGTTCGCAGGGGAACCCGATTCTCGATCTGGCGCCGCAGCAGGGACTGACCAAAGAAGCCCAGCGGCGGCTGCTCGACGAGCTGCGAGTCTCTAACGAAGAGCACGAGGCACCGCGGCGAGACAACTCGAACCTCTCAGCCCGGATCGCCAGCTACGAACTGGCCTACAAGATGCAGGCTCACGCTCCAGAAGCGGTTGACCTCTCTCAAGAGACCGAAGCGACGCAGAAGTTGTACGGCCTCGATAATCCCAAGACAGCTGCGTTCGGTAAGCAATGCCTGCTGGCGCGGCGGCTGGTCGAACGCGGGGTGCGGTTCGTGCAGATCTACTCCGGCGGAGCACACAACGACGACAACTGGGACGCCCACAGCGACATGGAGTTCAACCACAACCTGCATTGCGGCGAGACCGACCTGCCGATCGCTGGGCTGTTGACCGACCTGAAGCAACGCGGGCTACTGGGGAAGACGATCATCGTCTGGGGCGGCGAGTTCGGTCGCCAGCCGACGGCGGAGTACGCCAAGGGGACCGGCCGCGACCACAACTGTTTCGGCTTCACGACCTGGATGGCGGGCGGAGGCATCAAGGGCGGCACCAGCTACGGCACGACCGACGAACTGGGCAGCAAGGCCGTCGAGAACCGTCTGGCTGTCAAGAACCTGCACGCCACGATCTTGCACCAGATGGGGCTTGATCCGAACGGGCTGAGCTACTTCTTTGGTGGGCTGAATCAGAAGCTGGTAGGGGTCGAAGAGGTCGAGCCGATTCACGAGATCCTGGCGTGAGGTTCCCTGTCGGCGATTTCTCCGAAATCGCTGAAGCCCGCGTGATCAGCAAGCCGTATTTACGGATCACTGAATCCGTGTCAGACGAGTGGGCTCCACTGGACTCGGAGAGTCCAGCGACTTTTTCAGGACTCAGGACGGGCCAAAGGGGCCCATCCCACGGGTGAATTGGCCACCCCGCTGTTAGGAGCAACATGAGCCGCATCGCCCCGATAAACGACGATTACGAGGTCATTTCAGAGGCGGAAGTGGTGACGGTCTTGGGTGTCCTCTGCATTAAGTACGGCTTCTGCCTGCCTCCGCTGTGGCACGCACGACTCCGGACTTGCCCACCCAAGTCCGTTGCTAAGTTCACGGACACCGTCTTCCATGCAGAAGGTCTCGACCCGGTCATTGCGGACAGAGCCATGTACCGGGCGATGTTTGAAGAAGTCCGTGCTGCCTTCGAACGCAGCGCTCAGAGTCCAGGAGGCTGACGCGGAGTGGCCCAAACATCGCTTTGGATGTCTGGGTGACGCAGGAACAAGAGGGGTTGAAAGGCGAGCGTGACCTCTATAGCCTCTTGTTGTTTCACAACCCAGACGCTCAAAGCAGCGTCTGGGCCACCCCGCCCGAATCGTCCTTTTCATTCGCGCCTACGCAACCAGCGGCCCCTGCATTGGCTTGTTTAGCGTCAAACCGAGTTTGTGAAGACGGCGGCATAGCAGTCGGCCAACTGCGGTGTCGCAATGGAATCCGACCAGCGATCCGTCGCAACCCCTTTCAGATTCTGGCGCGTCAAGATTGACAAGTCATGCTGCACCGCCAAACTGCGGTAAAGTTCTACCGTACTTCGGCGGTCGAATATCTGTTATACGTCACGAGGCCCCTCCTTTATGGCACCACGACTTCCACAGCGTCCACGGGAACACGAGTTAGAGGACGAGTCTGAGGCGTTCCTGCGCCAGCACCTTCCGCCTGGGTGGACTTGTGATCGACCACAACACGACTACGGTGTAGACCTTCGGGTTGGGTTATCGGCCAAAGGACTGGTGAATGGCCAGCAACTGATCATCCAACTCAAGGCATCGGATCGTAGTGACTCCCCGGAGTGGATCACCGTTCGGCTTGACGTTCCTACTCTCGTGCTACTTCGCGGGATGCTCGAAGTCGCGATGCTGGTCAAGTATGTCGCCGCCGATCGAGAAGCCTATTGGCTGTTGTTGAAGGACTTCACAAAGCAGCCTGGGCCAGATCAAAGGACCATTACCGTGCGTATTCCAAAGACTAATAGAGTCTCTGCTCAGCCATGGGCTGCGATTGCCGCGCACGTGCAGGCAGTTCACTTCCGCAAGTTAAACGCCAACGTGCCCGGATACATGGCGCACCAGTGACGGCTATCCCTTCGCTGCACCCGGCTCGCTACGACTGGCTCCGCCAGCCTCCACGAGCGGGTGAGCTCAATCGTTAGGCGTCACAACCGAGCACTGAACATGAGCTTCAACTCAGACTTCGAGCGAGCTTTCATTGAGCGCAGCCTGCTGCTTGTTCGCGAGTACCGTGGGCCGTTCGACGCTACCCTCCTCTTGAACTGTTTGCTCGGTCTATTGGTCGTCCCAAAGGAGTCGTGCTTGGCTGAGATTCCGCCGGATCCAATTGAACGTTTTCAAGAGTGGGGCATTGAGCCTTCCGTCGTCAAGTCGTTCGGGATCGCCCATAAGTCGAACCAAGATCCTCATAACCTCAGGGGGCTAGTCTGGCGCCTTCGCAACTCTGTCGCTCACTTCCGCTTCCGCCCTGTGCCAGCGCATGGCCAAGTCGAAGCGTTCAGCTTCAAAGACGCAAGTGGATTTGAAGCTGTGGTGCCTGTATCGCAATTGCGAGTCTTTGTTGATCGCTTGGCATCGCACATCAAAAACCTGTGACATCGCCCCCTCGATCGAGTGGACGTCCATAATGCCGCTCATGTCGAACGTTCTGGCCGATGCATCCTACAGAGATTGCTGCGGACAGTGATCTCGGGACGGGCAGGGAGCCCGTCCTACAGTTTAGTGAGTCGACAGAGCGGACCAGGCCGATTGGAGCTTCTGCTCCGAGACGGCCACGCCCAGGCCGAGTGATTGGGCAAACGCAGCCACGCGGGACTCTTCGATCAGCCAGCGGACCTGCGGCGTGAATGGGTCGAAGTCGGCTCGGCCGGTGTTGCGCTGGACGGTTTGTTTCCAGCGGTCCCAGTGCGGGGCGATGGTGCCGAAGGCGCTGCGGTCCTTTTGCGAGCCGCCGCTCGTGATCTTCTGCCAGCGCATCTGGATCGCCTGCAGGTAGCGCGGGTATTGGGCCAGCCAGGGCCAGGGGACGTGGCTGAGGAAGCCGGGGGCGAAGAGGGATTCGAGCTGGGACCGCGTGTCGTCGATGGCGTACTGCAGGGCCGAGCCGGTCTGCTGGTTGATCACCTTGCGAGTCTGGTGGTAGGCGACCATCAGCGGTTCGAGCAGCTTCGAGAGTTCCTGCACGGCGATCGTCATCTGGGCTCGGGCCCGTTTAAGGGTCTCGCGCCACTGTGTGCTGCTGCGGGGCAGGGGACCGTCGAAGGCCAGAGCCCGTTCCGCCAGCCGCCACTGGGCGTGCTGTTTGAACTCCTTGTGATCGGGCAGCGTCATCGCAAAGACACAGATCTGCTGGAACCGGGGGATCCAGTCGACCTGCTCTTTGACGCGTTTCGATTCGGCGATCAGAAGCAGCCGCACGAGGGCCCGTCGCGTCTCGCGCTCGGCATGCGCCGCATCCATCGAGAGCGCCAGCGCGACCGATTCGCCTCGGTCGACCAGCATCGGAAAGGCCCGCACGTCGATCCCGCCGCGGTTGATCGTGATCTCGGCAGGCAGGTCGAAGTCGGTCCAGTCGGTGATCCCCTCGCGGCTCCACTGCTTCTCGCTGAGCGTCGCCGGGCTGCTGGCAACCTGCGAACGCACCCCGCGCTGCAGCTGGGCCAGATCGCGGCTCTCCTGGATGACGGCTCCCTCGTCATCGACCATGCGGATGTTGATCCGCAAGTGGTCGGGCACGCGGGCCTCTTCGAATGCGGTGACCGGGACATGTTCGCCCGAGACCCGCCGCAGAGCGGCTGCGAGCTGTTCGGTCAGGCTCCCCTCGCCGTACTTGAGATCGCCTTTGATCTGGTTGACCACATCGCCAACCGGGACGAACAGCCGCCGCAGCTCCTTGGGCAGCGACTTGATCAGAGCGGCGACCTTCTCTTCGAGCAGCCCTGGCACCAGCCAGTTGAGGCGTTCGGCAGAGAGCTGTCCGATGCCAGCTCGGGGGACCGTGATTGTGAGGCCATCCGACTCCTGACCCGGGTCGAGCGCGTACTCGACGGGCAGGTTGAGTTTGCCGACCGCCAGTTCGTCCGGGAAGGCGTGCTCCGGCATCGCGATATCCGGATTGTCGAGCAGCACTTCGCGGGTCAGGCACAGAGCGTGCGGCTGGGTCTTCTCGACCGACTTGAGCCACTTGCGGAGGGCGTGGACATCGCACACGTCCTTCGGAACTTGGGAGTCGAAGAACGCGAACTGAGCCTCTTCACTGGCGAACAGCTGCGATTGTCGCAGCTTGGCCTGCCAGTCGGACAGCTCTTCTTTGAGAGCCGCGTTGTGCCGGTGAAACAGCTCGGGCCCCTGGTAATCGCCCTGGATCAGCACGTGCTCGATCAGCAACTTGCGGCATAGCTCGGGTTCCACGCTGGAGTACCGCACCCTTCGGCCCGTGACGATCGGGAGGCCGAACAGCAGGACACGCTCCGTGGCCATCACGGCCCCGGACCGCGACTCCCACGCGGCGTCGGAGTAGTTTCGCTTGACCAGGTGGACCGCCAGCCGCTCGATCCACATCGGGTCGACAGGAGCGATCACGCGGGCGTAACGCTTGGTCGTTTCGACCAGCTCCGCAGCGACGATCCAGCGCGGCTTGCTCTTGAAGGCGACCGAGCCCGGCCACAGATTGAGCTGCTGGTTGCCCGCACCCGTGTAGTCGTTCTTCTCGCCTTTGAGGGCGATGTTCGAGAGCAGCCCGGCGAGAATCGCGCGGTGGATCGCCTCGGCGTTGTTCTTGCGGGGCCGCATCTGTAGGCCGTGTTCTTCGGCGAGCTGTTTGAGCTGCCGAGTCAGGTCGTACCACTCGCGGATTCGCAGAGACGATAGAAAGTTCTGGCGGCAGGCCTTCTGGAACTGCCCGCGCGAGAGCTTCTCTTCCTGCTCGCGCGCGAAGTCCCACAGCTTCAGAAAAGACATGAAGTCCGACCGCTCGTCGGCGAACTTGGCATGGGCCTGATCGGCGGCGTGCTGCTTGTCGACGGGGCGTTCGCGCGGGTCCCGGATCTCGAGTGCAGCTGCGATGATCAGGACCTCTTCGAGGCACTGTTCTTCATCGGCCGCCAGGATCATGCGGGAGACACCGGGGTCGACGGGCCACTGGCTGAGGGTCTTGCCGATCGGCGTCAGCTTGTCGTTCTCGTCGATCGCGCCGAGTTCAAACAGCGTGCGTTCGCCGGAGCGGATGGCTGAGGCAGGCGGTGGGTCGAGCAGCGGGAAATCTGCCAGATGGCCCAGCTGGAGGGCCTTGGTCTGCAGGATCACCGAGGCGAGGTTGGTCCGCAGGATCTCCGGCGGGGTGTAGGCCTCGCGCTCGCTAAAGTCGCGTTCGCTGTACAGACGGATGCAGATGCCGGGGGCGATGCGGCCGCAGCGGCCTTTGCGCTGGTCAGCACTGGCCCGCGAGATCGCCTCGATCGGCAGCCGCTGGACCTTGGACTGCGGGGCGTAGCGACTGATGCGGGCGGTGCCGGTATCAACGACGTAGTGAATGCCGGGCACGGTCAGGCTCGACTCGGCCACGTTGGTGGCCAGCACGACGCGGCGGTTCTTCGAGGGCTGAAAGATGCGGTTCTGTTCGGCTTCGGAGAGGCGACCATACAGCGGCAGAATGTCGAGCAGTTCACCCCGCCGTCCACGCCCGCCGAGTGTCTTGGCGACCTCGCGGATTTCCTGCTCGGTGGGCAGGAAGACGAGGATATCGCCGTTGCCTTCGCCGCTCAGCTCGTCGACGGCATCGCCGACGAGCGCTGGCAGGTCGATCTCGTCTTCGTCCTCGACGACGGGCGGGCGGTAGCGGACTTCAACGGGATAGGTGCGTCCGGAGACGAGGAGGACGGGGCAGGGGCAGGGGTGAGAGTTGAGTGTTGAGGGTTGAGGGACGGAAGAGTTCTTGGTTCCTGGTTCTTGGTTTTTTGGGGGCTGATGGTGGGGGGCGGATGGCGGATGGCCAGAGGGGGGAGCAGCAGCAGCAGCGGAACCTTCTGGCTCCCCTCTCCCTTCGGGAGAGGGGCTGGGGGTGAGGGTGGCTGCAGTGTCTGATGGACTCGGCGGCTGTCGGTCTCCCTCCGCTCTGGCCCTAGGCCCTCGGCCCTCGGCCCTCGGCGCCTCGAAGAATCCCGCAAACCTCTCCGCGTCGATTGTCGCCGACGTAATAATCACGCGCAGGTCGGGTCTCTTGGGCAGGATTCGTTTGATGTACCCCATCAGAAAATCGATGTTCAGCGACCGTTCGTGCGCCTCGTCGATGATGATTGTGTCGTACCGGTCGAGGAACCGGTCGTTCTGTGTCTCGGCCAGCAGGATCCCGTCAGTCATCAGTTTGATCAGCGTCCGCGGGCTCGACACGTCGTTGAAGCGGATCTTGTAGCCGACCTGCTGGCCCAGCTTGACTTGCAACTCTTCCGCCACGCGGGCTGCCACTGAGCGGGCTGCGATTCGGCGAGGCTGGGTGTGGCCGATCATCCCGGCGACCCCGCGACCGGCTTCGAGGCAGATCTTCGGCAGCTGAGTCGACTTTCCCGACCCAGTCTCGCCGCAGACAACGATCACCTGATGGTCGCGAATCGCCGCCAGGATCTCGTCCCGGCGAGCTGTGATCGGCAGCTCGGCGTCGTATTGGATCTGGGGAATATCGGCCGCCCGCTGGTCGCGAATCCGGGCTGACTTCTCGATATCAGCCAGCAGCTTCTGCAGCGGAGCTTCGGTCGGCTTGCCTTGCTTGTGCAGCTGTTGCAGCCCGCGAGCTGCGCGCGTGAGCCGGTGCTGATCCCAATGCAGAGCGTGGGAGATCCGGCGATCAAGATCAGAGGGCAGGGCCAAGCGAGACTCGGAGCAGGGGAGCGGAAGACACTGGCGGACACACGGGTATTCTAGTGGTTCGCGGGAATGTGTCTTGCTGCTGCGGAGAGTCCCCCAAGAGCGGCACGGCGCCAGACTGCCGAGACGTTCGCCCGAGAGCCCGACTGACGCACCACAGAACTGCCCCACAGAGACCGGCCACCACTCGGCAGGCTCACGCCGTGCCGCTCTTCAGAATCCCCAACCTGTGGCGGGCGTTCTGGGCCAGTGAGGTTCTACTCGGGGGCGACCGGCGTCTTCGTGCGAACTGCCGACCAGACCCACTGCTTGCCATTTCGATGTGTGTTCTGCCCGGTCAGGTGGTCACGGTCCACGATCTTCAGCTGAACATCGCCATAGTTCTGATCGGTGAACGTCAGCGTGAGTCCGTTGGCTTCCTGTTCCCACGTGCCGGTCACCCCCGGATCCTGAGTAAACTTTCCATTTGCCAGCAGTTCCAGGGGGTAAGTCCCAGTCGGTGGATCGGTTGTCACTTGAAACGTTCCGGGTTCGAACCGTTCTTCCGCCATGACCTCAAACGTCGAGCCGGTCATCGCTCCGATCTTGAGGATGCGTGTTCCCACTCGCAGGCGGACCACCGCCTTGCGGATCTGGCCCGGATTGGTCTTGTCTTCGAATACCGGTGGTTCGATCCGGCAGGGGCGCTTCCACAACTCTTGGGTCATCGCCGTCCCGGACATTCCTCCCCCTTCGTTGAGCGGAGTCCACCACACATCGACAATCACGACCGGAGTTCCCGGAATCGGGTCGCCGGCGGCACGCAATTGCTGCTCGGTGGCATTTTCGATCGAAAGATGCGAGCCCTCGGCCAGGCTCAAGTGAAACTTGGCGTCGTTGACGACCATGTCCAAATCCAGAACGCGTGGTTCCTTCGTCTGACCGACTTTTCCAAAGGTCGTCTGGTCGCAGACGACGGCCTTGCGGGTGTTGAGGAGAGCGGCTGCCTTCTGAGTCACATTGCTGTCGTCGCGTCCATCGGCCAGCATCCACTTCACATTCTGGAATCCGACCTTCAACGGTGTCTCATCGTTCATGGCTTCCCATGGGACGGGGTAGGTGATCGCCGCGTTCATCGGAAACACAACCATTGAGTGTTCTGCGGCTGTGAACTCCACGGTCTGTGGTCCGGCGCGGAATCGGAAGACAGCCGATTTCGATTTTCCCGGGGCCAGATCCTCGAAAGTGGGATGGCCCACTTTTACGGGACCCTCCTGCATGAGCTTCGTCACGTCTTCCGTCCGATCCGCGAGGAGTTCTCCATCGCGAATCCTCCAAACAATTTCGAACAGCTCCAGCCGGGTATTGCCCATCCGAACCCCCGGCTTACGGGCATCTGCGGGGGACAGTGTTCCAAAGACAATCGATGATCCCTCTGTCAGCTGCAGATGGATGGGATTCCGGAAGATCTGCATCTGCAGGTAGAGGGACTTTGAAGCCGGACGACCGTCGAGATTCCCCAGCGTCACGCCATTGATATCAAACCGGCCTTTGCTGAACAGTTGAGTCCGTACGACATCAGCTGCGTTCAGGGTTTGATCTCCTGGTGATCCGAATGTTCCATCCTGTTTCCAAAGCGCGCCCACGACAGCGATCGCCTGTCGGTCATCCGCAGCAGGTTGATTCGGAGGAATCGGTTCGTTGTTCGGTTCCGGGGCAGGTGGATCGGCGTCTTCCGTCGTGCCACTCAGAATCTTCTTGAGCTCGTTCTGGGCGGCTTTGGCTTCGTCGACTTTCGCGGCCTTGGTCAGGGCGATAACGCGCTTCTCATAGGTCGATTCGAGACGCTCCCGTGCCGTGTCGACCGCCTTCTTGTACTTCTGGACATGCACCTTCATTCCGACGGATTCGGGCAGCTCTCCCGATTCCAAAAACGTGGACTGCTCGAGTTTGATCTCCTCGACGAGATTCAGCTTTCCTGTGCGAGCGATCTTGATCACTTCGCGTTCGAAGGCTGTCTTGAGCAGGTCCTTCTGTTTGGCGACGACATCCTCATAGGCCGCTTTGGCCTTGATCAGTTCCAGGTCATCCTCGGACCAGGCTGCCGAGATGCCAAATAGAACGAGAATGCAGCAGTTGAGTAGGAGACGCATCGATTCTGCCCCGCGAGAATGAACTGTTTCTATCGTATCGCGTCGGGTCGCCGGGGAGCAATTGAATTCGGTCACTCCGGCTCGGTGGACTCAATCGGGGCCAGGGTCGAGTGATGCATGGCCCAGTAGATGGCAGCTGTGGTGATTCCCCCGACGAAGGTGGCAAAGCTCCATAATCCGGGACCGACAAACCAGACCTGGTTTCCGCGCATCAGACGGCGGCTGGCTTCGGAGTAGACGCCCAAGGCCAGCAGGAGATTCAAGACAAAGCCGACCACGATGAACAGCAAGCCCGCCAGTTCGCGAAGCTGAGGTGGGAAGAAGCCGATCGAGAAGAGTTGCATGGAGATCTCCAGTGGGGCGGGGACTCGGAGGGAAACGCGAATCGTACGGTTGTGGTTCACGTCAATTCATGAAAAAGCCCAGGGGTTGCGACCCCTGGGCTTTCGATGATGTTGTCAGCGATGAACTACTTCGCGGTCCAGAACTTCACACAGACTGGCGTTGGCACTTTGGCCTGGCTCCCGGTGGGGGTCAGGGCTCCGGTCTCCAGGTTGACCTTCAGGACCACCACATTGTCGGTGTCCTGATTCGCAGCCAGGATGTACTGGCCGCTGGGGTCGATGCAGAAGTTGCGAGGCACAGCCCCTTCGGTCGACTGGTTGCCGGTGTGGGTCAGGGTCCCCTTCTGCGGGTCGACCTGATAGATCGCCAGGCTGTTGTGCCCGCGATTGGAGACATAGACAAACTTGCCGCTCGGGTGGACCTGGCACTCAGCTGTAGAGTTCCCGGGAACCGGTTTGCCGTCGGGCAGGGTACTGAGGGTCTGGACTCCGGCCAGCACTCCGCCGGTCTGGACCAGCAGGGTGGTGACCTCGCTGGTCATCTCGAGGTTGGTGTAGGCGAACTTCCCGCTGGGATGAAACGCAAAGTGCCGCGGTCCGCCGCCCGGCTTGGTCGAAGTCGATGGCGGCTCGTTCGGGGTCAGCTGTCCCTTGTCGGGATCGAGCTTGTAGACCAGCACCTTATCGAGGCCCAGGTCGGCGACCATGGCGTAGTCGCCGGTGGGGTCGACATTGATCGAGTGGGCATGCGGAGCTTCCTGTCGCCCCTTGTCGACGCTGGTTCCGGTGTGCTGAACGAAGCTGCTGGTGGGCTTGAGTGAGCCGTCGTCGCTGATCGGGAGGCAGGCCACGCTGCCGCCGGAGTAGTTGGCGATCAGCAGGTTCTTGCCCGTCGGATCGACGACCAGATGGCAGGGGGCTCCGCCGCCGGTGATCTCGCTGTTGAGGTGCTTGAGCGTTCCGTCGGCCTGAATCTCAAACGCCGAAACGCCGCCGCCCTTCTTGCCCTCGACCGAGTCGACTTCGCTCACGGAGTACAGGTATTTGCGGTTCGGGTGGATCGCGACGAACGATGGCTGCTTGGTCGGGGCCGCGACACGGGCTTCGGTGACCTTGCCAGTCTCGCGATCGAGATCGAGGACATAGATCCCTTCGCTCCCCTTCTGAGTGTAGGTTCCGATGTAGGCCCGCACGGTATCCCCGGCATGTGTCATTGCAGCCACTCCCACGCCCAAACAGAGCGTCCCCACCGACCGAATCCAGCGCTTCATTGATCTCTCCTCAAGTGGAATCGCGGCCTGTTCCGCTGGGATCGATGGTAGCAGATTTCGTCAGAAATCTGGCGTGAAGAGGTGCAGGGGGGCGATGTGCTCGCCGCCTCGTGGGTCAGTTTGACTGTCAGAATCAGCCGGAGTGCGATAGCACCCGGTTATTGGGGCTCAGAACCGGACGCTATCGCGTTCCGGCTGATGAAACTGCTGAAAAGCCCGATAGCAAGGGGATTCGATTCAGGTTGAGATTGAAGGGAATTGGATCATGGGCGGGACGCCCATGCTACGGTGATCCGTTACCGGCACTGTTCGCACTCGCAGCCGCACCGGCGGAAGAGCCGGTGGTGTCCGCCATCGGGGCGGTATTCGCGGGTCAGGTCCCAGTGCGGGTTGTACCAGTGATC
The DNA here is from genome assembly GCA_044337025.1 of Planctomycetaceae bacterium. GTDB lineage: Bacteria > Planctomycetota > Planctomycetia > Planctomycetales > Planctomycetaceae > TH-plancto1. The sequence goes on from JBIIOI010000049.1 coordinate 22,413, forward strand.
AAAACAGGGCTCGCGATCGGAAAAGCGATCGACCCGGTCGCAGAGCCGCTCTGTGAAGTGGCAGCAGCCTGTCGTCAACAACAGGAGCAGCAGTCCGGCCATCTTCCGTGCGGGCTTCATCGTATTTGATTCATCGGAAGACAGGGTCGCGAACTGTTCCGTCTCTGACGATTCGCGCGTTGGTAGGGCGTCTTCCGCCCAAGATGGCCGGAGCCGCTTCCGAAAGTCCCCACGCCGCAGACGCAGTATCGATTGTGCAGGTGAAACCGTTTGCGCAATCGAAGGACTTTAGCTATCCGGAATATCTTGCCGAGAGTCCCCAAATGACGAATTGGTGCGGCAGTCTTTGCCGATTCGATTCGTGGAGATCAAGGATCGTGGCGACTCACTGTGAGCTGCCCGTTCTGCGAATCCACGAGGAGAGGCAGCCATGAGCGCCCTCATGAACCCCAATGTGACTCTTTGCGACGAAATCGTTCGGATCCGTTGCGAGGTGCTTCAGTTCCAGTCCCAAGTGGAAGTGGCGGCTGCCGAATTCGAAGTCCGGCAGGCTGGGTTGGTTTCTCGATCCAATACCATTTCTTCGAGGCTGCAGGCGATTCGCCAGCGGTTGTTGGCCCATTGAGGTCACGGGGCAGACTTTTGTCTGCCCCGATGACGTGACTGAATCGACCGCAGATTTCTTGCGAAATCCGCTACAGATAGGTTTCGAAAGTTTGCTATTTGGGAGCAGGCGGTGGGGTGCGTTCGACGCGGCCCCACATATGCCCGCCCACCTTGCCATGCTGCCATGTCCCGGCATATCGGTCGCCGTGGAACAGGATGCGCGAGCCGAACTCGCTTCCCAGCCCGGGGATCTTCAGGTCATTGACGGCCAGAATCGGAGTGTCCTTGGCCCAATCGACTTGCACAGCCACCGGGACCGTGATGTCGACCTCGCCGTACTTGATCCGCGCGTGAATGGCCCAGGTATTCCCCTTCAGCTTCGTGGCCTTGGTGATGGAGTAGCGGTCCTGTTTCAGGTCCGATTCCTTCCCATCCACGGTAAATGAGCCGACTAGATCGGCTCCGGTCAGCAGGTCCGCAAAGGCCTGCTCTTCCGCGGAAAGTGCCTCCGCAGCTGCGACCGAGGCTGGCTTGGCATCTTCGGCCACGGCGACCAAAGCTCCGCTGGACAGGAACAGCCCCAACGCCAACGTTCGAAACAAAAAGGTCACGAGTCGATCTCCTCACGGGAATCTTCAGCCACGCTCCGCACCCGAGAAGAATACACCGGAGGAGTCGCAGTGACTAGATGTTGAGTGCTGGCGGCTTGGTGCCGCACTGTTTCACAGTGGGCTAGTTTTCAGTCGTCAGTTAACAGTTTTCAGTCAGCAAAAGGTTGTTGCGAGGGTAGCCGAATCGAGTCGACGCACGCGATCCACGTGGGTGCCGGGGCCAGGAGGCTTTGCGGATGGCGCCGCTCGCTCGGTGGGGAACACTTGGACCAAGTCGTCTCCGCTGGTGACGAACCCTCACCCCCAACCCCTCTCCCGGGGGAGAGGGGAGTCAGGCAGGTGGGGATGCGTGCGGACCGGGCTTCGTGCCGGTTGCATGTCGAGCCGGTTCCTCCGACAATGCGGGGCTCGCTGGTCGTTTGACGGTCGGCGGCTCCTTCCCGGTGCATGATGACTTCGGATTTCTCAGCCAGTTCAGCACTCCCGCGGGCTTCATGGCGCCTGGCGCTGGGAGCGGCTATGGTCCTGTCGCTGCCCGCGATCGGGCAGGCTGCCGATGGAGTCAGTCAGCACGGTCACCCGCTCACCATGGGGCACCACGGCGTGGCCATTGGTTACTGCCTGGCGATCGTCGCCGCCTCACTGCTGGGCGGGGTTCTGCCCAAGCTCGTGGCGCTGACGCATGAGCGGCTGCAGCTGTCGATCAGCTTTGTCGGCGGGCTGATGCTGGGAATCAGTGTGTTTCACCTGCTGCCGCATGCGCTCGTGGAGGTCGGTGGTCAGCGGGTCGATGCGGTGATGCTGTCGCTGATGCTCGGCATGATCGTGATGTTCCTACTGCTGCGGATGTTTCACTTTCACAATCACGGGCCGGCCGAGGTGTCAGAGCCCGGGCACTCGCACGATCATGATCACGACCATGACGAGCACGGGGCGTGTGCGGCTCCGGCGGTTGTGTCTCTGGAGGCTGCGTACTCCCATGCGGGGCATGGGCATTCGCACGGGGCCAGCCGCGAGATGAACTGGATGGGAGTCTGCTTCGGTCTCTCCGTCCATTCGCTCTTGGACGGGATGGCCCTGGGAGCCAGCATGCAGGCGGGAGTCCACGGAACCGGAGCCTTGCTGGTCGGGTTTGGAACGTTTCTCGCGATCCTGCTGCACAAGCCGCTGGACTCGGTGTCGATCGCCGTCTTGATGGAAAACGGTCAGTGCCCCAGCCAGTGGCGACTGGCTGTCAATCTGCTCTACTCGCTGATGTGCCCGATCGGGGTGCTGATCTTCCTGAGTGGTTTTTCTGCTCTGACGAGTCAATCCCCAGAACTGGTCGGGTACACGCTGGCCTTTGCAGCTGGGGTGTTCCTGTGTATCTCGCTGGGGGACCTGCTGCCGGAGATGGAGTTTCACTCACATCACCGCATCCAGCTGACGGTGGCCTTGCTTCTGGGGATCTCGGTCGCGTGGTTTGTGCGTCTGGCCGAAGGGGACACCGCCCACCAGATTCCACAGACGACAGCGACCGCTTCGTCGCCAGCACCCGCGCTGTCTATTCAACCTCCATGAACTCATTGGAGTTCAGCAGGACCAGACAGACTTCGGCCAGACCGCGCGTTGTGACATCGACATCGGCGAAATCGGGATCGGGCACGAAGTCGCCCGCCGACTCCAGCGGCTCGACGAACGAGAACCGCTCGCCGGTGTTCTCCTCGACCGCCTCGCGTGTGATCTCGCGCGGGACGACCGGTTTCGCGATGTCGAGGGTCCGGTGACGCTCCCTCATGGCCTCCCAATGTTTCTGACAGGCCTCGAGTTCCTCGGGACTCGGATCGCGCTGAAAGACGAGCTGGAAGGCCTCGTGCAGGATCGATGACTGATCCTTGGCAGTAAGGGGGGGCTGCGAGCCGCCGCGCGACGTCAGGCGCTTGGCCAGCGCGACTGCCCGCAGCGAGCTGGCCTGGCTGTTGAAGAGGGCGAAAACTTGGGGCGTGACACTGCTGACATCGCGCCGCTCGCAGCTCAGGTCGGGGCTGGGGGCGTTGAAGACTTCCATGGTCGGGTCGCGCTGTCCGCGAATCTTGAGAGCGTAGATTGAACGGCGGTGACGTTGCTCGGGGTGGATGCTGGGCTGCCACGCCTCCGCAAAGGTCCCCATCACCATGCGCGGCTGGAAGGCGACTTCCGGGTGAATCTCCGGGCGAACAGGAATGCCACCGATCGAACGATTCAGCTCGCCGGTGACGGTCAGTACCGAGTCGTGGAGCTCTTCGGCAGCGAGCCTTCGAATCTTGAAGACGGCGTAGCTGGTGCCCAGCGGATCGGCCTGGGCCAGGGCCTCGGGATCAGGGGTTCGCGACGACCGCTGATAGGCCTGGGAGGTCATGATGATCCGGTGAATCGCCTTGATCGACCAGTTCTGTGCCACTAGTTCGCTGGCTAGCCAGTCGAGCAGCTCGGGATGCGTTGGCATCTTGCCGGTCGCTCCGAAGTTGTTGGGGTTCCCGGCCAGAGCCTCGCCGAAGTGCCATTGCCAGATGCGGTTGACGATCACGCGGGCCGTCAGGGGATTCTTCGGCGATGCGATCCACTCGGCGAGCGCGGCGCGGCGACCACGCGGCTGGGGCGGGAACTCGTATCCGCCAGCGGCCGAGAGACCGGCGGGAGTCACCTTTTCGGTGGGTGAGAACGGATCGCCGCCTGCGAGGATGGCTGTCTCTTCGTGTTGTCCCGCAGTGGCAGGATCTTTGGGCATCCGCAGAGGGTTATAGATAGCTGTCAAACTCGGGGTTGGTCCTGAATAGACCGAGAAGGCGAAAGGCTCGTAGCGGTCGAGCTCCCACTTCAGGCGTTCGCGGCCTTTGCGGGCGACCCGCTCGTTGCCAAAGTCGGCGGGTGTGAAGCCGATATGCTTGGGAGCCAGCTGGTCCTCGGGGACACCTTTCTTGAGTCCCTCGGGGCGGGGGATGTATTTCAATCCGCGTTCCTCGGCCCACTTCTTCGCCGCAGCGGCTTCCTGAACTTCGAGTCGCGCGAGAATCGCATCGTAATGCGCCCGGCGCTGTTCGAGGTACTTGCGCTCGTCGAAACCGCTCGTGTTCTCCTGGGGCAGGAAGGGGGCCTCGCGTTCGGTGAGCTGGGTTGTCGCAAAGACCGACTGCAGCGAGTAGTAGTCGCGGGTCGGGACCGGATCAAACTTGTGGTCGTGACAGCGGGCGCATTGCAGTGAGTGAGCGAGAAACGTTTCTCCGACGCTGTTGGTCACATCATCCAGAAACCGCTGACGGGCCACCCTGGCGACCTCCATGCCGGTCAGCTCCCAGGGGCCCATTCGGAGCATGCCGACGGCGATCAAGTTCTCGGGGTTGTGGGCGTCGATCTCGTCCCCGGCGATCTGTTCACGGATGAACTGGTCGTAGGGTTTGTCGCTCTGAAACGAGCGAATGACATAGTCGCGATAACGCCAGGCATTCCCGCGTGCAAAGTCGTTCGCGAACCCGCTCGTGTCGGCGTACCTGACCACGTCCAGCCAGTGCCGGGCCATCTGCTCGCCGTAATGCGGAGATTCCAGCAGGCGGTCGACCAGTCCGGTCATCAGGTGACGGTCGGTCCGACTGTCAAGTTGGAAGGCGAGAACCTGTTCCGGGGAAGGCGGCAGGCCCGTGAGGTCGAGTGTCGCCCGGCGAATCAACGTCCGGCGATCGGCCAGCGGGGCAGGGGGGACGCGGATTGCGTCGAGCCGGGACTTCAGCAGAAAATCGACAGGATGGACCCGGTCGGGGACGTCCGGGCGGACGACAGGCTGGTAAGCCCAGAGATTGGCCGGAGCATATTCGCGATCGCTCCAGGCGGCCGACTGGCCCTGAACTTTGACTCGAATTCCGGTCGGTTTCGAGAATTTTTCGCGAATGATCGCGATCCGCTGTTCGTCTACCCAGGGGGCACCGGCGGCGATCCAGGTCTTGAGGGATTCGATTTCGCTGGCGGAGAGTTTGTCCGTTTCCTTGGGAGGCATTGCGGACCAGTCGGCACTGGTGCGCAGGACCGCCAGCAGCAACGGACTCTGCAGAGGATTCTCTCCAGAGATGGCAGGCTCGCCGCTTTCGCCTCCTTGGAGGAGGACTTCTCGGGTTCGCAGGTCCAATCCGCCTTTTCGCTCTTGACCGTCCGAACCATGACAACTGAGGCAGCGGGACTCCAGAAGCGGCCAGACCCGTATGGCAAACTCCATCTCGCCAGCAGTGGGAACGGCATCTTCGCCAGACGCCACATCTGAGGCACCGGCCAACAGGAGCCACAACCAGAAACTGAACAGGAATCGGAGATTCATCGGGAACCAATCCGTGTGGTGAAGTGTCACAGATTGTACGGCGGTCTCGCTGCAGTTCGAAACCGCATCATTTCGCCACGATGGGGGAAAGTGCAGCACCCAATTCTGAATTCGCCGAACGGGTCTGAATTCGCCGAACAGGACAGGGCAGTTCACAAAAAAACGAAAGCGTCCCCAGAAACAATCCGGGGACGCTTATCGCTGAGCCGTTGAGCAAGTGCGGGCCAACCCTCGCTCGGGCTATGTCATGGTTATATGCATCGTGTAATCCATTTACCAGTTCAAGATAACTGTTTTTGTTATTTTGCGCAAGCTTTTATTCCGTAAGGCGTTGTGGTGATTCGTTGGGTGGATTTGGGATGAGTTCACTCGACTTTGAGGGGATTCACCGCTCACGCAGAGTCGCTCGCCGCTGCACCATGCCTCGCGCAAAAATCACGTCAGGCATCTTCGATACAATCCTCACAGATCTGTTTCGAGAATTCGACATCCCTGTTGACTTTTTGGCACGGGGTGTGCATAACGTACTTCCAGATTTTTCCCGGTTGTACCGTGTCAGTGACCGGGGGCACATTCGCATTCGCCGGCTGGATTTCATCACTCCCCAAGACACGGTTGGCCCCGCCTGATTCATCAGGCGGGGCTATTTAGTTTTTGCGGACTCCTCTTCGCCGGGGGATCATCCGCCAGAACCGGACTCTTCCGTCCGATCGATTCTCCAGTTCGGACCGATATCCTGGACGTCGAATCGAGTATCCCGTGATTTCCTGACCAGCCCCGCCCGGTTTCTTTCGGAGTACCCGCCGATAGCTCTTCGGAACCGTCTCGATGGATCGGGCGCGTTCTTTTCACGCTGCGTCTGTTCGCAGAGACATAAGCCCGATCCAGTCAGCGGATGCTCCGGGGATGCCATGAAGCCCCTGCGGACAGCCTCCCTGTTCCTCGTCTGGTGCCTGTTGGCCACCACGGCGATGGCTGCTGGCCCTTGGCAGACTGACTTTGAGAAGGCTCGGGCTGAGGCTCAGCGCCTGCAGCGTCCGTTGCTGATTCATTTCTATTCCGACGCGTGTGTGCCCTGCGTGAAGATGGAGCAGACCGTGCTCCACACGCCCCAGGTCAACGAGCTCCTCACCCAGAAGATCGTGGGAGTGTCGATCAATGTCGATCGGCACATGGAACTGGCCAAGCGATTCCGAATTGACCGTTGGCCCAGTGACGTGATTGTCGAGCCCGCGACTGGGCGCCGCCTGACGACCTCGACCGGGCCCAAGCCGCTGGGTGACTACTGTCTGATGATTGAGAAGGGCCTGACCTGGCACGGAGTGGCCAAGCCCGCTCCCAAGCCGGAACCCGGACCGACTCCCACGCCGCCCACGGCTCCCGTCTATTCCGCTTCAAATCTGCTGCTTGATGGCTACAGCCCGGTCTCACTGCTCAAAGACAAGAAGTGGATCAAAGGGGCTGAAGAGTTTGCGGTCGAGCACGAGGGGCTCTGGTATCTGCTGACAAGTGCCGACGAGGTCAAGACTTTCCGCGCTAAGCCGGACCAGTACGCCGCTCAGTTCCTGGGCTGCGACCCGGTCCTGCTGTGGGAGTCCCCGCAGGTTCCGGCGATCCGGGGTACGACCAAGTTTGCGGCCTTCTACGATGATCAACTCTATCTGTTCAGTACGAAGGAAAACCGCGACACGTTCAAGCAGTCGCCCGACAAATACATTACGACACGGGTGGTTCTGGATCTGGACCTGATCGAAACAGTCACTCGATAGAGTTGGTTGCCCACTGTTGCCTGCTGGGCTCCCCTCTCCTTCCGGGAGAGGGGCTGGGGGTGAGGGTTTCCGCCACTCGGGTCACCGTGCACCGATAACTCCATAAACTGACCTGACCGGCGGCCAATGCTTTTGATTTATCGAGGTTGTGACCAGCCACTCGGTCCGCGGGACTCGGCGAGTCCCGCGACCTGACGAAGTGCGTCTCGCTCTCAGTTTTCCATTTCAAAACAAAAACACCCTCGCGAAGAAATCCTTCGCGAGGGCATCGTTGATGTCATTCGGTCCCGAGAGACCACTCATGCACTGGCATTACCAGTTCTTCGGGTGCATGAACCAGAACCACTTGTCGGTCTTGGTGCTGAACCGCAGACCCCAGTGTCCGTCTTTCCACTCCAGCGTCGACTGACGCCAATTGAGAGGAACCTGCGGATACGGGTAGAACGGACCGATGTACGGGAAGGCACTGGCATCGTACTGGCTGGGGTAGGTCACAGCCGCGTAGTTGTCGTACTGAGCGTAGGTCGGCCAGGCGTATTCGGGAACGTTCGGCTGGTTGTACATCATGTGGCCGCCCGCTGGAGCGATTCCGCCGCCGGGATGACCACCCATGCCAGGTCCGCCCATACCAGGTCCGCCCATACCGGGATGACCGCCCATGGCGCTCATCGCCTGCATGGCTTGAGCCTGCTGCATTTGCATCTGCATCGCAGCCTGCGGCGGGATGCCCGGAGGCAACTGGCCTTCACCGACAGCCAGACCGGCTGGGTAGATCGGGCCGCGGCCAGCCATCGGCTGAGCCGGAGCGACCGGCTGACCATTGACGGTCAGGCGGTTGATGACCTGCTGCACGCCGCCGACGCTTTCGGCAGCCTGCTGAGCCCGCATGGCTTCTGCCTTGCTGGAGACTTCGCCGATCAGGCTGCAAGCCCCGTTCTTGTAGCGGATTTCGATGTCGTAACCGCTGAGGCCAGCCGAAGCGAGCTGATCAGCGATTCCCTGAGCGACGGCCTGATTTGAGACCGGCGTCGGAGCGGGCTCCGAAGGAGCAGCCTGCTCGGCACCTTCTTCGAACTGGACCTGCTGAATCGGCTGCCGTGGGCCGCGGCTGGCGGTGCGGGCAGGAGCTCCCCCTTGAATCGGGGTCAGCTCGTTGTTGACGTTCTCGATGCCGGGCACGCGGGAGGCGACCTGAGTGGCCTTCGCGAGCTGAGCGGAATCGAGGATCTGGCCGGTCAGGGTCACTTCGCCGTCCTGGACGACGATCTGAATCCCCTTGCCCTTGAGGCCAGCGGCCTTCATGGCTTTGGCGATGTCCTGAGCAATCTGGTCGTTGGACCGACCAGCTTCAGGACGAGCGGTGGTTTTGGCGGCTGGGCGTTCCGCAGGGGCGTCTGACTTGGTTTTTCCGTCAAACGGCCCGGCCAGAGCGAAGCCGGGAGCTGTTGCCAGCAGTCCCAGGGACAGCACCCATTTCCGTGGCAGAAGCATGAAACTGACTCCTTCAGTGTTCGTTGGTCCGGGCTTCTTGCCCCAACCGGGAACCGGTGATCTGAGACCGCATGACGGTTCGTCATGTCTTTGATCGGTCGGATCGCTCCGACGACATCAACTATTCTGGTTATTTCGGCTGTGACGGATGTTCCGGCGCAGCAAATGTGGCGAATTCTTCAAGAAGTCACGATCTGACCGCGCGAATGCAGCGGCAGAATCTGCGGGATGAAAGCCCAGGGGTCGCAACCCCTGGGCTTTTGCAGTGATGTGATCTATCCAGAGAACGACAAGCGTTGTGCTTGCTGGGGATCGAGTTCTGTTCCGCGGAAAATCGCGTCGAGGATCTCGGCCGACTCCACGAGCCGCGGACCGGGACGATTGAAGTACTGGTTCCCGTCAACCGCGAAGACTTGAGATTCCTGCACCGCTCGCAGTGCGGTCCAGCGAGGATCAGCAGCGAGCAGAGCGGCTTCCCGCACAGTTCGGGGCAGATCGAACCCGCACGGCATCAGCACGATGACCTCGGGATCGGCAGCAGCCAGCTCTTCCCAGGAGAGCCAGGGCGAATGAGCGGCGGCCCGCCCCACAACTGAGGTTCCCCCCGCAGCTTCGACCAACTCCGGCACCCAGTTCCCAGCTGCCATCAACGGGTCAAGCCACTCCAGGCAGGCGACTCTTGGGCGAGGTCGGCCAGCGACCCGGCTCTTCAGATGCTCAAGACGCGTCCGCAGCTGGGCGTGCAGGGCGACCCCGCGTTCCGGAACTCCGAGAGCCGATGCCACCGTCTCAATATCGTTCCAGGTATCCGTCAGACACTGCGGGCAGAGCGAGACGAGCCGAGCCTCGCCAGTCCCGGCCCCCAAGGCGGAGAGGACATCACGGTCGCTGACCGCACAGACCTCGCACAGTGTCTGCGTCAGAATCAGATCGGGTTTCAATTGAGCCAGCAGCGGGCCATCGACCTCAAAGATCGACAGCTGGCTGGCCACCAGCGACTTCACTTGAGCGTCGATCTCGCCACTGGCAGCATTCGGATCCAGTCGCGGTCGCGAGCAGACGGGCAACCCCAGTATCTCCGAGGGATAGTCGCACTCATGAGACCGTCCGACCAGCCACTGAGCACAGCCCAGCGCAGCCACGATCTCGGTGGAACTGGAGAGGAGCGAAACGATCCGAGGCGGCTGGGACATGAGGTGACTGTATGGAGCGCCGCTCGTTTCACGCAATCGTCCGCGGTCCGCTCCCGTTGGTCGCCCCCGGCCACCCGGCGCGGAAGACACTGGCTGAGACCGGTCGCCTCTCGGCAGGCTCACGCCGTGCCGCTCCTGCTCCCCTCTTTCTCCAGCCAAGGATTCCGCACCCCCGATCTGGCCCTCGGTTACGGATCAAGCTAGACTTGTGCGTTCGCGGAGGGTCCGTGGGAGATTGATTGATGCCGTTGTCGCAGCCACTGACTCGTCGAGGGTGCCTCAGCTGGGGAGCACTGGGGGCTGCCGGGCTGACGTTGCCCCGACTCTTGCAGGCTCAGGAGTCGTCCGCGGGAAAGATCACGGCGACGGCGGATGCCTGCATCATTCTGTTCCTCAACGGCGGTCCCAGCCATCTCGATATGTGGGACATGAAGCCGGAAGCGCCGGCTGAGGTGCGGGGAGAGTTCAGCTCCATCGAGACCTCGCTGCCCGGATATCGGATGTGCGAGCTGCTGCCGAATCTGGCCCGGCATGCTCACCGCTCGACGATCGTTCGTTCGATGCACCACAGCGTCAACAATGCCCACGCAGCTGCGGTCTATTGTGCGCTGACGGGCCATGACCGAGGGGAGCAGGGCGGCGGAGCACGGCCGTCGGACAATCCGTCCCCGGGCAGTGTGCTGGGGAAGTTACGGCCTCCAACACGTCCGGTCATTCCGTTTGTGCATCTGCCCTACATCACGAAAGAAGGGGCCGGTGGGCCGCCGCAGCCGGGATTCTTCGGGGGCTACTTGGGCCGGGCCGTCGATCCGTTGTTCATTGTGCGAGACCCGAACGCTCCCGACTTCTCGATTCCAGAGTTGTCGCTGTCGGGCGACGTCAACAATGCCCGTCTGACGGGTCGCGAGCAGCTGTTCGCGGCGCTCGGGCATCCGGTGCTTTCCGATGCCGCGACACCGGCAGCTCAGATGAACCGGTTTCAGGAGCGGGCGTTCGACCTGCTGACTTCGACCGAAACCCAGCAGGCGTTCCGCCTCAATGAGGAGGCCGACGCAGTCCGAGATCGTTACGGTCGCAACATCTATGGTCAGAGTACGCTGCTGGCCCGCCGATTGATCGAAGCGGGGTCACGATTGGTGACTGTCTCGTGGGCTCCTGACGCGAATGCGACCTGGGATACACACGGCAGCAACTTCAAAAAGCTGAAGGGGGAGCTGCTGCCCCAGCTTGATCTGGCTGCGGGAAGCCTGCTCGATGATCTGGCCGAGCGCGGCATGCTGGAGCGGACTGTCGTGGCGATCTTCGGAGACTTTGGGCGCACCCCCAAGATCAACGGCAATGCGGGACGAGATCATTGGAACTGGTGCTACTCGCTGCAGCTGATCGGCGGCGGTTTCCAGAAGGGCTTGATCTACGGGGCCAGCGACAAGATCGGAGCCTACCCCGCCGAAAGTCCGCTGATCCCCGGCGACATCATGGCCACGCTCTATCAGGCCCTGGGGATCGCTCCGGAAACGGAACTGCGAGATAACCTGAACCGCCCGCACCGACTGGTCCCGATTGGAGACCTGGTACCGGAACTGCTGGTCAGCTGACTGGGGGCGTCAGGAGTCTTCAGGAGCGGCATGGCGTGAGCCTGCCGAGTCTACTCTTCGGGTATCGAGCGACCGGGCGGAGCCGCAGAGACCGATCCCCACTCGGCAGGCTCACGCCGTGCCGCTCTCGATCAATGCCGAGTTTCTCTCGCTCGTGCGTGTCTTTTGAGGGGTGAAGCGATTCACGTACACACCCTGTCTTTTCCTCTCCTGATGGCGAGGGAATCTATCCGATCTTACGGGAGAACTTGCATCAGACCTCACCACAACGGAGCCGGGCACGATGGAACTTTCGTCCCCCAGAATCCACTGCCCGAACTGCGGGTCGGTCGTGGCGATTCGTTCGGCCTGTTCCATCGGACGACTCTCTCAAGCGATTCAGCTTCAGACGATCCGGTTCGGAGTGGAAGCGAATTGCGAACATTGTCAGGAGCGGTTTCTCTATAGCCGCGTCCCGCCGGTCCGCAAAACGCTGGCCGGGACAACACACGCGGACGATTGAACAGAAACATGAGGAAGCGTCCGGGCCGAAGTGCGGAACCCCACGGTCATGAGGCCTGACCGTGGGGTTTTCCGTTTTGAATGGCATTCCCCGTAGGTCTGGCTGTGCCAGATCGAGCTGCTCAGCCCGGTTGAAAACGCGGGGGGGGGGGCAGGGGGCTCAGACAAGATCGTCTGACCTCCAAATGAGATTACTCGGGGCCTTCGAGCTCGCCCGCTTCCTGAAGCCGAAACGTCAAGCCCTCAATGGCCTCCTTGTCGCCACAGTCTTTGGCATATCGCAAGAGTGCTCGCAAGAGCGGTGGGTCGGCTTGTGCGGCGTTCGTCAATTCGAAGAACCGGCGTTCCAGCAGTTTGCCACGTACCCCGAGTTCCGCGTGACGGGTAGCTTCCGCGGAGTTCCCTAGAACTCGTTCAATGGTGCCCAGTTCGTGATGAGCCTTCCAATCCATGGGATGCAGTTCGACGGCCTTGTGGAGGGAAGTCGCCGCCTCTTGAGTCTTGCGCTGCGAGTCCTGGTAAGTGGCAATGAATCGCCAGAAGCGACTGTCTTCCTCGGCTTCTGCGGGCAGATTCTGCAGAAGCTGACCTAAAGCCGGCATATCGGCCCGGGAAATCACTCCGTCGATCTGAAACGCGAGGAGTTCGAGATTCTGCGGATAGCGCCGGAGCGCCTCCTGATACGGGGAATCCGGGCTGGGGCCAGTCGGGGTCGTTCCGAAATCCCGAATCTCCTTTCCCGCGCTCGATCGTTCTCGGAAGATTGCATAAGCCACACTCAGGGCTTCATCGTCCGGGTTCGCCTTCAGCCACTTTTCGACCCGCACATAGCCATCGGTAAACATCAGATTCGGGATCGACAGCAGATAACCGTACGCTTCGGGAGGTTCGGCCCGCTGCCGAATGGCCTCCCGAATCTGAAGTGCCAGCTCGCGGCGGTTCAGTGTCATCGAGTGAATGTACAGGATTCTCTGATGCGGAACGGGGTTGTTTGGTTCCGCAGTCAGAACATCTCTCCAGGCGGAGATGGCGTCGTAAGGACGGTTTAAGGCATTCAGCAGCAGATCGGCCCGCAGGAGTTGCAACTTCACGTATCGGGAGTCGGTGGACGGGACTCTCCGCAGGCCTTCTGCGGTCGCTTCGAAGTCGCCCTGAGCTTTGGCCACATCGGCCAGAGCGATCCAGGCCTCAGCGTCATTCGGGTCCCGCCGCGCCCAGTCTTCAACCAGCGGTGCGGCGGTCTCCCAGTCCTGCTTCTGCACTGCCTCCCGACTGCGCTGCGCCAGGGAGAGCACCTGATTTCGCCGAATGGCCGCCACGATCGGCCAACCGACCAGCACGACAACCCCCAGCAGAACCAGCAGGCGACTCATTGTCCGGACACTGAGTTTCATGGTGCTCCTGATCCGGTTGCAGGTTTGGATTGCAGACGATCAGCCACCTTGCGATGCGGAAGAGCCTCGGCCTCGCGCCCCTGGGTCTGATAGTAGTTCGCCAGCCATGTTCTCAGCTGCAAATCCATGGGGAACTTCTTGATGGCCGCCTCAGCCCGAGTACAGGCCTCGTCCAGTCGCCCCATTCGTCCCAGAGCGTGGATCTGACGCCCGAGGACCGTGCGATCTTCGGGTTGGGTCTTCAGATACTCCAGCATCTGACGCTCGGCAACTTCATCGAAACCACGATCGTGGTTGTCGATGATCAAGCTGCGCATCGCCGGACTGAAATGGGGGTCAATCGCCAGAGCCGCCTTCCAGAACTCCACAGCCACATCCACATGTCGTTGCAGCATGTAGGCGTCACCCAGAGCGTTCTTGATCTCGACATCCTCGGCGCCCGCCAGGTCGAGCGGGAGCAGCGTGTCGATCGCCTGCTGCGCCAAGGCTGCATCCTGCTTGTCCGCCGCAGCTCGAACGACCAGCAGGCCGAGAGCTCGCTTCTTTTCCCAGTCCGGAACTGGCTCCATGCCGTGATACAGCTGATAGCTGCGCTCCTCCGAGCGAGACTCGATCTGGCTGGGATCCCGACGGATTCGATGGTCGGTTTGAGAAGTGTGCTGAACGTCCCGCGAGGGCAGGGCGGGCATATGGCATTGGATGCAGGAGTCGGTCGCCGATTTCTCTCTTCGCTGAGGCTCAGGAACAGCACAGTCCGCATTGGGGGCCTGATGGCAGGTCAGGCACTTGCCTCGGAAGTAGAGATCTCGATTGAACTGGGGAGCGGAGGCATGAGGATCGTGACACGTTACGCAGCTGAACTGACCGTTGCTCTTCTGGAAGCACTGGCTGGATTCCATTTGAGACACCTGATTGACAGCGTCGGTCGTCTTGTCTGCGGAGACGCCATCGTAGCCCTTGTGCAGGATCACCCACACGTCGCTGAGTGACTGGCCGGGACGGAAGTCGGCTTCGGAGCGACCTGGTCGCAAGACACGTTCCACCCCCAGCAGATGGCACTGATAGCAGACGCTGTCCCGCTGGGTGGGCGAGAGCGAAACGGGATTGACGATCGAATCCTTTAAGTCCTCCAGCGGTCGGCCCGCTTTCCGCTCTTCGTGATAGCGAACGTGATCGCCAGCGGGGCCATGACAGCGTTCACAATCGATCTGCGGGACGGGAAACGCCGGAGTCCCGAACCGATCTGAACGATGGGGATCGACGAGGGCCATCTGCCCGACATGGCACTGAGTACAGGCCTCACCCACGGGCCGCTCGAAATGTCGATTCGTGCCGGCATACCCCGGTGAGATATCGAATTTCCCCCCCATGGAGTACCAGGTTAAAGGAGACATCAGCATCTGGTCTCCTCGCTGGATCAGATAGGACCGACCGCGCGTCCCCGAGCCGATTTCCCAATCGATCGGCTCCGAATGCTGGGCCAGCACATTTCCATCGGCGTCGACCATCTGCTCGTGATGGACCACCTGACCTTCGATGCGTTCCGCACGATAACGAAAGCCATGAGAAGCAATCACCCAGTCATGAGCATAGTTTTCGATCACGGGCGCGGTGGTGGCCGTGGCTGCGGATCGGCCCATCGCTGTTTGGGCGTAGCTTTCACAGATCTCCGCATGGCAGGCGACACACGATTGCCCACCGACATACCCCATCGCCGGTGGAGTCACGGGCGACTTCTCAATCCGAGCCAATGCAGGAACGCTCGCCCCCGTCGGTTTCATGCGGATCTTGGGCGGTGGCGGAGTCTGGTCACAGCCCGGCAGAGTGAGTATCCCGACCGACAACCAGAGTCCGATGAGCCTGCGAAGGAGCCTGTCGCTCACGGATCGTTCCTTGTGTGACTTCGAACGGCTCACCGTACCGCGCTGGAAGAGTCGAGTCTACCGCGACCTTCGACAATCCGCACATGCTGGTCAACCTCGGTCGTCTCGATATGGGGCGGGCTCTCCGAGGGCCAGTCGATCCGGACCTGCACCGGTCCGGTCACCTTTCCGAGTCCAAAATGCAGAACCGGCTCATGGGTTGTGAGATAGCTGGATCCACCAATCAACTGTTGCGTCAGCTTCAGATCTCCGGCGGTGACGGTGACTTTGGCACCGACCGCGTGCCGATTGGCCACCGTTCCGATCAGCTCCACCTGCAACCACTGGCCCGGCTCGGATTCATTGACCAGCAGGGCTGCGGGGTCGCCCTGATGCACGACAAACAGATCGGTATCTCCGTCACGGTCAAAGTCGGCCATTGAGACTGCCCGGCCCAGACGTTCAACTTTCAGGAACTCTCCGGCGGCCTCGGAGGAATGCTTGTGCCACTGGCGACCATCGAACGACAGCGTCTCAGGGGGCATTTTCCAGGCTTCACCGCGATCTCTCCAGTCGTCGATATGGCCATTCGTGATGAACAGGTCCATCGCTCCATCCGCGTTGAGATCGGACATCACGGTCCCGAATCCCAGGGTGTCGATCGTGGGCGCATGCAGGCCTTCGATGCGGGTGACATCCCGAAAACCGCCCGCTCCGAGATTCGCAAACAGGGTGTTGGAGTCATCGGTGAATGTCGTCACATAAAGGTCGAGTGCGCCGTTGCGATCGTAGTCACCGCAGGCCACTCCCATGTTGGCCTGGAACTGTCCGATGGCGTTGAAGGCGCACCCCTGAGCGGCTGCCTGCTCTTCAAACTGACGGGGCCCCGTTCCGAGATAGAGAAAGTTTGCCAGCGTGTCATTGGCCACGAAGAGATCGGGCCACTCGTCGTCATTCAGGTGGGCGATGACCACCCCGAGCGCCTTGCCAGAACCATTCAGGCCCCAGGCCTCCGCAACGGGACGAAACGTCCCATCTCCCAGATTCTCGTAACACTCCGAGCGATCCGGGTCCAGTTCCTCGGGGTGGCAGATGAACGGTTTCCCTTGTGCGTCGCGACAGGGAACGGGATGGAACACGTCATAACGCAGGTAGTTGCAGACAAACAATTCGAGATCCCCATCCCGATCCAGATCGTACCAGGCCGCACTGGTCCCCCAGCGATCATGTCCGCCGGGGAACGGGTCAGGTACTTCTTCAAACGTTCCATCCCCGAGGTTGTGAAGCAGAGTGTCCCGAGCCACCTGACTGATGAAAATGTCGTCGAAACCGTCGTTGTCGTAGTCACCGACCGCCACCCCCTGGCTGTACCCAGAGTCAAGGGGGAGGGCCTCGCGGGAGACATCCTGAAAGCGTCGGGCAAGGGTATTTCGAAACAGCCGATCTCCCACAGGATCGGGAACAGCTTCCGTCGGGTTACCGCCCTGGGCTGCATACAGATCGCTCCAGCCATCGCGGTCAAAATCGATCCAGGCGCCGCCTCCGCCGGTCGACTGCGCCATCAGGGCCCGGGCGTCGCGTCCGTTCTCGTAGACAAAATTCAGATTCAGATCGTCATGCCGATCCACGAATCGAGGAGAATTGGGGAGCTGGCGATCGGATTGAGCTGGGGGTGGGTCGAGCGAAATCTTGGGAAGTGTGGATTTCGCGGGGGCGACGGGAGTTGCGGGAGGCGGCTCCTTGGGGACAGGGGAGTCGCACCCGGAGAGTGCGATCAAGAGTGCCAGTACACCGATCCAATGCCGCATGATTCGATCCTGCCCGGATTTCCGGAGCCTTTCTGAGCTGTCATCAGAATGAGTGTCGAACACAGGGGACTTTCCCCAAAGCCGTCATCAATGAAATACGGCCCCGGAGGAACTCCCCCAGGGCCGCAGTCACTTGACGTTCGGAAGGCTGTTCGGCTTAGAACTCGCCAACCACTTCACCACCCGAGCGAGTCGACAGCGACTTGTAGATGCCGCGGTCAATGTTCTCGCTGATAAACCGGACAGCTCCGTCACACAGCAGAGCGTGTGCTCCGCCGACGTGGGTGCTGCTCATCGAAGAACAGCGAGTGTCTTCCCCGCCGTTATTGCCGGGAATGTCATCCGGAGCGAAATTGATCGGCTTGTGAGTCGTATCAATCGCACCAATCGGAGTGAACCAGGCTGCGGCCTTGTTCACTTCGCTGGGGAACCTCTTGGAGGTGTTCCAGTGGTGATTTTCGAAAATCGCGATCGTGTTGGAGGTTCCATCCACGATCTGGGCGATATTGGCCGTCCCCATCCACCAGAACACACCCGCCACGCGGGGCAGTCCGTCCGCACTGCCATTATGCATCTGATCCGGAGTCACCCACGGTGCCGGAACGGCTCCCCCCTGAGGAATGTCGCCTCCGCAGTCTTTCCAGCCGGTGAAGATCCAGCCCATGCTGCCGACATAGTCGGTCCGAGCGGCCTGGAAGTCACGACCGTTGCCGTGCCATGGTCCATTGTCGGCATAATTGCCAGCAAACTGCCCCAACGCCTGTTGTGGATTGCTCGGGCAGAGCAGAGCAGGCAGGATGCGAACGCGGGCTGCCTGAGCCGCGGCGTTGTTCAGCGCGTTGTAGTTGGTCCCGGTCGTCACGTTGACATTCAGGTCCAACGTGTTGTACAGCGGGGCTTGATCCATATACGGCAGCGTGTTGGTGATCCACGAAACCGAGGTCATGGTTCGGTTGGAA
The DNA here is from genome assembly GCA_044337025.1 of Planctomycetaceae bacterium. GTDB lineage: Bacteria > Planctomycetota > Planctomycetia > Planctomycetales > Planctomycetaceae > TH-plancto1. Next base: position 40,523 of record JBIIOI010000049.1, read on the forward strand.
CCTTGACGTGTCGCTTCGTAGTTCAACGGGAACTGGTTCAGCGCATCGTGATAGTTGTGGATCGCCAGGCCCAACTGCTTGAGGTTATTCTTGCAGGTGGACCGACGGGCCGCTTCGCGAGCCTGCTGAACGGCAGGCAGCAACAAGGCAATCAGAACTGCAATGATCGCAATCACGACCAGCAGTTCAATCAGGGTGAATGCAGCACGTTTGCGCCGCAGACTCAAGGAGAACATGGGATCCCTTTCAGGAACGGAGGAAGAAGAATTCGTGAATCACTTCACTTCAGCGGTAATGACTGCACCGGTCTTCTCTTCCACCGTGACAGTGATCGGAGTGGAAGCAGCGGACTGGTAGGACTTTGGGATTGTTTCAGTTTTGGCTTGAGGGCCTTTCTTGCCCATGGTGCTGTAGTCCATGGTCTGGGCTCCTCCGCCATCGGTCAATACGACCTTATATCGGCCAGGAACCGCCCCTTTCTGACCCGCCGAGGTCTGGATCTCGAACTTTCCCTCAGCATCGGTGAACCCGATCTGCATGGGAGCCTTCTGCTGGGGGTCCGCGACGGCCAGACTCACACTGATATCCTTGAGCGGTTTCCCCGCTTTTGTCACGGTTCCGGTCACAGGGACGACCGCAAGCTGATCAGCCGAACCACAGCCGCAAATTGCAACGACCAATGTCAGCAGGACGAAACGACGCACAGAACTCTCCGAGGTGGATGACAGAAAAGAGTGGATGTGAGATAGAACGCGAGGAATCCCGCGTGTTCGTCATCAAACAATCTTTATTTTTCACGAAGTTTTCTCTAACTGCAATGGGTAGATCGAGAAAATGCCAAAAATTCACATGCACCCGTGCCTCAAACATGTCCCGGAAAATCAACATGACAGCGTTGTGTGTTCGATGTGATGTCACTGCGCCGCCCGGACTCTGCAGAAGAGTCAGGAGCGTCATGGCGTCAGCCTGCCGAGTTCTCCGATCGTTCGCGGTCCTGCCGGGCGGGGCTGCAGTGACCGCTCCGCACTCGACAGGCTCACGCCATGCCGCTCTCGGG
>JBIIOI010000050.1:0-41036 GCA_044337025.1 Planctomycetaceae bacterium
ACCGGGTGAGTCGGTCACGCTGACTCGCCATCTGTCCGCCGCTCCCACGTTGCCGGAAGTCGCCGCTCGGCTCAGCGGTCAGGCTGTGGCGAAGGTCACGCTGGCTGTGCAGTCAGCGACAGGTCAGCGAATCACCGCTCCGCGCGTCGAGATCCGGCAGGGAGAGACCATTGTTGGCACGATCATCGGCAGCGACCGTGGTGAACTGGTCACCGCGCTTCCGGCGGGAGCCTATGCGCTGAATATCTCACACAACGGAGCCCAGGTCGCGGAGGCTCTGCCGCTGACCATTGAGCCCGCGCTCGTGGAGCAGTCACAAGCAGTTCGGCTGGCGGGTTACGAACCGGGGTCGGTTGTGGCCAAGATCACCGATGTTGAAGGTCGACCGATCCCCTGTAAAGTGATCCTGAATGGTGCCGAAGGGGCGACTCCCCTCCACTTTGGCCCCGAGGGAGCTGTCACCGGGGTCAAGAATCTCCGCTATACCCCCAATGGAGAGTTCCAACAACAACTCGCCCCCGGCCAGTACAAGGCCACCATCAGCCACGGACCCGAGTACGATGCCGCGTATGTTGACCTCGTCGTCGAAGCCGGTAAGCCTGCGAAGCTCGAAGCCAAGCTGCCTCGCGTGGTCGACACGACCGGGTGGGTCAGCAGCGATTTCCACAGCCACGCGACTCCCTCGGGCGACAACACCAGCAGCCAGCTCGGTCGTGTGCTGAATCTGGTGAGCGAGCATATCGAGTTCGCTCCGTGTACGGAGCACAACCGAATCAGCACCTATGACCCGCATATCGATGAGCTGAAGATTCGCCCCTTCATGGCGACCTGCACCGGGATGGAGCTGACCGGTTCGCCGCTGCCGCTCAATCACCAGAACGTGTTCCCACTGCACCATCATCCCCATCGCCAGGACGGCGGAGGTCCCGTCACCGACGAGAGCCCGGAAGTCCAGATCGAGCGAATTGCCCTGTGGGACAACCGCAGCGAGAAGCTGATCCAGCAGAACCACCCGGACCTGGGCTGGCTGTTCTACGACCGCAACGGCGACCAGAAACCGGATGAGGGATATGCCAAGGGGTTTGCCTTCATGGATGTGATGGAGGTCCATCCGATCCACGAGATCCTGGGGATGAAGCCGACCACCGTGCAGCAGGACAAGGTCTATAACAACACGGTCTTCAACTGGCTCCAGCTGCTGAATCAGGGCCACAAGATCTTTGGAGTGGTGAACACCGACGCGCACTACAACTTCCACGGGTCGGGCGGGTATCGCAACTGGATTCAGTCCTCGACCGATGAACCGAGCAAGATCAACACGCTGGAGATGGTGCATGCCAGCGAGCAGGGTCGTCTGGTGATGTCGAATGGACCGTTTCTGGAGGTTTACGCCTGCGAAGCAAACACTTCGAAGCGCGTGACCTGCGGCCAGTCGCTGACGGCCAAGTCGAAGTCGGTCAATCTCTTCGTCAAGGTTCAGTGCCCGAACTGGTTTGATATCGACCGGGTGTTCGTGCTGTCGAACGGCAAGATCGTGGCTGAGCACGACTACACGCGGGAGAAGCATCCGGATGCCTTCGGTCAGCAGGTCACCAAGTTCGACCGCATGTTGACTCTGAATCTGCCCGAGGATGCTCACTTGATCGTGGTCGCTGCCGGTGAGAAGTCGTTGATCGGTCCGGTCGCCGGTCCCGAGTACGGCATACAGCCGCCCACGGCGATCTCGAATCCGATCTATGTCGACGTTGCGGGAGATGGGTTCACGCCGAACAAGGACACGCTGGGATACGCGCTGCCGGTTAAAGAAGGCGGGCCGGTGAAGAAGTAGTGCTGGCGCTGCATCAGAAATTCTGACGGCGCGTTTGGACGGCATCGTGGGCTGCGCTGGAGCACCCTCACCCCCAACCCCTCTCCCGGGGGAGAGGGGAGCCAGAGGCTGACCGCTCCCCCTTACCACTCGCGCATCCGGCATTTCAGGACTTCCCGTCAACTCCGGCAGGGTCGATTGCCGATGAAGTTAGCGGATCGGCCGCGCTCGCCTGTCGGAGCTGACTTCAGTCAGCAGCTGACGGACGGGACTGTGAGCGGCCTCGTTCCGGGGGGAACAATCGTGCTACGCAAAAGCTTGGCCGCGCTCGCGGCAATGGCCTGCCTGTCGACTGTCGAGCTGCAGGCAGGATGGCCGTTCTCCAGCAACGGTGGCCCTCCGCGAGGTTCCGACGAGTGGTATGCCATGCATGCCGACGATCCAGTAGGTGATCGCCAAGTCTACAAGTACGGCAAACTCTGGCCGCCCCATCCGCGACCGACCGGTCCGAAGCAATTGGCGGTTCACAAGTACCATGCGCAGAAGTATTGGCCCATGCCGTACGTCTGCAGTGATCGCGAGGCGCTCTACAGCGTCTACAACTCTCAGGCCGAGAACGGGTGGCAGTCGGTCACCACGATGTATGACTATCACTTTGATTCTCAAACCAACACCTTGAACCACTCGGGGCAGCGTCATCTGCAGTGGATTCTGCTGCATGCTCCTCCAGAGCGTCGTCGGGTCACGGTACAGGCGACCATCGAGCCCGCCGTGAACCAGGCCCGCATCTCGAACGTGCAGATGGCGGCAGCTGCGATCTCCGGAAACGCTCCGCTCTCCGAGATCACACTGCGAAATGCCTTCCCGGCGGGACGTCCCGCCGAAGAGGTTCAGTGGCTTCACGAGCAGCAGCTGGAACTGCGGACACCGCCGCAGATTCAGTACACGGCACCAGAAAGCGGTGGCGGGAATTAGTTTAGTTCCGGGGGCGATTGAGTCCAGAAGGACGGGGCTAATGGGCCGTCCTTCTGGACTTCTTTTTTCAAGCCAGTCCAGTCAACAAGGAAGTGGACCCGCAGCACTGAATCATCATGTCGCAGTTTGAAACTCCGTCGACATGCGCACCTCCTGTTCCCGAAACGTTGGAGGCTTGTGGGGTTCCTGCGCCTGTGCTGGAAGACTTGTTGCTCAAGCATTTGCATCTCCCCGGTATGACGACGATTGAGCAGCTGGCGTCACAGATTCGCCTGCCTTGCTCCCTCGTCGAAGCGTTGGCCCAGTCGCTGAGTCTGTCCGAGTATGCGGTTCTGGACAGGACCTCCGGACGCGTGGCGATGACCGTGGCGGGCCGACGCCGTGCCTGTGATGCATTCGGGGTCTCTCGCTATCTGGGGCCAGCCCCGGTGTCTCACGCACAGTATCAGGATCAATGCCGAGCCCAGCGCTGGGACGGAGCGGGCATCACCGCAGATGACCTGCAGGCAGCCCTCAGTGGCGTCAGCCTGACCGACGAGACCAGTTCAGAGTTGCAGCTGGCCATCGCGCTCGGTGGATCGCTGCTCCTGACCGGACGATCCGGAAATGGGAAGTCTCTTGTCGCGGATCGACTGGGGCAGATGCTGGTTCAGTCATCGGAAGAGATCTACGTCCCGTATGCGATCTGGCTGACCGACGGCATCCTGCGAATCTTTGATCCACAGGTTCATCACCCGGTCGATGAGTCCGACTCTGCGGGAGAGAGTGACTCTCGCTGGCGTCGCATCCGTCGCCCGGTCGTCAAGACCTCGTATGAACTGACCCGGCAGTCATTCGATGTCGCAGGTTCGCCGTCAGAGACCTGGCTGGCCCCGTTTCATGTTCTGGCAAACGGCGGCATGCTGATTATCGATGATCTGGGGCGACAGCCGGTTCCGCTCGTGGATCTGCTGAACCGCTGGCAGAACGCCCTCGAATTTCAAACGGACCCGGTGACACTCCCGACAGGGCGTCGGCTGAACCTGCCGGTTGATGCCTGGATCGTCTTCGTGGTGGGAGATGATGCCCCCGCGCTGCCCGCTCCCGCTCGTCGCAGAATCCGCAGCCACGTGGAATTGCTCGATCCGGATCGAGAGCGTTTCTCCACGCTGCTGCTGGAGCAGGGGCGTCGGTCGCGGATCGAAGTCGATGAAGCGGGGGTCGAGGAACTCTTTACTCACTGCTACAGCCCGCAAAATCCTCCCAAATGCTCGGATCCGGAAAATCTGTTACAGACGGTCGAGTCGCTTTGCCGAATTCAGAAGGAGACCGTGCGTGCGCGGGCTGATCTGCTATTGGCAGCAGCCAGGCGGCTGGGACTGGATCGGGAGCGACGAGCTGCCTGACCTCCCGCAGCGGTTCCTTCCGCGAGGCTGCCATGCGACACAGTGACTGGCCCACCTCACTGCTGCTCCTCTCCCTGCTGACGACCGGCTGTGCCTTTCCAGGGCGCCAGCAGGCCAACAACTCGCAGCAGCCCGGCTGGGGAAGTCTGGCCCCCAACGTCGGATATCTCCAGGGCGAAGCGGTCGAGGAAGAGAACGATTTCCCGGATAAGAAGATCACCGATCCCAATCCGCTGAAAATTCAATATGCCAAGTGGATGGAAGAGACCGGTCAGCTGGCGGAGGCTCGGCTGCACTACTCCGAGGTGATCACCGCTCAACCCAAGAACATCGATGCTCACCTGGGGATGGCCCGCGTCGACTTGGCACAGGGGCAGATCGACTCGGCAGAGCAGGGGTACCACCGCGTTCTGAAACTTGATCGTGACAACGCCTATGCGCACAGTGGGCTGGGGCAATGTCTGTCGGCTCGGAAAGACTGGACCTCAGCGGTTACTGAACTGAATCTGGCTAACAAGTCACTGCCAGAGGACAAGACTATCCGCTATCAGCTGGCAGTCGCACTGGTCCACACCGGCAATCTGGCGGCGGCCCAAGTGCAGTTTGCCGAGTGCGTCGGCGAGGCCGCTGGACACTACAACACCGCGCTGATTCTCAAGGATGAAGGCAACCTCGATGAAGCCGAGTCCCAGCTCCAGCTGGCACTGCGAAAGGACCCTCAGTTGAAGGATGCCCAGCGCTGGTTGGTCGAGATTCGCAAGGTTCGGGGACAGGTCGGCGCAGCGCTTCCCGCACAAGTACCGGCCGCAATTCGGCCCACCGTGAAGCAGGTGACCTACCACGATTACGGCCCGATCGGGACCGTGGACGTCGAGCCTGCGGTTTATGTTTTGAATGATGCATCCGCCGATCCACCGGCGGACGGTCACTCCACGTCGGCTCAATAGTGCGCAGCTGCTGACTGAATTGCGAAAACTCTATTGAGGTTCACCGACCGCAGCCTACTTCTTCCAGTTTGAGACGTATTCGTCACTGAACAGGAGCTGTATCCGCTCAGCGCGATCATCGCCGGCGGTCAGCAGGATCTGCAGCCCTTCACGAAGCTTCCCCAGCCGAGGATCCTGAGTCGCCTCTGCGAACCCGTCCGACCGCTCCAGGCGATCCAAGGCAGCTGCCAGATCGAGCAGGCCACACCGAATCTCCAGGTAATGACGGTCGAGAACCTGCTGAGCGGTTTGAACGGTGGGCATCGATCGGTTCTCCGGGGAGACAGTCGGCTCGGTTCTGGACCAAGGATGTGTCTATTCTGAAGTGTCGATACCGCTTCTTGCAATGGGCGGAAAAGCCGCCCCTGAACTTGGAGATCAAGACTCGAATGACCATACTCTAACCAGGACTCGAACATCCTGGCTTTGCTGAGTGACTGAACATGGCGAACACCCTCCGCTACGACGCGACCGCTGCTCTGGGCTTCATCGAGCCCGCCGCCTTGCGTGGGCTGAAACCTTCTCTGGAGGCAGCCCGGGCTGAGACGATTGCGGACGTGGCCGACCTCAAACAGAAGCGGGCCGTCCCTGCCGACAAGCAGCCGCTCGATTCGGGGTTCATTGAGCTTCCCGGCGAATTGCTGGCGGGAGGAGCCGATCGGTTGCTGGACCGGATGCTGGCCTCCTCCAAGCGACTTCGCGAGCAAATTGACATTCTCGTCTCGCTGGGGATCGGCGGCTCGTACATGGGGCTGCGAGCGATCTTCGAAGCAGTGTGTCATCCGTATCACAATGACCTGACCCGCACCGAACGCGGAGGGACTCCTCGCCTGTACTTCGAGGGAGACAACGTCGACAACGATGCGGTCCATGGTCTACTGCAACTGCTTTCAGCGCGCTGCACGAACCCGCAAGAGCTGGCCCAGCGCTGGGGGATCTGCGTCATCAGCAAGTCCGGTGGAACTCTGGAGACCGCAGCTGCGTTCCGGATCTTCCGAGCTGCTCTGGAGAGTTACTACGGAGCCGGTTCCGACCTGGCCCGCAATCTCGTGGTGCCGATCACGGGCGAGACCGGCAAGCTTCGCGATGTGTCGAACGCAGCCAAGTACCCGGATGTTTTCCCGATTCCTGATGGAGTCGGAGGTCGCTTTTCGGTGATGACCGCTGTGGGGCTGTACCCTGCCGCTGTGCTAGGCGTTGACATTCGGGCGCTACTACAGGGGGCCGCCGATATGACCGAGCGGTTCAAGACCGCAGCCATCGGCGACAATCCGGTCATGGACTATGTGGCTGTCTGTCACCTGCTCGAACGTGATCGCGGCATGAAGAACCGCATCCTGTCGACCTGGGGCAAGCGGCTGGAGGCCGTTGGCCTGTGGTACGACCAGCTGCTGGCGGAAAGCCTCGGCAAGCATGAGCGCGGGGCTTTTCCTCTGACGGTCGTGAACACTCGCGACCTGCACAGCCGCGGCCAGCAGCACCAGGAAGGGGCTCGTGACAAGCTGATCACGAATCTGATTGTCGAGAAACCCTCGACACCGCCCGTCGCGATCCCCCGAGTCGAGAACGACAGCGACAACCTGAATCAGTACGCAGGGAAGCAGTTGGCCAACCTGCTGGCCGCTGCCACGACAGGCACCAATCTGGCCTACGCAAAGGCCAAGCGTCCCACAGCCAACCTGTCGATCGCAGCTCTGGATGCCTACGCGCTCGGGCAGATTTTCCAGTTCTTCATGTTGGCCACTGTCGTGGAAGGCCGCCTGATTGGAATCAATCCGTACGGCCAGCCGGGTGTGGAAGACTACAAGAAAGAGACAGTGGCGCAGTTGAGCGCCAAGTGACAGGAGTCGGTCTGCCGTCCAGGCATTGTCTCGGAGGGATTGCCGTCTCAGAGGGATTGCCACTGTGACCACGCCAGGAACATGGGCGGGACGCCCATGCTACGGCGCGGGTGGGCTCGGTGATTTCGCGTAGAGACGCGGCAGAAATGGTGAAATCCACGCGAAGGGCTGTGGTCAGATTGGAGCCTGCAGAACGGGGCTGTTAGTGTGCCGGTGCCGTCCCCAAATACTCTCAGGCGCCAGCATGTCACACCATCCGTTTGATCGCCGCCAGTTTCTTCGAACGACCGCTGCTGCCGTGGCTGGGGGGACCTCGCTGCTTGGCACTAACCCTCTGTTCGGTGCCACTGATGTGAAGCCGAAGATCACGTTCTATGGCTCCACCCAGCAGGTCTCCGGGTCGTGCCATCTGCTGGAGTGCTCGAAGGGGCTGTTCGTCGTGGACTGCGGCCTGTTCATGGGAGATATCCCGGATCGCGACAAGGAGAACCGCGAAGTCCCGTTCGACCCGGGCGAAGTCAAAGCCTTGTTCCTGACACATGCGCACGCCGACCACAACGGGCGGTTGCCGCTGCTGTATGCCAAGGGATTTCGCGGCCCGATCTACTGCACGGATGCCACGCGCGATCTGACCCAGGTAATGCTGGAGCTGTCGGCTTCGCTCGGCGATGACGATCCGCAGCCGCTGTTCACCGCCAAGGACGTCAAGGGGCTGATGGGGCTGATCCAGACGGTGCCTTACAACCAGAAGATCGACAAGAGCGGCCTGGTGTTCCGCTACACGGATGCGGGACACATCCTGGGCTCATCCATGGTCGAGGTCTGGGTCGACGGGATGAAGCTGCTCTTTAGCGGCGACATGGGGCCAACGCACACGCCGATCCTGTGCAAGCCGACGCAGCACTTCGGAGCCGATGCGATCCTGTTCGAGTCGACTTACGGTCCGGTCCCATTGGAAGATATCTCGTTCGAAGGGTTCGGCCAGAAGATCGCCGCGGTCATTCAGCGCGGCGGCAGTGTGCTGATCCCGACATTCGCACTGCACAAGACGCAGTGCCTGATCCACATGCTGGACGAACTGGTGGAGCAGCGAATCATCGATCCGCGCACGCCGATCTACTCGGACTCGGGATCGGCGCAGACGATGACCGGGATTTACGACCACTACGAGCAGTACTTCGATCCCGATGCGTTGGCCTCCTTCAAGAAGCACAAGCAGACGCTGTTCTACCGTGGCAAGTACCGCGAGATCCGGGCTGATCAGTCGATCAAGTCGCACGAGGAAGGGCCCGCGATCTATATCTCGACGAGCGGGATGCTCGACCACGCGATGTCCCCCAAGCATCTGTTCCTGATGGCCGACAACCCCAAGAACGCAGTGTTCGTCGTCGGTTATCAGGCCCCTGGCAGCATCGGCAAACAGCTGCTCGACGGAAAACGCGACCTGCAGATTCCGTGGGAGGACGGCAAAAAGACCGAAATGCGTCCGGTGACAGTCCAGTGCGAGATCATCAAGCAGAGCGGCTTCAGCTCGCATGCCCGTGGGGAGCAGATTCTGCAGTGGTTGAATCGGTTTGAGCAGGCGGGGCAGGTCTTCGTCGTGCATGGCGAGCCCGACTGCTCGGTCGGGATGGCGGACTGTGCGAAGCAGATGGGACTGGATGCCGTGGCTCCGCTGCGAGGGCAGTCGTTTGTGATCACCGGAGAGCGGCACAAGCCAGGCCCTGTGCCGCAGCTTGCGGAGAAGCCGAAGGACGAGCCGAAGCCGGTTGATCAATAACCGAGACCTCGGGAACAGCCGGAACGCGCTAGCGTCCGGTTTCTTCGCGAGAACCGTGGGCTAGCGCCCAGCGGCTGATGGACTCAACCGGCCCTTCTTTTCCCCCAGACTCACGAGTGCTGCTATGAAGACACTTCTCCTGACCCTCAGCCTGCTGTGCGGCGATATCACCCCCGAAATCGATGACAAGTTCGAGTCGGAGAACGCCGCTCAGGCCCAGGCTCCCACGGCTGCGGAAGCGCTCCCCCGGACGATCACCTCCGCAGAAGCCAAAAAGCTGAAGCCCCGGAGCGCGGACGACGTGGCTGGGCTGCAGAAGCTCGACGGGAAGTCCGTCGCGGTGCGAGGCAAGGTCCACTCGGTCTACATCCCCAAGTCGGGTAGCCCGGTGATCCTGAACATGGGGGCCGACTTCAAGGCCTGTTTCAAAGCGGTGATCTACGACCGGAAGTTCCGCGACTGGAATCTGTCGGCCGCCGAGATCGGTCAACTCTACGAGGGGAAAGAGGTCGTCGTCGAAGGCGACATCTCGATCTATAAGGAACTTCCCCAGCTGGAAATCAATTCACCCGCGACGGTGCGGGTGGTGGAGTAATCGCAGGGACACCTGGCGCGGTCTACTTGGCGTCTTTCAAGACGTGCCAGCAGAGATATCCCAGCAGCGCCGCGCAGACCAGAAAGACGATATCCATCGTCTTGGTCAGCGCTCCCGAGAACGGAAACCCGGTCGCCAGATCGCCAATCGCCATGAGCGCGACCAGTCCGGCAGCGACCATCGAGAAATACACCATCCGTTTGGCCGAATCGGTCACGGGCATGCCTTTCTGGGGGGAAGTGGTTGACACGGGAAACAATAGCGAGTTTTCGCTCAGCAGTCACCAGTTTCTTCGGTGAGTTCTGTTCACGGTCCGTAGGAGAATAGTTCAATCAGGTTCCGATCCGGGTCAAACACGTAGAGCTGGGTCGGTCCGTCCGGTCGGAACTTGGGGCCCGCGACGATTTCGACGCCGTGCTGCTGTAGAATCGGAACTGCTTCAGTGGCACTGGCAATCTCGAAGGCCACATGCCGGGTGCGGCTGATGGAGCAGTTCTCCGGGATGAACACCGTGGCTGGGCCGGAGTCCGGGCTTTCGAGGATCAGGTGGATCAACGTACTGCCGGCCTGGAACCAGAGCCCCGGAAACGAAAAGGCCGGGCGAGCAGCATCCTGCATCCCCAGCAGATCAACATAGAACGCGCGCGATCGAGCGAGGTCTTTGACGACAAACGTCACATGGTCAATCTGGCGAACTTGAAGTGCTGGCATGCGTCCCTCGGGGCAGTTGGGCGAATCACAGAGAGCGTAGCAGAATTCGTAAGAATTCTGGCGTCTGTGCTGAGTTCAAACAGTGCCGCGCAGTCCCTCAGTGGGCAGTTTCTTCGTCGGATGTCCTCAGGTGAAGATGCCTGCCATGCTATGCCTCGACGTCAGAATTCTTGCGAAGTCTGCTACGGGGCTGGCCATCTGCCACCCGCCATTGACCATTCGCCCTCCACAAACGAATCGAGGCGGCCCCTGTTCAAGGACCGCCTCAATCGTTGGGTTCGAGCCGCGAGTCAGCGGATTCCGGTGGTTCCACACCTTGCCGTCCGTTGACGAGTTCGAGAGTTCGTCCGGTCTTCGTTCGTCTGCTCCAGTGTCCTTTGGATTCACCCGTGCGACCCTCGGCCAAGCCGAAAAAGGACCCACGGACATCGGAGAGCCAAGGTCTCACTCGGGTGGAGAGCCCTCTGGCCACTGTCGCATTCGTTCGAAAACCAGCGTCCCTGTCGATCCCGTCTGCCAACGTCTCCATGGTGTTGGCGCGGTCTGACAATCCCGCAATTCGTTGGGGGTCACGGCTCCGCCGTCCCCACTTACGCCAGCTGCTTTTTGCGGTTGACCAGCGTGCGAATCCGCTCCGCGAGCAGAGCCGAATCAAACGGCTTGCGGAACGTTTCGTTGAAGAAGGAACGGTCGAAACCGGCGGCGTTGTCTTCATCGCTCAACAGAGCGATCAGCACCGTGTCGGCGTAGTCGGCGTTCTTTCTCAGGTTCTGGGCGATCATCAGGGCTTCATTCCGCCCCATGCCAAAGTCGATGACCACACAGTCCGGATGCAGTGACTCGGCCTGGATGCCTGCTTCGAATCCGCTTCCCGCGACTTCCGTCTTGAACTCGTCGGAAGGCAGGGCGCTCAGCAGGGAACCTTTGACCGCTCCGTCGATTCCAACGAGCAGCAGCTTGCCCATGGCCTCGTCTTCGAGTTCGCCAAGGGGCATTCCATGCTCCTTCAGGAACCGAATCAGGTGATCCCGAGGGATCCGACGGTCCTGGGAACCGGGAATGCGGTAACCGCGTAGCCGGCCGGAATCGAACCACTTACTCACAGTACGTGGGGCGACTTTACAGATTCTTGCGACTTGACCAGTCGTAAAGATGGTCCTCATTTGCGGGCTCTCCAATACACCTTGCAGCTCTGGGGTTGAGGGCTTGATGCCCCCAGTCGTCCCGTACGATGGTTCCAGCCTCTCTCCGTGCCGTTGGTGTGGGTCCATTGGCTTGCAGCTGGAGTCGACGCGGGACGCTCAGGCGTCCACATCACACAAGGAAACAGGTCACCGTGAAGTGCGCGGGTCATCGCCGAATCCGCTCACGCCGAGATGTCTTGTTCACTGGTGCGGCAAGCGCTCCGCGCTTGCTGGTCAGGGAAGCGGACCGGTTATGTAAGCGCGACATCCCTGTCCCGCTCCGGTCACAGCCAGTTGTTCCGCCCCCCAAACTTATCGATTCCTTCACACAGTCTGTTGCTGACGTCATGTCAGCTCCCAGCATCGCCTCCGGGCAAACCGCGCGAACTCATCTGCGGAATTTATTCGGCACGCCGTGCCTGAAGGCTACACACCTTTCGCACGGAATCTCCCTCTGAAGGGGATGTACCTGCCGATGGCGTCAAGCCCAATGTGCATGGCGGTCCCTCTATGACCATTATGGGGGGCGTTTTTCCGGCAGGTTCCGCCGATTCGATTCAATCCGACCCGTTCGGGCGTCTCAATTCGGCAACAGACCCGCAGAATCTGCATAACTGGACCGGGCCTCCTGAAGCGATTTCGATCCGACGAGCAATCCGAGCAGTACGCCGGTCGCCAGGCCGAGCAGGTGGCACGTCATGCTGACACCCGGCATCAGAATGTCGCAGGTCGACTGCAGCCCCACAAAAACGCAGGCTGAGCGAAATTGATTGCGGATTCGCGGCGTCGGATCAAAAAAACGTCCGATGGCCAGTGCTCCCCAGATTCCGCCCAGCAGCCCCATCACCCCGCCGCTGGCTCCCGCGAAAATGACAGCCTCGTCATCGGGAGGCCACGTCAGCCAGGGAAGTAGCAGACCCGAGACTGCCAGACATGTGAGAAAGTGCAGCAGCAGGCCGATGCGCCCCCACTCCCGTTCCAGCATTCGCCCCAGGAACCAGAGTCCTAGCAGATTCATTGCTAGGTGCAGCGGGCCAAAGTGGAGGAACCCTGCGGTCAGCATCCGTGTCCACTCCCACGGCCCATCTTCCATGGGAACGACGAGTGCCCCGAGCCGTTCCAGGTTCTCGGTATCTTCCGATCCTCCGGGAATCTCCAGGCAGAAAACCGCGCCGAGAACCAGCATCAGTCCGAGTGTTGCGACAGGAAATGCTCCGTGGCCGGTCATTATGGCCAGGTGAGAATCCAAAGCGATCGAGCGTCGGAGAGGTTGCAGGGCTTCCCGCGCCCGTCGCCCCGATGTCGCCGGGTCGGGACCGGGGAGCGGCCCAAGCTCCAGGTGTCGCTCGATGAGCGGACGCATCACCGGACTGGCCGTCCGGCGAATCGCCAGCAGCCGGTCTCGTCCGGGCTGCACCTGTCCACTCTGCTGCTCGGCCACCGCCAGCCAGAACTCACGGCTCTCGTGCGACTGCAGGTGGCCACTGGCTCGGATCAGTGATCGGACGGCGGGAAGGTCTCCCAACAGCGCCCAGGCTCGCAGCTGCAGTCCCGTATTCTGCTCGGGCGAGAAAACCACGTGTTGCAGAGTATTCCGTTCCGAAGTCGATTCGGATTGTGAACCGGCCACCGCTTCGCAGAGATTCGCAAACTCCTCCCACTGTCCAAGGTGGGCCGTGGCCAGCAGGCGCCCACTCAGCAAGCTGGAGTCCCAGACGCCGCGGTCGGAGCGGGCCTGCATGCGAGTCTCAAAATCCTGCCAGTCACAACTCTGCTGCAGCCGCAGAACCTCGCCCAGATGAATGATTGCGGGATCGCTGATTCCGGAGCTGGCAGCCAGTCGCAGACCGGCTTCGACATCTCCTTGAACCAGTTCTCGCAGGACAAAAACCGTCCGCCGCAGAATTCGAGACCCGGACCAGGGGTGCAGAAGGCAGAGCAGGGTACTCGTGACACAAGCTGTCCGGAGATGACGCTGACGCAGCAATATCAGGGACCCGCGCTGCAGCCAGAGGGGAGTCATCACGAACAACGCCCAGGGGCCAATCACAATCTGGCCCGCCAGATCGGGGCGTTTGAGCCAGACGCATCCCAGGACCGCCAGCAGGAGTGCGGCCTTCAGAGCCCAGGCCCGGTCCGGTCGATTGACCAACAGCCAGACGCAGCTGATCAGCGGAAGCGTGATAAACAGGTCGTTCAGTTCCATGAAGTGACCTGACCGCGCGAGCTGGCAGGGCTGATCGCCGATGGCTGATCGCTGATCGCTATTCGTATTCCCACTTCAGCTCCCAGGGATCCTTCGTCGACTTCTGCCAGGCATGCAACTCGGTCTGCATCTGGTTCAGCCGCGCGGAGTGGGCCGGATCGTCGGCCAGGTTCTTCGATTCCCAGGGATCGTTCTTGATGTCGTACAACTCGAACTTCGGTCGCTGCAGGTACGACTCGACCGTTTTCTGGCCGTACTCTTTCTGACCCGTTTTCAGAACCGCCTGCCACGTGGGAGAGGCCTGGATGTCGGTCGCGAACGGGTACGGCAGCTGATGCGCGATATTGAAGATCAGCTTGTAATCGCCCGAGATCATGACTCGCATCGGGTAGTACATCGTGATCTCGTGGAACGTATGCGAGGCGTACAGCGTGTCCCAGCCCTTGGGATGCTCTTGCTGCATTGCTGCCAGAAATGAGCGGCCGTGGAATTTCACGGGCTGTGCCGGTCGATTGCGATTCCGGGCGACTTCGGGATTGTCGTCATTGGGGCCGGGAATCACCGGAGGAGCCGGAGCCGGAGTCACCTGGCAGAAGTCGAGGATCGTCGGGGTGATGTCGACCCAGGTCACGCGCGCATCGCAGGTCGATCCGGGCTGCGGAGCCAGCGGGTTGCGGACCAGCAGCGGCAGGTGCATCCCGGGCTGGTGCAGGTTGGTCTTGGCCCCCGGAAACGGTGGGCCGTTGTCCGTCAGAAAGATCACCAAGGTGTCTTTGGCTCGACCGCTCTGATCCAGATAGTCGAGCAGCTGGGCCACTCCCTGATCAAACCGGTTGATCGCCTGGTAATACTCAGCGAGTTCGGCCCGGACCTCTGGTAGATCGGGCAGCCAGGGGGGGACAACAATTGACTGCGGATCGAACGTGACCGTTTCGCAATTTTTGTAGGGGGACTCTTTGGTTTCCGTCCAGTTCGCGAAACCACCCGGTCCGCCCCCTCGATGAGGATCGCTCGAGCAGAAGTAGAGGAAGAACGGCTGGTCTTTCGTCTCCTCCATGAACCCGATGGCATTCTTGACCATCTGCGTCGAGTTGCGGGCTCCCTGAATCTTGTCGTTGCGATAGTGCTGGAAGTGGTAGACCGGCTCGGGAGCCAGGTGGTACTTCCCAATCGAACAGGTCACGTAGCCCGCCTTCTCCAGCATCACCGGCAGGCTGAGGACGGAGGAATAGGTCGAAAAATGGTGATAATCGTGGGCATGTCCATAGTGCCCCGTCGCATGGTTGTGCAGACCGGTCATCAGCACCGACCGGCTGGCACTGCAGCTGGCGGTCGTGCAGTGAGCTCGCGTGAACCGGGTTCCAGTCGCCGCCAGCCGATCGAGTCCGGGAGTTTGGGCGACCTTGTCTCCGTAGGCTCCGATCTGGAATCCCAAGTCGTCGGCCACGATCAAGATGACATTGCGACGGGCGGGAGAATCCGCCGCGGCGGACAATGCCGGAACGATCCATCCGACCAACAGCAGGCCCAGCCACTTCCAACAAGGTGACGACATGGTGCCTTCCTCCAGGAGCGAAGAGTGAGCCGCCAGTGTATGGAATGAGGCCGCCGGCGCACATTCTCACGGCCATTCGCAGGGCAGGCCAGGTGTAGGAGGGGATTTCGGTTTCTACGGAAACTCGAAGTGCCTGCTGATCGACCCCGGATGGGGTCAGAGAGAATAGCCGGTGGTTGAGCGGTCGCGAAACCACCGGACACGGGGCGATGGCGGCTGGCATCCCGGACGGGATGCGAGAACGCTCCTGCGATTTGCCCCTCTCCCATCCCTCCAGGATGGATTGGCAAGCGGATCATGACCGGTGGACTCGCTGCGCTCGGCCACCGGCTATGATCTCTCATCCCTGCGGGATGAACAGCAGTTGCCTGACAGATCCCCGAACTTCACAATCAAAAACGACTATACCCGGGTACGCTAGGTGCATTCGGCCCATGGTGGTTCCTAGGACAGGGAGAGGGGCATCCACAGATTTCGCAGATTGACGCAGATTGGCAGTGGCGGAGAGCGCTGCGAAGTGCGGACATGAAGGGCTGCGGGACTCCGGATTCCGGATCGGCCTGAAAATCTGCGTCAATCTGTGAAATCTGCGGATCTCTCTTGCCGCCGTACTCGCTCGCCCTCCCAATCGCGATGGACCGACTGGCCAGCCGTGCGACAATCCGTCCCCTCGGTAGGCTTCCGGATCATGGCCGCTACGATACTGGGAATCGAGAGTGAAGCGCGACGCCGAATTGCGGTTCGGTGTTTGGGACCTTTCCGCTCCGATCCCAAGGATCTCATTGATGTCTGTCGCGACCCCCGTCGACAAGTCCGGTCAAAAGATTCGCACCATGTTTGGTGCGATTGCGGGCTGGTACGACTTTCTGAATCACTTTCTGTCGCTGGGGATCGACATCTGGTGGCGGAAGAAGACCGTGGAGCTGGTGGCTCCCCAGGGGGCGGCGCCGATTCTGGATGTCTGTACCGGGACCGGAGATCTGGCGATAGCGTTCTGGCATGCCGCCGGACGAAAGGTGGCAGTGACGGGGGCTGACTTCACTCCCGAAATGCTCGACCAGGCGCGCATCAAAGGGCAGAAGGCTCGCACCGACGAGACGCTGGCTCCGCTGACTTTCGTCGAAGCCGATACGATGCATCTGCCGTTTGAGACCGATGCCTATCAGATCGTGTCGGTCGCGTTTGGGATTCGTAATGTCAGCGACTACCAGGCCGGAGTCCGCGAGATGGTCCGCGTCTGCCAGCCCGGCGGGCGAGTCGCCATCCTGGAGTTCTCGCGCCCGACCGGCAGCGTGCTGGGAAAGCTTTATCTGTTTTACTTCCGCCATGTGCTTCCCAAGCTGGGGCAGTGGTTCTCGAAGAACGAGCAGTCGGCCTACAACTATCTGCCGGCCTCGGTGCTGCAGTTCCCCAGCGGAGACGAGTTTGTCAAAGAGCTGGAGCAATGCGGCCTGACGCAGGTGCAGCAGTACCCGATGAGCCTGGGGATCTGCACGCTGTATTGGGGCGTGAAGCGGTCGACATGAAGTCGGGGGGCGGTTCGGTCGATTCGCTGAATTGGTCGCCAGAATTCTTACGAATTCTGCTACCAGCCCATTTTGCTACAGAGCAATCGAAATCACCGCCAGTACAGCCACCCACACGACTCCCAGAAAGTGCCAGAACCCGGCGCAGACTGAGACGCCCCAGTGGTACTCGTGATCGTATTTGTCAGCCCAGGCCCGGACGGTCACAAAGCACAGCCCCATGATGGCGATCAAGAAGTGCAGCGCGTGCAGCGTACAGAGCACCATGATGAACGGGCGGACCCCGCGTGAGGCTTCGCTGGCTCCACGCTCGGTCGGGCTGATTGCCCAGAGTGCATAGCTCTGGACCGCCGTGAACAGGGCTCCGGCGACCAAGGCCCGTGTGAGCCAGTTGCGGAACTCGGGCTGGCGCTCGCGCCGGACTTCCGCCACGGCTCTCGAAAGGCAGAAACTCCCCGCGACGAGTAGTAAGCTGCTGACGGCGAAGGCGGGATGGAATACCATGGTCCAGGGAGAGGCTGCCGAGGCCTTCCCCAGAACGCTCCCCAGGCCCCAGGCGAGTCCAAACGCCGACACGATCACGCTGGCTGTCAACAGCCAAAACCGCAGCGCCAGCTGGCTGCGGTCCTGTGCATGCCGGTCAGGAACCGGCTGCGTCACGCGGGGATCGGTGGGGGTATCGAACTCGGACAACGCTGGACTCGATCTGGCTGTTCGTGCTGGCGAGCCAGCTTCCACTGGTGGCTGGAATCTCTCAGATGATAGTCATCCCCCTCCCATTCCCCTCTGCCCCCGCTGCATTTTCCGGTTGACAATCGGAAACAGGCAGAATAGGCTCCTGTTTGTCCTGTTTTCATGAGACTCTCTCTTCAGACTGATTACGCCCTGCGTTTCCTGATGTACCTCGGCAGTCGACCGGGGCGAGTGACGATCTCGGATGTCGCCGAATTCTTCGGCATCTCCAAAGATCATCTCGCCAAAGTCGTGCAGAGGATGGTGCAGCTGGGCTATGTCCGCAGCATCCGGGGAATCCATGGCGGAATCGAGCTGTCCCGAGCACTCGACACGGTGTCGGTCGGCCAGGTCCTCCGCGATTTCGAGGGTGCGATGCACTACCTCGAATGCGTCGGATCGGAAACGAACGTCTGCGTGATCCAGCCGGGATGTGGACTGAAGAGCGTGCTCGCGGAAGCAGAACGATTGCAGTGGGAGTACCTTGATTCGGTCATGCTGGCCAGTGTGGCTCGCCCAGGTCTGGACCTCGTGCAATTGACCAAGCCAGCCTTGTAGGGGGAAGTTGTCAGTCTTTAGTTGTCAGTTGTCAGTCAGACCGTTTTGCCTGACTGAAAACTGACAACTGATGACTGAAAACTTCTTCTCCGTGGCTGGAACTTCAGCCTCGGGAGTTCACGATGAAGCGTCGTTTGGTATGGGCCGTTTTGCCCCTCGTAATTGTCGGATTGGTGGTTGCCCAGTCTCGCAGTGCCGATAAGCCGAAAGCCGACCCCGCTGCGGTCGAGCGGGCTCGCAAGCAGGTCAAGATGCTGGACGACCTGTACAAGACTGCGGTCGTGTTGATCACTGAGCATTACGTCCACGAAGAAGATGACGTTGCTGCCGGCTCCGCAGCCCGCCTGCTGTTCAAGGCCATGAAAGAGAAAGGCTGGCACGAAGCCCGCCTGATCGACGCGACCGGACAGCCGTACGAAGAGAAGAACGCCCCCGCCGACGAGTTCGAAAGGTCAGCCATCACCAAGATCAAAAAGGGCGAGACGTTCGTCGAGTCGGTCATCGAGAAGGACGGCAAGACCTACCTGCGAGCCCTGACCCCGGTCCCGGTCGTGATGGACAAGTGCGTCATGTGCCACGCCCACTACAAGAACGCCGCCAAGGGCGAGGCGATCGGAGCTGTGGGGTATATCGTACCCGTGGAGTAACGGCGCTCGTGTCCATGGGGGCGAAGCGGCGGCCTCTCCGAGGCCGCCGTGACTCCCTTCTCGCACATACTCGCTGTGGCTGCAGGGGCGGGAGGGCGAGGCTCCTGCCGAGCCGCATGCGCGGGAGCGAGGTGAGCTTAAACTCGTGGCTCAGCCGAAGCTTCGTCCTCTCGAATCCACAAGTTCCCCAGTGGATCTACTGGCCAGCCGCTTGCCGGCAACGTTCCAATTGACAGAATCCGCATACGACTGATAATCCGAGCAACTCCATACGGTCTCCGTGTTGCCCCTCGCATGCAGCGGACTTCTCTTCGCCGTGATTACCGCGTCTTGATTGCCGACGATGATCGCGGCTTTCGGGAAACGCTGGAGATCATTCTTGAGCCCCACTTCCAGACCTTGGCAGTGGAGTGTGCGGAGCAGGCGATTGAGGTTGTCGAGCACGATCCGATCGATCTCGTGCTGTTTGATATGCATATGCATGTTCTCACCGGACTCGAAGCGCTGGTCCTGGTGAAGCAGCTGCGTGCTGAACTGCCGTGTATCCTGATCACGGCCGATCTGACGGACGCACTGCGGCAGAAGGCCCTGGCAGCTCAAGCTCACGCGGTGCTGAAAAAGCCCGTCGCCCGCCGTGATCTGATTATGCAGGTCGGAACCGCTTTGTGTTCGATCTACGACGATCCCGAGCTCGCCGAGTGGCTGGCCTGTTGAATGCAATCGTCAACGGCGATACGCTCCGGAGATGATTGAGTCAGGCGGGATCAAGAAGATCCTGCGGGTCACTGAGGTCACTCTCCATGGCAACCGTCAACTTCCAGGTCCTCGAAGGGTTCGAGGCGGGCCATCTGTTCTGCGACCTCGAAACTCCGGTGACCATCGGTCGCGAAGAAGACAATGACATTCGCCTGAATGACGACCGGGTCAGCCGCTTCCATGCCAAGATTCAGGAAGACGCGGGCCGGATCATCCTGACCGACCTCGAAAGCACCAACGGCACCCGGATCAATGGGCACCCTGTTCGGATGCGGGTGCTGCAACTTGGTGACCAGATCCTGTTCGGGCGCGTGTTGATGGTCTACGGCAGCCCCGAGCAGCTCGCCGGGCTGCATGCCCCTCCCAAGAAGATTTCGGACTCGGGCGTGTCGATCCTGCCCGAGGAAAAGTCGGATGACGAGGAGGGAACGCACCTGCCGCATCCGCAGGAGCCGCAGCCGATCGGCGATCCATTCGGCGGCCAGCGTCCCGAACTGCCGCACGGGCTGACCCCGCTCCAAGCCGTGCAGATCTCGGACATTGTCTCGTACATCCGATCCAGCGTGCTGTTTGTGCTGGAGAGCGGCGAAGAGGCGAAACCGGTGCCCCTCAAGGGAGCCAATCGAATGACCGTCCCCCCCGAGGCCTGGCACCTGCTGCAACGCGTCCAACTCGACCTCTCCCAGTACCTGCGCGAGATCGCTGACCCGGGACGTTAAGTCGAGAAGAAGGCCTAGGGCTCAGGGCCTAGAGCCTAGGGCCAGAGGAGGCAACCCTCAACCCTCAACCCTCAACCCTCTCCGCATGATCATCGACTCACACCAGCACTACTGGGAACTCGGTCGCTTCGATACGCGGTGGTTGACAGCTCCGCAGCATAAGGCGATCTGCCGGGATTACCGTCCTGAGCATCTGAAGCCGCTGATCGACCAGGCGGGAGTTGACCGTACGATCTTCGTGCAGACTCAGCACAACGTCGAAGAGAATCGCTGGGTGCTGGAGTTCGCGAAGCAGCACACCTGGATCTGCGGCGTCGTGGGCTGGGTCGATCTCGCGAGCCCTCAGTGTGAAGACCAGGTCCTGGAGTTCCGAGCCGATCCGAAGTTCGTCGGAGTCCGCCACATCACCCAGGATGAGCCCGACGACAACTTCATCATCCGCCCCGAGATCCTGCGCGGGCTCAAGGTCCTGCAGAAGTATCAGGTTCCGTTCGATCTGCTGTTCTACGTGAAGCACCTCCATCACGCTGCCCAGCTCGGTCGCGAGCTTCCGGAACTTCCAATGGTGATCGATCACCTGGCCAAGCCGAAAATCAAAGAGGAGCGGTTCGACGACTGGGAAGCGAACTTTCGCGCAGCTGCGAAGTTCCCGAATATCTTCTGCAAGCTGTCGGGCATGGTGACCGAGGCCGACTGGCTCCACTGGAGGCCCGTCGACTTGAAGCGGTATGTCGACATTGCCCTGGAGTGCTTCGGGCCGCAGCGTTTGATGTACGGCAGCGACTGGCCCGTTTGCGAACTGGCGGGAACCTACCAACAGGTGTTCGACGCCCTCAAAGAGTGCCTGTCGGCCTTGAGCCCCACCGAGCAGAACGAGATCTACTGCCAGACCGCCCAGCGGTTTTACCGCCTGCAATTGCAGTAGTTCGACCCGGCGTCAGTCGATCAGATCCCGCAGATGAAAGTGGTGCTTGCCGAGCTTGCCGCCGTAGTTGCCTGCCGTGACCTGCTTGAGGCCCGGCACCGCACAGGCGGCATGCAGTCCTGCCCGCATGGCGGTCTTGACGAGTTCAAAGTTCTCGCCGTCGATGACCAGTTCGTAGACAGCGTTCGCTCCCTCGGGGAGTTCGCTTTTCACCAAAGGCTGCAGCGTGGCACAGAAGGCATCGTTCGTGCTGGCCTTCAATTTCTTGTAGATCGAACCGACCTTGCTGCCGGAGCGCACGATCCCACCGGGGAAAGGAAGAATCACGCCCGGTACCGCACAGACGGCATCGGCGGCTGCTTCCGCCGCTGCGAGGGCGGCTGCTTGCGTTTCGCCGCACAGCAGCAGGTTACCGCCCGCGACCCCGGTAAAGGTCCCGAACTTGTCATCGCAGACGAACTCGCCGTCCATGCACGGCATGCGCCACATCCGGCGGTCACCGAGCTTCTTGGACGTCTGAAAACCGTCTCCAAAGAACCGCAGATTGGCTCCAACGGCGATCCGCTTTTCCTTGGGGCACTCGGCGACGCCGTTGAAGCAGGCGGTCGTGGGGCAGGTCAGGATGCACTGGCCGATACGGTTCGAGACGGCCTGCGAGAGCGCATCGCGGCTGAAGGCGAACGCCAGCACGGTCACTCCCGGACGACCGTCGGGAGTGGCCTCGGGAGGCAGGATCCGCTCGATCGAGGCCTCGACATCGCAGCCGATCACGCTGGTGGCGTTGCCGCAGAACTCGTTGGCTGCAACGATCGCCCACCGCTCGCTGACGGCGGTCACGACCAGCCGCGTCCCCGACATGGAGAACGCTTCAGCAAAGGTATCGACGACCTCGACTCCGCGCAGTTGCATCATCAGTCCCATCCGGGCGTCCAGAGAATCTCTGGTGTGAAGGCCGCAGGTTAGGTCGAAAGTGGAAGGACAGCAAGTACTGACGACGCTCTGACCGGAACTCGGATGCATCCGACAATTGGAGAAAAGGTCATAAGCTATTTGCCCGGCACGGTCAGCTTGCCCTGCCAGCCGAGTTCGGGCGCTGTCCCTCCCAGGGAGCGGGTGATCTGGGTCGCGTTGTGATCCTGCATGCCAATGTAGGTGCCCTCATAAGTCCCGGACGGGCCCATCGAATCGGAGTACAGCGTCCCGCCGATCCGGACGGTCCAGTTCTGTTGCTGAGCCCCCTCAATCACTGCTCGCAGGTCGCGCTCGTTGACGCTCGCCTCAACAAAGACGGTCGGAATCTTGTTCTCCACGAGAAACTCCACCAGCGCGTTGGTGTCATTGACCCCTGCCTGCGAGTCGGTCGAGATCCCCTGTACAGATCGCACCTGCATCCCATAGGCCCGTGCAAAGTACGCAAACGCGTCGTGAGCTGTGACCAGCACCCGCTGCTGCTCGGGGATCGAGCGAATCGCCTCGCGGGTATAGGCATCGAGCCCCGTCAGTTCGGCCAAAAGTTTGTCGGCATTGGCCTGATAGTTGGGGGCGTGCGGCGGATCGTGGCTGGCCAGCTGACGGGCCACCTCGCGCACGCACTCCATCCATAACTGGACATCCCCCCAGACATGCGGGTCATGGAGGCCAGCGGCTTCAGAGCCCCGCAGCTTGTCATGCGGGATTCCCGCTGTGACGGCGAAGATCTTGCGACCTTTTTTGTGGGCCGCTTCGTAGTCGTCGACGAGTCGGCCCTCCAAGTGCAGTCCGCAGTAGAAGACAAGATCGGCCGACATCGCCTGAGCGGTGTCGTGTGAGGTCGGCACATAGACGTGCGGGTCGACTCCTTCGTTGAGCAGTCCGGTGACCTCCGCGTGCTCGCCGGCGACCTGCCTGACGATGTCGGTCACCATGCCGACGGTGCAGACGATCTTCAGCATGCCGGTCGCCGGTGTTGGGGCCTTAGTCGGCGCCGGCGTGCAGCCAGTGAGCCCTGCCGCCCAGCCGAGCAGTACGAGTTTCAGAAACAGTCGACGGCCGCCCGCAGCGATGCTATTGCTCATGATGGGAGCCAGTGTAGCCCATCCTCACGAAGAAAATGTAGCGGAGGCTAAACCTTGCGTAGCAGAATTCGTAAGAATTCTGGCGTGTATGCCTTACGTCAAACTCATAGCTCAATGTCCAGGCAACGAAAAAGCCCTTCGAGTCACTCGAAGGGCTCTTCGGAATTCGTATTGTCCGGCCAGCGTTAGCGAGCCAGGAACGCGACCACCACACCGGAGTTCACGGGCAGGCTGATGTCAGCCGGACCAGGAACGGTGGTGATGACAGCCTTGAGTTCATCCTTGTCCATCGAGATCCACGCACAGTCGTAGCTCTGTGCGGACTGCACGAGCTGACCGTACAGTTCCTTCAGGCTGGGGCGGTTCTTGACGGTGATCACGTCTCCGGCCGAAACCTGGTAAGACGGAATGTTGACCGTGCGACCGTTGACCTGGAAGTGACCGTGAGCCACACCCTGGCGAGCCTGCAGGCGGGTTGTCGCGAAGCCGGCGCGACGGACAGCATTGTCCAAGCGACGCTCGCACTGAATGAGCAGGTGATCGCCGGTGTTGCCCTTCATGCGACGGGCTTTGGCAAAGTACCGACGGAGCTGCTTTTCACGCATCCCGTAGTAGTGCTTGATCTTCTGCTTTTCGTTGTTCGCGGTTCCGTAGTTCGAAAGCTTCTTACGGCGAGTGGCTTGTCCGGGTGGATATGCCTTACGCTCGGAAGCCCTGACGGCTCCGGCGTTCTCGTAAACCTGGAAATCGAGGCGGCGATTGACGCGAGCCTTCGGGCCTGTGTAACGCCCCATATGCCGAGTCCCTTTCCTGCGCCCGGAGCCACTCCGGACCGGGCTGCATCCGCAGCCACGTGCGACCAAGACTGAAGGACGACCCCTGCCGACCTTCTTGACCTCTCCCTCGCGGCAAACTGTGCCTGCCGAAAGGGAAGCGGGAATTATTGCGTGGAACGCCCCGCTGTTCAAGGCAGTCGAGTCGAATCGCCGTTTTCCCGAGAAAAGGCACCTCTGGACCGCGAAACTGCACCGCAATCAACGTGAAGTAAAGCCATAACCACATACGCAGAAGCACTTTGAGGGCAAGTCGCGAGCGTCCGCAAGAACCTGGAACGCCGTGAGCGCCCTTGGCGGGGCTCAATAAAACTCAATTCTAACTTCCGAAAACCGTCCACCGAGAGTTTACAGTTTTCGGTCGATCCAGGCTTGGAGCTCTTTGGCGTCGCCAAATCCGCCGTGACTGGCAACGGCATACCCGTCCTTGACCAGAAACACCCTGGGGATCGAGTGGACCCCATAATGTTTTGCCAACTCCGGCATCTCGTCGATATCGACCCGAACCACTTTGACTTTGCTCGACGAGAAATTCTCCAGAACCCGGTCCATATGTTGGCAGGGACCGCACCAGTCGGCCCCGAACTTGACCAGCACCGGTCGTGACGATTTCACCACAGCTGCGGTGTACCAGGGATTTCCCTCAGGCGGTGCGGTCGGAGCCATCAGCGCCATATAGATGGCGACTGCAAAGAATGATCCGAAGATGACGTTCAGTGCTTTCATGATCGAGCCTCCCATTCGAGCATAGTTCAAGAATTGGAGAGCTGATTTGGTGAACTGGCGCCAGGTTTCCGGGTTTCCACTGCCCACTGCCGGATTCCCCACTCCGCCCTCGATCTGACCTTGACCCCAAATCGCCTTCCATGGTCTAGTCCCCGCTGATTCAGGATCGGAGTCATCCGTCCTGAGCCATCCCGGTGGCAGGGAAGTCACCGAACCGAGGAACGGATTCCCGTGCGCGAGCTGACTCGACTGATCCCTTTTATCTGGCCACAACGACGGAAGTTCCTTCTGTCGTGCGTGTTCGGGGTAATTGTCGCGCTCATGTGGGGCGGGAATCTGACCGTCATTTATCCGATCATGCAGGTGCTTCTCAAAGAGAAGACGCTGCAGACCTATGTCGCGGAGGAACTCGCCTCGGCCCGCGCCAAGCAGGCCACCGAGCATGCCGAGCTGCGCCGCCTGGAAACCGAAAAAGACCAGCTGCGAGCGGCAGGGGCTCCGGATAATTCCCCGCAATACCTGAAGGTGATCGCCCAGCTCTCCGAACATCAGGACGAACTCGAATCGGCGACCGAGAAGGAGTCGCGGATGCTGTGGGTTCGCCCGGTGGTCATGGCCCCGTGGTTTCCCACGACCGAATACCGCACCTTTCTGTTCATCATCATCCTGGTGATGATCAGCACCCTGACCAAGGGAGTATTCCAGTATCTGCAGGACGTGATGGTCGGAGACTGCTCCGAAGCGGCCATGGCCACCATCCGCAAGAAGCTGTTCCGCAAGATGCTCCAGCTGGACTACCAGACCTTCGCCAAGGAAGGCCCGGCCCGGCTGCTGTCGAAGTTCACGCACGACACCGAACTGCTGTCGCTGGGGATGTCGGTCGTCGGGGGCCGATTTGTTCGCGAGCCGCTCAAGTGCATCGCCTGCGCGGGGATCGCCATGTGGTTCAACTGGCGGCTCACGATGCTGTCGCTGATGATCCTGCCCGTCATTGGCGTGGTGTTCGCCGTTCTGGGAAAGGCCCTCAAGCGGGCCGCCCGCCGCATGATGGAGAGCGTCACACGCATCTATCAGATCCTGGAAGAGTCGTTCGATGGGATCAAGGCGGTCATCGCCTTCGACACCGCCCATCGGCATCGCCAGCGGTTTGAAAAGGAGTATCAGAACTACTTCAACAAGGCCCGACGCGTGGTCCGGCTCGACGCCTTCGCCAAGCCGACGATGGAGATGCTGGGTGTCACCGCCCTGTTCATCGCACTGCTCCCCGGGGCCTATCTGGTCCTGCGGCAGAAGACCTCAATCTATGGAATCCAGCTGGCTCCCGAGCCGATGACGGTCGGGCAGCTGGGGGTGCTGTATGCCCTGATCGCCGGCATGCTCGACCCGTGCCGCCGCATGAATGCGTCAGTCTCGCGACTTCGCCGAGCCATGACCGCTCTGGAGCGGATCCTGCAGACACTCGACTCGAAGCCGCAGATTCGAAACCTGCCTGAGTCGATTCCACTGGCCCGGCATCACGAGTCGATCGAGTTCCGCAACATCACGTTTCGCTATGAGGCTCGCGAGAAAGAACAACAGCGCGGCCCGGTCCTTACTGACTTCAATCTGAAGGTCAAAGCGGGCGAGGTGATTGCAATTGTCGGCCACAACGGCTGCGGCAAATCGACGCTGGTCCAGCTGCTCCCCCGGTTCTTCGATCCTCAATCGGGCGACATCCTGATCGATGGAGTCCCGATCCAGTCGGCAACGCTGCAGAGCCTGCGGGGCCAGATCGGCCTCGTGACACAGGAAACCATCCTGTTCGACATGACGCTCCGGGAAAACATCACCTACGGCAGTAATGACGTCAGCCAGGATCGCCTCGACGCAGCGGCCCAGCAGGCCCACCTCGGTCCGATCTTGAAACAGCTGCCGCTCGGTTATGACACACCGCTTGGAGACCGCGGCAAGTCGCTCTCCGGTGGCCAGCGACAGCGTGTGGCCCTGGCGCGGGCGATCCTGCGAGACCCTTCGATTCTGATCCTCGACGAAGCGACCTCCGCCACCGATGCCGAGAGCGAGATGCTGATCCATCAGACGCTCAAGAGCTTCGTCAAGGGCCGCACGGTCATGCTGATTACCCACTCAATGTCGCAGAGTCTGCTCGACTTTGTGACGCGCGTCGTCGTGATGGACCACGGCCAGGTCGTGGCTGACGGGTCGCATGCCCAGCTGCTGGCCACCTGCCCGCTGTACCAGAGACTGTTCCAGGCCCCCTCTCGCCGGGAGGCAGCATGATGCGGAACCCGACCATGCCCCGTTCGATTCGAAAAGCCGCCCCGTGGGTCTGCCTGCTGGTGAGTGCCTGCGGACTGAGCGGCTGCGAGCTGGGTCGCTCGCACTTTCAGATGAACAGCAATTCTCCGTCGCCGTTCTTCGGCATCGACCTGAT
Organism: Planctomycetaceae bacterium; assembly: GCA_044337025.1. Lineage (GTDB taxonomy): Bacteria > Planctomycetota > Planctomycetia > Planctomycetales > Planctomycetaceae > TH-plancto1. The sequence continues at coordinate 26,933 of JBIIOI010000050.1, forward strand.
GCCCCGCCGCTCGACGACGAGTGTGGACCCGCAGTCGAAGACCCGCACCGTGGAAGCGGGGGACTCCCCGGTTCAATCGGTCGCCGAATCGAAGCCCCGCACGCCGTTCTGGAAGTCGTTCGGCCTGCAGTCGTCCCGCTCGGAGCCGACGCCGATTCCGCTGACCACGCTGACCGATGACCGCCCGATCAATCGCGGTCCGGTCGAGTTGCTGCCGTAACTGAAGTTCTCGGTTGTCAGTCAGCAGAAGAAGCGTGCTGACTCGATCTGTCTGTCAAGGCGGGAGGGCGAGGCTCCTGCCGAGCCGCATGCGCGGGAGCGAGGTGATCTCAAAGTCGCGGCTCAGCCGGAGCTTTGCCCTCCGAGCCGCACAGACTTCCTTTGGGCCAGCCATGCAAGTCCGGCTCGCTCGCTTGACTCGATGACCACCCCGTGAGAGCCTGAGCAATGTTCTGGTTCTCGGATCGCAAGCTGAGGGGCGAACCTATGTGGCGAGCAATGATGATCGCGGGCTGTCTGGTTGCAGGGCTGGCTCATGCGGAAGAGCCGAAGAAGACTCGCGAGCAGAAGGTTCGTGAGGACCGGGCCAAAGTCGAGTCAGCGGGGTATTGGATCTACAACGATCTGCCCAAGGGGCTGGCCGAGGCCAAGTCGTCGGGCCAGCCGCTGATCGTGATCCTCCGCTGCATTCCGTGCGAGGAGTGCGTAAAGCTCGACGATGAACTGATGGACAACGATCCGCAGGTCCGCCCGCTTCTCGACAAATTCGTGCGAGTGCGGATCGTCGGAACCAACGGACTCGATCTGTCGCTGTTCCAGTTTGACACGGACCAGTCGTTTACCGCGTTTCTACTGAATGCCGACGGGACGATTTACGGGCGGTTCGGCACGCGCTCGCACCGAACGGAGTGGGTAGGCGATGTCTCTCTGGAGGGGCTGGCCAAGGCGCTCGAAGGGGCCCTTGACCTGCACGAAGCATTCCCTAAGCATCGAGAAGCTCTCGCCGCCAAGCGCGGTCCGAAACCCGAGTTCGCCTCGCCGGAGCTGTTCCCGGAGTTCCGGGAGAAGTTCAAGTCGACTCTGAACTATGAGGGCAACGTCGTGCAGAGCTGCATTCACTGCCACCAGATTGGGGATGCAGTGCGGGATCTGCACCGCTCACGGAAAGAGCCGATTCCCGAGACGGTCCTGTTCCCCTATCCCCATCCGAAGTCGATCGGGCTCATCCTCGACCCCAAAGAACGCGCCACGGTGACCGAAGTCACCCCGGACACCCCAGCTGCCTCGGCCGGATTCCAGCCGGGCGACCGCATCCGCACCCTGGCCGGACAGCCACCGTTGTCGATGGCCGACGTGCAGTGGGTCCTGCATCGGACCAGCCCGGACGGAGGCTCCGTGCCCGCACGCGTTTCCCGAGGCGGCCAGGAGATCGACCTGACGCTGAAACTCGATTCCGGCTGGCGGCGGCGGGACACGATCGCCTGGCGAGCCAGCTCGTGGAGCCTGCGCCGAATGGCGACGGGTGGACTCTTCACCGAGGAGATGTCATCCGAGGATCGAAAGGCCGCAGGACTGCCCGAGAGCAGTATGGCCTTGAAGGTCAAACACGTCGGCCAGTACGGCCCGCACGCGACCGCCAAGCAGGCCGGTTTCCAGAAGGACGACATAATCACCGAGTTCGATGGCCGCTCGGACCTGCTGCGTGAAACGGACCTGCTGGCCCACGGAGTCACGAAACACCTGCCGGGAGACTCCGTGAAGGTGAAGATCGTTCGAGGCGGAAAGCCGCTCGAACTGACGCTGCCACTGCAGAAGTAGCCAGCGCCGTTTGTTCAAGCAAGACAACGCCTTACGCAGCTCCCCGCCCCGCAACGCTTGCAACTACCACCACAACTCGTTGAAATACGCCCCCCTGGAAGGCGTAGCTCAGTCGGTAGAGCAACGGACTTTTAATCCGTAGGTCCCGGGTTCGAATCCCGGCGCCTTCACTGTTTTCGTTTTTCGAACTCGCAGTGACCCACGGGTTCACTCAGCGGGGTGTTTTGGCGTCGGCTCAGGGCCCCGACGTATCCTCCGTTCCCGCCAGATGTTGCAATGACGGTCGCTCCGACCGAGACCTCTCAGTCGTTCCCGAAACCGCCCCGATTTCGAAGGTTCGTCCCGCTCCCCCGAGTTTTGGAGTTCGAACTCTCTCTGTCTCTCGTTTTGGGCCCCAAAGATTTAAAACACCGTTTGGGACCGCGAACCGGACCCAACCCTGATTTCGAACTCGAGCCTTTCTGAACGTGGTGAAGAATGTTATGGCTCTGTGATCTCCTCGGCCTGCTGATGGTCAGATCGTGCATCGAGTTGTAAACCGCCTTTGTGGAGCTTCACGATTCATGACGACAAGGAACAGACCGGCAAAATTGACGCGGCCGAGTACGGTGGTTCGCAATCATGTCGTGATCCATCCGTTTTGATTCAGTGGTGAAGAAGCCGTCCGGGCCGACCGGGTGTCGGCATCGAGTATGTTTACCCGTCTGCGAGTTGGAGCGAACGTTCAGTTCAAGCACGTAACGCTCCGATGGTAAGCCTTGCCTTGAGATTGTATCCAATATACATTCAAAGCTCGGGCACCATTCCGGAGAGACAGGCGTGGCGATGGCTGGTCTGACTGTTCGAACCATTTCTGATCAGATTGCCGAACAAGTGCGTCAGGCCGTGCTGGCTGGCGAGTTCGAGCCGGGTCGCCCGCTGCGCGAGGACGAACTGGCCCAGCGATATGGTGTCAGTCGGCATCCGATTCGCAAAGTGCTGCAGCAGCTGACCCTGGAAGGACTGCTCGTCGCCAAACCAAACTGCGGAGTGACTGTGGCCGCAGAGTCTCACGAACATGTGCCAACGCTGCTCACGCCCATGCGGATGCAGCTGGAGATCTATGCCCTGCGGCAGGCGGGGTCGCAGCGATTGCAGTCTGCACGCGCTGAGTGGGAGCGGATCATTTGCCAGATGGCGCGGGCCGCTGCCGACAAGGATGAGCAGGCGGTTCTAAGCCTGGACGCGGAGTTTCATCTGCTATTGCTCCGGGCTGCGGAGTTGGACGATTTTGTGCTGCTGTGGCAGGCCATCTACGGGCGGATGCGGGGGCATCATCGCCAGAGCAATCGGACGCTGGATGATCTGGGCGTGGTGGCATTCGTGCACGAGCGGCTGCTGGAGAGCCTGCTTTCCGATGATCTGGAGCAGGCTGTTCGCGATCTGCAGTCGCATCTGGAGAACGGAGAGTTCAACCGATCCGCCAAGGCCGCCTGGAAGCGGCGTCAGCGACAGGGGAGCAAGCGATGACTCGAATGGTCTGGAGTCTGGCGTTGCTGCTCGTGGCTGTTTCGGTGCGGGCGGATGAACAGCAGTTCGAATCCGAAGTGCGTCCGGTGCTGATCGATCACTGCCTGAAGTGTCATGGACAGGAGAAGTCGGCAGGCGGCCTGCGACTCGATTCGCGAGCGGGGTTGCGAGCGGGAGGGGACTCGGGAACGGTGGTCGTCGAGAATCGGCCCGACGACAGTCTGCTCTGGCAGCGCATCGAGGCTGGTGAAATGCCACCAGCCACCGAGCCGCGATTGACAGCTCAGGAGAAGTCCCAGATTCGTCGCTGGATCTCCGAAGGGGCTGCCATGCCTGAGCAGGCGATTGATCCGGCTGAGGCCCGTGACTGGCGCAGGTTGTGGTCGTTTCGCCCCGTGAAACGGCAGGTTGCGAATCAGGTCAGTCAGAGTACGGTGCCCCCTCTCCGCCCCGATCACGAGTCATTGAAGCCGCAGCTTGAGGCCTGGTATCGAGCGGATGATCTCCAGCTGGGAGAGTGGGACGAGGTCACGCGCTGGCCGGACAGAACGGTCCATCAGCGTGATCTGGTGGCCACGAGTGGTGCTCATTCGAATGGGCTGGGGGGGCCGACGTTCTGGATTCCCCAGAGTTCGATCAGTGGCAAACCGGCTGTGCGGTTTGTCGAGTCAACTGGACTCGGCTCACACGGTGATAAGCCGATCCCGCTTAGCGGCGACGCGGGTCTAACACTGTCGATTGTCTGTCGCCTGCAACCCCGCACAGGTGGATATCCTCATGATCTGATCTGCAGCTTGGGAGAGTTCGCCGCCCCCGGAGATCCTGGGCGTCCGTTGGCGGCCGCTCTGGGAATTCAACGCACACCCGGTGCGGATCACCGTTTGTCGTTCGTGGGAGGCTGGGGGCACGATGGTTTGCTGGCTCCGGGTTCGTTCGCCCCGCTGTACTTTCAAACCTGCCTGCTGACGGTCATCAAGAGTCCCGGCCCGGTCTCCCAGGCAACGCAAATATTCATCAACGGCATACCCTCTGGGCAGGTGCCACAGTTCGGTCCCGTCACCGGCAGCTCCGCGATCCCCGACTATCAGGAACGACAAGCGCGGGACTTCAGCCTGATGCTGGGCAACTCGGTCAACGGTGCAGGAGGCATCCTGGGGGATATCGCGGAAGTGATTGTCTACTCCCGGCCTCTGTCCGACTCCGAACGGCAAGGCCTCGAAGCAGGGCTGCTGCAGGAGTATGGGATCGATACCAGTCCGATGGAGCATCCGATCGACGCATTCATCAACCGGCGACTGGAGCAAGAGCAGCTGCCCGCAGCTGGTCCGGCGTCCCGGCAAACACTGATCCGCCGGGCCTCGTTCGATCTGCTGGGGCTCCCTCCTTCCCCGGAACAGATCGAGAAGTTCATCCACGATCCGTCTCCGAACGCGTGGGAGTCGCTCATCGTTGAGTTGCTGGCTTCGCCCCACTACGGAGAGCGGTACGCCCGACATTGGCTCGATGTGGCTCGCTATGCGGACTCCGGAGGGTATGAGACAGACATTCTCTATCGCCAGGCCTGGCGTTACCGGGACTACGTTGTGAAGTCGTTCAATGACGACAAGCCGTGGAACCGGTTCGTTCAGGAACAGATTGCGGGAGATGAACTCTGGCCGGACAATCTGGACACGTTTGGCCCCGGCCCGCTTGCGAAGTCCAAAGAGCGAGCTCTGGGGGCCCATCTCGGGACGGGCTTCTTCTCGCTGGGACCTCAGATTCATGAGTCGAATGCCGATGCACCGCTGCGCGAATACGAGCGACTGACCGACCAGGTCGACGCCTTCGGTTCGGCGTTTCTGGGACTGACGCTGGGCTGTGCCCGTTGTCACGATCACAAGTTCGACCCGTTGACTCAACACGACTACTACGCCTTGCAGGCTGTGTTTTCACACAGCTGTGAAGGCGAACGTGCCATTGGCTCGGCGATGGACTTGGCCGACCTGCGGCAGCATTACCCGCGAGTGCAGGCGGTCGTGCAGGCGCGGCGGGCCTATCGGCTCCATGAACAGACACTGGCTGGGAGAACTCCGACTGCGGACGAGGAACAACAGCGTCAGAGGTTGCTGTCTGCGATCGGGCAGCGCGTCCTGGAGATCCCTGAGAACTCCGCCCAAGGCCGCCCGTTCGATGGACTCCTGGAGATGCCGACCGCGCTGGTGCTGGAACATCAGCGACCGGAACTGGTCAAGCCGGTGCGGTTGCTGGCTCGCGGCGAACTGAGACTAGCAAAGGAACGAGTCGATGCGGGGTTGCCCGCTGCGCTCGCGGAAGCGACGGGCGTCAAGCGCGACTTGCCCGATGCCCTGACCAGCCGCAAGGAGCTGGCACTCTGGCTGACACGCCCCGAGCACCCACTGACTGCACGCGTGATTGTGAACCGAGTCTGGCAGTGGCACTTTGGAGTTGGGATCGTTTCAACTCCGAACGATTTCGGTCGAATGGGACAGCCTCCCACTCATCCCGAACTGCTCGACTGGCTGACGGCCGATTTCATCGAACACGGCTGGAGCCTGAAGCGACTGCATCGGCTCATCATGACTTCGCAGGCTTATCAACGAGCCAGTGACTTCGCGACGGAGAAGCACCTTGCTGTAGATCCCGAGAACAAGCTGCTCTGGCGTGCCCCTCGTCGACGCCTGGAAGGGGAAGCGATCTGGGATGCGATTCATGCAGCTGCCGGGACACTGACTTTGGACATCGGCGGGCCACCGGTCATGCCACCGATCACGGACGAGGAACGGTCAGCCATGCGGGAACCATATCGCTGGCAGGAGTCTCCTGATCCTCGCCAACACTCGCGGCGGGGCCTGTATGTCATCACGTATCGCAACTTCCGCTATCCGCTCTTTGATGTCTTCGATGCCCCGAACAACGCCGTCAGCGTCGGCAACCGTGATAGCTCGACTGTCGCGCCGCAGACGTTGTGGTTACTCAATCATCCAATTGTGTGGAGTCAGGCTCAGAAACTCGCTGAACGGGTTCTTCGCGAATCAACCGCCGATGAGTCTGCTCAGGTGGATCGCCTCTGGCGGTTTGCCTTGGGGCGCCCTCCGACCGAGTCGGAGCGCCGGGCCGCCATTACGCAGCTGCAATCGTCCGAGCCCAGTGCCCGAGCGACCAATCTCTCGCAACTGAGTCTGGCCCTGTTCAATCACAACGAGTTCGTGTTCATCGATTGACGGACACCGATTTCTGGAGCAAGCCAGGATGATCTCGATTCGAAACCAGCCAGCGATTTCACCGATCTCGCGACGAGAGATGCTCGCTCAGTCGCTGCCCGGATTTGGTGCATTCGCATTGGCGAGCCTGTTGTTTCCCAACGAGGCCCCGGCACAGGCGCCCCGGCCAGTCAATCACCTCACTGCCAAGCCCCTTCATTTTCCAGCCAAGGCCAAGTCGGTCATCTTTCTCTATATGACCGGCGGGCCAAGTCAGGTCGATACATTCGATCCGAAACCGGAGTTACAGCGTCTGGATGGCCAGCCGATTCCGGCGAGCTTTCAGACGGACAATCTCAAGCTGCAGTTCATGAAGGCCACGGATGGCAAGCTGATGGGCTCGCCGTTCGCGTTCGCCAGACAAGGAGAATCGGGGCTGGAGATTTCGAGCCTGTTTCCGAAGCTGGCTCAGCATGCAGACGAATTGGCTGTCGTACGGTCGGTCTATCACGATTCGTTCATTCACGGACCGGCGATCAACGCGCTGTGCACCGGATCGTCGCAGGTCGGCCATCCCAGTGTCGGATCGTGGGTGACGTATGGACTGGGCTGCGAGACCGAGAACCTGCCAGCCTACATGGTCATGACCGATGGAGTGTTTCGCGGTGGGAGCGGGATGTATCAATCCGGCTACCTTCCGGCTCTTTATCAGGGGATGGTGTTGCGCACCGAGGGCTCGCCTCTGCAGAACCTCAAACCAGCCTCGGGAATGTCCCTGGCACAGCAGCGGCAGCTTCTCGATCAGCTGCAGATGTGGAACGCCGAACATGCCGCCGCGCGGCCCGGGGACAGTCGCCTGGACGCCCGCATTGCCAACTGCGAACTGGCGTTTCGCATGCAGACAGCTGCTCCTGAGTTGATTGATATCAGCAGCGAGACGGCGACAACGCAGGAACAATACGGCCTGAGTGGAGGCCCGACGGCCAAGTTTGGTCGGATGTGCCTGCTGGCTCGGAGGATGGTCGAACGCGGCGTACGGTTCGTCACGCTGGTCAACAATGACTGGGACGGGCATGGCGAGTGTGCTCAGAACCACCAAAACAACGCCCAGGTGATCGATCAGCCGATCGCCACCTTGATCGCCGATCTCAAACAGCGTTCACTGCTCGACAGCACACTGCTTGTCTGGTGTGGCGAGTTCGGTCGCACGCCCGTGATGCAGGGGAACAAAGGCCGTGACCACAGCCCCTATGGCTTCAGTGTCTGGCTGGCGGGAGGCGGTATTCGTGGAGGTCAGGCGATTGGTGCGACCGATGAACTCGGCTTCCGGGCGGTCCAGCAGCCGATCCACGTACACGACCTGCACGCGACGATACTGGGGCTGTTGGGACTTGATCACGAGCGGCTGACCTATCACTTTGAAGGTCGCGTCCGCAGGCTGACCGACATCGGTGGCCAGCGACTATTTACCCAGCAATTGCTCGGGAACGGGTAGCGTTCAACCTGGCAGATACCCTTTGAAGCGGATGAGCGGCTCCCCGTTGTGCTGGTAGGCTGGAGGAGGAGGAGTCAGCCAGTCGCGGATAGAGTCTTTGATCGCATAGGCGAAGAAATGATTGCCTCGCGGGGTGTAATGTCCAATGTAGTAACGATCGACGTACTCCTTGGCTGACAACTTGAACGTGTCATACTCAGCCACATGAAATGGCAGGCTGTCAGTATACGGAATTCCCTTGGCGGCGAGGTGCTCCTTGAAGCGGCGTGGGTGCCAGTCGACATTGTCGGGATCGTCAGGTGAACTGCGATTGCACGCGTGCCATACTGCGCCAATGGGGTAGCTGAGCAACACCAGCAGTTGCTTTTCGTGTGCCTGGCAGTACTCCTGCAATCGATCCATGACGGACATGCCAACCGTCACTGCATAGGCATGCAGCAGTCGGTTCGCTCCCGATTTGATCTGTTCGGGATTCTTCTGGTCAGGCACTGGAGTATTGCATTTGGCGGCCACCGATGCGAACAGATTGCGAGTGACCAGCAGACCCGTACGCTCTGCGAACAGGAGCTGCGCAATCTCATCTTCTCGAAACGTCTCCATCAAAAAGTCGAGATCACAGAGGCGATACAGAGAGTCCTCGGTGGGGCACAGGTTTGGACGTTCAATCATCTGACCATCGTCGCTCAGTCGCGCATGCACCCAGGGGGTTGCGTGGAACATGGTCCCCGACATGGACTCCAGAACATTCGACGGGAACGCCAGCCAGCGCCAGGCATAGACACTCCGCAGATGATCGTCGCCCCAGATATTGAAGATGATGTATTTGGCGCTTTGCTCAGTCGCCTCTGTCTTCAGCAACCGTCGATACGCCTGATAAACACCAAACCCTCCCACACCAAAATTGCGGATCGGTTCACAGAAATGAGCAGCCAGGATCTCCTGCCAGGTTTCACCATCACTCACCTGATGCCCCTGGGTGAAGCTGTCGCCATACGTATTGATTCGACAGGATTGGTCGCGGAAGTTGACCTGCTGACGCTGTCCGGTCACCTCATAGCGGGACAAGGTGTGACACCCATCAACTCCATCTCTCACGAAGGAGTTACGAAGCAAGTATCCAAACTCGGGGTCGAACCGAGCCCATACACTCGCTAGGGGATTCAGGAACTGATCCAGAGTCTTGCGCTGCAAGACATGAGGCTGCAGCCAGATCCTGAACCCATCCACGGGATCGCCAGCCTTTACTCCATGAGCCGCCATCAGCGCGATGGGTACGGTCCCTAGAAACTCACGTCGACGCAGGTCCATGATGCGGGTCTCTCTCAGACGCGGGTGGAACACTCAGTCGGCTCAAGGTGTGCTGGCGATTGAGTTCCACAGCTTCCTCGGCCGCGTCCGGATCTCGTCGACAGAGGGCCTCTGTGATCGCCATGTGCAACTTCCGGCTCACTGTGATATCACGTGGAATCGCCGTGGTCGTATCCATCGATGCCTGCAGAAACTCCAGCAACGACTCCAGTACTGTTACCATGAGGCGGTTTCCTCCGATCTCCATCAAACGGAGATGAAATGCCTGGTCTCGACGCAGGCTCTCCTCGCGGGAGACTTCAGGATCGTCAATACGAGCGGCCATCGTCGTGAGTTCGGCAAGTTCATCGTCGCTGGCATGCAGGGCCGCTTGTCGAGCGGCATAACCTTCCAGAACACTCCGAAACTCCGTGAACTCGATCAGTTCATGACGGGAAATCTCCAACGATGATCGAAGAAGAGTCGCACAGCCACGAATGGCATTCGTTGTTCCAACAAACATTCCCGTGCCGCGACGAATCTCCACGAGTCCCAATGCGCTCAGCCGCCCCACGGCCTCGCGCAAGACATTTCGACTGCACTGAAGTGAAGAGGCGAAATCAGCCTCTGTTGGAAGCCGATCACCGGGGCGAAGATTCTGGGATCGAATATGACTGGATAGAGCACTCACCACCTCGTCAACGACGAGCGGGCGGCGTGTCCCAGAAACCGCGAGGGTTTGTTTCAACAGTTCGGTCACTTTCACTCTCGATGGTTGTGGGATATCCTACATGTCAATGAGTCGCCAAACAAGCTCGCGCCGATTCGTACGTTTTGGCGGGTAGCGTCAGCTCAGGAATGGATTCGGGGCCAATGAAGACAACTCGAATGAAGGCCACTGCACTGGATCAATTGATCCCCTTTCAACTTCAGGTGAGTGTTTGGATATTCACTGTGGCGACATCTTTGACCACAGTCAGTGCCACCTTGGCACATCCTCCGCAGTACCATCGCAAGTCGATGGTTCGTCCTGCTAGTGCTGTCGCTGATCAACATCGCGATGTGGTCGTCAGTGAACTGGAACGGCAAATTGCGTTCTTTCAGTTCGAGTTTCTGGCGGATGTGGCCCTGCGCTGCCCTGTGTCTTGTCACCAGGAGGTGGTTCAGCAACTCATCGAAGAGCAGCGACTGGCGATTCAGATTCCTCAAGCCCTTCTGCACGATCAGCTGGTTGCCAGCCGCGAAGCTGTGACGAGGCAACTCCGTGATTGTTTCGTTTGGTTACCAGCGACCTGGGGGCGTGATGGTCTCCGCTGGAATCAGCAACCCGCATCGATCGAGGTCGCCGCAGGACAGAGTCGTTTCATCGTAGTGGAACTGAACAAATCGACTGAGACCGCCCGCAATCTGGTCGCCAGAAGCGGGGAGCAGATTCAGACGGCCAACTCGCTGACGGTACTTCCCGGAAAGTCGCAACCGTTTTTGATCGAGATCAACGCCGCTCAGCCGAACGCCAACCTGACTTTCACCGCTGGCGATGTCTCCCACAACCTGTTGGTCCCGGTCGCTGCGGTCGCTCCCGCGAAGCTACGGGGGAAGCTGCTCGAAGGTGACACCCAGATGCCAACACCAGGGCGTGTCTGGGTGGAGAGCAGTGACCGCCAGCTGCGACGCGCTGGCCCATTCGCCACGAACAAGTCGTTCGCGGAGAAGCCGATCCTGGAGTTACCTTCGATGCGAATGGCAGCTGTCCCGTTTTTCTATGCGGACGGCCAGTTTGAGATCGATCTCCCACCGGGGAGAACGACGGTCACTCTGGAACGAGGTTTCGAGCATCCACTGGTGACAGAGACTATCGAGCTGCAGCCTGGAGAGATCCGCGAAGTGACGCTGAGTTCCCGCCGCTTTCTGGATGCGAAAGCGAACGGCTGGATCAGTGGAGATACGCACATTCACTGGGTGACGAATGCCTGGAATGTCGATCTGCCGCTGTCGGACCTGTCGCTGGTCCAGCGGGCCGAAGACTTGCGAGTGGCCAACAACCTGACGCTGCTGCATCGCACGACGACGGACGCCTTCATCAAGCCCTCACAAGCCCCCGTCGGGCCCGTTCTCGCCTCAAGTGATCGTGACTATCACATCGAGATGGCCGAGGAGTACCGCAATCAGAATCTCTACGGCCACCTGTGCTTTCTGAATCTGCAATGGCTGGTGCTGCCGATTGGCACCGGGCCCCAGATCGCGGGGGATGATTCCTTGGATTACCCGCTCAACAAGACGGCGATCCTGGAAGCACGCGGGCAAGGCGGCATCAGTATTGAAGCCCATGGCATTGGCGCCAATCATGAACTGCCGCTGAATGCGGTGCATGGACTGACCGACTCCGTCGACCAGATTGATCCGGTCGATTACTACCGATTGCTTGACTGCGGGTTTCAAATTCCACTGACCAACGGCAGCGACCATCCGGCCCGTATCGCGGGTTGCGCTCGGGCCTATGTGCAGATTGACGGCGAGTTCGACTACGAGAAATGGATCGACGGGATTCGCTGCGGACGAACATTCACTACGTCCGGGCCGCTACTGTTTCTGACCGTCGATAATCAGGGCCCCGGTTCCGTCCTGAACGTGACTGAGCCACGGCCAGTGATTGCCCGTGTGAAGGCCCTTTCGCGGCTTCCGCTGGGGCGAGTGCAGATTGTTTCGAACGGTGTCGTTCTCAAGGAGGTCGAGACCCAGGAACGCGAGATCACACTCGAGTGCCCCGTCCCTGCCGATCAGAGCCGCTGGGTGGTGGCCCGCTGCTCCCGATGTGACCGCTGGAACGCCCTGTGGCAACCCGACATCGCGCACACCAGTGCGATCTATCTTCACCGCAATCGGCAACCGGTATTTCGCCCCGAGGCCGCTGCGGAGTGGGTGGATCGCATGCGGCTGCACTCCCGCGACATCTTGATGAAAGGCCTGTTCGCGAACGTTCAGCAGCGGAATGAAGCCACTGCCTATGTCTCGGAGTCGATTCGGCGTTATGAGGTTCTGGTCAACATGCGACGATCACAGACAGGGAGCTTCGAGTTCGCGACCCAGCGTGACCGTCTGCTGATGCAGTCGGCGTTTGCCTCTCATGTTGGGCACGATCCAACATTCGTCAAACAGATCGGCGAAGCTGCCCATGGGGGAGATCTGCGAATCGCCGCTCAGCCGCTGACTCTTTTGCACGTTCACATCAACCCCGAATCCCGAGTCAAACTGGCCGTTCTCACTCCCCCGGAGAAGGTCGTTCAACATCGGACTCAGCGGTTCCTGGTCGAGATCCACAACGAAGCCCGCATCCGAGCCCCGCTACAGATTCGAGCGACGGATCGCACAGCCTTATCTGACGGACCGCCCGCGTGGTGTTCGGTCCGCCTAGTCGAGAATCTGCTATCGACTTCGCTACTGACGGGCGAAGAACACGAATGGAAACTGTTGGAGCTACGATGCACCGAGAAGGGGCATCGCGAGGTCCATCTGGAGGTCGATGCTGGCCAGGGGACACAGGACCTGGGGTTTCGAGCGGCTGCGGATCTGCTCCTGAAGTGCGTGCCCCGCGGCGAACATCGCACGTTGCTGAAACCCGCGACTCGATGACCTGATCCCCGCGGCGAACCTGACTCACACGCGAACCTGTCCGGAGTGACCTGATGAGATGCCTGCCAACTGTCTGCCTACTGTGGGTTGTCTGCGGGATGAATTTCTTGAGGGCAAGCGATTGGCCAATTGTCGCGAAGGTCGATCGTCAGCCGCTGCGCGCTCAGATCGAGCGCGTCCGCGACGCTTTGCAGCATCTGGGTTCCCCCCTGAGTGCAGAGACAGTTCGCAAGCTGGATCAGGCCTCTCAGATCACGGATGACTCACTATTCACCGCTCAAGTTCAGCAGGCACTCGACCCGCTGTGTCTGGCTGCGGTGTCGCTGGCGGATGGAAAGTCGCCGATCGTTGTTCCTGGCCTGACGCCGCCGGAACTGGATGAGCAGGGCTGGAGAACCTATCTCGTCAAGGTCTTGAATCCGCTGGAGTCACGCGCTCGCCTGCGGATCGATAGCCCTCATGCTCGCCCTTTGCCGCATGCTCCCGCAGAGGAAGTCGCATCACGCTGGCTGGGGCTGTCGATGTTCGATGGACAGCCACTGACTCCGACCCTCACCGGGTTACCGCTGGAATACCGCATCGTGGAGGTTTTTGCTCGCGATGTCGGTGAGCGAAAAGTGCGAGTGGAGTTCTCCGCCCCCGTTGCAGGTCGGGGTGGTTCACGCGGCAGTTCGATCGTGGCTGACTGGCGGTTCGACAAGGACACCGCAGGCTGGCAGGCTCAGAATCAAGTGGAACTGGTGGCTGAAGGAGGAGCGCTCCGCCTGACTGGTACGGGGGACGATCCGTTCCTGGGAGCGTCGTTGCCACAGCCCGCCCAACCGGGGAATTATGTTCTGCGATTCTGGGCGAAAGCCGAGGAAGCGGGTGTGGGGCAGGTCTTCTGGTGGACTCAGGAACGCCCCCAACCGGATGGCGGTCATGTCGTGGCGTTCAATGTCGAGGCAGGCCGCGAGATGCTGTACGAAGTTCCGTTCAGCGATGATGGGCATCCGACCGGAGTTCGCATCGACCCGAACGGCAAGCCCTGTTACTGGCGGATCGACTGGATTGAACTGGCCAGTGCAGATGGAGGCCAGGACTGGGGCGGAGCGGAGCTGAACCTCATCAGTCGTCCATCACAGACGGTCACGTTTCGAGTACTCGATGATCCAGATCGCCCTGC
>JBIIOI010000051.1:0-40880 GCA_044337025.1 Planctomycetaceae bacterium
GCTGGCTCCCGAAAAGATCGAGGCGGACATAGCGATGTTCGATGCCTTATTGATCGAGTTGAAGAGCCACTACAAGATCGACCCGCAGCGCATTTACGCCGTCGGGATGTCGAACGGGGGCTACTTCGCCCACCTGTTGACCCGGGAGCGGTCCCGGACGATCGCCGCTGTGGCGTCGCATTCCGGCCCACTGGGGTTGCAGACGCTGCTGGGAGTGCGAGCCGACCGCAAGTTCCCGGTCCTGATTGTTCACGGAGACCAGGACAAGATCTTTCCAGTCGCCTTCGCTCAGGAGAATCGCGACAAGTACACGCGCGAGGGTCACATCGTGAAGTACGTCGAAGTCCCCAAGCTGGGACACATGTGGGCCACCGAGGCCAAGATCAACGAGACGATCTGGGAGTTCTTCGAGAAGCACCCGCTGCCCAAGCCGTAACCTCGGAAAGACACGACTTAGAGGGTCGTCCCTTCCACGGCGAAGTTGGGAAATCCCCAGTACTTCTTCAGGTTCAAGGCGCTCCAGGTCTTCCACTTGGCCAAGGCCGCCTCGCGTGCGGCCTCGTTTTCAAAGACGGGGCGCAAGGTTCGAACCCGACGATTCACGTCCCGGTCAAACGGCTTGAGCCCGTAATCCTCGGCCTTCTGCTGCGTCAGTTCGATCAGCGCCGCCAGAGCCAGATCCCGGACCTGGGTTTGCATCTTGTTGTCGTCTCGCTCGTGGCTCCATTGCTCGGTGACATCCGTGAGGAGTGACTCCAGCGCGTCGATCTCTTCCGGCCCGCCGTAACGGGCCAGCATGGCAAAGTAGCCGGAGGCTTGATTCGGAATCGGGCGCTGGCGAATCAATTCCAGAGCCGGCACCACGACCTCCGGGCGATTGAGCCTCCAGGCCAGTTCATATCGCTGGTGAGCTGTTCCAGGGCGGGGCATGACGACCCACTGCACAGCCAAGGCCTCGACAAACCGGTCGCCAACGGTCGAGCCTCCGACCGCGATGCCGTACAAGACCAACCGCGACGCTTCACCCCGGACCTGGTCGGGAGCATTGAGATCCGGATGCAGCAGCAGGATCACCAGGGCCGCTGTCCGCATCGGCGACTGCGGACTGGACAGGCCCCCAAACATCGCGTTTCCAAACTCCTGTTGCCGCCGCGCCAGCTCGCCCGCCAGCCGATCCGGACGACGCAGGGCCAGCGTCAGCTGCGGTTCGGCCTGCAGCAGGTCGGCGTAATATTTTCGGTTCTCAGGCGTGTCTCCGACAATGTCCCCGACCAGGGACCAGCCCGGCAGCTCCGATGTCGAGTTCGGTGCCAGAAAGGCCCGCAGCGAGTGCTGCAGCCCGTCCTGCTCGATCCGCTGAATCAGCTGACGTGCCCGCAGACGAAGTTCGGGGTCCTGGCTATCCTGGACCTGCTGCAGCGCGGGCAGAACCGTGTCGCCATTTTGAAGGGCTTCATCTTCCGCATTGAGCCGATCCTGAAACGAAGGACCGCTCAGACGATCAATGATCGACGCAACTCGTTGTTCAGCGCGAGGAGTCGACTCAGCGGCCGACGAAGCTGTTCCGAGCAGACAGGCCCCCAGACTCCACGCGAGCCAAACCCGACGATAGGAACTGGGACTGACCATGAGTCGATGCTTCCTGCAGAGCGGGGACCACGAAGCCTGTCCGCGACAGTGACATTCTTACCAAGTTCATGGCCCCTCTGACCAGTGGAATCTGAAAGCGAGATCGATTTGAGGCCGAGACGCATTCCAAAGTCGCTGGACTCTCCGAGTCCAGTGGATCGAGCGACTGGTCACCGAGCCTCTCCATAGAACGCGAGAGTTACCAGTCAGCTCAATCCGCTAGTGTCTGACAGTCCAGGATCACTCCAGTGGCGAGACCCCTCACCCCCGCCCCCTCTCCCGGACGAGAGGGGAGCCAGCAGTCGAGTCTCGAATGCGGCCACGTTCGCCCGCGCTGATCGATTGTTCCGTAGCGCCGGAGCCGATAGCCTTCGAAATGTGAGCCCGCGAACCCCCGAGACCTGTCGCCATTCCCGGACCGAGACTCCCGCGAGCGGGCCGTCTTGCGGGCTGTTGGGCTCGTTGCTGGAGTCCAGCGGAGAGGTTTCTCGCGAGATCTGCCAGGCCTGCTGCCGAGGGTTCGAACCGAGCGAGCGTGACTTCAACCCGGTGATCGCGTCGCTCGTGTGGAGCAGGGCTCAGGAGCATCTGGCCGATCCGGACTGCCCGGATCGTGAGAGATGGCATGACCTCTGGCAACGGGCAGAGGCCAACCTGCCGGTCGTCTTGCCCGAGGAAGATGATCTGCCCGTTGTCCAGATCATCGAGCCCAGCCAGCGGTTGCCCGTCGCGAGGATTCTTGACGTCTTACCACTTCCCGCCGAGAAGGCCGAGCGAGTCACACGCTGGGCCGTCGGCGTGACGACTGCCCCCCGGAGATCACCGACACTGACGCCCTGCCTGCGCAGCCTCGCGGGGGCGGGGTGGAGCCAGCCGCACCTGTTCATCGACGGTGAAGTGGAGATCCCGGCCGAGTTCGGCGCGCTACCTCGAACGGTTCACTCTCCAGCACGGGGAGCCCGGCAGAATTATTTTCTGGCGCTCCAGGAACTGTTAGAGTTGAACCCCGACGCCGAGGCGCTGATGCTGGTGCAGGATGATGCCCTGTGGCCCGCTCATCTGCCGGTTCGGGAATACCTGGAAGCGGCTCTATGGCCCGATCCCCAGCAAGGCCTGGTCTCCTGCTGGTGCTGCAGTGACGACACCGCGACGGCAGCGGGCTGGCACACAATCGCTCGCCCCTGGAAGTTCGGAGCAGTGGCGTTCATCTTCCCCCGCGAGTGCGCCGAACGCTTCGTGCGGGACCCGGAGATTCAGCACCAGTGCCGTAGTGACGGGAATGCGGCCACAGCCGGAATCAGCATGCTGATCGGCAACTGGGCCTGGCAAGCGGGGATTCCGATCGCATTCACAACCCCGAGTCTGGTGCAGCACATCGGCGAGGTCAGCGCGATCTATGAGACGTCACGCGCGGTGGGAATCCGCTGGGCGTCACGGTATCTCGGGGACGAAGTGCGGTGGCAGAATTCGTGAGAATTCTGGCATCCGGACTTGTGTCCTTAACTGTCCGAAACGTGAGCGCAGGCATCCGCCCAAATGCTGCGTGAACGCTCAAATTGCAGGTGACCGGCGACACCACTCATGAACGGCAGAATTCTTACGAATTCTGCTACGAAGGGCGGTTGATCAGCGCCATCACCTCGGCCCGGCTCGACTCGTTGGTCTTGAACAGCCCCCGCACGGCACTGGTAATCGTCAGAGCCCCCGGCTTGCGGATGCCGCGGATCGACATGCAGGAGTGCTCGGCTTCGAGGACCACAACCACGCCCTTGGCGTCCAGTTCCTCAACCATCATGTCAGCGATGGTGTGGGTCATCCGCTCCTGGACCTGCGGGCGGCGTGAAACTTCTTCGACGACGCGGGCCAGCTTGCTGAGGCCCACGATCTTTCCCTTCGGGAGATAACCCAGATGGGCCTTCCCGAGGAACGGCAGCATGTGATGCTCGCACATGCTGTGGAAGCTGATGTCCTTGACGAGGACCAGCTCGTCAAAGGTTTCTTCGAAGACGCGGCTTAGATGTCGCCGCGGGTCAGTATGCAGGCCGCTGAACATCTCGGCGTACATCCGGGCCACCCGGGCCGGAGTCTCCAGCAGCCCATCGCGCTGCGGGTCCTCTCCGACAGCGGCCAGGATTTCACGGACAGCCCGCTCAATGCGAGGCAGATCGGGCTGGAACGGTTGCGACATGAATGTGATTGTGAGAAGGGAGTGGTCAGTGAAAGGCAAGAGGGTCAAGCTTCCGGTTCCGGTCGCTCAACCCTCAACCCTGAACTCTCAACGATCCTAGTGCGGAAGCGCTACATCGCCAGTGGCCGCAGCTGCGGATTTCGGCGGATGGAAGAACAGCAGCAGCAGGACGGCTCCCACCACGGCGATTCCGGAGGGGAACAGCAGCAGCTTGCCGTAGTCCACGACGCCGTCCTTGGTGTGCATGCCCTGCAGGAACGGCCACAGGAACCGAGCCGTAATGGGACCGATCCCGAGCACCAGAAAGTTGAACAGCCCCTGGGCACTGGTTCGCGAATCTTTCGGCAGGAACTCATCAATGAAAATGTACAGCGTCGCGAAGAAGAACGCATAGCAGACGCCGTGCAGCACATTCACAGCCACCGCGCAGTACGGATTCGGTACGAGAGCGAAGACCGCAAACCGTGCCGCATGTCCCAGAATCCCGATGACCATTGTCTTCCGCCAGCCCAGAGTTGCCAGTACCGGAGCCAGGAAGGCCATGGTGCCGATTTCGGCCAGCTGACCGACGCTCATCGCGGTCTGCACCCAGTTGGAGGGAACACCGACTTTGGCCAGGTACGTGAAGGCAAAGAAGAAGAAGCCGTCGTGAACGGTCGCATCGATCCAGGTCACGACAAACAGCACCAGGATGAACGGAGTGGCCAGGTGCTTGAGAGCTCCCAGCCCGGCCGACGATTCTTCACCGGCAATCAAAGGCTTCGGCGGAGTATGTGGAAGTCCGAGACTGAAGACAGCCATGATGATCGACGCGACCCCAGCGACAGTGAAGGCCATCGCTTCCTTCTTGATCAGTGCATCGCCCTCGAGCGACGTCTTGAAAACTGTCCCGAGCCAGCTGATAAACCCACCGGCTTCGGCCATCGCAGGCACCTTGGCCCAGTCGACCAGAATGAAGATGAACGGCCAGGCTGCAGCAATCCAGCCAATCGTGCCCCACAGGCGAATCGGACCAAACTCTTTCTGAGCGTCCTTGAGATTCGCGAACGCGATCGCATTGGTGATCGAGATGGTCGGCACATAGAACAGACAGTGCAGTGCCATCAGCCCGAGCATCAGCGGGAAAGACGTGACCTGCCCCATCCCGATCAGAGCGATCCCTCCCACTAAGTGGCTGAACGCAAGAAACTTCTCAGCGGCGAATGTCTTGTCGACGAACGCGTTCGAGAAGAACATCGCCAGAATGGCCGAAAGCGGGAAGCAGATCGTGACCAGCGACTGCTGCGTGGCTGTGAACTTGAGGCCCGCGTCTCCAAAATACCCGAAGCTGACCGGCAGCCAGCAGCCCCAGATGAAGAACTCCAGGAACATCATCACGGACAGCTTGAATTTCACGCCGGACTGGCCGGTTGACGAATCGTTCGTCAGATCGCTCATGAAGGCACCACTCGGGGAGGATGTTCCGGGAAAGATCGGTCTGGCCGCACCCCGCCGGGATGCAGACTGCCAGACAACCTACAACGATGCGGGTCGCCTCGCAAGCCGGTCAACCAGCGGCGCTTGGGATTTTCCAGTGCGGGGCGGCGTTCCTGCGGAACCCCGCCTCCCCCGTTTGGCCGCGATTAACTTCTCTTTCACACAATTTCACTTGGCAAAAGTCCACGCGGTAAGTTAGCGTACTCCATGCGAGCCATTGAGTAGAACTTGCGGCCATGAACATCGACTTTCGTCTGGTTCACGAAACAGCACAGGGTGCGGGGGCGGCTTTTCGTCTCCGTGAAGGGACCCAGCTTGTCGGTCGCGACAAGCGGTGCGAGATTCAGCTGATGGACAAGTCCGTCTCTCGCGAACACGCCCGAGTCACTGTGAACAACGGATCGGTGCAGGTCGAGGATCTCCGCAGTCGGAACGGGACGTTCATCGACAATCATCAAATCGGACAGGGGACGCTCATTCCCGAACAAGGCATCATGTTCGGGACGTTGTCGTTTCGGCTGATGGCCATGCCGCCCGAAGATATCTCGGACGACGAGACCTACTACCCCTCGGTGGGCCAGATTGAAGCCGCGAAAAAGAATCCGATCTTTGCCCTACTGACTGAAGCCCAGATGCGGGTGTTCGCGGAATTGATCACGGGGGCGACCGAGATTCAGATCGCCCAGCGCCTCAATCTGGCAAAGTCGACCGTCCACAATCACGCCAAGAGCATCTATTCCACTCTGGGAGTCCACTCGCGGGCGGAACTGATCCGCCGGTTCCTGGATGCGCTGCGTGCCCCGTAAGCAGTAATCACTGCCGCGGCATCACAACCCCGGTGTCCGGGCTGGAAGCTGTGGCGTACAGTTTCTTCGGAATGCGGCCTGACTGGTACGAATAGCGCCCCGCCCAGCAGGCATATTTCATCGCATAGGCCATCCGCAGCGGATCATCGGCGGAGGCAATCGCTGTATTGAGCAGCACGCCATCACAGCCCAGTTCCATCGCCTCCGACACATCGCTGGCCGAGCCGACTCCGGCGTCGACAATGACCGGGTAATCGGGGTCATTCTCTTTCAGATACTCGATACAGATGCGGATGTTGTTGGCGTTCAGCACCCCTTGCCCGCTGCCGATTGGACTGCCCGCAGGCATGACCGATGTCGCCCCCGCTTCTTTGAGACGCCGAGCGGTGATTGGGTCATCGGTCGTGTAGACCAGGACCTGAAATCCGTCCTTGACGAGGGCTTCGGTCGCCTGCAGCGTGGCAATCGGGTCGGGAAGCAGAGTCTTCTTGTCCCCTAGGACCTCCAGCTTCACCCAGTCGGCTCCGGGGTTTTCGAGCCCGCTCAGGATCTCTCGCCCCAGCCGCGCGACCCGGACCGCGTCCTCGGCGGTGAAACATCCCGCAGTGTTGGGGAGGATCGTGTATCGATCCAGATCGATGTAATCGAGGATGTTCCGCCCCTCAGCGTCGATCAGCCGCTCGCGGCGGACAGCCACGGTGATCACGTCCGACCCGCTCGCCACCAGGCAATCCCGCATCAAATCAAACGTCTTGTACTTCCCGGTCCCGACGATCAAACGGGACGAAAGCGTGTGATTCCCCAGCTTCAGTGGGGCATCGTGAGTCAGGCCAGGTTCGGCGGGACGAGAAGTGAGCAAAGACATGCGTGGAATCCAGGAACGCGACCACGGGGGGCGCGGAATGGGGCGAGGGAATTGTCACGCGGTATCCAGCGGGCGGCAAGGACTCGTCCAAAACGGTGCGAATTGCCGATTTCAGGAACAGGGACCGCGTCCGACTTGCCGGAGCGGCTACGACCGCTAATCTGTTGTGTTCTTCCCGGGCGTGGCCCGTGGAAACCTGTTCAGTCCGCGCCCTGTTCAGTGCGCCCAGTGACATCGACCCCGCAAACGGAGTTCCGGAATGGCCCCGGCCGATATCCGCAAGGTGATTCTCAGCATCCTCGAGCGAATCGCGCCCGATGAAGATCTGTCCAATCTGGACGACAGCAAGGCGTTCCGCGAGCAGATGGAACTGGACAGCATGGACTTCCTCGACATCGTCATGGAGCTCCGCAAGCTGTACCGCGTGCAGATTCCCGAGGCCGATTACCCGAATCTGATCTCGATGGACAGCACGGTGACATACCTGACGCCGCTGCTGAAGGATGTGCCGGCGTAGTGCGAGCCTCTCCACGGTAGACTCACGTCTGCCGCTCGCTGATGACTGAAAACTGACGACTGAAAACTCTCCAGCGTGCATTACCACACCCTCATCATCGGGGCCGGCATGTCCGGGCTGGCAGCCGGGATTCGGCTGGCTTACTACCAGAAGCCGGTCTGTATCCTCGAACGTCACACGACGATCGGCGGGCTGAACTCGTTTTACCGCCTGCGCGACCGCAACCACGACGTGGGCCTGCACGCGGTCACGAACTACGCTGCTCCGGGGACCAAGACAGGGCCCCTCGCCAAGCTGCTCAAACAGCTGCGGCTGCGCTGGGATGATTTCGCGCTGCAGCCGCAGTGCGGCTCGGCGGTGATGTTCCCAGGGAAGAAGCTGCGGTTCACGAACGATTTCTCAGTGCTGGTTGAGGAAATCGCAGCTGCGTTTCCTCAGCAGATCGATGGATTCCGCAAGCTGGTCACGACGATCGAGACCTTCGACGAGCTGAACCTGAACCAGCAGGCTGTCTCCGCGATGCAGGTCGTCAGCGAGCACATCTCGGACCCGCTGCTGGTCGACATGCTGTTCTGCCCGCTGATGTTTTACGGCTCAGCCACGCCGCGCGACATGGACTTCAACCAGTTCGTGGTGATGTTCAAGTCGATCTTCAAGGAGGGGTTCGCTCGTCCGTTCGAAGGGGTCCGCCGCATCCTCAAAACCCTGACCCGGCACTACAAGGAGCTGGGCGGAGAACTGAAGCTGCGGCACGGCGTGCGAGAGATCAAGATCGACAATGGGAGCGCGATAGGCGTCGTCCTCGACGATGGCCGCGAGATCACAGCTGACAATGTGCTCTCGACGATCGGCTCGGTTGAGACATTTCGGCTCTGCGGTGACTCACTGGCGGGGCAGATCGTCCCCGGCGATCACGGACCCGTCGAACAGTTCCAACATGGAGCCATCTCGTTCAACGAGTCGATCTCCGTCCTCGACTGCCAGCCGAAGGAGTTGGGGCACGGCGAGACGATCATCTTCTACAACGACTCCGAGCGGTTCACCTACGACGCCCCCAGCGATCCGTGCGACCTCCGCAGCGGGATCATTTGCTCGCCCAATAACTTTCAATACGAGAACGACCAGCAGCTTGAAGATGGGATCGTGCGGATCACAGCGCTCGCCAATCCCGATTACTGGATGAACCTTCCGCCCGAAGAATACGCCGCCGCCAAAGCCGACTGGGGCACGCGGATCATCGACTCCGCTGTCCGCTTCATGCCGGAGTTCCGCAGCCACGTTGTCGACACCGACATCTTTACCCCCAAGACGATCCACCGCTTCACCGGCCACCTGAAGGGGGCTGTCTACGGAGCGCCCCGCAAGATCCTGACCGGTGACATGCCGCTGAGGAACCTGTACCTGTGCGGCACCGATCAAGGGTTCCTGGGGATCATCGGCTCGATGCTGAGCGGGATCACGATCTCGAACAATCAGCTGCTGCGGGATTGAGGCCCGCTGCTCCAGCAGGCGACCGGTACGCCCGCGTTTACGGGAACTTCGTGCCAACAGAGGCCATTCACTCGTTCGATTGGCTACGAACCCTCAATCGATTGGCGCCGTAGTCTCCACGGATGCAGAATCGGCAAGTGCAAGACGGCGGCTTGCCTTTCGCTTGGGGCGAGTAACGCCAACCGATGACCTGCTTCAGCTCTCGCGTGCGGTGCAGCTCTTTGGCTTCAATCGGTCGAGGGATGATCACTTCCCATCCGTAAGCATCCTCGGCATGCATGAATTCGCAAACGGCTTCGGCGGCTGACATCCAACGATGCGCCTGACCATAGTGGCCGACCCAAACCTGTTCGTCATCGGGGATGCGGAAGTAGACACCAATGATCACAGCTTGATTCTGCCGCTTGAGTTCCCGAAGCCATTGATGCGAGACATAGAAATTCCGCGTCACAGGTACCGCAAACACCCCTCCCGGGAAGTCGCCAGAAGCCCGGCGGAGTCGCCGAATTCCATTCCGCTTGATCAGTGGCACCCGCTTCTCCGGGGCCAGATGCACAAACATCGCCATTCAAGCCTGCCCCTGAATCGGGATCTGAGCCAACTGCTCGTCCAGGAGCGGAAAGCTGGCCAAAGGAGGGCGAACCAGTCGTCCATCCACACCGCGAGCCACCATCACCGGGGCGTTCTCCGGATTCGAGTCGGAGTTGTCGAAGACCCAGAACGCCTTGGCGAGTGCCGCGAACTTCGGGAGGTTCTGGATCGACTTGTACCAGCGGTCGTGGATCTTGTCGGGCGGGACAGAGTGGCCCTTTTTGGCGGCACGAATCGAAACGCGTTCACAGGCCAATTCGGGAGAATTGACCGCTATGAAAAGCAGTTCGAAATCACCACCTGCGGATCGCACTTGATCGACGAGATCGAGATACTTGTCCGTGCTTAAGACAGTCTCGATTCCGACCTGCTCACCGCGGGTCACGGCTTCACTCAACCACGATGAAACATCATTCGCAGACGCAATAAACTGTGCGAGTTGAACACTGAGAGGTGCGTCATGAAATCCTTCGTAACCTAATTTACGAAGTCGATTGAGCGTTTCATGGTCTGGATTCAAGAAACGTACATTTGTGATGAGAGCCTGAATTGGGTGCCCCAGGGCACAGGTAGTTTTTCCTGATCCATTTGGCCCCGCGAGCATGACCAGACGTGAAACCGCCATGCAACTTAGCCTTCCGATTGAATCGCTGCCCTCTTTGCGCGGCGGAAATGTTCGGTGAGTAGCGCCGCAAACGCCTCGGTACAGTGCCACTGCGAAATTACCCGGTACCTATCGAAGGGTTCCTGTCGGTGCCTCGAAAGGTTGGACTGGATTTCAAGGTATTGCTCTTGAACCTCGTTGAGTCCTCCCTCGAAATCGCAATACAGGTGAGGGTTCATTCGAACAGAGCTCTCAAGCTGCGCCAGGCGGGTCTCGAAGAAATGAACCGGATCGAGCGCAGACGGGGACGGATCCGTTCCGATACCGGGAGGATTTGCCGCTATCAACGCAGGATTTAGACTCTCAGGCACCGCAAACACCTCGCCGCTAGAGACTTCCGCCATTGAGCGTAACGCAGGTCAAACGAGGAGGCAACCCCTACTTCCTCGCCCCGTCCGCCTTCGCATCCCCGCGCGCAAAGATACTCGCCACATACTGCAGCACATCGGTCGCCGACTCTTCGTTGTACCCGAAGTTCCGGATCAGGCGGGACTTGACGATGTCGATCTTCTCCTGCGTCTCCTTGTCGACCACGTTCGACACCAGGCTCGTCAGCTTGATCGTGTCTTTCTGGTCCTCGAACAGCTTCATTTCCAGCGCCTTCTGCAGGCGTTCGTTGGTCTTGAAGTTGAACTGCTTGCCGTCCAGAGACAGGGCGCCGATGTAGTTCATGATCTCGCGGCGGAAGTCGTCCTTGCGCGATTCGGGGATGTCGATCCGCTCTTCGATCGACCGCATCAGGCGTTCATCCGGCTCTTCGTCCTGGCCGGTGAAGCGGTTCTTGACCCGCTCGCGCTGGGTGTAGGCTTTCACGTTGTCGATGTAGTTCGAGCAGAGCCGCGTTAGCGCATCCTCATCGGCGGCGATTGCCCGCTGGACCTCGTTCTTCACGATGTCGGTGTACTCGTCCTTCACGACCGAGATCAGCTGCCGGTAGCTGGCCCGCAGCTCTTCGTTGGGGATCAGCGAGTGGTGCTGCAGCCCCGCTTCCAGCTCATTGAGCACCATGAACGGGTTCAGGCAGGTGGCTGTGGGGTTCACGACCAGGGCGTTGGAGATCTTGTCCTGCACATAGCGGGGTGAGATCCCCTGCATCCCCTCGTGGCGAGCTTCGCGACGCAGCTGTTTGACGTTCTCGGCGGTGAACCCGGCCAGGGTCTTGCCGTTGTAGAGCTTGAGCTTCTGCATCAGCGTCAGCCCGTGATGCTTGGGCTCTTCGAGCCGCGTCAGAATGGCCCACATCGCAGCCACTTCGAGGGTATGCGGGGCGATGTGCTTGCGCACGCGGCGCGGGTTGTAGTCCTTCTGGTAGATGCGGATCTCGTCGTTGAGTTCGGTGACGTACGGCACATCGATCTTGATCGTGCGGTCGCGGAGGGCCTCCATGAACTCGTTCGACTGCAGCTTGCGATACTCCGGCTCGTTCGTGTGGCCGATGATGACGGTGTCGATGTCGGTCTGCGGGAACTTCTTGGGCTTGATCTTGTGCTCCTGCGAGGCCCCCAAGAGGTCATACAGGAACGCGACATCCAGCTTCAGGACTTCGATGAACTCAATCAGGCCGCGGTTCGCGACGTTGAACTCTCCGTCGAAGTTGAAGGCCCGCGGGTCGGACTCGGACCCGTACGTCGCGATCTTGCGGTAATTGATATCGCCCGTCAGCTCGGTCGAGTCCTGGTTCTTCTCGTCCTTAGGCTGGAAGGTTCCAATCCCCACGCGGTCCTGCTCGGACAGGAAGACCCGCTTGCAGGCAACGGTCTCCAGGACCTTGGTCCAGTCGCCGTTGAACTTCTCCAGCCGCTCCTTGAAGAAGAACCGGGCCAGCGGGCAGACATCGCCGGTGATCTCAACCTTGAAGTCGTTCTCGCCTCGTCCCTCATTCAGGAACGCACAGATATCTTCGCGGTGCCCCGCCGGGATCAGCTGCAGCGGCTCGCCGATCATCGGGTCCCAGCTGATCGAGCCGTCCTCTTCCTTCCAGCCGAAGGTGTAGATCGCTCCATCCGGCGTGCGGCTGTACCGTTCGAGACCGCGTTTGAGCAGGCGGGCAATTGTCGATTTTGAGCTGCCGACCGGGCCATGCAGCAGCAGCACGCGGCGCTCGGACCCATACTTCATCGCGGCCGACTTGAAGACGTTGACCAGGTCCATCAGCGTGCGAGTCAAACCAAAGACCGCGTCCTCGCCGCCGTTGTGGGGGCTGTCAAAGAACTTGTGCCGGATCAGATCGCGCGAGCCCTCAATCGGGGCGGCCCCATCCTGGACCAGCATGTCATACAGCCGTTGATAGGCAGTGCGGGTGATTTTTGGATTCGTTTTGACGAGATCCAGATACTCAGCAAACGATCCCTGCCAGTGCTCCAGTCGGTACTGGAGGATATCGGGACGTTCGGACAACTGCTTCAGAAGTGCTTCACCAGTTGACATGACAATCTCCACCAGTCAGCCATGGGGCGACACTCGGCGGGATGGACAAAGGCGCTGGCTCAGCCAACCAGACCGGGCAGACTAGACAATCACCGGACCGGTCGAGCGGTGCGATACAGTGACTGTCACAGACGAGCGAGCGAGACAACGACTCCGGTCTGAACCACAGCCTCAGACCCATCCAACGCCGAATTTCGAAGGAGCAATGTGAGCGAGGGGATTATTCGCAGGAATGAAAAGCGAGACAAGATCAATTGCGGGAATCAGTGTGCAAGGGGGCGAGCGGCACTCTGCAAAGTCGCTGGACTCTCCGAGTCCAGCGGACCAATGAGAAGTCACGCAGCCGCCGAAACCCACGCTGGCGTTGCTGGTTAATCCGGTCGCAGCCGATTCATTGACGAAGCAACACCACTCGCCCGTGGGGAGCCAGGCCGGGCTCTACTCGACGTTCTGCACGATCTCGCGGAGCTTCTCAACGATCGCTTTGGCATCCACAACGCGGTGGGTGAGTGCCACGTCGTTCGACTTCGAGCCGATCGTGTTGACCTCGCGGTTGAGTTCCTGGCAGAGGAAATCGAGGCGGCGACCGGCGGACGGCTGGGCATTCAGCGAGTCTTCAAACTGGCTCAGATGCGAAAGCAGACGGGCCAGCTCTTCGGTGATATCGCACTTATCGGCAAACAGGCTGACCTCGCGCACGAGGTCCGCATCGGTGACGGTGACACCCGTATGTTGCAACAGCTGGGCGACGCGGTCGCGAATCTTGTCGCGGTAGCCGGTGATGACCAGCGGAGCCCGCTCCAGGATATCCAGGCGGCAACGGCGGAGGTCGGCCACGAGTGAGAGCATCTCGTCGGCCATCGCGCGGCCTTCGCGGATGCGGAACTCCTGGACGCGGATCAGGGCTTGGGAGACAGCCTGCTCGACAAGCTTCCAGTCCTCTTCGGAGAGGCCCGCACCCGTCTCATCCACGGCCACCCCGGGGAGCCCCAGCAGGTCACCCATCGAAGGGGGAGGGGTTCCCAGCTTGGCACTGATCGTCTGCAGCTGGTGCCAATAGGCAGTGAGCAGCGGACGATTGATCAGCGATTCTTCGCTGGGGCCGATCGACTGCACCCGCAGGCTGACGTTGACCGTGCCGCGGGCGATCGACTGACGGATCAGCTTCTCGATCTCGTGTTCTTTGGCTGCCCACGAATCGGGGCAGCGGATCGAGACCTTGAGGTGCCGATTGTTGACGCAGCGAACCTCAGCCGAGACGGCAAAGTGACCATTCTCGGACTGGGCACTGCCGAATCCCGTCATGCTCAGTAGCACAGTTCCGGCTCCTGGCTGTTACGGCTTGGGGGCATCAGCCGGTGGAGCTGCGGGCTGTTCGCCTTCGGCAGCCGGCTTGGCTTCCGGAGCGGGAGCGTCTGCAGGCTTGGCGTCGGCCGGTGGAGCCGGCTCAGCAGGTTTTTCTTCCGCAGGCTTTGCAGCTTCAGCGGGAGCGGCAGGTTCCGCTGGCTTCTCAGCGGCAGGAGCTTCCGTCTTAGCGGGCACTTCGGTCTTGGCCGGTTCCGGAGTCGTCGGAGCTGCCGGGTCGGCGGGCTTGGCCGAGCCAGCAGCAGGCGTGTCGCCTTCGGTCTTGGTATCCGATGCCGGAGCAGATGGAGCCGTCGTGGACGCCGGAGCGGCAGCACCCTTGGAGTCGTCCTTCTTGGCGCCATCCGACGTGCCGGAGACTTCGTCCTTCTTCTCTTCCTTCTTTTCGGCCAGTCCACGACCTCGGGAGCTGTCGGCATCGGCCTTTCGCATGACGAGTCCCGCGACGCCCGCTGTGGTGGCCCACAGGATGGCGACGATGATCGTGATGCGGGTGAACATGTCACCGGCCTTGGCGCCGAGGGCACTGCTGCCGCCCGCTCCGCCAAAGGCACCGGCCAGACCGCCGCCGCGTCCCCGCTGCAGCAGGATCAGCACGATCATGAAGAAGCTCAGCACCAGCACCGTCAGCTGGAGAATCGTTCCAAGAATCGCCACGGGATCCCTCGTGTGTTTGACGAACTCGAGTCGCCGGAATTCTTGCGAATTCCGCTACGCCACTAGCCTAAGGCCACAGCGGCCTCGATGATCGGGACGAACTGTTCCGGCTTCAGGCTGGCTCCGCCGACCAGCGCCCCGTCCACGTCCGGCTGAGACAGCAGTTCGCGAGCGTTGTCGGGCTTCACGCTGCCTCCGTAGAGGATGCGGGTTGCATCGGCAGACGCAGCATTGTAGCGGGCGGCCAGCCACTTGCGAAGATGGGCGTGGGCGTCCTGAGCCTGTTGAGGGCTGGCAGTCAGGCCGGTGCCGATGGCCCAGACCGGTTCGTAAGCGATGACGACGTTCTGCAGCTGGGCTTCGGTGACTCCCGCCAGGCTGCCGGACATCTGGGTGTCGAGAACCTGATTGGTCTTCTCCGCTTTCCGCTCTTCCAGCAACTCGCCGACGCAAAGCACGACCTGCAAACCCTTTGCGAGGGAAGCATGCACCTTTTTGTTGACGACGGCGTCGGTCTCACCGTACAGCGTCCGGCGCTCGCTGTGGCCCAGGATGACCGAGGTACAACCGGTGTCGAGCAGCATGTCGAGGGCCACTTCGCCGGTGAACGCTCCCGGAGCCTGCTCACTGGCGTTCTGGGCTCCCAGGTCAACTCCGGTCCCCTTCACAACGTCTCGCACAGCCAGCAGATACGGCGATGGTGGGCAGACGAGGACGTCGACCTTGGCCAGCTTCTGCGGGGCGGCTGCGGCCACTCCCTTCGCCAAGGCCGTGGCCGAAGCGAGGGTGGTGTTCATTTTCCAATTTCCGGCGATGAGGTAGCGACGCATGATGGATTGGTGAGAGAGGAGGGACGAGAGAGGAGAGCCAGAAAAACTCGAAATCCGAAGCACGAAATTCGAAACAGCAATCGCTTGGTTTCGAATTTCGGATTTCGTGCTTCGAATTTATGTCTGCAGCGGATCGATGGTTTGACCCATCAGCGTGGCTAGAGCACGCATCTTCTTGACCAGTTCCGCGTACTGCGGCGGCAGGAGGGCCTGGGGCCCGTCGCTGGCGGCCTTTTCGGGGCAGCTGTGGACTTCAATGTGGATTCCGTCCGCTCCAGCGGCGATGCCAGCCAGGGACATCGCGGGGATCAGGTCCGGGCGACCGGTGGCGTGACTGGGGTCGACGACGATCGGCAAGTGCGACAGCCCGTGGAGGTTTGGCACTGCGGACAGGTCGAGCAGGTTGCGGGTCGACTTGTCGAAGCTGCGGATTCCGCGTTCGCAGAGGATCACCTGCTGGTTTCCGCTGGCGAGGATGTACTCGGCCGACATCAGCAGATCTTCAACGGTGGCGCTCATGCCGCGCTTCAGCAGAACCGGCTTGCGGGTCTGACCAACTTCGCTCAGCAGATTGAAGTTCTGCATGTTGCGGGCACCGATCTGGTGCATATCGGTGTATTTGTCGACCAGTTCGACCTGCCGCGGGTCCATGACTTCAGTCACGACCGGCATCTTGAGTTCGTCGCCGACCTCACGCAGCAGCTTCAGGCCGTCTTCGCCCATTCCCTGGAAGCTGTACGGGCTGGTGCGGGGCTTGAAGGCTCCGCCGCGGAGAACGTTGGCTCCGGCAGCCTTCACCTTGACGGCGATGTCGCGGAGGATTTCGGCCCCTTCGATCGCGCACGGTCCGGCGATCAGGATCAGGTGCCCGCCGCCGATTTTGACGCCGTGCCCCAGATCAAAGATGCTGGGCTCTTGACGAAACTCCCGACTGGCCAACTTGAACGGCTTCAAGACGCCCATCACTTCCTCAACGCCAGGAATCGCCTTCAGCGGGGCATTCCGCAGCTTGTCTTCATCACCGATCACGCCCACCAGGGTCCGGTGCTGCCCCTTGCTGATTTCGAAGCGAAACCCCATCTCCTGAATACTTTCAGTGACGTGGTTGAGCTGCGCCTCCGTGCAGTCGGGCTTGAGGACGATGATCACGGGAACCTCGGTGAGGTCAAAGAGAACACCCCGGAGCGGCCAGTCCGCAGCGGGGCGAAATAGTCAGGGCAAAAAGTGTATCTGAGGCCGCGACCGGATGCGAGCAGCGTGAGGGAAATTGAACCGACAGCCGTTTTGGCAGCCCGCGCGTCGTCAAACAACAGGGAAGACCGGCGGATCGATCAAAACTCGCCGACCACTTCACCGCCCGCCCGGGTACACAGGGAACGCAGCACCACGCTGTCGACGTTTTCGCTGATGAACCGGGCACTGCCGTCCGTGAGGGCGAACTGGGCTCCGCCGGTGTGCTGGCTGCCGAAGGCACACATCCGCCGGATCGACTCCTGGGCGGTGTCGAACGTCGCGGCGCTGGAAATGCTGCCGGGGCGATTCGTGAAGTTGAACGGCATCCGATAGTTAATCGTCCCGAAGCTGCTCATCGTCAGGTCGGTCAGGCCCAGCTGGCCTCCGGTCGGTGACCAGTAGCCCCAGCCTGCCATCGGGTTCTGGGTAAATCCGTTCGCAAAGAAAGTGTCGTAGTTCGGGTCAAAGTGGCTGCGCTCTCCGAAAAGGATCGTGTTTGAGGTCCCGTCAATCACATCGCGGATTCGGATCAAGCCATGCTGCACGGTTGGCGGCGTCGTGATTGTGGGGCCCGTCCCCGCGAAGATGCCGTCCCCGCTGATCGATGCCGGGGGATGCGACTGAGTTCCTCCATTGCCACCGTAACTGGCGAGGGCGTATTTGGTTCCGCTCGACTTGGTGTACGGGTTTTGAGGAATCGTGGCAGAGGGGCACAGCAGGACGGGCAGAATCACGGCTGTGTTGCCGTTCGTTTCATTGGCGATCGGATTGGCGAAATCCCACCGGTTGTAGAGCGGAGCCTGATCGAAGTAGGGCAACAGCTGGACATAGAGCGACCAGCCGCGGACTCGCGGGGCTGTGGGGAACTGCATGCGGATCTGGCCCGGCGGAAAGCAGGTGTGCGAGCTTTCGTAGTTGTGGACGGCCAGCGCGATCTGCTTGAGCTGGCTGCGGCACTGAGCGCGCCGCGCCGCTTCGCGGGCCTGCTGCACGGCGGGGAGCAAAAGTGCAATCAGCACTGCAATGATGGCGATCACCACCAACAGCTCAATGAGCGTAAATCCCCGCTTCCGCGCCATAGTCTGTTCTCCCGAATCCTCGTGAGACCTGGACGTCAAGTCGCACGACAGAACCATTTGCATTGGCTATGGTATCGCCTCGGCGTTCCTGTGCAACTTCGTCGACCTTGAGAACGCCGTTGGTGAGCCGTAGGAGCCTGAACTATGACCGTTCGTTTCGCATCGCTGTGGTGTGGCGTCTGGCTGTTGAGCTTGGCCTCGATTGTTCTGGCGGAAGATACGCCTCCCCGAATCAAGCCGGAGGACGCCCGAATGCACCTCAACAAGCAGGTCGAGGTGGTCTTCGAAGTGAAGCACACCAAACATTCCGAACACCGCAAGACGGCGTTTCTGGACTCGGAAGACAACTTTCAGGATGAGAAGAACCTGGGCATCGCCATCACCGAGGCCGGGATTCAGGATCTCAAGCAGAAACGCGGTGTCGATGGTCCGGCAGATTACTATCACGGCAAAACCATTCGGGTGACCGGCACAGTCAGTCTGAAAGAGGAAAAAGTCTATATCGAAGTCACCCAGGCCGAACAGCTCGATCTGGCGTCGCCGTAGAGGTGATTCGGTTCTCTGCACTTTGTGTCTAACGCGTGGCCTGCCCCTCACCGGTGCGCGGGGTCTGGGACCGCCGGACACCGGTCTTTCGGACCAAGCTGGATGTGGAACCGCCTCCACAGCCGCGTGGGGGGCTTGAAGGTTACACATCGCCGACGGGTGTAGTTGTTTTTGACTGTGAAGTTCGGGGATCTGTCAGGCAACGCAAAACTGCTGTTCATTCTGAAGGGATGGGACAGGGGCAATTCGCTGCAGCGTTCTCGCATCCCAGCCGGGATGCTGGCTGCCATCACCCCGTGTCCGGTGGTTTCGCAACCGCTCAACCACCGGCGATTCTCTCTGACCCGTCCGGGGTCGATGCGCAGGCACTTTGAATTTCCGTAGAAACCGAAATCCCCTCCTACACCCTGCCAGGCATGGACAGCAGCACATCTGTTGTAACTCGACTCGGCATCCACAAAGATACTTGAGCGTTCTGCCCTTCGAACCTGCCTCTCTTTGAGTGAATCATGCGAATCGCATTCGGTCTTCTGGCACTGCTTTGGTCGGCTGTCTCGTTCGCCGAAGAGGCCCGACCGGTCTCGCACCGGGTTCTGGGGGCAGACAAGGGATATGTGCGGCTGCTCTCCGCTGAGGGCCAGGTGGAATGGGAGGCCCGGTGCTGGGGCGGGGCTCACGATCTGACATTGCTCCCGAGCGGAAACATCCTGTTTCCCGTCAGCTCGAACGAAATAGTCGAGATGACTCCCGACAAGAAGATCGCCTGGAGATTTGTCTCCAAGCCCCAGGCCCCGTACACCGGACCGATTGAGGTCCATGCCTTTCAGCGGCTCAACAACGGCTGGACGATGATCGCTGAAAGCGGCAACCGCCGGATCATTGAGGTCGACGCGGACGGCAAGATCCAGAAGGAGATCGCTCTAGTCGTCGATCACCCGCACCCACACCGCGATACCCGCATGGCCCGCAAGCTCGCGAACGGACACTATCTGGTCTGCCATGAAGCAGATGCCACGATCCGCGAGTATGACGAGGCTGGCAAAGTCGTTTGGAGCCACATCCTCGATCTGGCCGGTCGGCCGCGGTCCGATGGCCACGGACCGGAAGGGCACGGGACCGAGGTGTACGGAGCCATCCGCCTCGCCAGCGGCAACACCCTGATCGCAGCGGGGAATGGTAACCGCGTTTACGAGGTCACTCCCGAAGGGAAGACCGTGTGGACCCTGGAGCAGAAGGAACTGCCCGGTATCACGCTGGCCTGGGTCACGACGTTGCACGCGTTGCCCAATGGCAACATCATCATCGGCAACTGCCACGCGGGACCGGAAAATCCCCAGCTGATCGAAGTGACCCGCGACAAGAAAGTCGTGTGGCAGTTCAAGAACTTTGAAGCGTTCGGGAACGGGCTGGCGTCGGTCCACATTGTCGATGCCAAGGATGCGGTGCGGTAAAGCTTCCCGCGACTCCATCATCGCATCTCACCCGCCCGGAATCTGCTTCCCATGCGGGTCGGTCGCCGGAGTATCGAGTTCGGTTTTTAGCGCCTGCTCCAGCGAGGGGTCCAGGTAGTGTTCGACCCGGTGCGCACTTTCGTGCAGGTGATCCTCCGGCAGGGCAAAGTGCTTCAGCATGTAGGTTTCCCACAGCCGGTGCCGTCGGACCACATCGCGGGCATGGGTTTGGCCAGCCGCAGTCAGTTGATACTGGCCCGCAGTCGCTGTTGCCAGTCCACTCCATGTGAGTCGCTTGAGCAGCAACCGCCCCACCCAGCCAGTCGAGACGGGTCGCGCCGCAACTGGCACGTCGGAAGCAGCCACTTCCTCGGTCCGGTAGAGCTGACCCAGCAGGTCTTCCTCGGCAATCTGCCAGGCCAGCTTCAATCGGCCCAGCCACTCCCGCAAGTAACCGCGTGGCCCCAGAACGGCAGCCAGCAGGAACAGAATCCCCGCAGCAATGCAGATCATTCCGCTGGAGTTCGCGTCGCGGACCTCGTCCCAGCCCAGTCGGGAACCGATCATCGGCGGTAGCGTGATTGCCATCACATGCCCGAGAACCGCGCTGGCTGCGGCAATGACCAGAGTCGCGATCAGGACATGCCGCAGCCGAGTCGAGAGCTGCATCGCCGTCACGGCGGGAACCACCAGCAAGGCGATCACCAGAATGCTGCCCACGCTTTGGAACGCCGCGGTCACAGTGGCTGCGGTCAGTGCCATGTGCGAGTAATGCATCACACGGGCGTTGATCCCTTGAGTGGTCGCCAGTTCGGCATCGAACGAGGCCAGACGCAGCTCCTTGAAGAACAGCAGCGTCAGGACCATGTTCAGCAGCAGCATGCTGCCGGTCAGCACGGCGGCCTTGGGGACCTCGTAACGCCCGATCGTCCAGGTGTCCCAGACCACGCCTTCCAGGTTGCCAAACAGCACGCACTCGGCATCGATGTGGGCGTCATCGGCCCAGACTCGAACCATGACCAGCCCCACGGCGAACAGCCCGGTGAAAACCACTCCGAGCGCCGTATTGCCATCCACATGCGGGAGATTCTGCAACCACTCCGTGAGCGCAGCTGTCAGCACGCCCATCAAGATCGCCCCCACGATCAGCGCGAACTGAGTGACCAGATCGACTCGATCTTCCGCGATCCACCCGGCTGCGCGAGCGGCAGTGACCGTCATCAGCGAGATCACCAGACCCGGCAAAGCCGTGTGGCTCAGGGCATCCCCCATCAGACTCTGCCGCCGCAACACCAGCCACAATCCGGGAAGCGAGCAGGCCATCGCCGACAGAATCCCCGTCACCACAATCCAGGTGTGGAGCGAGTTCCAGTCAGTCAGCGGTTCCCAGAGTTCTCTAAACATCCCTTGATGATAAGCAAGTAGGGCCTGCTCACCCAGTCCGCGATCGGGACTTCAAGGAGATGGCAGGGACGTGGATTGTGACGCCCCCGCTCTGATCAGCACTGCGGTCAGCCGAACTTGGATTACTCGGACGGGGAGCTTAACGAACCGGAGGTACAACGTTGCGTATGGTCTTCAACAGAGACTCCTCGCCGGGAGCATCCTGGCCGAGTTCCCAGACAGCCACACCCGACAACCCCAGTGTTTTGGCCCACTGCGTCTTGGCCGCGATCGTACCACGCCCGTTGTAATGGATTCCCTGGACCTCATCCTGATCGGGGCGTGGAGAGAAATTGCTGACGATATCGGCGTAGGTCAGGGCCTCACGGGTCTGTTCGTGACGCCCATAGAAAGGAACGCACAAAACAAGCTGCGCGGGCTTCACGCCCTGGTCAATCATCAGCGCCAAATGCTTCTGGCTGGCCTCGAAGCTGCTGTGTTTGCCTCCGTCGTCATACGACATCAACAGGACCCGATCAACAGCTGCCCAGCCCTCCGGGGGCAGCTTCTGCGACGCGGCCACGGCGATTGAGAGATCCAGTTTGTGCGGAGCGAAAGCCTGCTTGAGCTCCAGCAGAAAGGTCGCGAACCCCTGTTGCTCCTCCCGCGTCGATGGATGCTCCCAGTCGAGGTTCACCCCGGACAGTTGATGGGCGCGGCAATACTGTATTAACTCCCTTCCGGTCTTTTGACGCAGCGCCGGGGATTGGCAAATCGCCGCGAACCCCTCTGAACGATCCCAGCCACCGACACAGATGCTGGTCTTCAAACCGGGAGTCTGACGCAGCGCTGCAGTCCCCTGCCAATGCTTTTCTGTCAGTCGCGACTCATCCAGCGTGCCATCGGGGCGCAGTTCGATTGAGAACAAAATCAATTCGTCGAGCTGTCGACCGACTTCTGGCGCGACAAGCCCCACTCGGTAATCGGGCAGGAAGCCACTGACACGAAACCGCGGTAGCTCGGCCACCGCGAATGTTGTCGCCAGCAGCAAACCCAAGACCAGCCCGATCATGTGCGTGAAGACCATCGACACCTCCTGCGCGGGACGATCATCCCGCGACAGGGGTACGTTCTACTACTTCCCCAGGAAGCTGAACAGTCGACGCTTGGGCTTCTCGGCGGGAGCTGCAGGGGCTCCGTCAGCTCCGGCAGCA
Source organism: Planctomycetaceae bacterium (assembly GCA_044337025.1). Taxonomy (GTDB): domain Bacteria; phylum Planctomycetota; class Planctomycetia; order Planctomycetales; family Planctomycetaceae; genus TH-plancto1. The sequence goes on from JBIIOI010000051.1 coordinate 22,413, forward strand.
GCTGCAGCCTGTTCGCCCGTGTCGATCAAGGCGGCGAGCTGTTCGATGGCCTTGGTGACCTTCGATTTCGGAGCCTGCTCGATGAGTGGAACCCCGTTATTACGGGACTCAATCATTGCGGCGTAATCGTTGGGGATCTGCCAATAGACTTCGCGGCCAATCGTATCGAGAGCCTTGTTGAGGCTGATCTGGCTGTCTTCGAGGCCAATACGATTGACGAGGATCTTGACCTTGCCAGCCAGTTCCCGCTCTTCCAGGAACTGCATCACGCGGACGACGTTTCTCAGGCAAGGGAGGTCGAGCTGGGTCACCATCAGCACCATGTCCGAGACCTGCATCGCCGCGATATCGAGCGGCGAGAAGCTCTTGCTGACGTCAATGATCAGGTGCGTGAAAGTCGCCTTCAGCAAGGCCACCACGCGCTGCAACTGATCGGGAGTGATCGGAGGATGGTCATCCATCTGGATCGGACGTGGCAGCAGGAAGGCCCCGCTGGAGTGCTGTGTCAGCGATCGTTTGAGCAACGAGTAGTCGAGCCGCGTGATGTTGTCCGCGACGTCCTGAATCGTGTAGTCCGGGATGATGTCGAGCCACACATCGGCATCGCCCAGCCCCATGTCGAGGTCGATGACCGCGACCGAATTGTCTTTATTGCGGGCCTCGATGCAGGCGAGATTGATCGCCAGTGATGTACAGCCCACGCCTCCGCTCGCCCCGACGATGGTCACAACCTTGGAACCGCTCTGCTTACCCCCCTTGCGACTGCCCCCCGACAGTTGCAAGCGATCGAGCGCGGCCATGAAGTCGTCGAGGCGGAGCGGGGCACTGAGGAATTCTCGAGCTCCGTTTCGCATGGCCTGCAGGATCAGGCTGCCTTCGGTAGATTTACTGAGAACAAGCACGTGACAGCCGGGAACCGACTGGCTGACTTGAACGATGAGAGCCAGGCCTTTCGCCTGATCGGCATCCAATGAGATCAACGCGATATCGGGCTTGGTCTGGGTGATCAGATCGGTAAAGAAGTCGTAGCGGTTGCATTCGGCTTCCAGCCAGACCGAGTCGATTCCCAGCAGCAGATTCTTGATGTTGGCGCGCGAGCCATCGTTGGGATCGACAATCGCCAGTCGAACAACGTTGCTCATGATCTTGATCCTTGTGGATTTCGTCGGGAGTGTGGTCCGGATGCTCTCAGTCGGCTGCACAGTGGTCGGTCATGTTTCCAGGACCGGCTGTGAAGCCTGGGGGTTCTAACGAGCCAGACTGCGGTCATTCGGAGCGATTCGGGATTGAGTGTTGGAGGAAGTGCGGCTGGAATCGGTTTTAGGTCGAATGGCCTGCGGCAACGGGGCTTCCGTGTCCTCGGAAGACCGGGTGGCAGTGGTCTTGCGAACCGGCAGTTCCTTGCGAGTGGGAACTCGCATGTCGCCACCGGCGGGGACGACTCGCGATCTGCCGTCATTGCGACCACTCATGGTCTGAATTTCTCCGAGCGGCGGTGACACGACTTCTGACGGTCCCTGCAGGATTGGCTGGCTCGCTTCGGACGAGACCGGCATCTCCGGCTGAATCGGAACGGGACAGTACCCCGTGGATCCATTCGTTTCGCAGGCCTCTCCATAGCTGGGGACTTCCAGCATGCCATCCAGGAACAGCTCTTTCGACGTCGGATCGTCCTGGTTCCAGCCCGGTGCGTTGTGAGGCACCTGTTCGGGCCGCAGCGCTCCGGAGAACTCCGGAGTCACCATGATCAGCAGTTCGGTTTCGCTGACTTCGTTGGACTTCCTGCTGAAGGCGGCACCGATCACCGGCAGTTCTCCGATGATGGGGATTTTCGAGGAAGTCACTGTCCGGCGACGTGAGATCAGTCCACCGATCATGACGGTCTCGCCGAAGTTCATTTCGACTTGAGTGTTGACTCGTCGCGTATTGATACCGGGCACAACGAAGCCACCCACACTGACGGCACTACTGAAGTCTCGCTGACTGACTTCGGGTGCGATATCGAGCCGCAGGCGTCCATTTCCCAAAACGGTCGGGATCGCTTCCATGCGGACGCCAAACTCCCGGAACTGGACACTGACGTTCCCGACGCCGCTCGGTACGAGAATTGGGAACTCGCCTCCCGACAGCAGGTTGGCAGGTCGACCGCTGGTGGTTGTCAGGGTGGGCTCGGCGAGTGTCTTCGCGAGTGCTTCTGTCGTCAGTGCGTCCAGGAAGCCCTGGAACGTATCGGAACTCCCGGTCACCGCAAAATTCAGCGGCACGTTGCCCAGCGTGGAGCCGGAGATCGACGCGATCGGTGGACCACCGAGCGGGGCGGTCAAGTTTGTGAGCGGCGCGATCCCACCCACAGAGTTCGAAAACGCATAGTTCTGACCCGAGGCAATGAAGTTAAATCCCAGCTGCTTCAGCTTGGAACGCTGGACTTCCATGATTTTGACCTTCAGCTGCACCTGGCTGACACCGCCGACGGTCATTTGATTGTGGACCCCGGTGGGGTACATCTGGCGGGCGATGGCCATGATCTGCGGAATCATGTCGGGCTCTGTGACGGTGCCGCGGATCACGACACTGTCTCTCAGGGACATAACATCCAGCGCTGCATTGGGGAACAGCTTCTCCAGATAGGCTTTCAGTTCGCGGACATCCCCTTCGACGAAGACCTCGACGGTATACATCGCTCCGGTCTCGTCCCGGATGGTCATCGAGGTGACACCGGTCATTTCGGCGTGCAGTCGAACTCGGTTCGGGGTTTCGGCAGTGACGGAAAGAATCTCCGAGTTGAAGCCGTCAACCGATTCAATACGTTTGGAGAATTCGAGGATGCGAGCCTCCAGCTGAATCATGGAGAGCTTCGTTGTCGCGCTGATTACGTGCGTGACCGGGTCTCGGCTGGGCTTACCGGCATTCACCTGCGCAGGCGGTTGTGCGGCTGCAGCGGGGACGACATCTGCGCTGGCATCGCCCGCACAGGTCACGGCAAACAGGACTCCCCAGCCGATGGCAAGCCATCCGACACCTCGGAGTTGAATCAGGGAACGTGACATCCTTGCACCCCCAGTGGAATCCGACCGGACGAACGCCGAGAGTTCCCTGAGATCTTCAGGAGCTCTCGGAAGTGACCGGCATCATGCACTGCATTGTCTTGAGGAGACATTCAATCATTGAATGCCACCGTTGTGGTTTGGGAACAGACTCAGATCACGAGACGGCTGAACGCGATGTGGGGTTTGCCACATCGCGTCTGGCCGGTTTGTGGGTTCTGAAATCCGTTCAGGTCATTTCTGACCCGAGGACCACCAACTCTTCAACAGTCCAGGAACTCCCTGAGCAGCAGGTTCCGATTCGACCGGAGTCGGATCGTCGACCTCGACGCTCGTGGGTTCGTTCCCGTTGTAGATCTTCATGCTCCAGCGTTTCGGCTTGGGCTCGGCAGCAGCCGCCGCGGCGGCTTGCGGATCACCCGATGATCCCCCCTTGAGGAATCCCTGGACGTTCGAAGGAACGGCCGGGGCATCGGGTGCAGTGTCCGTCGCGGGAGGATCTGTGGAGTCGAGTCCGGGAGCAGGAGCCTGGGCGAGTTCCGTCGAAGGCTCCGCTGGGAGCTTTTCGCCCGGAAACTCTTCCTCGTCTTCCATCCGACGACGCTGCTCGTAGCCGGGCATGTCATCGTTCCCGATCGACCGCTGCAAATCCTCCATAATGGCCGAGTTGATGCCGTTGAGGTTGTTCACCTCGTCATCTTCAGGATTGCGCAAGCTGAGGGCCAACTGGCCTTTCATCTGAGCAATCTTGACGAATCCATCCTGTTCGGGCGTGACCAGCAGCGAGACGCTTCTGGCCCGTTGTTCGTTCTTGCTGTCCTCGGAGTTAACCGTCTTGTTCTCCGTCGCGAAGACTTCGATGCACTCCAGCAGGACCTTCGTGACCACGATCCCCTTGCGATCGGTGAAACTGACGGTCACGTCGACGTTGTCACCGGGGCGGAGCAGACCCGCGTGAATGTGAGTCTCGTTCGCGACGAACGTGAAGACTCGCATCCCCTTGGGAATCTGACCCGAGGCACCGTACTGACCCTTCTCGGTCAACTTCGACTTGCGGACAATGTCGTTCGTCGTGAGAGGGATCTTGGCCGCACGTTCTTCAAAGTCCTCCGGCTTCAGAACCACATCCCCCTTGTAGGGAATGAGGGTCGTGATGGGGACTGCCTCGAACTTGACGTTCATGTCAAGCACCAGACGTTCCCCGGGAACCGTGTCTTTGATCACCATCAGAACCTGATGGGTCTCAACCGGTGCGGCTTTCGTCTGGCCACCCTTCATCGCCTGCTGGACTCCCAGCATGGCGACAAGTCCGCAGCCAACGGCGACAGCCAGCAACATCAGCGCCTTGGGTTTCATCTCTCTCGTCTCCGGGTTGAGGACCAAGGTCCAGATTGTTCCCGGAGTCGAATTAGACTTCGACCCGTGAACAAGATCGGCACCCTGTGCGTCCCCTCTTCACTTTATGCGGGTTGTAGGGGTTCGAATGGTCAGAACGACTCTGACTCTTCTGGCGATTCTCCGGGCTTGGACACTCCGAAAGCCCGCACTGGTCAGACGACCAGTGCGGGTTTCGGCAGATTCTGCGGGAGCCATCGACCAGACAGGCCGCTCGACTAGAGCATTCCTGAGTAGAAGAAGTAGGCGATCGAAGCGACGGTCATCGGGATGCCGTAGGGCAGCAGGTACATCCGTGGCTTCCGCTCGGCAGCAATCTCCGAGAGCTTCTTTGGATCGCGAATCGTGGTCCACTCGTTCCAGATCATCAGGAACTGACCAAAGTGTTTCTGCCATTCACCGCTGTAGGCCACCATAATCAGGGCCATGATTGCACCGGTGAAGACGGTCCAGATAAACGCATTGAACGCGACGTTCCAGCCGAGCCAGGCACCCAGGCCGGCCATCAGCTTCACGTCACCGGCTCCCATGCCGCCCACGGCGTAGATCGGGAGCATCGTAATCAGGCCGACGACCATCCCCAGCAGTGCCGCGCCCAGGCCTTCCCAGCCTCCGACGCACGTGCCGTAGATCAGGCCCGTCAGGACCATCGGGAACGTCAGCCAATTCGGCACACGCAGCTCTTTGCCGTCGATCCAGGCGGCCCAGATCATGACTGCGGCGACAAGCTTGACGTGCCAGTTGTCGATGAGAATGTGTTGCCAATCCATGTGAGCCGGCCTTTCAGATTGAGGGGGAATCTCTCCGTTTCGTCGGGGACGTCCTGCCGCCCGGATTGTTCGATTCGGAGACCGGATGCCGTTTCAGGCATCACTGCGGATGGTTCAGGGACGCACACCGCCCGCCACAAACCACATCACGGTTGTCGCGATCACGGACGCTGTGCCCAGGAGTGGACTCAGTTCAAAGGGCAGCCAGAAGGGAATCATGATCTGCCTTTCTAAGACCTCTGAAGACAACCGCCCGACCGGGTGTTCCCGGTCGGAACGATTGCAACTTCACCGATGGAAACTAGTTCGTGGCCAGTGCGTCGGACACGGCGTTGAACTTGTTGTTCGCCTGGGTACCGACAGCCTTGATGGCGGTCAGGCAGACGATGACGATCAGAGCGAGCATGACGGCGTACTCGACTGCGGTCGGGCCATCTTCGCTCTTCAGAAACTTCTTGACGGATGCCAACATGATCTCGATCCTCTCTCGTATGATGGCTCTGGTGTCTCACGCACCACAGCCCGATGGATTGCGGTCCTCTCGGAGAACATCTCCGAGAATCTCGCCATCCCTTTTTCCGTAGGGTCGAGTCTGGCTGTCTCCAGCCAGACAAGGTTCCAGTACAGTTTGCCGCGTTGACCGCGTCAGAATTTCCGGAACACTCAAAGCTAGGTCACGTGGAGGAAAGGTCAAAAGTTTCTTCCGGGATTTCGAGAGAAAGCACTCGCACCACCAGCGCGACCCAGGAAACGGCTCGGATTGCAGGATGCAATATCAACCATTCATGCCTCAATAGCAGAACAACCGTCCGGATCGGAAACCGACCCGGACGGTTGTTGTTGTGCCAACTGGCGTCAAAAACTAGTTCGTGAGCAGTGCGTCGGACACGGCGTTGAACTTGTTGTTCGCCTGGGTACCGACAGCCTTGATGGCGGTCAGGCAGACGATGACGATCAAAGCGAGCATAACGGCGTACTCGACTGCGGTCGGGCCATCTTCGCTCTTCAGAAACTTCTTGACGGATGCCAACATGATCTCGGTCCTCTCTCGAATGATGGCTCTGGTGTCTCTCACGCACCACAGCCCGATGGATTGCGATCTCGCAGAGAACGTCTCTGAAGACCTCACAATCCCATTTCCCTGAATCTCGAGCCTGACTGTCTCCAGTCAGACAAGGCTCCCGATCAGATTGCCGCGTTCACCGCGTCAGCATTTCCGGAACATTCAAACCTAGGTCACGCCAGAGAAAGGTCAAAATCCTCTTCCGAGATTTCAAAAGAAAAAAGCTCAAGGGATCAGCACGAACGCCCGTGTTACTGGACCGCGGCGTTGCCCTTTTTACGGCCGCCGGCTTTGTTTCCTCGCACGGTGTCCGGCACATTGTTCTTCGGGAGGTGCTGCGCCAGCTCCGTCTTCAGCGCCGCATGTTCGGGCCGACCAGCCAGATTAGTCCACTCGTACTCGTCGTTCTGGTGGTCATACAGTTCCTCGCCCCCATCGGAGTAACGGATGTAGCGCCAGCGGGCTGTGCGGACTGCATGGTTGTTCTGGCCGAACGTTGTCACCCCCACTCCGGTCCACGCAGCTGAAGGATCGGCGAGCAACGGACGGATGTTGTCTCCCTCGACCCATTCCGGTTTGGGGAGCGCGGCAAGATCACACAGCGTGGGATAGACGCTCATGAAGTCAACGGGGCTCGGGCAGACTCCGCCGGGTTTCGTGACTCCGGGGACGACCCAGATGAACGGAGCCCGCGTCGCTTCTTCCCAGAGGGCAAACTTCCGCCAGTGTTCCTTCTCACCCAGATGCCAGCCGTGATCACCCCAGAACACGATGATCGTGTTGCCCCTGTGCGGTGATTTGTCATAGGCATCCAGGACCCGTCCGATCTGACCGTCGAGATACGAAATCGCCGCCAGGTAAGCCTGCACAGCTTCTTTCCAACGCCCGGAGGCCAGCACCGCCGCGTGATCGCCTTGTGCCTTGGCCATCTTGAGGCCGCCGGGCGGGATGTCGGAGAGATCGCCTGCCTGAGTCGGCGGCAGCTGGATCTGGCCCAGCGGGTGCATGTCGTAATACTTCTGAGGGACGTTCCAGGGCATGTGGGGCTTATGAAACCCGAGCGTCAGGAAGAACGGCTTGTCATGTGTCTTGCCGAGTTCGGCGATCCCGAAGTCCGCGATCCCGGTATCCGAGACGGCTTCATCACCGCCTTCGACGATCGGTCCGAAGGCGATGCCGCCGATGCTGCGGTCGACGATCTGGCCCTTGTGGTGGCTCTCTTTCTGTATGGTGGTCCACTGCTCGTCCCAGCCCACTCCTCCATGCCAGAGTTTGCCGGTTCCGAGCGTCTCGTACCCCGCTTTCTTGAATTGCATGACCAGCGACTCGTCCGGCTTTAGCACCTTCGTGAACGGGTTGTTGTTGTCGTAGATTCCGGTCGTGCCGGGACGCTTGCCACTGAGCAGGGCCGCCCGTGAGGGGTTGCAGACCGGGGCCGCACACTGGGCGTTCGTGAACGTCACCCCCATTCCGGCGAGTCGGTCGATATTGGGTGTCTTCGTCTGCTTGTTGCGTCCGAAATGCCCGACCCAGTGATTCAGGTCGTCCACGGCAATAAACAGAACATTCGGCCGGGCCGACTCCTCTGCGTTCACCGCATGGAGACCGATCAGGCAAAACACAGCTGACAACAGGAGACCGGCGGGCTTGGTGATCATCGCGACAGACCTGTGAGGGAAGGGCCGATGCGATGGTAACAAGGAGCTCCGTGCAACTGAATTCTCTGCTCCCTCGCCCCCGCAATCGATAGGAATTGCATGACCAGATGGATTGCGGGGGAGAGGGAAGAGACAACCATGAGCCATGTTGAGAGAAGTCAAGTGGTCATCAAGCGGCTCGCTGCTGGGTGCCTTGCCCGGCTCGGGCGATCCACTCGGTGACCTCTTTCAGGTCCGGTCGCTCGCCGCCGCGCAGGACTCGTTCCCCCGCTGGAGTGGCGATGTACGCCTCCACGCGCAGCAACAGCTCAGCCGGGTTGGCCCGCGCCAGTTCATCAACCGCACAGATGTCACAGGCCACCAGGAACTGAGCATCGTGCCCCCGCAACTGGGGAACCGTACAGCAGAGCCGAGCCTGATGCTGCCAGGCCGCAATCGTATCGGCGTCGTAGCGATGGTCGCCGAGTTCCGTAGCCAATTGTTCTGGTTGAGCCTCAAGCAACGTTGCCACGGTGGTCACCCCGCAGCGTTCCAGCAGCTTAGCGGTCTTGGGTCCAATCGAGGGTGCCTTCTCGATCGGCATCTCGGGAGTGAGATAGAACTTCGCCGGAACCGATGCCGGGAAATGCGGCTTGGGAATCGGTTGAGCCGTGTCGTTCCGAGCGAACTTGACCGTCGGTGAATCGGTCACCGGCGGAGGTGAAGCGGGAAGCTGTTCAAGCGGTTCTGCTGGGGGGGCTGTGGGAACGGGAGGGCGAAGCTCCTGCTGAGCCGCGCCTTGGGGGCCACCTGCGTCCGGAGCGTGCGGCTCGGCGGGAACCTTGCTCTCCCGAGGCACCACGGCAGTAGGTTGTGGAGGTGCGGTCTTCGCAGCTTCATGAGCAGTCCCGACAGCTCGCGGCTTCTCATGATCCAGCTCGGCCAGCGGCTTGCGCAGGACCTCGGCCGCATGGGCCTTGCGGACAGTGGCTTCGTCCTCGGGCAATGTCTTCAGCACCTTGCCCGTGGACGTGAACTCAGCATACATCGCCTCGACCACTGCTCGTTCGCGCGAGTCCTTGAGCTTCTTCGTGACCCAGCTGATCGGGATCGTGAGCTGGGTCAGGACGCTCTGCATGGTCAAATTCGAGGCCGGAATCTCGACCCCCGCTTCGGCGATGGCCCGCTCGATGATCCGGGCAAACCCCACAGCCGCATGACCCAGCAGCCGAGCCAGACACTCACGCAACGGCTGGTCCAGCCCCTGCGGCGGGTTCTTGACGCCGCGTTGAATGTCGTAGTGGTCGATTGCGAACTCATAGTGCGGGTTCGCCGTCTTCGCCCCGGCGATCACCATCGACTCCAGCCAGTTCCGACCGCTCGGAACCGGAACATCAGGCCATCCGCCGAGCTGTGTTTCGAGCAACTCTGTCAGCTCGCGATAGGCACACGCGATGCTCCATTCCGCGGCCCGGTGGACGATCCCTTCGGCCTCGCTCTGCCCGGTATGAAACGGCATCAGCGGATCAGAGTAGTAGTGGCTGAGCACCCCGGCGTTATAGACCGCAGCCTTCCAGTCCTGAGCCTTCAGCGCAGAGACCGTTTCGTTGTACCACAGCCCCGTCGAAGTAATCGCTCCGCCCCATAGTCCGTCGCGCACATGCAGCACATGATTGCGAAAGTCCTTGAACTGATCATCAGGAGCCTTGGCCCCCTGCAGATAGCCGCCGACATTGGCCAGGCACAAATCCCGCCAGTTCGCGGCAGCGGTGCCTTGCACCTGATTGAGAGCATCAAGTGCCAGCTTGTGGTGCGTGCTGGAACACTTCCAGGCGAAGATGACGTTAAAGAGAGTCGAAGCAGACATCGCGGCGGGCCATCCTGGCGGGGAGACGCAGGGACTCGTTCCCTGCCACGGGGAAATCTCCCACAACCCGCCCAAACCGGCAAGAGGGATGACACCGGCTCGCCTAACGCTCGTTCGGGAACTGTTGATAGTACAGCGTCTTGAACGTGTTCTCCGCGATCGGCACCGCGTCCTCGTTGACCAGGTCCGGCTGGACCGCCTCCCACCAGCTGTCGTACAGCTTCTCCAGTCGCGCGGCATCAGCGGGGAACTGCGACTTCACATCGGTCAGCTGACCCGGATCGGCCTGCAGATCGAACAACTGCCAGTTGGCCTTCTTCCCCGCCGAGACGAGCGTAAATCGCTGGTCACGGATGCTGCAGTTCGAGAACTTGGCCTCAGCGGCTTTGCCTTTCTCCCAGCGTCCCACATGCGTGACGAGCGTTCGGTTATCCCAGTCGGCTTCCGGGGACTTCAGCACTCCTGACAGGTCCCGGCCTTCGAGCTTCGCCGCCACGTCCTCGGGCACACTCGCCCCGGCCAATCCAGTCAGAGTCGGAAACAGGTCCACATGGGCCGTCAGCTGAGTCCGCTCACCGGCAAGGAATCGATCCCCATACCGCACGAAGCACGGCACGCGGGTGCCGCCCTCCCACGGGGTCCCCTTCTGACCACGCATCCCCGCGTTGTACTCCTTCGTCCCAGCTGTTCCGCCGTTGTCGGTCATGAAGATCAGGATCGTCTCCCGCTCCAGATCCCACTCCTTGAGCTTGGCAACCAGGCGACCGACGTTGTCGTCGATGTTGGTAATCATGCCATAGAACTTGGCCCGCTGCTTGTCGTTCAGGTGGGCATACTGGGCCTCATACTCTGGCAGGCAATCGAGCGGCCCATGCGGCGCGTTGGTGGCGATGTGAGCATAGAACGGCCCCTGTCCCTTCTGGTGTTCGATCCAGGTGAGAGCTTGGTCAAAGAAGACGTCCGTGCAGTACTTGGTTGTCTTCTCGAACTTCCCGTTATGCAGGATCGCCGGATGGAAATACGAGTTCCCGGGAGCATCACCGCAGCTGCCAGGGTAGCTCTGGCCGATCCCGCCTGCTCCGTGGATGAAGACCTCGTCGAAGCCGCGTTTCTCGGGCTGGTAAGGAGCCTCATCCCCCAGATGCCATTTGCCGAAGATCCCGGTCTTGTAGCCGGTCTTCTGCAACAGCTGAGGAAACGTCGTGGCTGTCAGCGTCATCCGCTCGCGCTCGTGAATCGTGTGGGTCACCCCCGAGCGGAACTCATGCCGCCCCGTCATCAGCGAACAACGCGTCGGAGCGCAAGTCGGACTGACATGATAGTTCGTCAGCCGCACCGACTGTGCCGCCAAGGCATCGATATGTGGGGTCTTGACTGACGGATTCCCGGTACAGCCCAGATCGCCATATCCCTGGTCATCGGTGATGACCAGAATGATGTTCGGCGGGGCCGCCTGTGCGTGAGCATTGACGAGAACAGCCAAGACGAAAAGACCGAGGGACTTGAGGATGCTCATCGAGACGACTTTCGCTGGCCAATGACCGGACGGCAGAATTCTCACGAATTCTGCTACCAGGAGGTGAGGGTTCCCATGCGGCCGGCACCAGGGAGGAGGATGCGCTCGCTCAAGGCCCCGCGTGTCTTTTCAGCGTAACGAGTCTCGTTCAGGATGCCATCCGACCGTTTGTCATTCGCCAGACGGTCAAACACTTCCTTCGGAATCTGCTCGGCCCAGGTGGTCACACTGCTGGTCTGGCCCGTCTCGGAGTTCATCACAGAGCGGGTGAGAATCTTTCCCCTACCGGACCGAGCTTCGACGATGGCGTAGTAGGCCATGACCCCGCCACCTTTCTCCCAGCGACGCGAAATCAGGCTGGTCGATCCACTGACAATCTGAATCTCATACTGCTCATTCAGCTTCGCCAGCAAAGCCGCCATGCGAGTCTGGCATTCCCGGATCGCCTGCAGATCGCCGGTCGCCTCGATCGCATGGAACTCTCTGGTGATCTCATCCACAGCCTGCGCTGCAGCCTCATCCTTCTTAAGGATATTGAGCTGATCAAGGACCGTGCGGGCTTCGTGCTCGACGTGCTGCTGGGCCTGAACGGCGCGGGACTCCGCCGACCAGGGCATCGACGAATTAAAGAACGCCAGCCAGATGCCGAGCGCCGCCGCCGCAAGCAACGACAGACCCACAACGGACTTGACCCGCCAGACATACAGCTGGGCCAGCAGCCGGTTCAGCCCCCACGGCGGATCGCGATAGATGAACTGATCGCGAAAATAGATCTCGATCGCCGCATCGACCTCGGCGGGCGTGACTTGATCGCCGGTGACCTTGGCCGACTCCATCAGCCGATCCCGGATGCGGGCTTTGGCTTCGTCGATCTGAAACTGCTGCGAGACGGTGAGCTGTTCTTCACGCATCTCCCGCGCCACATCCATGATGCGCAGCATCTCGGTGAGGCTCAGCTGGGATTCACTGGAAGGCGGGACGTTGCTCACTGATGGCTACTTCTTGATCGAGTCAGTCTTCTTGCGGACGACGGACCATTCCCACATCTGATTCTCTGTCGTATGACGATTGATCCCCGTCAGATGGTCGTTGTCCTTGATCTTCAGTTTTCCTTCGTTGTAGACCCCGTCGTAATATCCCTGCGAGGTGAACTGAAACTGAATCTCCTCGCCGACCTGTTGCCAGTTTCCATAACAGACATGGCCGCCACCTGGGGCAGTGTTCGTGCAGGTTCCATCCTTCTTCAGTGAGAAGGTCCAGCGTCCAGTGTCCGGAACGGTCGTACTTTCAAAGTCCCCAATCGGCAGCGTGGCTGCCGTTAGGCGAATGACTCGCCACTTCCACGTACTGCCATTCGGGTGGATATTGGCCCCCACGAGGTGATCGTTATCAACGATCTTCAGCTTCGAAACCCCATAGTTGTGGCTCACGAATTTCAGCAGCAGCTCGTCCGGACTCGTCTGCTCCCAGGTGCCGGACGAGATTGATTGCTCATCTTGAATACCCTTGAACTTGCCATCCGGAGTCAGTTCGAGCGTGGAATGCCCAAACGGCGGGTTCGTGGTGATCCCAAACATTCCAGGAACGAACCCCTTCTTGAAGTAGCTCTCCTTCTCAGCCAGGATCAACTTCGCGTTGGAATCATCCTTGACAGCCACATACCGCTGGGCCAGCGCGTCGAACGCCTTTTCGCACCGCTGTTTCGCCTTGTTCAGCGTCTCTCGGTACCGATCCACATCGTCGCGCAGAGTGGCATCGGTCGGCAGTTTTTCAGACTCCGAGAACTCTCGCAGCTGAGTTTCGATCTTTTCGATGCGTGCCACCTGGTCAGCCACGCTTTGCTTTGTGCTGGCCCGGAGCTTTTTCACTTCTTTGGCCCCAGCCGCTTCCAGATCAAACTTCGCACGCTCAACCGTTTCGGTATAGAGCGTCTTGGCTTCATCCAATTTCGTGCGAGCCAGCTCAATCGGATCGTCGGCTCGCAAATTTGCGACCAGCAACCCGACCATGATGAAGAGAGGCAGGCACCGCATGATCGCACTCCCGCAAGCGTTGGATGGGGCCTTGGAATACCGAGTCTCATCGTACCCTTGAACACGAATTCGAGCAAAGCCTACCGGTTCCCGCCCTCAGTTTGATCGTCTCCCCTTCGTCAGTTCGCTCTCACTTGCCAACCGCGCCCAGACGACACCATGATCCTCGCACCGTACGAGTGACGACCGAGTTTCCCACACTGGATGCCGAACTTGCCTGACGACGATTGGCTGCCCGTGGCACTCGAACGCGTCCAAGGATGCCAGACCCCTCGCGCAGCCCTGATCCTGGGCAGCGGCCTGGGAGGAGTCGTTGACCAGATTGAGGTCGAAAAGTCCGTTCCCTACCGCGAAATTCCCGGTTTTCCGGTCTCCACCGCTATTGGACATAAGGGGCAGCTGACGCTCGGGCGGTTCGCAGGAGTCCCCGTCGCCGTCATGGAGGGCCGATTTCATCTATACGAAGGTTACGCTGCCGATCTGATCACCCGCCCGATCGAACTGCTGAAAGCCCTGGGGATTCAAACGTTGATCGCGACCAACGCAGCCGGTGGTCTCCACCCCGATTTTCAAGTCGGCGATGTGGTGGTGATCCGCGACCACATTGACTTGATGGGTGCCGAGTCTCGTCGTGGCTCCGACGGCTCGTTGGATCGGGCCCAGACCGGAATTCGGGCGAATTACGATTCCGTTCTCGCGCACAAAACACTGGCCGCAGTTCGGCAAGCGGGAGGCCGCGAGCTCGCCGGAACATACATCGGGATGACGGGCCCCAACTACGAGACGCGGGCCGAATATCGGTTCTTGAGGCAGTTCGGTGACCTGGTCGGAATGTCGACCGTTCCCGAAGTGATCGCAGCTCGCTCAATGGGAATTCGTGCGGTAGGACTGTCGGTGGTCAGTAATGCCTGCAATCCCGATCAGTTGGAGCCCACCGACGGAGCCCAGGTCGTGGCTGCGGTCGCCCGTGCCGCAGGTCGGGTCGGAGAAACACTCGCGAGGTTGCTTCCTCAGCTGTGAGCCAAGTGGGTCGTTCGGGCAAATTGAGACGTTTCAAGCCGAAATCCCTCTGAAATCTGGGAACCGGATTCGCCGAACTCCAAGAGTGATTTGACTCTCCGTCCGGCGACCGGTAGCGTGGGCAATTCACGATGGGAGCTCCCCCGCTCCCCAGAGACTCGTCCCTTCAGAAACACCCCGGATGTACAGCTGGTGCGGAAGACTCGTCAGTCGGTGGCCACTTGGAACCGTGCTGGCTTGGGTGGCGATCTTGATCCTGGTGGTCAAGACGGCTCCCCCATTGAGCGACGTGGCCAAGGATGGGGAGTTCGCCTTCCTGCCCGCCCAAAGTGAAAGCGTCGCTGCTGAGCAGAAATACAAGGACGCCTTTCCACCCGCTGTCGACGAAGACGAGTCTGCAGACGACGAGTCCGGGGCCGATCAGCAAGCTCAGCTCGACCCGCTCGGGGCAAACATTGTCATCGTTCTGCAGCGGAAAGACCGTCCCGCAGGCGAGGGGCTGTCGGATGCTGATCTCGATTTCGTGCGAAATCATCTGGTTCCGCAGCTTCGCAAGATCAAAGCCCGAACCGGTCTGAGCGACGCCGAAGTCCCACTGGCCGAAGCCACAGAGCCGCTCCCGAAGTCCCAGCAGATCATCAGCGGAATCTGGACGTTCGAAGATATTCGGATTGGCAAACTGCTGGAAAGCAAAAACGGCAAATCCACACTGGTGATTGTCGATCTGACGACGGAGTTCCTGAACCGGAAGAACAAGCAGGTCCTGTTTCGCGTTGAGGAACTGCTGAAATCAGAGGAAGTGATTCGGGCGATGCCCGCCGGACTCGATGTCGCATTGAGCGGTTCCGCGACAGTCGGTCGCGACATGCTGAAAGCAGAATCCGAGAGCGCCGCAAAGACCGACCACTACACCAAGGTGCTGGTGATCGTTCTGCTGCTGCTGATCTACCGGGCTCCACTGATGGTCCTCATCCCGCTGATTACCGTGGGTGTGGCGGTCCGCATTGCCTTGAATCTGCTGCGGATCCTGGCGGATTACAACATCGTCGGGCTGTTCACGGGACTCGATGTTTATGTGACCGTTGTGGTCTACGGAGCGGGCGTCGATTTCTGCCTGTTCCTGATCGCTCGCTACAAAGAAGAACTCGACAACGGGGCCTCGTACCGTGACGCCACGATGCGGGCAGTCGCGCAGGTGGGAGCAGCTCTGGCAACCAGTGCCGGGACGAGTATTGTCGGTATTGCGATGCTGACGCTGACCGAATTCGGCAAGTTCCAGCAGGCCGGCGTCGCCATTTCGTTCGGCCTGGGTGTGGCCTTGGTCTGTGCGATGACGCTGACTCCAGCCCTGATGTTCCTGTTCGGTCGCTGGACATTCTGGCCCGATGTACGCCGCGAGAGAATTTCCGCAGCTGACGGATTCATGCCATCGCGAACCTTCTGGCAGATGCTTGAGGAGCAGCGCTGGCTGGAGCGCGGCTGGGAGTGGATCGCAGAATTGATCTCGCGTCGCCCCGGTGCCGTGTTCTTCGGGACCGTGCTGGCCCTCACTCCGCTGGCCCTCGTGGGAGCCTACTTCAAGGATCACCTCAGCTATGGCCTGTTGACCGACCTGCGCCCCGATGTAACAAGTGTCAAAGGGGCCAACGCCGTCAAGCAGGACTTCCCCTCGGGCACCGCAGGGCCCACAGTCTTTCTAATTGAGCATCAGGATTTCGAGCTGACCGAAGTTCGTTTCGGCGAGAAGATTTCTCGTTTCTTGACCGAAGATCTGATGTCACAAGCCAAAGAACTGGGGATCGCCGACGTCCGTTCCCAGTTCTACCCTTACGGGGCCTTGTATGAGGCCGATTCGAGTAGCCGTCCGGTGATGTCCAAGCATATCGCACGCACGGTCCGGCAAAAGCACTACTGCAGTGTCGATGAACGCAGCAAACTCCGCGGCAAGTTGATGCGAATCGATGTGGTGTTTGATGTCGATCCATTCGCACGCGATGCGGTGGCCCGTTTAGATCAGGCGCAAGCGGCGCTGAAAGCCTCACTGAAGAAATTCTCGCAGCCCGCACCCGAGGAAGACGAAGAGGAAGCCGCTCCGCCCCCCCAAGACTATAGCGATGCCAAAATCCTCGCCTTGGGCTCCACTGCCAGCATCCGAGACCTGAAACTCTCAACCGACCGCGACCAGATCCGCATCAACGTCTTCGTGTCGATCGCCGTGTTTCTGGTCCTGATGCTGCTTTTGCGGCAGCCGCTGCTCTGCGCCTACTTGATCCTGACCGTGATCTTTAGCTATCTGGTGACTTTGGGAGCCGCCTACCTGCTGTTCTGGTTCCTCAGCACCGACACCGAGTTCGTCGGTCTCGACTGGAAGGTGCCGGTCTACCTGTTCACACTTCTGCTGGCCCTGGGCGAGGACTACAACGTCCTGTTCATGTCACGTGTCACCGAAGAACAGCCCAAACACGGGGCCATCCCGGGCATCCTGCTGGCCCTGACCAAGACCGGAGGAATCATCTCCAGCTGCGGAATCATCATGGCGGGCACGTTCGCCTCGCTGATGACCGGAACCCTGGCTGGCATGGTCCAACTCGGTTTCGCTCTGGCGTTCGGCGTCCTGATCGACACCTTCATCGTCCGCCCCATCCTGGTCCCGTCCTATCTGGTGCTGCTGAACAACGGAACTTTCGGCAGACTCTCGAAGCTACTGGGAGCCTATCAGCCGAAGGCGGACGAGACTCCCATCGCCGTGAAGTAGGGCAAGTCTCTCCATTCCGGTAAAACGGAACTCTTTCATCTACGCTTCGTTAGCCGTCGGGCTCGCCCGACGTGCCTTCAGTACTCGGTTCGTGGCCACGAACCCGATTTTTGAAATGCTCCAATTTGCAAATCGACAGGCCAGCAAGCCTCCCGCTAAGTCGCTTGCGCGGGATTAAAATTCCCGCAAGTCACGGCGCAGCCGTTCAACACATAGAGGAATCCCCCCCCCTCACCCCTCACCTCTTTTGCGCGCACCTATCCCCGCTAGGTCATACAAGCCCTCCCAGAGCACTCAGCACAGGACCGGCACTGACCGATGCACTCCGACACTCTCACCGAAGACCTCTCCGACTGGGGCAGCCGCCTCGCCATCGACTCTCAGGCCCGGCTGGTCTGTAACGTCGCCCTCACCGGGCCCGACTCGAAGAATGGCTACCGCTACTCCGAGTCAGCCCTCCGAGACGCCGCGCCACTCTACGACCAGAAGCCTGTCTTCCTCGACCACGCTCCCGACCGCCTCAAGCCGCGCGACCGCAGCACCCGCGACCTCGTGGGCAACATCATCAATCCCCGCTATGAGGACGGTCGCATCCGCGGAGATATCCGCGTCCTCGACACCGAATCCGGCCGGACATTTCTCGCGCTGGCCAATACCAACCTTCCGGGCGTCGGCATGTCCCATGTCGTCCTGGCCCAGCGCTCGACCGATGGCACCACCG
The DNA here is from genome assembly GCA_044337025.1 of Planctomycetaceae bacterium. Lineage (GTDB taxonomy): Bacteria > Planctomycetota > Planctomycetia > Planctomycetales > Planctomycetaceae > TH-plancto1. The sequence continues at coordinate 40,234 of JBIIOI010000051.1, forward strand.
TCGAAACGATCCGCGATGTCGTCTGCGTCGATGCCGTCATCAACCCAGCCACCACCCAAACCTTCCGCGAAAACCATAGCGACACTTCTTCCCCCACTCTCCCCCCGGAAGTGGGGCCAGGGGTGAGGGCCCCCCATCTTCAGCCCGAACCCACCGCCGAATCTCTTTCCCTCAACCCTCAACTCTCAACCCTCAACCAGGAACTCCTCGAACTCCGCGAACAGGTCGCCGCCCTTCAGTCCCGCGCACTCATCGCCGAACGCCAGCTCAATATCCAGAAACTCCTCGCCGAAGCGCAACTCCCCCCGTCCGCATTGACCCCCGTCTTCAAACAGCTTCTCGAACAGGCCCCCACAACCGAGGCCCGCCGCGAACTCCTCCGCGACCGCCAGGCTCTCTGCGAACAACATCGCCCCCGCACTCCGCTGAGCTACGAACGCCCAGCGAGCAAAGCGCACACCCCTGCCACCGACTTCATCGCCGCCATCAAATCCCGAAGTCATTAGTCACGAGTCCTTAGTCCTTAGAGCCGGTTTCAAAACCTGTTTGCAGGGCTTTCAAGCGGGTCGCCGCCGGATGGTCGTTTTCTACAACCGTCTGAGCACGATGACCATGCAGGCGGCATGAACGAGGCCTTGGAACAACGC
>JBIIOI010000052.1:0-40869 GCA_044337025.1 Planctomycetaceae bacterium
GGGCTTGGGAGGCCGGAACTCGGCAACCTGGGGCGGCGCTCCCGTGGGTCGCTCTGCCCCAGGCTGCTTTGTAACGCCCTTGCAGGGCGGAGGATGGCTCGATGCCATCATCGAGCGTGGCCTCGATGCGTGGCCGATCCGGGCAGGATGGAACACTGCCGAACCCAGCGGGGACCACCAGTGAGCGAATGCACCCCAAATCGCTGGCCTTCTGCCATCCGCCATCTGCCGATCTCTGTTATGATCCCCGTGCGCTGACCGAAGGAGCCAAACTTAAGGAGTCCGTCATGCGCCCCGTCTCTCTCGCGATCCTCTGGCACCAGCATCAGCCGTACTACCCCGATGACCTGACCGGGGAAGTCCTGATGCCGTGGGTGCGGTTCCACGCGACCAAAGACTACATCGGGATGGCCCTGCACCTGCAGGAAGTCCCCGAGTTCCGCTGTTCGATCAACCTGGTCCCCAGCTTGCTCGTGCAGATTCAGCGGTATGTCGACGGCGGCAGCGATCGGCATCTGGATGTCTCGCGGATGCCAGTCGACGGACTTTCACATCACGATGCCCGCTACCTGGTCGACAACTTCTTTGCCGCCAACCAGGAATCGATGATCCGCCCGTTTCCGCGGTATCTCGAACTCCATCGCAAGCGCTCCACACAGCCCGCCAGCAGCGACGCCGCCCTGGCCCGCATGACGCAGAACGATCTGCGAGACCTGCAGGTCTGGCACAACTTGTCCTGGTTTCACGAGATCCTGTTCGAGCAGGATGCCGAGCTGAAAGCGTTCCGCGACAAGGGGAGCGACTACACCGAAGACGAAAAGCAGTGGCTGCTGACCAAACAGCGCGAAGTGATCGCCCGCGTGATCCCGCTGCATAAAGAGCTGCAGGATCGCGGGCAGGTCGAGCTGACCACAACGCCGTTCTATCACCCGATCCTGCCGCTGCTGTGGGACAAGCGATCGGCCCGTCAGGGGATGCCCAACTGCCAGCTGCCGGAGTCCCTCGAAAGCTACGCCGAGGATGCCGTCCGCCATCTGCAGTCAGCGGTGGCCCTCCACGAGAAATTCTTCGGCTGCAAGCCGCGCGGGATGTGGCCGTCGGAGGGCTCGGTCTCGCAGGAGATCCTGCCCGCGATCCTGGAGGCCGGGATCCAGTGGATCGCCACCGACGAGGGGATTCTCTCCCGCTCGCTCGACAACGCGATCCACCGCGACCACCACAAGCGAATCAATCGCCCGGACCTGCTGTACCGTCCGTGGAAGTGGGAACATCAGGGGCAGACGCTGAGCCTGATCTTCCGCGACCTCGGCCTGAGCGACTTCATCGGCTTCGAAGCCCAGCGCCAGGACCCGGTCTCCGCGGCGCATCACCTGCTCAACGCCTGTGCCGAGATCGGGCGCTCGATCCGCCGTGATCGCCCCGATGCTCCGGTCCTGGTGCCGATCGTGCTCGACGGTGAGAACTGCTGGGAGCACTACCGCGATGGCGGCGTGGTCTTCCTGCGGACGCTCTATCGTGAAGCGGTCCGTCATTCCGACGTGAACCCAGTCCGCATCTGTGACCATCTGGAGTCGAGCCCCGCTCCTGAGAAGCTCAGCAAGCTGCACGCCGGAAGCTGGATCAACTCGGACTTCTACATCTGGATCGGCCACGCAGAAGACCGGCAAGCCTGGGACCTGCTGCATCTGACGCGCGACTTCCTCAAGAAGCAGTCCGCCAGCGGGCGTTTCCAGGAAGCCATCATCCAGCGGGCGTGGCGGGAACTCGATATCGCCGAGGGCAGCGACTGGTGCTGGTGGTACGGCGATGATCGCTCGTCCGGTCAGGATGAGCTGTTCGATCAGCTGTTCCGCCGTCACCTGCAGAACGTCTACAAGCTGTTGTCGGAGTCCCCTCCCGCCGCACTGCTGCGTCCGATCTGCCGTATCTGCAAGGCCAGTATTCACACCCAGCCACGCCGTCTGCTGCACGTCCGCCCCGATGGCCGGCGGCGATACTTCGAGTGGAAATCGGCCGGGACCTTTGTCGCCGGTTCCGAACGTGGCACGATGGCCCGCGTGACCCAGGGACCGATTCGCGAGCTGCATTTCGGGTTCGATCGCGAAACTCTGCTCATCCGCTGCGACACCGCCGAGCGGGCCCGCGACACGATCCAGCCCGGCCAGGAACTCCGCGTGCGGTTCATCGAACCCGATGGCCACGAGGTCCGGGTCAAGCCACTGGGGTCCTCACTGCTCGAGGTCCAGATGTATCGCGGCGGCAGCCCGGAACCGTCTCGCGTTGTCGCGGCAATCGAGGACGTGGCTGTGGTCCGGATTCCGTTCGAAGATCTGGACGTCACGACCGGAGCCCGAGTTCACTTCCGGGTCGAGCTGCTCGAGGACCGGGCCAGCCTCGATCATGTTCCGTCCGAAGGGATGATCGAACTGACCGTCCCGGCGGAAGATTTCGATCTGCGCAACTGGCAGGTGTGACGACACCGACGCACTACACCAGCTCTTCAATCGGCTCCGCATCCACGGCTGCCGACAGCAACTCTCTCGGCATTCCGGGGACGAGTCGCAGCTGGGGCACATCGATCAACCGGTGCATGATCGTGGAGACGAGGTTCGGGATGCGGACCGGTGTGGTCAGCGGTTCGGCCGCCTGACGATCAGACTGCCCCAGCACCTGCCCAGCTGGGAAGCCTCCCCCCGAGATCAGCAGCGGAGCCAGACCGCCCCAATGGTCGCGACCACCGCGCTCGTTGATTCGCGGAGTCCGGCCCATCTCGCCGCTGACGACCAGCATGATCTTGTCACTCAGCCCGCGATCCCGCACATCTTCCAGAAAGGCCGAGACCGCATAGTCGAGCGGCAGCCCCATATACCGCATCCCCTCTTCGACTCCGGCATTGTTCACATCCGAGTGCATGTCCCACACAAACGACGTCGTGACCGTGACAAACCCACAGCCCCTCTCACACAGCCGGCGCGACAGCAACAGCAGCTTGCCGAGCGAGCTGGCGTTATCGACATAGTGGTCGTAGTTGTTCCATTTCCGGCTGATCTGGTCCGGGCGAACCAGCGGAGCCGTGTCGTAACGGGCAATCGTCTCCGGGGACTCCTTGCGGAAGTCGAAGGCCTCCGCGACTCCACCCAGCAGCGTGTCGAACGCCTGTTGCCGGATCGCGTCGACTCCGCTGCCCAGCCCCGACCGGTCCAGTCCCTGCCGCAGCTGATCGAGCCCCGTGAGCAGCGATCGGCGATCATCCAGACGATCGATCGGCAACTTGAGCTTCAAGTTGTCCTGCATCGCTCCGCCGGAACTGGGTGTGAACGGAGCAAACCCGCTGCCGAGAAAACCAGCCGACTGAAAGTCCCCAAAGCTCGTGATCCCTGGTTTCGCCTCCGGCACAGCTGCCTGCGGAAACAACATCACATTGGTCGGCACCCCGCTGACGGGTCGGTTCTGACCCGCGACTCGGGCATACAGCGATCCCAGATTGGCTCCGCTGGTGGCCTTCCCAACAACTGGCTTGATGTCGTGATTCCCATCGCCAGTCTGAAACGAGCGGACCACAGAGAACCGGTCCGCGAGCGACGCCAGCTTCGGGAACGAACTCCCGAAGGTCACTCCCGGCAGCTTCGTGGAGACCTCACCATTGACGCTGCAGATCCCCCCGGGGGCAGTCATCTTTGGGTCAAAGGTCTCGATCTGGCTCGGTCCACCATGCAGAAACAGAAACACCACCGACCGCCCCGTCAGCAGGTGAGCCAGCTCCGCACCCCGCGCACCGCGAGCCCCCGTGGCACAGGCCATCAGCCCTCCCAATAGACCACCGCCAATTCGGAGAAACTCCCGACGGGACGAACGACGATGATCGAAGATCGCGAGCATGCATCCATAAATACCACTTGATGAGACGTTTGTGAAGGGGGATCGGGATCGGACTTGGTCACAAGTCACTCCCTGATAGCCGTCGGGCTCGCCCGACGTGCCTCGTGATGACCGTGCGTTGCCGAACTCAGCAACCTCCGTCGATTCCCAGCCGATCTGCGGTTTTTGCATCATCTATTGAAAAGACGGTCTCTCGCGGAAGATCCAGCTGATCGAATCGCCCTGACTGAACGAACGCTCGCTGCTGTTCGACGAATTGCGAGATGTCCTCGATCTCCAGAATCCAGTCGTGAACGTACTGTTTGAGCACAGTCCCTCTCATACCAAGCTGGATCGCTCTGCGCTCCAGAGGATTCCCTGACGGGCCGTGATCGGGATCCCATTGAAGCCGAACGTCGGATCTCTTTAGGGCGGCCTGCCAGTCCTCTGCAGATCCGTAAACCTCTGGGACAAACGTCGAGTGGACTGCCTGCCCAAGGATTTCCTCGAAGGCGTTTCGTTTCAGACGAATCGCCAGAGTGACTTCCTGATCGGGCTTGGTTCCCCAGCCGGATCGGAACATCATCCAGAGGAAATTTGGCTTGATCCATGTCATTCGCGACAAGCTGAAGCCACCGCCTCCGAAACGTCCAGACTGAATCGTAGCTCGTCCGATGGCCGGGCTATAGGCTTGATAGACAACAATCGAATCGGCATCCGATTGGGCCAGAATGACCCGGCCCGATTTGGGCCAACGTTGGGATTGGGTTGCGAGCTTTTCGAGAATCAGAGGCATATCGTCATCCCGGACACGGCCGATACCGTCGAGGTTCGCACGTAGCATTTCAGCCCCTGATATCCCTTTCAGGGGACGTCGGCAACCAATTCGAGATCGGCGGATTACCCGCCCAGCGCCGTCACCAAGTATTTCTTGCCCGCAGCCAGGGCCTCGTCCAGCTTATCGAGATCCCGCCCTCCGGCTTCCGCCAGGTCCGGACGCCCGCCTCCGCCGCCGCCCGCCACGGTGGCTGCGGCCTTGACGCAGTCACCCGCCTTGACGGTCTTGGTCAGTTCCTTGCTGACGGCGGAAATGAAGGCCAACTTGCCGTCGATGACAGCTCCCAGCAGGATCGCCATCGGACCGGCGGCCTTCAACTCATCGACATAGAGGCGCAACTGATCGCGGTCGACCCGGTCGAGCTTCTGCACGAGGACCTTGGCCGCTCCGGCGGGCTCGGCATTGGCGAGCAGCTTGGCGGCGTTCTGAGCCACGGCTGCCTTGCTGAGGATTGCCAGATCCTGCTTCAGAGCCCGAATCTCGTCCTGCAGAGCAGCGACGCGTGTCGGCAACTCGCGCGGAGGCGACTTGAGAGCCGCACTGATCTGCTTGAGCAGTGATTCCTGCTCGCGAACACTGTCGATCGCCTTCTCGCCCGTCAGAGCTGTGATGCGGCGAACCCCGGCAGAGATCGGTTCCTCGGCAATCACACGGCACAGACCGACCTGCCCGGTGCTGGTCAGATGCGTTCCACCGCACAGTTCCTTGCTGAACTCTCCCATCGAGACCATGCGGACGATGTCCGGGTACTTCTCGCCGAACAGAGCCATCGCCCCCGCAGCTTTGGCCTCTTCGATCTTCATGAAGTTGATCGAGACCGGAGCTGACTCCACGATCTTCTCGTTGATGATCTTCTCAATCCGCAGCATCTCATCGGGAGTGATCGCCGCACCATGGGCGAAGTCGAACCGAAGCTGATCGTTGTCGACCTTCGAGCCACGCTGCGTGGCGTGGTGGCCGATCACCTGATGCAGGGCGTGGTGCAGGATGTGCGTGGCCGAGTGAGCGCGGCGAATCCCGGCCCGGCGGGCACCGTCGACGGTCGCCTTCACGGTGTCGCCGACCTTGATCGAGCCAGACTGCAAGGTCCCGACATGGACCAGCAGTCCTGTGTGCTTCTGGCAATCGGCCACAGCGAAGTCCCCGTTGCCAGAGATCGTCCCACTGTCGCCCACCTGACCGCCAGACTCTCCATAGAACGGAGACTGGTCCAGGATCACCTGAGCGGTCAGGCCGGTCTCTGTGAGCTCGGTCACCCGCTCCGTATTGCCATCGCGCAGAACCAGAATCCCGGCCACCTTGGCGGTCGCTTCGGTCGCGTCGTAGGCCAGGAACTTCGTGTCGCCGACTTCCTTTTGAATGTTGTCCAGTGGCCCCGCAGCCATCACGCCCCAGGAGCCCTGACCGCTGATCTCCTTGTGGCCCTGCTCGGCCTTCTTGAAGCCGGCCTCATCAACCGTCAAGCCGCGATCCGCAGCCACAGCCACTGACAGGTCATACACGAACCCATCCGTCTGATGCAGATCGAACACAGCCTCACCCGGCAGGACGGTGCCGCCGTCCTTCTTGACCTTCTCGACCAGCTTGTCGAACTTAGCCAGCCCGCGGTCGATCGTTCCGAGGAACGTCGCTTCCTCATCGCGGATCGTGTTGACCACGCTCTTTTCAGTCTCGATCAGTTCGGGATACGGACCTTTCATCAGCTCAATCACGGTCGGCACCAGCTTGTGCAGGAACGGCTCCTGCTTCCCGAGGAGATACCCTTCCAGCAGTGCCCGCCGCAGCAGCAGGCGGATGATGTACTCCGCCCCGTTCGATCCGGGAGCCACCCCTTCATGGATCGCAAAGGCACACGCCCGCAGATGGTCGGCGATCCGCCGCATCGGTCGACCGGTCTTGCCCGCGTATTCGTACTTGGCTCCGACGACATCGCCCGCTGCGATGCACAGCGGCTTGAGGGAGTCGATCTCGAAGTTGCTGAGTACACCCTGCATGACGCTGGCTGTGCGCTCCAGGCCCATCCCGGTGTCGATGTTCTTCTTGGGAAGCGGGTGCAGATTGTTCGGCGGGTTGCCCACGCGATTGAACTGCGTGAAGACCAGATTCCAGATCTCGACGGGCGCGGGGGCTCCCGGCGTCAGGTAGTAGATCTCACTGCACGGACCGCAGACGCCGTCCGGGCCTTGCGAGGGAGCGGACGCGGGCCAGAAGTTCTCAGCTTCATCGAGCCGAGAGATGCGGCTCGGGTCGAGACCGATCTCCTTGTTCCAGATGTTGTACGCCTCGTCATCGTCGAGGTAGACCGTGACCGTCAGCCGGTCCTTCTCCAGCCCCAGCCACTTCTTCGAGGTCAGGTACTCCCACGCCCAGTGGATCGCTTCCTTTTTGAAGTACCCGCCGAACGAGAAGTTCCCCAGCATCTCGAAGAACGTATGGTGCCGGGTCGTGACCCCGACGTTCCCGATATCGCCGGTCCGCACGCACTTCTGGCAGGTCGCAGCTGCCGTGAACTCGATCGGCCCGATCCCCAGGAACTGGTTCTTGAACTGGTTCATCCCGGCGGGGGTGAACAGCACGGTCTTGTCCCCGCGTGGAATCAGCACGTCGCTCGGCCGACGGACGCACCCCTTCGAAGCGAAGAAGGCGAGGTAGCTTTCGCGGAGTTCGTCAGTTTTCATCAGAGATCAGACAGCTGGGGGTCGCAGAATGTGAAGAGCGGATTCTAGAGAGCAAGGCCGAGTGGCTGAAGTCCTAAAGGGGAGGGCAGTGGGGAATGGGCAGTAGGCAGTGGGCAGAAGTTGAGGGTTGAGGGAAGTTCTTGGTTCTTGGTTCTTGGTTCTTGGTTCTTGGTTGGCAGATGGCTCATGGCTGATGGCGAATGGCCAGAGTCAACTGCTGGCTCCCCTCTCCCCCCGGTTGAGGGGCTGGGGGTGAGGGTACCCACAGTCCCTAACCGATCCCCCCAGGGTCGTGCCCCCTCTTCCCCTCTGGCTCTAACCTCTAACCTCTCCCCTCTCGTCTCTCTCTCGTTTGTCCCCTCCCTCAGCATTCGGTATACAAGCATCAGTCATTGTCGATTTCTCACGGGAGTGTCTCATGCGCTTGGCCTCATTCGCGCTCGGTTGTCTGTCGGTGGCTTTCGGTCTGGGTTCGCTGCAGGCGGAAGACGCCGCCCCGATTTCGTTTGAGCGAGTCCAGCTCGACGCCCGATTTCGCTCCGAAGGGGTCTCGATCGGAGACTTCAACAAGGACGGCCACATGGACATCTCCGCAGGAGATGTCTGGTACTCAGCTCCCGACTGGAAGATGCACGAGTTCCGCCCCGTCGGCAATTTCTGGGCCGGAGTCGGCTACAGCAACAGCTTCTGCAACTGGGCTTACGACGTGAACCAGGACGGCTGGACCGACATCATCGTCGTCGGCTTCCCCGGCGACCCGTTCCACTGGTACGAGAACCCGAAAGGGGCCGAGGGACACTGGAAGCAGCACCTGATCTGGACCAGCATCTGTAACGAGTCCCCACAGTTCAAGGACCTGACCGGCGACGGTAAACCCGATCTCGTCTTCGGCAGCCAGCCCGAAGCACAGATGGGGTATATCGAGATCCCGACCGGCGATGCGGTCTATCAGAAGTGGAACTTCGTCGCGGTCAGTGAGCCGGGCGATCCCGCCAAGAACGGCACATTCAAGTATTACCACGGAATCGGCGTGACCGACTGCAACGGAGACGGCAAGAATGATGTCGTGATCCCGCATGGATACTGGCAGCAGCCAGAAAAGCTCGAAGGGAAGACCTGGGCCTTCCACGAGCATGTCCTGGGCGAGAACGGACAGCCCAAGACAGGAGCGGATATCTATGCCGAGGACCTGGATCTCGACGGGGATCACGATCTGCTCATGACCTGTGCCCACCAGCATGGCGTCTGGTGGTTCGAGAACGGCGAAAAGCAGGGCAAGCCTGGCATGACCTATCACCTGATCGACGACAGCTTCTCGCAAACGCACGCCCTGCACTTCGAGGACTTGAACGGCGACGGAAAGAAGGACATGGTCACCGGCAAGCGGTACTACGCCCACAACGGCGGCGACCCCGGGGCCAACGACCCAGTGATCATGGTCTGGTACGAGATCGAACGCTCCAAGGATGGTCCCAAGTTCATCAAGCACCACATCCCGGCCGGCAACGACACCGGCGTCGGCACGCAGTTCTCCGTCGGGGATATCAATGGAGACGGGCTGCTGGATATCGCCCTGGCCAATAAGAAGGGCGTGAACATCCTGCTCCAACGGCGCCCCAAAGTCGTCGCCGGAAAGTAGTTCCTGGGTAGCAGAATTCGTAAGAATTCCGACGTCCCCGCACTATGCCCCGTAGCCACGTTCGCCAGAACGTGGGTTCCCCGGTCTCATTCACCCCCCCAAAAAGCGAAAATTCTGCCAAGATTTCCTGACCGCTTTCGATCCGCTCCCGCACTATGATGGCAGCCACGTCCAGCTTCCGGGGCTGGGCTTGGTGAAAACGACGCACTGCAACGGCATTCCGAGCGGGACAAGGCTCATGTCTGAGCCGGTTCCAATTTCGACAGACTGGTCATCAGGCTGCCTCGTCGACGAGGCTCTGCCGGTGAATCGACCTGTCGAGACTTCACCGCTCATCCCACTGGTGTCCGATGCGGATCTCGTGCGAGATCTGGCGGCGGCTCGGCCGGGGACAGCTGTCGCTCAAGCGGCACTGGCACAGATCGTGAAGCGGCACGGCGGGCTGGTCTACTCAGTGGCCCTGCGGACGGTCGGTGACCGGACCATGGCGGACGATGTGTTCCAGGCGACATTCCTCGTGCTGGTGCAGTCGGCTCGCAAGATTCAAAGGTCCGGTTCGCTGTCCGCCTGGCTGCACGGAACAGCTCGCAATATTGGTCGTCGTGCGATCTCGCAGCGGCGAACCCGGTGCCCGCAAGCGGTGGAGGTCGAAATGCTGCCAGCCTGCGAGGTCGATCCATTCCTGGAACTGGAGCGATCTCACGAGCGTGACGTCCTGGATGAGGAGCTGCAACAGCTTCCCGAAATCGATCGGGCTCCGCTGGTGCTGTTCTATCTCGAAGAGCGTTCACAGCGCGAGATCGCCGAACTGCTGGAAATCTCGGTCCCCGCCGTCGAAAGTCGGCTGAAGCGGGCCAAGCAGGAGCTGCGTGTCCGGTTGGTGCGTCGAGGAGTTACGTTGTCGGTGGCCGTTGCGGCCATCGGCTGGGGGGCGACCGCAGCTTCGGCTGCACCGCCCGCTACTTTGGTTTCATCCACACTCACACTGGCTGCCACGGGCACGACGGTCGGCACACTCGCTGCCGCTGGCTCGACCGCAGCTGGTCTCGCAGGAAAGGAGCTGGCTGCCATGTCAGCTGCAAGTAAACTCACAGCTCTCGTCGTCGGTACGGCGGGAACGTTGACGGTCGGCGGAGCGCTGCTGTTCGGAGCGATGGTCGACGGGATCGTTGGTCCCGGGGCACCAGGCTCGGGCGAGTCAGCGTTCATCGCGACGGAGGTCGCAGGCGATGGCGACGAGCCGGTTCAACTGGCTCAGGCCGAGGAGGCCAGCGCTCAGGAGGACACTCCCGTGCCCGAGGAGAAAGAGGCAGAGGCTCCTTCAGAATTGAAGGAAGACCCAGCTCCCGCGGAAAAGGATTTGGACGCGTCAGCCAAAGTCGAAGAGAAAGACGAGTCGGCCCCCGTCGATCCTGTACCGTTGGCCGAAGACGAGGCCAAGGATGATCCGAAAGAAGAAATGCCCGCCGAGGACAGTCCCGGCGAAGCCGAGGAAGACGCCCCCCGTGCTCACCGGACGGGCCCGCTCGTGTCGGCGTACCGCCAGCTGAGTGAGAAAGACCTCTTCATCTACACGGCACTGGACGAAGAGGTGACATTTGAATTCCCCGACAATACGCTTCGAGAAATCGCCGATTTCTTGACGCAGAGAACTCAGGTTCCAGTTCGATTTGATGAGCAAGCATTCGTGGACGCGGGATTGGATCCTGACGCAAGAGTGAGTTTTGTCGGGACCCATCGACTCGCCGACTCTCTGGCGATGATTTGCGACAAAGTGAACGGGACTGAGCTGGCGTACTATGTCGACCGGGGTGTCCTGCACATCACCACGAAAGAAGCGAAGACGAACACCACTCGGCTGCGCTTTTATGACCTTTCGGACAGCGGGATTGAGAACCTGACGACCGCCGTGCAGAACTATGTCAATCAGCTGAGCAATCCCCCGGAGAGCATCACCTCGCTCGGTGACAGCCTGGCCGTTCGGGCCTCGCTCACCACGCACGACGAGATTGAGGAGTTCATCGCGGGAGCGATCCGTCTGGCGGATGCCCGCCGATCTGCCGGGAAAGAGCAGCCTGTGGTGCCCGAGCCGATGCCCGTCAACCCGCAGGGAGGTGGCGGTCTGGGTGGCGGGGGATTAGGTGGTGGCATGGGCGGAGGAGGCGGTGGTTTCTTCCGCGTCCCTGCCGGGGATTGAATTTCCCGGCCTGATGCCTAAGAATCGAAGACCAGCGAGCGGGGGACGTCAAGCCCCCCTGTCACGCGCTGGCTCCCTTCCGAGGACACCGTCTCATGTCAATGCGCCCCGCCTGGCTGTTGTCAGCCGTTCTTTTGATCTCCGGCCCTGCTCAAGCCGAAGATGCCAAGCCCGAAGCAGCCACCACTCGCGAAGTCGAAGCCGGTGACCTGAAGCTGACCGTCCCGAGCACCTGGAAGCAGCAGCAGCCCTCGAACAACCTGCGACTGGCCCAATTCCAGCTGCCTGCCGTCGAAGGGGACAAGGACCCGGCCGAGCTGGTGATCTCGCCCCCGATCGGCGGAACCCGCGAAGCCAACATCACCCGCTGGGTCGATCAATTCGAAGCCGATGGCCGCGAACTGGTCATGAGCCAGGGAAAATGTGCCCAGGGGGAATATGTCCTGGTCAAACTGACGGGGACCTACAAGAAGCCGATCGGCCCGCCGATCCTGCGGAAGTCGGAAGCAGCTCCTGGCTATGCGATGTACGGCGTCATGCTGTCGGTCACCAAGGACGGCAAGGCTGCCGGGAATTACTTCCTGAAGCTGACCGGCCCCGCCAAGACTGTCGCAGCGAGTGAAGACGCCCTGCGAGCCTCGATCACCGCAGACAAGGCCGCCGAGACGGAATACAAGCTGCCGTAGTCGTCTGCGGCAGCCAGCGTGTGGAAGCAAGGCAACACGGAGCGAACTCGATGTTCGCTCCGTGTTTTGTTTTAGTCATGCATGCGACGCGGTTTTTGGCACGCACTGGCCTTTCGGTGGTCGACGTCAAGTCGGAGGTAACTTTGCAATTCACGCAAGACGAATGGAATCAGCTGATCTCGCAATACCCACCTGGCACAACTGTCTCGGGTGCGTGACCGGGTGTCAGCAGTTCGGAGTCCTCTTGCGACTGGATGATCTGCCCGAAGTTCCCGCGCTGCTGGAGATCATCCACTTTGAGATTTGCGAAACCATTCCAAGCCACAGGATTGAATTCCCGGCTGACTATCCACAGATCGGTGACAGAATCCAAGCACGTATTCTTGCCTGGTGCGCTAAGCCAAACGATGTCCGTCTCACGCAACTGAGTCATCCGAATTGGGTCTCTCGACCAAGGCACGATCAATGACCAGCACCAAAGATTGGGCCAAGTCACACGGACTATGCGTTACTGACAATGCCCCTGCGGAGTCGGTTACAGCCGCCCGCTCCGCAGGACGCCATAGATCACCCAGATGCCGAGGAACCCCGACAGGGTAAAGACCGGAATGGTCACCCACCCGGAGGCCCCGGTGCTGCGGATGATCAGCGACGACGACACCACCAGCGACGACATGATCAGGGCCACGACGATTCGGTTACTGGACCGGTCGAACTCCGAAATCATCTGGTCGAGCGACCGGTGCTCCAGCTGGATACGCAGGTCATCGCGGCTGAGCTTATCAAGCGTGCGAGCCAGCGAGACCGGCATCCCGTGCAATGTCCCGGCCAGCATCTTCAGGTCGTCCACGATTTTCTTGGCCACTCGCTTCGGGTCGTAGCGCCGCTTCACCAGCCCCTCCACGAATGGGGCCAGTTCCCCAGCCAGATTGAACTTCGGATCGAGAGTGCGTCCGACCCCTTCGAGGGTCACCACCGCACGAATGAGCAGCAGCAGTTCGGCCGGGCACCGCAGCCCGTGAGCAGAAATAATGTTCACGAAATCCTGAAGCATCCGGCCCACGCGCAGCTGTTCCAGCGGGATGCCGTAATTCGTCTCGATGAAGTCCTGGACATCCAGACGCAGCAGCCCCTGATCGAGGGGCCGCGAAGGCTGTCCCAGGCTCTGCACCACCCGCACCGCCTGAGCTGCGTTGCTTTGTGAGACAGCCACGATCAGATCGACCAACAGCTCGCGCTTGTCCTCATCCAGAAACCCGATCATCCCGTAGTCGAGCAGTGCGATCCCCCCGGACCGAAGCACCCGGATATTCCCCGGATGCGGGTCGCCGTGGAACATGCCGAGCTCGAACGCCTGCTTCAGAAACAATCGGGCTCCCGTGGCTGCAATCTGCGCCGGGTCGATTCCCTGTTCGCGGATCTTCTCCAGATCGCTGGGTTTGGTCCCTTCGATGAACTCCATCGTGATGACAGCCGGGCTGCACATCTCCTCATAGACACGCGGCACATAGAGCATCGCATCCTCGCGGTGCATGCGCCGGAACTGGTCGATCGTGCGGGCTTCACGCAGAAAGTTGATCTCGCGGCGGATCGTCCGCGCGAAGTGCTGCACGAGCCCGACCGGGTCGAATACATTCGACTCGGGAATCTGCTTCTCAATCAGAGTCGCGATCTCGAGCATCAGCGACAGATCGCGCTCGACACTCCTCTCAGCATCCGGGCGGCGAACCTTGATCGCCAGCGGAGTTCCATCAAAGTGCCGCGCGCGATGCACCTGCCCCAACGAACCAGCCGCCATCGGAACCGGATCGAACTCCGCGTACAGCTGGGGAATCGGTCGCTTCAGCTCTGATTCGATCAGCTTCATCGCGACCTCACCCGGAAAGGGCGGGACCCGTTCCTGCAGCCGGGACAATTCCTCGATCACGTCCGCTGGTACCAGGTCAGGCCGCGTACTCAGGACCTGAGCGAACTTCACAAAGGTCGGGCCCAGGTCTTCCAGCGCCCGCCGAATCCGCTGCGGAGTGCCCAGCAGCTCACTCTCGGGACTGGGCCGAAAGAACAGCCGCTTCCCCCAGCGGAGATACCGCCGCAGGCCGATCCGCTCGATCAGGTCGTCAAACCCGTATCGCAAGAGCACCCCCACAATCTCGCGGCTGCGGGCGAGATTGCGAAGGAATCGAAAGGGAGCGTACTCAAACGCCACACGGGCCTCGGTGGAAATGAACGATCTGTCCGGAATCATTGTGACGAGTGCCGGGGACCGGCGTCTGCTGGTCCTTGCAGAATTCTCCCGAAATCTGCACTCGGGGAAACTCAACTCTCAGCCCTCATCCCTTTTACGGCAGGAGCTTGTGCAAGCCGTCGACCAGCCGGTCGATCTGCTCCGGACCGTTATACAAATGGCACGAGACCCGGACGTGCATCCGATCCTGCCATTCCACAACCGGGATCTCGATCCCGCATTCTGTGGCCAATCGCAACTGCAGTTGAGGCGGAGTCCCCGGCTGTGACTCGACTCGCGGAATGCGTGGCATCTCGAGGGTCAGCATCGTCCCGAACTGCGAATCGTCCGCCAGCGGACGCGCGTCGAACTCCGCTTGGAGCCGCTCTGCCGCGTAGGTCGCCAACGCATGTCCATGGCTGCGGTACTGATCGAGCCCCACACCCTGCAGGAACTCGATCGCGGCCGGCACAGCCAGATACGCCGCAGGATTGGTAGTCCCCGGCCAGTGAAACTCATCGATCCAGCGCGAGGGTAGCCCCGAGAGGCTGCGCCCCCAGCTGACCGTGGTCGGCTTCAGCCCCGACTTGTGACGCGGGCTGACATACAGGAATCCGCTGCCAAAGGGAGCTGACAACCACTTGTGCAGACTTGCACAGTAATAGTCGCACCCCAGCGAATCGAGGGCCAGCGGAACCATCGCGACCCCGTGCGGGCCATCGACACAGACGGGAATCCCCAGCTGACGGGCGCGCTGACAGACCTCCTCAATCGGGAAGATCAGAGCAGTCGCGGACGTCACATGGCTGACAACGATCATCCGCGTGCGGGGCGTGACGCGCTCGAAGAGGGCTTCGACCCACTCACTGGAAGAGGCGGGCCGAATCGGCAGCTTCGCCAGTACGGTCCGCGCTCCCGTTTCCCGGCAGCGCGCCCCCCAGATACGGATCACCGCCCCGTACTCGTGATCGTTGAGCAGAACCTCATCGCCCGGCTCAAGCGACGTGTTGCGGGCCACGATATTCATCGCCGACGTCGCGTTGGGAACAAACGTCAGGTTCTCAGCCCGGCAACCGACAAACTTCCCGAGAGACCTCAACGCCTGATCCAGCAGCCCTTCCTGCCGCCGGACAAAGAACTCCATCGGGTTCTGTTCGAGTTCGTCGGTCCAGCGCTGATAGGCCTGCCGCACAGATCGGGGCGAAGGCCCAAACGACCCGTGATTCAGGTAGGTCACCCCAGCAGGGAAGTCCCACTCGTGGGCAAATGAACTCTCAGTGGATGGCGGCAATCCGGTCATGGTGAGTCGAAGATAGTGGAATCGCGACCAGTTCCCCAGCGATGGAGTCTTGGGGCAGTGGGCAGTGACAGAATGTCGCGATCAAGCTCTCAGTATGTGCAGTTCGCTTACAGGCTGGTTTGGATCTCCACTGCCCACTGCCCATTCCCCACTGCCCTCTCTCAGTCTCCCCGCTTCTCCACAGAATCGACCTGCGATACACTCGCGCCGTGAGGATTCGAACCAGCAGAGGTTGTTGCGATGGCGGTGCGCGGACTTCGAGGGGCGACGACAGTCGAGAAAAATGAGTCGGCAGAGATCCTGCAGGCCACGCGGGAGCTGCTCCAGGAACTGCTCTCGGCGAACGGCATCACGACCTATGAAGATGTCGTTTCCGCGATCTTTACGACGACAACCGACGTCAACGCCGTGTTCCCCGCCGAAGCTGCTCGGGCAATCGGCATGAGCCAGGTCCCACTGCTGTGCGCCAGTGAAATCGCAGTCCCCGGAGCCATGCCACGCTGCATCCGGATTCTGCTGCATGTGAACACAGAGCAGCCGCAATCCGCCATGAAGCACGTCTATCTGCGTGAAGCCAAGCGTCTGCGCCCCGACATGGTGAGTGCTCAGTAGTGAATGCAGCCTAAGTGTTTTCGAGAGAACGCCTTACGCGCCAATTCCCCGCATGCATTGAGGCGGGCGGAATGAAAACGGATCTTGCCGCCAAACGCGGAATTGCCGTACAACACCGGCGGCAATTGCCGAGGGGGAACGGATTCTCCGCGCGATGAATTGCCATCGGGGGTGTCGGGAGTCCAAGTCCCGACCGGTTGGGGTTTTGCCCATGCTTCAGGCCACAGGGAAGTGGATCTCTCAGCTCGCGACCAGTTCGCGAACCGTCTCGGGGTTGTGCGGACTGGCTGCCGGGACCGCCTGGGTCTCGATCAGTGCGGTCTGGTGGTCAGCGTATGAGCCGCTGTGGCCTGCGCGGGCCGCCTTCGCGATGGCTGTGGTCGCCGCTCTCGCGATCGTGTCGCTGAGTTGGGTGCAGTCCCGACTGTCTCAGATCCCGCGCTTCTGGCGAGTCGGCATCGCCAGCTGCGGCTTGGCCAGCTGGCCCGCGCTGTGGACTCTGATCGCCAATCAGCGCGGCACGTTTCCCGCCAACTGGTTCACTCAAGACCTCACCAGCTTCGCAGCCACAACGCTGCTCGCCTTGGGAGCCATCTTCCCAGCCGTCCTGCTGGGATGTTTGCCAGCCATCGACGCTCAGCGCCGCCGATCGATTCCCGGAGGCGGAACCTTCTGGCTGGGAGTCGCTGCGGCGTTCGCCGTGACCCCGACGACTTTGTTCGCAAGGATGCCCGCTGACCGCGCGCTTCTGGTCGTTGCAGCTGGCATGCTGCTGGGGGCCGGGCTATCGCTCTTGCTCAAACGCGACGAGCTCGAAAGCGAGCCTCCCGAGGAGTCCGACCTCGCAACCGATCGCCCGTGGTGGTTGGTGTGCCTGTCCCTGGCTGCGTGTGTTGGAGTCGCCGTGGCAATCGAAGCAGCGCTCCGCACCAGTGAGCAACTCGTCATCGACAGTCTACCATTCAAACTCCTGGGCTGGGCCGGTTTCCTGACCGGGATCACCGTCTCGACCTGGACCCGTTCTCGCGACTCAGGAACCGAGCTGCGACGAACTCTGATCGGGTTGGGCATCGCCTGCGGAGCGATCTGCTGGCTGTTCTCGACTTGGGTCACGCAGGCGGTCTGGTCCTCGGGAACGATCCGCTCCTTCGCGCAGATCATGCTGACCAAGGGGCTCATCCCGTTCACGATTCTGGCCCCGTTGGGATGGGTCTGCGGCCGACTCTTGCAGGGCGTGGCTCCAGTAGCCGGTCTTGGCATCATCGCCGCAGCCTGGGGAGTCTCCTCCTACGTGGGATGGTCGCCGGGTTTTGTCCTGTCCAGCCTCTCGGTCAGTGCCCTGCTGTCTGCACTGGCACTGTGGCCGCAAGCAGCCTGGCGCGAGCTGGTTCGCTCGCGGGGGCGCTCCTGGGCGGCAGCTCGATTCGCAGCTGTGGCTGGTCTCCTGGTTGCAGCCGGGTGGGGACAGTCCGCTCTCAATCTCAATCGTTCCTCACAGCTCGTCTTCAACGCCGACTCGTTCGCCGCAGCGGCCAACGGACATGAGCTCACCACGCTCGAGCAGTCCGACCGCTCGAAACTCATGCAGACATTTAACGCTGCGGGCGATCACTGGACGCTCTGGCGGCAGCGCGGGTGCCAGCTGCTGGTTCGCCGCAATGGAATCGCCGTTTCGGGGATGACCACGGACACCGGGATGTCGCCGCAAAACCTGTGGCCGATCCTGTCCACGACGGTGCCGCTTGTGTTTCATCCGCAGGTCGACCATGTGCTGTGCGTGGCCCCCTCAGGCATGGCCGAGGTCGATGCTCTGCTGTCGTTTCCGATTCAGTCGCTGACGTGTATTTCTTCGACAGCCGTCGAGCAGGCTGTACTGCGCGAGCAGGCTCGACTGTCCGGAACGGAGCATCGCTTGAACGACGGCCGTCTGGATTGGAAGACGATGGCCCCTTCGAACTTCGCCAACTCGCCAGACACCGCTCGTTATGACGTGATCATCGTCCCCGAAGGCGTAATCGCCCCCGCAGCGCGACAGCCCCTGTTGACCCCGGAGTTCCATGCGGCAATGGCAGCCCGGCTGCGCGACGAGGGAATCTACTGCCAGCGGCTCAGCATCGCCGACTTCGGTGCCACCCCCGTCATCGAGATGCTGCGCAGCCTTCACTCGGCGTTTCGCCAAGTCAGCATCGTGACCACGGACGGCAGCGAACTCCTGCTGCTCGGAACCAACTCCGAGTACCCGATCGTCGACGATCAACTCGTTCAGCGGCTGGAGCGGCCGCACATTCGCAAGCTGTGCGCCCAGCTGGGTGGGGACTGGTCGATGCTGACTCAGCTGGCGTATGTCACGCCCGACAAGGTCCAGGAGATCACCGGGACTGCAGCTCCCGGCAATCGGACGGGATCAGGACGGTTTGCACTGCGCCTGGCCTCGGATGCGCTGCGCTGGGGAGAGAAGCCGAACGAGAAGCGGGAGTTGTTCGCCGAACGGGCCACACTGGTCCTCGTCGCGATGGGCTTGTCCGATGATGCCGAGCAGATCATCACCCGCCGGATTCAGGACTCGCAGGCCCGCATGAAGATTCTGACCGAAACTCCAGACAACCAGTGGGTCTACCGCCGCGAGCTGAGGGACGGCCTGAAGAACCGGCCGCGCACCAAGATCCAAAAGGTCAACAACGAGATCCGCCAGACCTTTGACGAGTACGACCAGCGCCGCAAGGCCTATCTGGTCGCGCTGGGGGCCGCCGCTCGCCAGCCCAGCCCCAGCCTCGAATCGATCGCCGCGGTCGAGCAGTTCGCCGAGCCTTACGACCCGCTGCTGACCGACTTTGCTCACTTTGAAGCCGCTCACCTGTTGACGCGCGCAGCCAGCCCGGACGCCGCCCGCGAGTATCGCAACTGGCTGCACTGCATCGGGTACGCTCCGCCCAGCGACCTGTCTGTCCGCCCCGTCGTGGCGGCCATGGACCTGCTGCGGCGAAATCCAGAGATCGTCAGCGACCCCGACCTGCGCTTGGAACACCATGGAGCGCTGCTCGATGCCATGCGACTCCGCTGGGTCAACCGCTGGCAAAAGGAAACAAAATCGAAGTACGAAGCCGCCGACATGCAGAGTGCAGCTGTGGCGATCTCGGCCACGCTGACCGCGATGGACGAACTGGCACCGACCGCTGGGATCGACGCCGACGCCTGGAAGGTCCAAAGGCAGATCTGGGAAGACACCCTGCAGAGCCCGCTTCGTCAGCGCCAGGGAGCCACTCCTCCACAGGACCAGATGCTGGAAACCGTCCGCCAGGAATGGCAACGGCGGAACGCTGACCTCAACGAGACGAAGTAGCTCGACGATAGTTTGAGCGTTCCCACGGCACCGCCGCACGGTAGGACGGCCTTTCCAGGCCGTCCTGAGCGCAGCCAATGCGTGGTAACGACTCCGCAGGTCATTCGGACGCTGGACGCTCCGGCGGGTCGGGCTGGAAAGCCCGACCTACTCCTGAACGCACTTGCCGAGCCTGCCCCAGCGCGGCAGAGTGGTTTCCTTGCCTAGATGATTCTTTGTCGGCGACTTCTCCGAAGTCGCTGAGACGATGTGACCAACACGGGGTGAGGTGCGAACATCCAGTCCCCTGGTCACACGGGTTCACTGGACTCGGAGAGTCCAGCGACTTTGAAGAGCACGGGCTGGAAGCCCGTGCTACGAGACTGTTCCCTTCCAGTTACCCCACAACCACTCGCGGTTGTTTTGTGATATCGGACTCCGCCTTGCGGATCAGCTCGCGCACCATCCACGGCACGTTCCCTTCGCCGAACAGCACGAAGCTGACGTTTGCAGCCAGCGGGCTTTCGTTCGACCAGCCGAAGTGGATTTCGGGCGGGCGACCGGTCTTGGAGAGTTCCAGGCCGACAGCGGCGATCACGTGCGGGATCGACGCCACCTTGCCGAAGCGCAGGATGATCCGGCCCCCTTCCTGGGTCACTTCCAGTTCGGGTGACTGATAGAACTCACTGACGTCCCCGCGTTCGACTTCGATGAAGACGATCGGATCGTCCTTGGTGAAGTGGTGCTCCTGCCGGATGCTGGCTTCTTTCTCTTCCAGATCGCGACCGCCCGGACGGTGCGGGACCAGGATCGGGAACTCCAAGTGCCGCATACTGTCCCACAGAAAGTGCGACTCGTCATTCTTGTATCGGAACCCGGTAAACCGCAGCTCGGTGCTACGCACTGTGCGCGACCAGATTGAAGAGACCAGCACAGCCAGGATGAAGAAGCTGGCGATCTGAATCCCACCCGGGCGTTCGATGATGACGGTCACCGTCGTATAGAGGAACAGAACTCCGATCAGCGAATAGCCCCACGGCCAGCGAGCCAGCCACGAGCCGCTTCGCGAGCGGTAGACCTCAATGACGGTGGCGATGGCCGCGCTCGACATCAGCACCAACACACCCGTGGCATAGGCCGCTCCCTGAGCCAGCACGTCAGCGTTGAAGATCCAGGTCACGACCAAGTTGATCAACGTGAACAGCACGACCAGCGGGCGCGTGGCTGCGGCCCACTCGGGAGCCATACCGTACCGCGGCAGGTATTGCGGCACCAGATTCAGCAGCCCCGCCATCGCGCTGGCTCCGGCGAACCACAGGATCACGACGGTGCTGAGGTCATAGATCGTCCCGAACAGGCTGCCAAACAGCGGCGAGATCTTGTGCGGGCTTTCGCCGTGGGCGATATAGGCCAGTGCGCGGTTGGCGGCCTTTCCGGTCGGTGCAGTGTCGACATGGGCAGCCGCTCGATCGCTGAGACTCTTGTTGAGTTGCTCGATATCGCCCGTGACCTGCGGCGCACTGAACGGGGCGTGGGCCTGGGGCCAGAGCTGATCCACGATCCTCTGAAACAGCGATCGAACTTCACTCTGCTGCCGGGCCGCATTCGGATCTTCATGAGCGGTCGCCGTGATCAGCTCCTTGGCCGGGATCAAAGTCACCGTGATGATCGACGAGCAGATCAGGAAGCACGACATGATCACAGCTGCACTCAGCAGCAGCTTGCGGGTTCCCTGGATGCGACCCGCCAGACGTTCCTCGGGAGTGTTTCCATCTCCATGAACGAGCGGCATGACCGCGATGCCAGTCTCGAAACCGCTCAGGCCCAGCGCCAGCTTCGGAAAGAACAGGAAGCAGAGCAGGATGATCGTACCCCAGCCCGTGCCGCTGATCGGCACATGAGCAATCTGCCAGTCGCCGCTCGTGACGCTTTGATACCACTCCGTAAACAGCTGGGTATGCGTCAGCAGGTGCCGCAAGCACTCAAAAACCAGAATCAGGTTCAGGCTCAAATAGACCGCGACGATCACGACGGCCAGCCAGATCACCTCGGCAAAGCCCCGCATGAAGGCCCCGCCCAGGAACACCAGCAGCAGCATCGTCAGCGTCATCTGACTGTGCATCCAGGTCGGAGCCTTGTGCCACATCGGGTTGTGGATCAAGTGCTCGGCCGCGTCGGCCGCAGACAGTGTCTTGGTGATCACGAAGTCCGTGGCTGCAAATCCCAGCAGCACCAGGATCAGAATCTTGCCGCCCCAGCCATGGACCAGTCGCTCCAGCATGGCGATCGAGCCTTGCCCGTGCGGCGACGATCCGGCCACGTACCGGTAGATCGGCACAGCTCCAGCCAGCGTCACAAAGACCAGGAACAACGTCGCGAGCGGAGCCAGCCGCCCCGTGGCCTCGAAGGCGATCGACGGCTGGTAACCGAGGGTACTGAAATAGTCGACCCCGGTGAGGCACATGACCCACAGCCAGGGACTGGTGTGGCCATATGCGGTGGGTTTGTGGCCCTGCGGGTCCGCCGAAGCAGTGGGGCCCGCGCTGGTGTGCGAAGACATAATTGAGTCTGGATACGAGTTGCCACTGGATCTCGCTGGCGGCAACAACAGCGATCGTACCTCAACGCAATGGGCGGCGTTTCGGATCACGAAACACCGCCTGATGCGTTAAGGACTCGATTCTCTTCAATCTTTCGAAATGAAGCTACCCCTCAACATAAACACGCGTTCACTTCTTTGCAGACAGCTTGCCGAAACGCTGATTGAACTCACGCTCCAGATTGGCTTTCATCGTTTCGCGGAGTGAGAGAAAGCCCTCGAGCATCTTGGTCGCTGCGTCTGTCAATTCGCTGCGATGGTCGAGCTTGCCGCCAACCCGTGTTTGAACGAGAGATTGCCCCAGGATCTTCTCCGCGTCTTTGACCCGCCCCCAGACGTGCCGGTAACTTTTGCCAATGTGGGCTGCGGCATCCTTGATGTTCCCGGTTGTCTGGATCGCTTCCAGGATCTCGCAGAGTCCAAACCCAAAAGCGTACTCGCCCTCGGATTCGAACCAGATCTTGAGCCGAGGAGTCAGGGGCAGCTGAACTTGAGGAGGCATGGGAGATTGCCAGGAAGGGAGTGCCGCGATTGGTGAATCGTGTCCGTCCGATTAGAATTTGCAAATGGTTTCCCAATGCGACTTGAGGTCGTGATGAGTCAAGCACTGCCTGCCCCTTCCATTGCTCACCCCAGTCGGCTGCGACCCGCGATCGGGTTACCGGTCGAGACGACACTTTGGGAGATCGCAGTACTGGCGGTTTCGGGCGCTCTGGCTGCCGGGGCTGTGGGACTGATCGAGCTGCGGCTGAGGATTCCGGGGCATTCGATCCTGCACGCTGTCTTGCCGATGGCGCTGGGCTTGGCGCTCGTTCCGCGGCGATGGGCCGGGTGTGGGATGAGTCTGGCCGCCTGCGCGACGGCCTTCGGGATCTCCCGAGTTGGGTATGGCGAGTTTGGTGCCGGGTCGTGGACCAGCTTGGTCACCCTGGGCCCCGCGATGGATCTGCTGCTGGCGAGTCGCTGGGGAAAGAAGTGGCCGGCGTTTTCGCTGGCACTGGCGGGATTGGCCGCCAACATCGCCGCGTTTACCGCGAAGGCTGCTGAGAAGTGGATGGCTGCGGGAGTCCCGGCCCGTCTCCCCGGGAGTGGCATGGGCGGTGGCCGGGGGATGGGCGGCGGAATGGGAAACGGCATGGGAGGAGGCCGCGGTCTGGGACGAGCAGTTGGCGGCGGAGGTGGCCTGGGACGGACCTGGGACGAATGGGTCTCGGTGGCCCCGCTGAGTTACCTGCTCTGCGGACTAATTGCGGGGTTGATCTGCGGAGTGGCCTTCTTTCACTTGCGCCAACGGAACGAGCCGACCGATGCCTGATCCCACCAGCCAGGTTCCTCGCATCATTTCCATCGGAATCGACGACACCGACATCGTGGGGTCCCCGGGGACCAACCAGCTGGCGCGGGCGATTGTCAAAGACCTCGCGGACCGGGCCGATTTACTTCGCATCACGCGGCATCAGCTGCTCGATGACCCGCGAGTGCCATATACGTCTCAGAACGGTTCCGCTTCGATCCTGCTCTCACCCACAACAGAGCTTTCGCTCGATGAAGTGTTTGCTGCCTGCCGGACACGGATGCTCGATTGGTACATCGAAGGCAGCGACCCGGGACTGTGTGTGAGCGATCATGTCCCCGCTGAGGTCGTGGCCTGGGGCCAGCGCTGCAAGTCGGAACTGGTTCAGAAGTCCGAAGCGCTCGAACTGGCCCGCCAGCTGGGCCTGCGCCTTGAGGGGCTGGGCGGCACGCACGGCGGCGTGATTGGCGCCCTCGCAGCCATCGGGCTGGCCCGGGAAGGCGATGACGGGCGAGTTGTGATGTGGCAGACCTGGCCCGACGACCTGACCGGTCTGACCCCGATCTCACGCATTCGTGAGCGGCAGATCGATGTGGTCGTGCGGGAGACAGGTCAACAGCTCACGGAGGGGATCATCCACGTCGGAAAGCACCTGCGGCCGAATCTCCTGCGCGGGCGGGCAACACTGTGGGTCGTCAAGGATCCGACCGCAGACTGGATCGCTTTGAAATTGAAATAGTGGAAAGGGCAGGGTGCCGATTCAGCAACGATTGAGGTTCCAATGCGTCATGCACTTTATCGATCATGAAATGCAAAAACGGCCCCGAAGGTGAACCTTCGAGGCCGCTCTTGGCAAATCTGTTCCCGTCGAAACGGGATGCTTCAGAGATTAACGGCAGCCGCAGGGAGCTGCAGCAGGAGCTGCACATCCACCGCAAGCAGGAGCTGCACCGCAGCCTCCGCAAGCTGAACCGCATCCACCGCAGCTCGGGACAGCGACCTGGACGGTCACGGTCTTCGGAACCATACGGCAGACGTTGACGGTGACTTCCTTCTGGACCTGGTGAGGCACGCAGACGGTGTAGGTCTCGGTCTTTTCTTCTGGCACGCAGTCGTAGACGGTGACAGAGTACTTCTCTTCGCGGGTCTTCGGAACGCAAACCGTGTAGTTCACAGTCCGGGTCTTCTGGACCGGAACCTGCTTGCAGACGGTGTACTTGCGCTCGCGGGTTTCCTGCTTGCAGCCAGCGACCGTGTAGGTGTATTCCTGCTGCTCAGGAACCTGCTTGCAAACCTGGATGGTCCGGGTCCGCTCTTCCTGCTTACAGCCGTGCACCTGGTAGCTGTATTCCTGCTGTTCAGCAACCTGCTTGCAGACCTGGATGGTCCGGGTGCGGGTCTCTGCCTTGCAGCCAGCGACGGTGTAGGTGTATTCCTGCTGAGAAGGAACCTGCTTGCAGACCTGGACGGTCCGGGTGCGGGTTTCTGGCTTGCAGCCGGTCACGGTGTAGGTGTATTCCTGCTGCGAAGGAACCTGCTTGCAGACCTGAACGGTCCGGGTGCGGGTTTCTGGCTTGCAGGTGGTCACGTTGTAGCTGTAGGGCTCCTGACGGCAGACGCGCTTGCAGACCGTGTAAGGAACCTGCTCGCAGACGACGTTCGGGCACCACTTCTTGCAGCAACGGGTGTTGCAAGGATTGCAGGGATCGGCGATCTGCTGGGTCACCCAGTGACCAGCGTCACGGGAAACACTGCGGTAAGCCGTTTCCTGAACCGTGTCGTAGACCGTCTTCATGGCGGTCCGGGTTTCCGTCGAAGGAACCATGACCGTGTAGGACTGCTCGGCGTTTTCCGTCACAGTGTTGTAGACGGTACGGGTGGCCTTACGCTCTTCCGAGGTCGGGACCATGACCGTGTAGGTCTGTTCGACGTTTTCCGTAACGGTGTTGTAAACCGTCCGGGTGGCCTTACGCTCTTCCGAGGTCGGGACCATGACCGTGTAGGTCTGTTCCTGAGGCTCCATGACGTTCTTGTAGACCGTCCGGGTCGCAGTCTTCGTTTCCACGGTCGGAACGTTGACCATGTACTTCTGTTCGACATTCTCCGTGACGGTCTTGTAAACCGTCCGGGTGCCGGTCTTCGTTTCCGAAGTCGGGACGTTCACCGTGTAGGTTTCCGTCTTTTCTTCCGAAGCGGTCTCGTAAACCGTGTAGTTTTCTTCACGGGTCCGAGTTTCGTTCTCCGAATAGTTGACCGTACGGGTCTTCTCTTCGGTCCGAGGAACCTGCTTGTGGACGGTGTACTTCCGCTCACGCTGTTCCTGCTTCATTTCGGTCACGGTGACGGTCCGGGTCTCCTGGACCTGTTCCGGAACCATGACAGTCCGCTCTTCGGTGACGTACTGGGGGCCGCAAGCCGGAGCCGCAGCCACCGCACATCCACCGCCGCATGGAGCACATGCGCTCGCGCACGGAGCCGGACGGCAGCGTGCACGGTGCGCGCCACATCCCCCAGCCTGTGCGTACGTTGCGGTCAGGGCCAAAGCCACTGCCGGCAACGCCATCAAAAATCGTCTCATCAGCAGTCCTCCTCAGGAACAGTTGCCAAATCTGCGGACACACGCCGCATTGTTGTTGTGGAATCAGGACGCACGGTCGATGACAGGAAGTGAAGATGCAACCCGTGGCGAACCTGCACTATCTGGATAAGATACGCGGATCATGACGGTTTGCAAGCTGCATCGCTGACTCTGAAGGAGATTTTCAGAAGTGGCTTTCATTTGTGCGTTTGCTGTGCTGAGTCTGCTGAATGTGCTGGATGCGGGGGCTGAAAAATCGGCCCAAACGCTCGATCCGGCGATATATTCCCCCAGCCGCACCGTGATCGTCCTCTCCCAGAATACACAGGTTTACGCAGCCGATAAACCGATCGGGACCGTCCCACCCGGCGCTGTCCTGAAATTCACCAAAACCCACGAAAAGTGCCTGATGATCCCGCGCTACGGCGGCTGGGTCTTTGCCGATGACGTCGTCCCGCTGGAAAACTCCGTCCAGCACTTCACTTCCATTACCGAAAAACAGCCGTCTGCGACAGCGTTTCTGCATCGCGGAATCGCCAATATGCAGCTCGACAAACTCGAAGAAGCCCGCGCCGACTTCGAGAAGGCGATTCAACTGGGAACCAAAGACGGGGCGGTCTACATCAACCTCGGCAACGTCCTGCAGCGCCAGGGACAGACGCAGGAAGCTCTTCTGCACTATTCCAAGGGGATTGAACTCGTACCGGACGCAGCCTTTCCTTACATCGAGCGCAGCTCCGTTCTGATGGAGATGCAGCAGTACCCCGAGGCCGCCGCCGACCTGGAAAAGGCCTTGAAGCTCGAGCCGAAGTCCCCCGAAGCGTTTAACAATCGCGGCGTGCTGCACCGCCTGCAGGGGCAGTACGACGCTGCTATTCAGGACTACTCCAAAGCGATCGAACTGTTCGGAAAGTACCCCAGTGCTCACGCGAATCGCGGGTTCGCTCACCGCCAGCTGGGCCGCTACGCCGAGGCGCTCAAGGACTTTAACAAGGCCCTGGAGTTCGACCCCATCTCCGCCGAGATCGCCAACGACGCCGCCTGGCTGCTGGCGACCTGTCCGGACGAGAAGATTCGCGACCCGCAGCGGGCACTGAAGCTCGCAGAGCAGGCTGCGGCCGGGACGAATCGTGAGGACGGACAGTCGCTCGATACGCTCGCAGCTGCTTACGCCGCCAATGGTCAGTTCCCTGAGGCCGTCAAAGCCGGTGAAGCCGCCATTGAGCGTCTCAAAGGCGATCCCGCCCTTGTCGAAATCCACGCCCGAGTCGAACTGTATCGCCAGCAGAAGCCATTTACTGAGGCGGCGAAGTAGCCTTCGCGGCGGCCTTCTCCAGCTGTTCGGCATGCACCCGAGCCACCTGCGACATGTAGTGGGGCCCAAAGCCAGCATCCAATGGCCACGGGTTATCCGCCGCTGCCCGCAAGTGCTTCCGAGCAGTTTCCGGCCGGCTCTCCACAGCCTCATTCAACCCGACATACAGCTCCGCATAGAACATACGCTTCTGACGTTCGGCGTCTGATATCTCCGCCTTGCGGATCTTCTCCAGCAGTTCTTCAGCCGTGATCGTCCCCTGGAACAGCTTGTAGACATCGCCGAACGGCTCGCGATCGTCCTTCTCGTATTTCAGCAGCCCCGCGCGGGCTTTCTCCTGCCCCGACGCCTTCCGCTGGCAGAGATAGCGCCAGATCCCGTTCTCGCGATCCACATTGTCGAACGAGTGGTACCGCTCGAACTGCCCGGCCGCTTTCTCGAACTCCCCCGCATAGAACCAGGCGATCCCCCGCCGCCAATGCTCCGCATCCAGACCGGGATTCAGCTGGACCATCTTGTCGTAGTCCCCTGCGGACGCGGCGAACTGCCCCAGGAAGAACTGCACGTCTCCCCGTTGCGAGTACAGATTCTCAGACTGAGGGGATTTCTCGATCGCAGCTGTCAGCTGCGTCTGCTCAGCCTGCCAGCGGGCCCGATCATCCGCCAAGCAAATGCTGCTACACACGGTCAGCAAGAACACCCACACGTGGAATCTCATCGCCAGCTCCCCCTCAGAACGCGTGACTACTTCCTGACGCACCGCAGCGGGTGAGCCGACACATACTGCTCCAATTCATCGCGGCGAAAAACGCTCGTCGTCGCCCCTGCCGCCCGGACACAACTGGCCCCCATCGCCGCTCCGTACGCCAGGCACTTCAGCGGCTCAGCTTTCTGCAGCAGCCCGTACAGATATCCCGCCACAAACGCATCGCCGCCGCCGGTCCCGTCCACCATCTTCTCAATCGGGTAGGCTGCAGCCTCCCACATTTCGCGACCATCGAAATGGATCGAGCCCTGCGCCCCGCGCGTCACGATGACCGTCTTCGCCCCCGCTCCAGCGAATCGCCGAGCCTGCTCATGCGGGTCATCCACTCCCAGAATCATCCGCCCTTCGTCCTGATTGGGCAGGAACAGGTCCGTCAGCGGCAGCACGGGCCGCAGCATCTCCCACACCGGAGCAGGATCACCGATCACCACATCGAGAGCCGTGATCACACCCAGCTCGCGGGCCGTCTGAAACACCCGGCAGATACTCTCCGCCGATAGAGCAGGGTTGAGTGCATACCCTCCCACGCACAGAACCCGAGTTCGGGACAACACCTCGCGAGTCAGCGACTCCCCAGTAAACTCCGCATTCGCCCCGACCGCATGAATGAACCGGCGGTCCTCCCCTTCGACATTCACGATCAGCGTCGCAGCTGTCTGGGCCGACGGCGAATCCCTCAACAGCTCACAACTCACATGAGCCTGGTCCAGCGAATCACGCACGAACCGGCCCATCGAATCGCTGCCGACCTGTCCGACGATTCCCACCTGCATGTCGAGCTTGGCCAGGTCGACCGCTGTGTTGGCAGCACAACCGCCAATCGCCATCTCAATGCGGGGGGTCGTGACTAGACAGCCCGACCCCGGCAGAGAGGCAATCGGTGCCCCGACGAAATCCGCCACGATCAGGCCTGTACACAGGACATCAAACGTCGATCGAGAGGCTGGCATGCGGCAAGTTCCGAGGCAAGAGACTCGGGACAGTGTGAACAGTCACGCCTCTGGGTTCAACTGCCGCTGATCTGACAAGCAACGGAACGGGGCATCCGCGAATGGGGTCCCCCGAGGAATCAGTCCTCGCCATCGTACTGCAGCACACTGAAGCAATCTCGCGGTGCCAGCCGGGATCGCCCTTCCAGGAACGTCAGTTCGATCGCAAAGGCACAGCCCACGACTTCCGCGCCGCTCTTCTCGGCGAGCTGGGCACAGGCGTGAATCGTCCCGCCAGTCGCGAGCAGGTCGTCAACCAGCAGCACCCGGTCGCCCGCCTGCACGGCGTCGGTGTGCATCTCGAGCGTGTCTTTCCCGTACTCCAGCTCGTAATGGAACGCATGCGTATCAAACGGCAGCTTGCCCGGCTTCCGCACCGGGACGAATGCGGCATTCAGCGCCAAAGCCACCGGAGCGGCAAAGATGAACCCGCGTGCCTCAGCGGCGGCCACCACGTTGACCCGGCTGTCCCGGAAACGTTCGACGATCCGCTGGATCGACTCGCGAAAGGCCTCCGGGTGAGACAGCAGCGGCGTGATGTCCCGAAACATGATTCCCGGCTTGGGAAAGTCCTTGATGCTGCGAATGTGGTTTTTCAGATCGAGCATGAGAGGGGTCCACGGACAGGGGCGGATTTCGCTTCCCGGCAGTGTCTTAAATGGTCGTGACAAATGCCACTGTTGTCTCGTGTCCGGCGTGTCCAGCCTGCGGATGCCTCTCAAACTCTGGCCGAAGGGGTGCCGGGGTCAGGAGCGTAGCGGTTGGCCCCGTTCGTCCGGCGATGAGACTCACTGGCCAGAGACAATCTGAGCCGCTCCTGCCCCCTGCACCCGCCATCTTCGCCCGAAACCCAAGACTGCAGAACCACTTGCGAGTCGATCCCCGAAGTCGCGATTCTCGCCGAGATCTGAAAATCCGTCCGAAACCCTGCGTCCCTCGCGGTGTTTCACTCTTGATCCGGGTTTTCCAGGTCGCTTGCCAGACACCCGGCAGCGATGGGAAACTGCCTCACCGAATTCGACTCACCTCTGGGAGTGAAACATGTCACCGCTACGCTGGTCCCGCTGGGGCCTTTTGAGTCTTTTCTGCACCGCTGGTGCCTGGGCCGCTGAGGGAGATGACCCTGCGGCGCTGTTCACCAAGCTCGACGCCAACAGCGACGGCCAGCTGACCGTCGAAGAGGTCTCCGAAGAGCATCGGCCCCACTTCGAGCGATTGCTGCGACGCGGCGACAAGGACGAGAACAAGACCCTGACCAAGGAAGAGTTCCTGGCAGCTCACGCCCCCGATGCAGAGCCCGAGGCACCGGCAGCTCCGCAGGGACCCGGCGGTGGACGCCCCAATCCCGGCGAGATCTTCGAGCGAATGGATGCCAACAAGGATGGCAAGCTGCAGAAGAGCGAAGTCTCGGACAAGGTCCCCGAGCGGATTCGGGAGATGCTCAACAAGACCTTCGAAAAGGCCGGCAAGGATGAGCTCACTCGCGAAGAGCTGATGCGATCGATCGGCGAAGCAGCTCGGGGCCCCGGTGGCTCGGGCGAGATGCTGCAGCGGCTCAAGGGGCTCGACAAGAACGGCGACGGCACGATCTCGAAAGACGAAATCCCCGCCGAAGGAGCTGAGCGGCTCCGCGGTTTGATGGAGCGGCTCGGTGGAGGTGACTCGATCGACCTGAAGAAGGCCGAAGAGTTCGCCGCCCGCATGGAGCGCGAAGGCGGACCGCGCCCCGAGGGACGTCCTGGTGAAGGTCGCCCAGAAGGGGAGAGAGGCCCTCGACCCGAAGGGCGTGGACCCGATGGCGAACGCCGTGGACCGCCTGAAGGTCGGCCCGAAGGTCGCCCGGACGGGGATCGTCCACGCCCTGAAGGAGACCGCGAAATGCCCGATCGCCGCGGACCAGACGGTCGCGGACCGGAAGGCCCCGGACGCGGCGGGCTGATGCGGCTGCTCGATGAAAACCACGACGGTCGCCTGAGCCGGCAGGAGTTCTCGCAGGCTGCCACGTTCTTTGCCGATCTCGACATGAACCGGGACGGCTCGCTCGACCCGAGTGAATTGATGGGTGGACCTGGCGGGCCGGGCGGACGCGACATGGGCCCCGAAGGCCGCGGACCACGCCCCGAAGGAGACTTCCGGCGTGAGGGGGACCGCCCTGGCCCGGACGGCGAGCGGATGCGCGATGGTGACCGTCCCGGACCACGCGGCGAGGGAGACCGCCCCCGTCCGGAAGGGGATCGTCCCGAAGGCGACCGGCCTCCCGGTGGTCGTCCCGAAGGAGCCCGCTTCGGCAATCCTGGGGACTTCTGGAAGCAGATCGACAAGAACGGCGACGGATCACTGACAAAGGACGAAGCTCCCGAACGGATGCGCGAGAACTTTGACTCGATCGACGCCGACAAAGACGGCAAAGTGACCCAGGACGAGTTCCGCAAGGGGATGGAAGAACGCTTCGGACGCGGAGGCCCCGGCGGTCGTCCAGGCCGTCCCGAAGGGGAACGCCGCCCAGCTCGTCCTGAGGGCGAAGAGCCCAAGGCCGACGGGGACAAGCCGAACAACTCGAAGTAAGACTTCCTGGTGACGAGAGTTGTTCTCGATGTCCGTGGACGTCCCGTTAGCCGTCGGGCTTGCCTGACGTGCTTCGATTGCGAAAACAAGGGTCGCGTGGTTTCTTGAACCGCGCGACCCTTTCCCATTTGAACAATCGCGTTTGAGGCGACCTGCGGGTGTGTTAGGATACGGAAAGTCTCGCATCGCCCTCTTGGAGTCGCCCCCACCCATGCTGCCCCGGCATGAAGTCTTTCCGAACGTCATCGAGATGAACCTCCAGGCCCGTCGCCGTCTGGGGTGTTGCGTTTACATGGTCCACAGCGCCGGGGAGTGGATGCTGATCGACATCGGGTACGAGGACACGCTCGACGACATGATCGAGCTGATCCGCGAGATGGATTTCCCGCTGTCGCAGTGCAAGTACCTGGTCGCGACGCACGCCGATGTCGACCACATTCAGGGACTGAAGCGGGCCAAAGAGATCATGCCCCAGGCCCAGGTCATCGGCCACCCGCAGGCGGCCGGACTGCTGGCCGAGGGCGAGCGGATCATGACCTATGCCGAGATCACCGCGCAGGGGATCTCGATCGATCTGCCCAAGATCACTTTCGACCGCATGATCGACGAGGGCGACACGCTGACTCTGGGAAACCTGAAGCTCGATGTCTGGCACACACCGGGACATGCTCCGGCCCAGCTCTCGTTCCGGATGGGGAACCTGCTGTTCTCGGGCGACAACATCTACCGCGACGGCTGTGTCGGCAACATCGATGCCCACCACGGTTCGGACATTCCTGCATTCATTCGGTCACTGACCCGCATTCGTGACAGCAGTGTGGAGTGGCTGTTGCCCAGTCATGGACCGATCTTCCGTAATGATCGCGCGCTGCTGGAAGCCACGATCGCTCGGCTGACGAAGTACCAGCATATGGCGGACTTTGGAACGTGCGCGGTCGACTGGCCGCTGCTCGATCAGTGGGATGAGGAACTGGCTAAGGGGATCGGGCCCCGAGCCTAGCTTCAGAACGCAGCCAGGAGGCCGTCCGTGGGCGAAGAGCCTGGATCGACGACTTCTCCTCCGGACGCCAAACGACGTCCGGCTGTGTCGGTCACCGTTCGGCCCCCCCTGCCCGTCGATGATCTCAGCCGCCCTCCCAAGACGTGGATGGAACGCCTGCGCGGCCCCGAGGGGGTCAGTTTCACGATCTCGGTCATCGTGCATCTGGTGCTGGGCATCATCCTGGCAATCCCGATGATGGAGGGAGCGTTCCGCGAAGACTCGATCTTCACCACGATTCGTGACGCCGAAGAAAACAGTGACAGCCTGGCCATCGGATCCATCATCGAAGCTCCCGAGCTGACGATGCAAAAGTCGATGACCGCCGATGAGCTGCTGGCCCCTCCCGTTAACGAAAGCGCTCCCTACCTGCCGATCCCGGAGAACGCCAAGACAGCGGACTCCGCAGCCTCACCCGGAGACCAGGACGGCGACAGCACCGCAGATCTCGCGGGAGCTGTCGGAGGCTATCTGCTGCAGGAACCCGACAACGCCGTCAAAGCGGGACGGTTTGCAGCCTTCTCCCGCCCGATTACTCGCAACGCCATCGGCAATATCGAAGCAGAGTATGGCGAACCGGGTGATCCTCCCGTCGCCGGTCTGAGCTACTTTGTGGTGATTCAGATTCGAGTCGGTGAGCAGCGCAAGACTTACCCCGTCGGTGACCTGGTCGGCAATGTGGTGGGCACAGATGGCTACCGCCAGCAATTTCCCAAGAATGTCTTTTACCTGGATGAAGAGGGGAAGCCGCAAAAGATCAACCGCTCCAAGCCGATCCGGGTCATCAAAGGAGTGGTCCAGCTGCTGATGGAGGTTCCCGGAGCCGCCGCCGAGGTCCGCGACAATATCTACCTGAAGTCGAAGATGCTGAAGGAAGAGCAGAACCTCCAGCTGATCTTCCAGGCCCAGCGCCGTCCCACTCCCTGAGTTCCCTATGCAATTCGCGACCCGTGAAGCTGCGATGCGTCACGCTCTCCAGCTGGCGAAACGCGGACTGGGAGCCGTCGAGCCTAATCCCCCGGTGGGAGCGGTGGTCGTTGACGACTCCGGACTGCTGATCGCCGAGGGCTGGCACCAGAAGTTTGGCGGTCCCCATGCCGAGGTCTTTGCTCTCGCAGTGGCGGGCGAAAGGGCTCGCGGGGCCACGCTGTACTGCACGCTGGAACCGTGTTCGCATCAGGGCAAGACGCCTCCGTGTGCCCCCGCTGTGATTGCAGCTGGGATTCAGAAGGTCGTGATTGGAGCAGGCGACCCGGCTCCGCATGTGAACGGACGCGGGATCGCCCAGCTGCGAGAAGCGGGGATCGACGTCGAAGTCGGCGTCTGCGAAGACGAGGCTCGGCGGCTGATCGCCCCATTTTGCCGCCTGATGCTCGAGCAACGGCCGTGGGTGCATGCCAAGTGGGCCATGTCGCTGGATGGCCGCATTGCGACTCGTACGGGCGATTCGAAGTGGATCAGCGGCGAGGCCAGCCGGGCACGGGCTCATGAGTTACGCGGGCGCTGCGATGCGATCCTCGTGGGAGTCGGAACGGTGCTGGCAGACGATCCGCTGCTCACCGCCCGGCCAGCGGGGCCGCGAGTCGTAACACGGATCGTTCTCGATTCGCTGGCTCGCACGCCCGTCACTTCCCAGCTGGTGCGCACGGCAGCTCAGTCGCCCGTCATCATCGCGACAACACTCGCGGCCCCAGCTGAGCGAGTCGCAGCTTTGCGCGAACAGGGAGTGGAAGTGCTCCAACTTTCAGGCGACACCGACTCGGCCAGGCCATCGCTGCGGAGCCTGCTCGCAGAGCTCGGCCAGCGCAAGATGACGCATGTTCTGCTCGAAGGCGGCGCCAGCCTGCTCGGCTCGGCATTTGATCAGCACTTGGTCGACGAGTGCCATGTCTTTGTCGCACCCCGCGTGATCGGCGGGGAGAACGCCCTCTCACCGGTCGGTGGCACCGGCGTCGAAGCGATGCGCGATGTCCTCAAGCTCGCTCACATCGAGTGGCAACCGCTCGGTCCTGATCTCTATTTGCACGGCGACTGCCCGTAACGGAAATCCCGGAATCGCCTCAATCCTCAACCGCCAAACCACCAGCCCAGCAGGCGTTTGACCCACGGGCTCAGCCGAGTGCGGTTGTACTGGTCCCCGATCTTGCGGAGAGCATCAGTCTGCGTCGGATACGGATGGATCGTCGCAGCCAGGCCCCTCAGCCCGATGCCGTTTCGCATGGCCAAAGTGAT
Organism: Planctomycetaceae bacterium; assembly: GCA_044337025.1. GTDB lineage: Bacteria > Planctomycetota > Planctomycetia > Planctomycetales > Planctomycetaceae > TH-plancto1. The sequence goes on from JBIIOI010000052.1 coordinate 34,729, forward strand.
TTCCGAGATCATCTCGCCCGCATGGCTCGCGGCAATCGTCGCTCCGACGATGCGGTCGGTGCCAGCCTCGACATGGACCTTGACGAACCCCTCATCGTCACCATCCAGAACCGCCCGGTCGACCCCGGAAAGTGGCTGGGTGAAGGTCTGAATCGGAATGCCCTGAGCGGCTGCCTCTTCGGGGAGCAGCCCCACATGGGCCACTTCGGGCGATGTATAGGTACACCACGGAATGATCAGCCGGCTGGCCCTTGCCCTTCCCCAGAAGAGGGCATTCTGAATCACGATCCTGGCCAGGAAGTCCGCCGCATGCGTGAACTTGTACCGCGAGCAGACATCCCCCGCCGCAAAGATCCGCGAGTTCGTGGTCCGCAGGCGATCATCCACCACGATCCCGTCTCGGGTCGATTCAACTCCGGCCCGCTCCAGACCGAGGCCTTCAATATTCGGTCGCCGCCCGGTGGCGACCAGCAGAGCATCGAACCGGTCGGTGCGGGTCTCAGCTCCCACTGATCGGGAAGTCACATGCAGCTCCCCGGAAACCGACTCCACTGAGTGAATCTCGGTCGCCAGCCGCAGGTCAACACCCTCTCGCTGCAGAGCCGCCCGGACCAGAGCCGAGGCATCAGTGTCATCCCGTGACAAGAGACGCAGCGACTTGTCGAGGAGCGTGACCTGCGAGCCAAACCTCGCGAAAGTCTGCGCCATCTCACAGCCAATCGGCCCGCCTCCCACCACTCCCAGCCGGCGAGGCAGCTCCGTCAGGTTGAACAGCGTTTCATTGGTCAGGATGTTCGGCAGGCGAGTACCGCTGCCATCGAGCGCCCACTCCGGGACCACAGCTCGGGCTCCCGTACAGATCGCCGCCTTGCGGAATCGCAGCGTCTGGCCCGCGACAGAAAGCTCGTCCTTCGCACAGAAACGTCCTTCGCCCAGGAACACATCCACGCCCAGCGACCGAAACCGCTCCGCCGAGTCGTGAACACTGATCCCCGCGCGGGTCCGGCGCATCCGCTCCATCACCTGGGCGAAATCGACCTCGGGCGGAGCTGTGTGAACTCCAAACGCCCCCGCTCCGCGCACAGAAGCAGCCACTCGCGCCGCCGAGATCAGAGACTTGGAAGGAACGCATCCGAAGTTCAGACAGTCCCCTCCCATCAGGTGCCGCTCCACCAGCGCCACCTTGGCCCCCAGACCCGCAGCCCCCGCAGCTGTCACGAGACCAGCCGTGCCTCCGCCCACGACAACCATGTCGTAAAGCGGCTTGGGAGCCGGGTTGTTCCACCCAGACGGAGCGACACGCTCGATCAGCGCTCGATTGAAGTGATCGTCAGGGGGGAGGGAGAGAGACATCGACTCGCCGAGAGAAGGAATCGCTGTGTGACCTTGTGACTGTAACACCCCCGAGCGAAAAATGGGCTGATCCGAAAGGAATTCAGCGCACCAAAAGCAGAAGCCCGTGCGTGAGGCACGGGCTTCTTGAGCGATTCAGCGGCGGGCAGTCTGCTGTTTCGAACTCTCCGACTTAAAACTCTCCGACGGGGTTACCGTCGTTGCGAGCCAGCAGGCGAGCAAAGGTCGTCGTAGTGAAGCTCTGTGGATACGGAGCAACACTGACCGACCCCTTGACGTAGTCGATGTTCTGGCTGATGAACCGTACCGAGCCATCACACAACGTGAAGTGGGCACCGCCGACATGGTTGCTGCTGTAGCCGCGCCGCTGATGGACACGATTCGTGGCACTGTAGTTGATCCCATCGTAGCCGATCGCCAGCACTGCCAACGCGGCGGTACGGACGTTACTCCCGGAAGCATCGGTTTCCGAGCTGAAGCCCAGTGCGTTTGCCGCCCCGATCGTCAGATTGTTAAATCGCCAGGCCCGCTCGCCGACGAGGACGGTATTGCTCGATCCGTCGGTGATGTCCCGGAAGTTGATCTTCGAGTTGATAAACCCGACACCGAGCGCCGGACCGTACTGAACGGCATACACCATGGGAGTCGTGCTGTCCGAAGGATTCGCGTTCATGACATAGTTCGAGGTGGCGATCGCAATTCGATCGGTGCCGTTCGAAGTCACGTGTGCGTTGTACTGATTGGCATTCTGAGCCGCATTATCCGACGCGGCATCATCGAAGTTATTGAGCGCGGGGCCGACATCTGAGGCACACCGAAACGCAGGCAGAGGTGTCGTCATCGCCTGCAGGTTCGTGACGAGATTCTGTTCCAGCAACAGGTTTCCGACCTGCAACTGATTGAACAGCGGAGCCTGATCCATGTAAGGCAGAATCGAAGCTCCCCAGCCCCAGTGACCACGCTCGATTGAGTTGGCGTTCGTGGATGGCGGGTTCCGGGACTGGAATCCCGGGGCGAATGTGTTGAACACATCGTGATAGTTGTGAAACGCCAGACCAATCTGCTTCAGATTGTTTTTGCACTGCGAACGACGAGCCGCTTCGCGAGCCTGCTGCACGGCGGGCAGCAAGAGGGCAATCAGAACTGCGATGATTGCGATCACCACCAGCAGTTCGATCAAAGTGAAACCGGGACGAACACGGGGACGCAAACTCATGGGGAACTCCTGAACAGGCGGTGCCCGACAAGCGCCAGAGCACCGTTTGGGATCAATCGGGAATGATCAGCTTCTTGGCTTTTCCGCCGGGGGACTTCAGATCGAAGTTGACAACGTTGTCACCTTCTTTGATCTCAGCAGTCAGCTCGGACGCAGACGTGTACTTGGCGTCCAGCGCCTTGGCCTTTGTCGTGCCCAGCGGCCATTCCATGTTGACTTTGCAGGGTCCGACTTTGCAGCCAGCAACCTGATAGGCGTACTCCAATTCATAAGCCCCTTCGGCATCGGTCGTGCCCGTCGCGACACGCCCGTTCTCGGGCTTGAAGACAACAATGACACCTTCCAGCGGCGCCCCGTCCAGAGTGACCTTTCCGGTCACCTCCCCCAGGGGCGGGGTATCATCTCGACCGCAGCCGGAAACAGCCACAGCCAACAGAGCCAGAATCCACAAGGGAAGCCGGTGAATCATCTTGTTATCCGAATGATGTCGAGCGTCGGGTAGATCCGACCAGATTGTGAGGAGCGCGTTAAGATCATACACGAAACCGGCTCGATTGCCATGAGAATTGCGAGATTTTATGCCTTGCCGTGCTGTCGGCGTGTGCCTCTGCAGATATCGAGCGAAGTTGATTGGTTCTCGCCGCTCACTCCACGTATGCTGTCGGTTCCTCGTCTCTCGGGAACTGAACCATGAATCGCATGCTGGCTGGACTGCTCGTGGGAGCCTGTTGGATTGCGGGAGCGGGAACGCTCTTCGCCGACGGACCGAAGAATCTGGTGATCGTGGCGGGGAGGCCCTCTCACCCGCCGCGAATGCACGAGTTCAATGCGGGCTCGAAGCTGCTGGAGAAATGCCTGAAGAATTGTCCGCTCGTCAAAACGACGGTCATCACTGGCGGCTGGCCCGAAGATGAGTCGGTCTTCGATTCGGCGGACGCGATCGTGTTCTACATGGACGGCGGCGGAAATCACGAACTCGTCAAGCAGGACGGTCGCCGCCTCAAGCTGGCCGAAGAGTGGGTCAAGAAAGGGGTCGGGATCGGCTGTATGCACTACGGAGTTGAAGTCGTTCGCGATCAGGCCGGGGCTCAGTTCCAGCAGTGGATCGGGGGCTACTACGAGAACAGCTTCTCCTGCAATCCGATCTGGGAGCCGAAGTTCGACAACCTGCCCGAGCACCCGATTACACGCGGCGTAAAGCCGTTCCAGGTGAAAGATGAGTGGTACTTCAACATGCGGTTCATCGATGACCTGCCCGGCCACTCAGCTGCGGATCGGTCCGGAATGAAGTTCCAGCCGATCCTGGTGGCTGAGCCGAGTGAAGCTGTCCGCAATGGCCCCTATGTCTATCCCAAGGGTCCCTACCCGCACATCCAGGCCAACAAAGGCCGGGCCGAAGCGATGATGTGGGCCGTCGAGCGGCCCAACGGAGGCCGCGGCTTCGGTTTCACCGGCGGGCACTTTCACGACAACTGGGGGAACGCCGACTTCCGCAAGACGATCCTCAACGGGATGGTCTGGCTGACCAAGGCCGAAGTCCCAGCGGGCGGAATAGAATCGACCGTCACTCCAGCTGAGCTGGACGAGAACCTCGATCCTAAGGGGAAGAAGTAGGTCATCGTCTGGGCGCTGGACGGCAGAATTCTTACGAATTCTGCTACGGGTCAGCGTGATGTCGCAACCTGTGGCGGACACGGCGAGTAAATCTCGTGTCCCGATTTCCTGAGAAGGTGAACCGATGCTCCGTGGTCTGGTGCTGCTGTGTGTGGCGATTCTCGTACCGGCAACGGTCTCCCGAGGGGAGACTCCGAGCCGGGAGCCGGTGGCTGTCGCCTATCTGTCGAGCCTGGACGGCACGCTGAATGACGTCGAGTACATCGTCACCGCTGGCGGGCGACCCGAGCTGGCGACGATGATTCGCGGGTTTGTCACCAACCTGAACAACCTGGAGGGAATCGACCGGACCAAGCCGATCGGCGTCTATGCCTTTGTGCCGATCGATCTGACCAGCGGGAACAAAGATCCGGACATCGTCGCCTTCATCCCCGTCACCAACGTCGAGGCCCTACAGAAGACAGCTCATTTGAGCAACGTGCTCTCGCTCGAAGGGACCGACAAGGCTGACCGCTACGAGTTCAAGACGCCCGAGAAGACGTTCGCCGTGCAGGTGCAGAACGGGCACGCCTTCCTGACCGAGAAGAGCGAGTTGCTCGACACCGCGCTCCCCCTGCCCGAGCCGCTGATCGGTTCGATGGCTGGGAAGTACGATCTGGTCATCCAGGTCCGTCGCGAAGGCGTTCCCCGGTTTCTGTGGGACCTCGTGATGTTCGGAGCGGCGGGTGAACTCGATAAGCAGATCCAGAAGCTCAAGAAGGAAACGTCCCCCGAGAAACAGGCCGAACTCCAGGCTGTCCAGATCGCACGGTCCGTCACGCTCGCCACTCTGACCGAAGTGAAGTCCGCCTGGATCGGGCTCAACATCTCCCAAGAGTCCAAGACAGCTCAGATCGATCTGAAGCTGCAGTTCGCCGACTCCGGAAAGGTCGGGACCAGTCTGCTGAAGCTGGTTGAAGGCCCCTCTCCTCTGGCGAGTTCCACTGCCGATGCCGCCGGGTCACTCCACCTGCGGGCCCAGCTTCCCAGCAATCTGACCAAACTGGCCGCCGAGGGAATCCGGATTGCTCGCGAGAAGAAGGACCCGTTGGCGGACATTCCTGAGACACACCGCAGCTCAGTGGCCCAGGTCCTGGAAGCTCTGACCCAGACCGTGGAACAAGGACAGGCTGATGTGCTGCTGCAGTTCGCGGGTGAGCCGCAGACCGGGATGACGGTCGTGGCGGGGATCCATGTGGCTGAAGGTCAGAAGCTGGCCGACTCGCTCGCCAAGCTGTTGCCCGAAGCGGCAGGGTCCGACAAAGTGGAAGCGGTGACTCTGGATGCGGGGACAGCCCGTGGCGTGAAGTTCTCGCGCATTGATGGCCAGGATTCGGGTGACAAGGAAGAGCAGTTCTACGGCGGCAAGCCGAGTCTCTACATCGGCATCCAGCCGGACACGGTCTGGCTGCTGGTCGGAGATGCCGATGCGCTCAGCGATTTCGAGAGCCTGGAGACAGCCGGTTCCTCCCGGACCTCCGATGGGAATCTGATCGAGGTCCAGTTGCACTTGTCCGACTGGCTCGGACTGCTCGGCCAGGCCCAGGACCAGAAGACCAAGGACTTTACCGAAGCCGCCCGGATCGCCATCAAAGACCCGGACCACGACTCAATCTCGTTCACAGTCCGCCCGGAATCGGACGGTCTGAAGGTCTCGTTGAAGCTGGACGAGGTCTATCTAAGCCTGATCGGGGCCAGCGTCGGGAAAGAGTAGAGCTATTTCCCGGCGAAAGAGACCGGTTGAATCGATCAGCCGCAGGGCGCTAGCCCGCGGTTCTCGCGAAGAAACCGGACGCTAGAGCCGGTTTCAAAACCCTTCCACAACAACTTTCAGTTGGCAAGGCATTTGCATGAGTGTTGAGCAAAGGAGTGCTCAGTCATGCTCATCACGCTGTCGTGGTTTCCGTCCTATGGGCGGT
>JBIIOI010000141.1:0-3385 GCA_044337025.1 Planctomycetaceae bacterium
CTCCCGTTCTTCCACAACAAGCATCGCTACCTCACCCGATAACTCCTGAACTTTGGATAAAGATTCGTCTGGAACGGAAAAAAGAATCTGACACTCAACAGGTCGCCCCTGCTCTGATGTATTACTTCTTCCAAACTCAATCAGCGGGCGGTGCCACACTTGCCCCTTGGGAGCGTGTTTCTCATGCAGAAGGATTTCCCCTCGGTCGCTGATCGATTTTGAGACTGTCACCGATTTGACGGTCTCGATTTTTCGGGCATTGGGCCCGCTGATCTCAATGTTTGCCAGAACTGAGAGCGGATCTGAGCTTCCAAAGATATGACCAGTGGCTCGTCCCCAATCCATTCTCGCATCCATTCTCAATCCGTCTGGCATTGAGGCGTTCGTCTCACTCGGGACAAAGACCACCGTCTTTTCCAGTTCGGGAGCAGGCCGTTCCTCCAGTGGAGCGACTGGAATATCCTTCAAGTCGAACGGGAGCGTGATCTGCTTCAGGTCTGTGTGAAGAGTGAAACTGATTCGAGTGGAAGCGTCATCCTCTGCGGTAATACTGGAAGTCTTAAACCGGACACCGCCTTCGGCTGGGTATGTGCTATCCCAGCTGTCATAACGATTATTCCCTTCTGGATCGGTAAACAGAATGTTGACGAGAATGCCTTGAGAGGTTGTCGTCATCTCATAACTCTCCCCTTCGGTGTATTCGCTCTTCTCGGGCTTTACGGTGAATCCCACTGCTTTCAAATGAGGATCGCGTTCGGCGAGCTTGGCCAGCTCCGAGTACCTGACATTCTTGTATTGATGTGATTGGCCGCTGGTGACCGCTTGTAACTGTCCAGTCAATCGAGCCACACGATCGATGGGCGCGCCCGGATAGACGAATCGCAGGAAGATGTGATCTCCCATATATGTCACTCGGCCTCGCAATGGAGGCAACTCAGCCAGTCGTTCCAGGTACTCATTGAAATCGAGCCGAAGAACTTGGCCATTCGCTTCGGCTCGATCAACCCGCAGGTTTCCCGCGAGCAGGATTTCCTGCGACTGTCCGCCTTGGGGAATGAGTTTGATATCCAAACTTGGAAGTGTGGGCTTCTGGGGTGTCCCTTCGACTTTGAATACATACGGAACGTAAAACTCTGCCTTCGCGGTGATGGACACCTTGTCCGAGGCCACCGTTTGCGGTTGTACGGTTTCTTCAGTCATCGTCGCTGGGGCTTGTGTCGCCATCGGTGACGACGATGCAATGCGTGTTTCGGACGTAGCGACCGCGACAGGCGTGGAATTCGGAGCTGATGGCAAATCGGTAGGAGACTTCTCACAACCTCCCAGAAAGATTGCGAAGGCAGCGATACTCGTCCAGAGAATTGAGTTTTTCATGTTCATCAGACACTCTGGCTGGGAGCTTTCGACACACGACTTGAGTATCGGCCACCGGTTGCGACGACTGGCTGATCCGGTCGTATCCGGGCCGTGTGATGTACAGGGGCATCGTATCCAGGCGAACCCATGATTGGAAAGGATGGAAACTCATCCTTCGTCGTCCTTACGGCGTGGCCCGGTTGGGGCGTGCCCGATCACATCGGGTGCCACGGCTCTGTGAGCCGTGCCGTGTAACCCACGACTCCCGCCGATCAAGAGCACTGCTCACAGAGCAGTGGCACGCATCATGTCTGTTCTCCCAGATGGTCGAGACCCAGCGAGCGGAGGACGTAAGTCCTCCGTGGCAGACCGGACGTTCGGTCCACACCGCCAGTCACTCCGAGGAGATAGAGGCGGCGTATGAGTTCCTCCCGCGTGGCACCCCCGACTCACGTCGGGGGCTTGCCGGGCGCCGCTGCTGCATAACGGGTCTACTGCTTGATCTTGGCATCACTCTGAGGATTGATCGACAGATCCAATGAGTCCACCACCAGCAGAGCGCCGCCCGTGTCGGCTTTATCTGTCTCGTGCTCGGCCAGCAAAAACAGGGTGATCTGGCAAACAGGCTTCGCGGAGTGAGTCGGGAGCGTAAACTCCATGCGACTTTGGTAGTCGTTCAACTGCTGATGCTCTGACTGAGGAGCGAGGGCCGCCTTGGACTGGCCCTTGAGGTCAATCTTCTTGTCCTCGCAGGTCAGGTTGACAATCTGAGTGGTATCACCGGCACAGGCGATCAGGCGGACGGTGGCTCCTGGATCGACACTGACATAGCCTCGCAAGTCCATGGTCATCTTCACACTGCGCTGGTCGGTCGTATACGGAACGTTGACTGTAAACACTTTCGACTGGTTCGAAGTTTGATTGAATGCCCCCTGGGCACCCTGCACGACCGGATTGACCTCCGTGAAGAGGTTGTCGAAGATCAGAGTCGCGACCTGCTTATCCGGGGAGACGTTCGTTGCAAACCCGATGTTCGCGGGCACGCGAATGTTGCTGCTGAGCGCGGCTCCGGGTTTTGGCTCCTCGGCCGATGCAAACGCGACCAAGACGGCAACGACGAACAGACCACAAAATGAGCGTGACATGATGTCACTCCTGACTGGAGAGATGGTTCGCACAGGATGGCCCCGTGCGATGTTCCGTTGAGTGGAACATATGAGCAAAGTGTACGGAACAAAACGAATCGCACATGACCTGAACGAGTTTATCCATGGCACACGCGAATCATTCATCGATTATTCATTCACGACCGCGCTCGGGTGGCTGACGCCGTGCCGCTCCTGCTGTCGGTGTGGCTGGGACGGGAAGCGATGGGACCTCACCCGCTGCGTGAATCTCCAACAAACTTCCACCCACCCAATACCTCACGAGCCCCAGCTTCTGAGCCACTTCGCAAAGCTGGGGCCCAGGAACTCGTGGGTCGGTCACGAACTGGTTGCGAGAGAACATGGTCGACATATGCCAGTGCTGGGACGCCCCAGCCACCCATTCTCAATGGCTCTTCCGTCCCAGCCACGCCCGCCGGGAATTGACATTCAAACACGCGCGTGGGTGCCCCGACCGACTTGTCGGTTGGGTCGCGCAGCGACAAGATGCCTCTTCATCAGCGTTCAGTTTCCCACAATTCGCACGCCCAAGAAGAGGCGTCTTGTGCCTACCGGCACCCGGCCAACCTGGCCGGGCCACCCATTCCACATCGCTTTCATGGAGAGGCCACCATGGTCGCGCGTCGAGTCTATGACAACGAAAAGCACATTCATTTCGTGACCTTCTCTTGTTACAAACGTCGCAAGTACCTCCAGACCGACTTGGCCAAGCAGATCGTCATTGGCCAACTCGGAAGTCGGATCGCTCTTCACAATGGGGTTTGCCTAGAGCCGGTTTCAAAACCTGTTTGCAGGGCTTTCAAGCGGGTCGCCGCCGGATGGTCGTTTTCTACAACCGTCTGAGCACGATGACCATGCAGGCG
>JBIIOI010000053.1:0-39895 GCA_044337025.1 Planctomycetaceae bacterium
GGAACGCTCGATGTCCGTCAACTCGATCTTCACTGCAACTCGCATGACACTGATCCTCCCGGCCCAGAAGATCAGACGCCAGCCATGACATTTAAGTTCCATTATTTGTGAGGCACTACACTAGCGTCCGGTTTCTTCACGAAAACCGGGGGCTAGCGCCCTGCGGCTGATGGATTTAACCAGCTTGGACACTGCACTAGCGTTTCCGAAGCGACCGAGAATTCTCATACTCCGGCGTCTCTCTGCGGTGCGGTCATGCGAACAGCGCGGCAGTGAGACCCCCGTGAACCGGCCTTGTATCGGAATTCGTGCGTGACAGTTGATCAGTCTCAGCGGAGTGCTGCATGGAAAGCCTGGCTCGTTCACAGCCTGCGCGTGCTGTTGCTGGCTGCGATTCTGGGGCTGATTCATCGCCAGCAGAACCGGTTCAATGCCGCTCATGAGGCGCTGCCGCAAATCCCGCTTCAGAAAGTACAGGCACTCTTCCCGACCGCGACCAGGCTCCAGCCAGCGGAGGAACCTGGGACTCTGGAGGTCCTGGATGGTCATGGTGCTGAGCTGGGCCGCGTGCTGCAAACCGCACCCGACAGCGACCCGTTTCGAGGGTTCTCGGGGCCGACGAATCTGTTGATCGCCTTTGGAAGCGATGACCGGATCGTCGGCGTCAGCGTCTTGTCGAGTCGCGATACGCGAGACCATGTGGCTTTGATTGAACGTGACCCGCAGTTCTTCTCGCAGTGGGTCGGCTTGACCAGCCAGGAAGCGGTGCGGGCCAAAGTCGATGGGGTCACCGGAGCCACACTGACTTCGCTGGCGATCGTCCAGGGGCTTCAAAAGCGACTCGGGGCAGCCACCGTTGCGACCAAGTTCCCACAACCGCTGACCGTGGAGGATGCCCAGAAGCTGTTTCCCAGCGCAGCAGCTGTCACGCCCGATACGGTGATCTCTTCGCTGTGGCATGCCAGCGATGCGGCGGGCCAACCGGTCGGCTCGGTGCTGCGGACATCCCCCGCAGCGGACGAGATCATTGGCTATCAAGGGCCGACCGAGTCGCATATCGGGATTGCCCCGGACGGGACGCTGACAGCCGTGACGGTCGGTGCCAGTTTCGACAACGAACCTTACGTGACCTACGTCCGTGATGACGACTACTTTCGCTCGCTGTTTGCCAAGTACAAGTTGCCCGAGCTGGCTCTGCTCGATCTCCAGGCGGCGGGCGTCGAAGGCGTCTCGGGAGCTACGATGACCAGCCTGGCTGTGGCCCGCTCACTCGTGAAGGCAGCCGCGGATCTGGAGCAGCAGCGTTCCCAGTCCCAGCATACTCCCGACGACCGAACCGATCACACTCGAACGATCCTATCCGTGGCAATCATTGCTCTGGGGCTGCTCCTGGGACTGACTCGGCTGAAGGGGTACGTGTGGCTCAGACGCAGTTACCAGGTTCTGCTGATCGTGGTCCTGGGCCTGGTCCATGGAGAGCTGCTGTCGCTCGCAATGTTTGTCGGCTGGGCTCAAAGTGGACTCCCTCGACAGGCTCTGGGGCTCATTGTTTTGAGCATCGCCGCCTTTGCCGTGCCGATCGTCGCGAAGCAGAACATCTACTGTTCACATCTGTGCCCGCATGGGGCGGTGCAGCAACTTTTGCCTCGGCGGTTTCGTTATGCAGGCCGACTGCCGAAGTGGCTGCAACGGGGGCTGTTGGCGATTCGCCCGCTGCTGCTGGCCTGGGTCGTATTCGTAACACTGACGCAAGCTCCGTTTAGTCTGGTCGATATCGAACCGTTTGATGCCTACGCGTGGAGGGCCGCTGCGTGGCCGACGTGCGCTGCTGCGGTTGTCGGTCTGGTGGCCTCGCTGTTTGTCCCAATGGCTTACTGCCGATTTGGGTGTCCGACGGGAGCCGTGCTGGACTACGTGCGACGGCATTCGCGATCCGACCAGTTGACGCGGAGTGATCTGGTCGCGGTGGTGTGTCTGGTATTCGGTGTCGGGGCGGGTGAGGTCAGCTGGTCCCGAGCACAAGCTGTGCAGCCAGCGACCGCTCCCGTCGAGAAGTCTGCCGTCTCAGGTCGGACGATGGGCACCTCCTGGTCAGTTCTGACGACAGAACACCAGAGAGACAAACTGCAGGCGGCCCAATCTGCGATTCAATCCCAGCTCGATCTGATCGAGTCGACCTTCTCGCTCTATCAGCCGGACTCGGCGCTCAGCCGGTTCAATCGTGACCCGTCGGGCGTGATGAATAGACAAAGCCCCGCAGGGCTGGTGGCAGTGACGCTGCGGGCGATTGACTTGTCGCGGCGCTCGCGAGGTGCGTTCGATCCCACAATCGGCCCACTGTCCCGGCTCTGGAAGCTCCGGGAGCTCTCGGCTGACTGGCAACCGCCAACCCCAGCTGCGATCGATGCGGCCCGGCAGAGTTGCGGGATCGATCAGCTTGGTATCTCCGAGGACCGCCTTGAAATCCGCAAGACCGATCCTGACGTCGAGCTGGACTTGAATGCCTTGGTCGAAGGGTATGCCCTGGAGCAGCTGGCCGAGGTGCTTCGATCGGCTGGAATCGACGACGCACTCATCGAAGTCGGCGGCGAGTCGCTGGCGATCGGGAATGCCACCTGGGCGGTGGGAGTCTCTGACCCGCTGGACCCATCGCGGCTCATCACGCAGGTGAATCTGCACCAGCACGCGATCTCGACATCCGGAACGACACGGCAGAGGTTCCAGGTCGGCGGACGAACCTATTCGCACATCATCGATCCTCGCACCGGAGCCCCTGTGGAGCACTCACTGCTGTCGGTCACCGTGATCGATTCCGATCCAATGACGGCTGATGGCTGGGCCACCGCTTTAATGGTTCTGGGACCGGTTGAAGGACCGCAGCTCGCTGAGCAACTCGGTCTGGTGGCGTTCTTTGTCTCGCAAGGTGACAACGAGAAAGCCGTGATCCAGAGGACCACGGCTTTCGCGAGGTTTGAGAAGCAGACCGACCAATAGAAGTGTCAGCTGCGTTTGTAGAACGGCAGGGCACAGACCGTGGCTGGTTCCAGGCTGCCACGGATTTCGACTTGCAGCTGGGTGCCCGGTGCCGACAGTTCGGCCGGTACGTAACCCATCGCAATCGGGCCGCCGAGCGTGGGGGACTGAGTCCCCGAGGTCACGATCCCGACGGGTTGCCCCTCAGAACAGATCGTCATCTTCTCACGCGGAATTCGCTTCCCGCTTAGCTTCAGACCGACCCGCTTCTTACCCGTCGGAGCGGCCTTCACGCGCTCGATCGCAGTTCGTCCGATGAAGTCGCCTGTCTTCGAAAGCCGAACCCCGAACGCTAGACCGGCTGTCAGCGGGTCGACCGTCTCATCCATCTCGTGACCATAGAGCGGCATCGCAGCTTCGAGCCGCAGCGTGTCCCGCGCTCCCAGTCCGCAGGCTGCGATTCCCAGGTCGGCGCCGGTTCGCATCAGGGTCTCCCACAGCTCAACGCCTTGGGAGTTCGGGCAGATCAGCTCAAACCCGTCCTCGCCGGTGTACCCTGTGCGGCTGACCACGCACGAAATCCCCGCAACCGTCGCATCGGTGAATGTGTAGTACCTCAAACCCAACACCGGGGCTGAGGTCAAGGACTGCAGCAGATCGCAGCTGCGCGGTCCCTGGACGGCGATCATGCAGGTGGCTTCGGTTTCATCCTTGAGACCCGCCTGCTGAACGCCGGGAACAGCTGCAAACCACTCCAGCAGCTTGGCCCGGTTGCTGGCGTTGACGACTAGCTGCCAGCCGTGATCGCGACGATAGAGCAGCACATCATCCAGGATGCCGCCGTCTTCGCGGCAGACGAGCGAGTACTTGACGTCCCCGACAGCCAGCTTGGCACAGTCAGTCGTCAGGACGCGTTCGAGAAACTCCAGAGCTGCGGGCCCGTCAAATCGCAGCCGCCCCATGTGAGCGACATCAAACAGACCGACGCGCTGGCGGACGGCCTGGTGCTCGTCGACGAGCGAAGTGTAGAGCACCGGCATATGCCAGCCGGCGAAATCGACCAGCTTGGCCCCGTGGGCGGCGTGCCAGTCGTGAAGAACGGTCTGCAGCATGATGAATCCTCGAAGCGCGCCACGGATGGCTGTTGGCGAGGGAGACGATACCTCATCAAGTCGCGAGGAGCCATCTAACTGTCCGGCTCCCCTCTCCCCCCGGGAGAGGGGCTGGGGGTGAGGGTTCTCGCCACTCGGGTGTTCTTGCAAAGCAAGTGCGAGTTGCCCTGACTGGCAACTCCTGCTTTCGATTCAGCGAGGCTGTGACCAGCCACTCGGTCCACTGGACTCGGAGAGTCCAGCGACTTTGCTCAGGCGGCCCGTGTTGCGGCCACTCCGCGCGGCAGGCGGATGCGGAACGTGCTGCCTTTTCCGGGACCGTCGCTCGTAGCCGTGATCGAACCGCCGTGGGAGACCACAATCTTCTGGGCAAATGACAGCCCCAGCCCGGTTCCCTGGCCGACTTCCTTGGTCGTAAAGAACGGATCGAACAGCTTCTGCAGCGTCTCGGGAGTCATCCCGATCCCATCGTCCGTGAAAGTCAGATCGAGCTGGTCGACGGTCTCGCTCAAGGCGATCTTCAGCGTTCCTCCGGGGGACATCGCCTGCAGCGCGTTGCGAACGAGATTGACCACGACCTGTCGCACTTCACCGCCGCAGCAGAAGGCCTCGCACGGGGCGTGCTGCTCGAACACGATCGAGCGGTCTTTACAGTGCCCCAGCCGGACCGAGTTCGTCACCACTTCGCGTACGATCGCTGTCACGTCATAGATATTCTTTTCGCCGCTCGAACCATGGGCAAAGGCCCGAATCCCGTCGGAGATGTCAACACAGCGTTTCGTGTACTCCACGATCATCTGGCTGTACTGCTGACCCTCTTCAACGTCGGCGGGCTTCCACTTCTCGATCGGAGTCAGAAACTGACGTGAGAGCGTCTCGGCACACATTGTGATCACGCCCAAGGGGTTATTGATCTCGTGAGCCACTCCCGAGGCGAAGAACCCGATATCGGCCAGCCGTTCATGCTGCATCATATTGCTGGCCTGCATCCGGATCTGCTCGGCCTGATGCTGCCGCTCGTCTTGAAAGCGGGAGGTCATCAGATTGAATGAGGCGGCCAGATCGTGGATCTCGTCCTTCGTGTCGACCTGAGCTCGATGGGCATAGTCGCCTCCAGCTACGCGCTCGAAATCGCAGTGCAGTATTCGCAGCGGCTTCACAAACCAGAAATACCCGCCCGCAGCCAGCGCGACCACGACCAGAGACGAAGCGACACCCAGAACGCAGATCAGCCACAGGTAAAACTTCTGATCCGCCCGAGCGTTCCCCAGCAGGGTCCCCAGTTGAGCGGCCGGGTCCGGCATCCGGGTCGTGTTCTCAATCAGGTCCGAAACCGCAATCAGCATCCACTGCACATGCGCATCGCGGTTTTTCAGCTCTCCCAAGTGCGGAGCTTCCAGTTGCAACTGGTTGAACTGGCTTTCGATGTTCTGAAACAGATTGATCAGCTCGCGATTCTGTCCAGAGGAACCGGTGGCCATGACACCGCACCGCTTCAACTGGTCTCGAAAGCTTGCCACGCTGCGGTCGACATCGTTCAGTCGTTTGGAGAATTCATTCTGGCTGTTCTTCGCCGCCAGAAGCTGGAGCGTCTTGTCAGCTTCCGCATCACTGGGAATTTTTGCCGTTAAGGGCTGGATCAAGAGTCCAAACGAGGAGATCAATTCCCCCTTGATCGGAGCCTGCCTGATGCTGCGTTCCAGGGATTCAATCATGCGGGCATGCGCATTGAGGCTCATCCCGCCGGTAATTCCCAGCACAATGAGCAATGCGATCAGCGCCACAAACCCGCAGGCCAGCTTGCCGCCAATAGAACGTGT
Organism: Planctomycetaceae bacterium; assembly: GCA_044337025.1. Taxonomy (GTDB): domain Bacteria; phylum Planctomycetota; class Planctomycetia; order Planctomycetales; family Planctomycetaceae; genus TH-plancto1. The sequence goes on from JBIIOI010000053.1 coordinate 5,906, forward strand.
CGTCAGCACTCGTCACCTCCCTGTGACCTAGGACGAGTTGCTCGCCCGCCTGTCGCATCACGGAGTGTACCCCGGTTCGGAACCTGGACTCAAGAGGGAGGGAGCCAATCTGCCTTGACGTCGGTGTTCTTCGTTGAGAAGCCTGAATCGGTTTTGCGGAACGCGACTGACGCCTGCCCCACACGATTGGAACAGTACTGCCCTGCCGGTAGCATCTGCTTCGCGGAGTTCCCCATCTCATCGGAAGTTCTTCCCTTGCGACCAATCTGGATTCTTCTCCTGTGGCTCTGGGCTGCGGGTGCTGGTGCTGTGCCGCTACGCGCCCAGCAGAGTGACCCGGTCGTGCGTGGCGTCGAACGCGTGAACTTCTCGGTCGGCGGGATCGGGATCTACCGGCCGGACGCCTGGGGAGCTGTGAAGATCAGCTTGCGGAACGCTCAGGACCGCGAGGTCAATCTGCTGGCGACAACGCATTTTCAGGGAGACCCGACACTCCAGTACGGGCGGCGGTTCTGGATGCCTCCGCAGTCGCGCATGGTGATCTGGCATCCGATCCGCATGCCCGCCGCGAAAGCAATGAACGCAGGCAGCGGTGACGAGACGGAGAGATTCTTCGAGCTGCAGTCTCATGTGATGAACACCGAAGGCGACACGGAGTCCCTGGCGATCAGCGACACGGGAGCCCTGCACTTTGACCAGTCGCTTCGCATTGCTGATGACTCACCCACGACCGCCGTCATCGGCAAACCGAGTGTCCAGGAATCGATCTGGTCGGTCGATTCGAATCCGTACGACGTGCTGCTTACGGCGCGTTACGAGCAGGGGATGAATCGCAACCTCGCAATCCTGGGCGATGAGCAGGCTCCCCCCGGGGAAGAGGTGCTGGGCGCGCTCGATCAACTCGTCATCTTTGACGACCGACTGCTCAACGATCTGGCGGGGATCACCGCGATTCGTCGCTGGGTCACGGGCGGAGGCAAGCTGTGGATCATGGCAGACCAGGTCCGCCCCGAATTACTGACCGCACTTCTGGGCGACGACGCGTCGTTGACTGTCGTCGACACCGTGGAACTGACCCACGTCAATGTGGTTCCTGCGACTCCGAAGGGGACAGTTCCATTTGAAAGACAACTGGACAAACCGGTTCCGATGGTCCGTGTTCTGGGAGATGGATTTACACCAGCCTTTCTGTGCGACGACTGGCCGGCGGCGCTTTGGAAGTCGTATGGATCCGGTCGCATCCTGATTACGACTCTGGGGCCGGATGGCTGGATTCGACCACGCCTGGAGAACGATCCGCCTCCGGAAAGCGGGAACTTCAAAACCACATTCTTCCCCGGTCAGCCATTGGTCGCGTTGTCTGCGGAGTTCTTCGTCAAACAACCGGCACCCGCCTTGCCGGTGGCTGCCGCTGAGCAAAACGTTCAGGCACTGATTGGGTACCGGATCCCGAGTCGCGGACTGGTCGTTGGCTCACTGCTGGGGTTCACGGGGTTGATTGTGGGTGGCGGTGTCTGGCTTTCGCGTCGCGGGCAGTTGGAACGATTGGGACTCGCGATTCCACTCTTTTCGCTGGTCATCGCGGGGGTCCTGCTGGGAGCAGGCATGAAGACCCGGTCCGAGATTCCGAGCGATCTGGCTGCAGTCCAGCTGGTTCAGTCGGTTCCCGGAACAGAGGACGTCCGCCTGACGGGGTCTGCCGGAATCTTCACGCGTGATGATGGGAAGGCTTCCGAATATCGCGGGAACTCCGGCGGATGGGGAGTGCCCGACATGACGGGTCTGGAGGGGACGACCCGCCGACTGGTCTGGAAAGATATCGACCAGTGGTCCTGGGAGAAGCTGAGTCTGAAGCCAGGGCTGCGGACGATGTCATTTCAGTCGGCCAGCCATGTCGATCGCCCCGTCCGGGCCAGCGCGTCGTTCGTGAACGGTGCGCTCGCGGGTCGACTGCAACTTCCGGACGGGCTGGATGCCAGTGATGCGATCTTGGCGACGTCTGCAGGGAGGATTGGTTTGACGGTCTCCCGTGATGGACGCTGGTCTGTGGCTCAGGAGCAACTGGGGCCCAGCCAGTTCCTGGCGGCGACTGTTCTTTCCGATGAGCAGCAGCTGCGCAATCAACTGATGTCCCGGATTTTGGCTCCTTCGGCCGAGCAGCTGCTCCCGCCAGTGCCGACGATTTATGCCTGGACCAAACCCTGGTCTCAGGGGCTGGTACAGTCGGACTCTGCTCCGATCGGTTCCGCCGTCGTTGCGGTACCCGTGGAATGGCTCCCGATTCCGCCGGGCATGACATTCACCATCCCCCAGGCATTCCTGACCTACCGGGAGATCCGGGGGCCCGATGGCAGCCGCCCCAGCGGCTTCTACGACTCCCGAGCCCGGCAGTTCGTCGAAAAGTCAGGACCGAACAGCGGCTGGGTGGCCTTCGACATACTTCCGGAATTGCTGCCGCTCCAGACTCGTAAGGTCGATGTCACATTCCGAGTCACGGGCCCGATGGGACGACTCGAGTTGTCGGCCTACCAGGATGGGCAGTTGAAGTCACTGCGAGTCTGGCAGAACCCCGTCGGGACACTGCAGCACACCGTCGAAGATGGGAGCCTGATGCCGATCGACCCGTCGGGGCGGATGTTCTTCCGAGTCGATGCGGGAACCGATGTCATCGAGACTCCACTCGAAGCGGGAGACAAACTGTCGAATCCCATGACGTACTGGCAATTCGTCGATATCTCGGCACGGATCACCGCCGAAGTTCCCGACGACGACCGTGGGACAGCTCTGGCCTCGCCGAAGTCACTCATCCCGGACTCATTCGCAGCGATCGTTGAACTCCACCCATGAACGCAACTCCTGTTGTTGATATCCGCAATCTGACCAAGCGGTATGGCGAATTCACCGCCCTGGATGATCTGACACTGCAGATCCCCGCCGGGCACGTGCTGGGTCTGATTGGCCCCAACGGAGCCGGAAAGACGACCGCGATCCGCATCCTGGTCGGCTTGCTGCGTCCGACCAGCGGTACTGCCACGATTGCCGGGGCCGACTGTGTCGAGCAGGCCCGGGAGATCAAGCAGCTGGTCGGGTATATGCCGGACAAGTTCGGCTCGTACGACAACATGCGCGTTCACGAGTACCTGGACTTCTTCGGAGCTGCGTTTGGGATTTCCCGCCGACCGCGAGTGCAGCGGATCGATGAAGTCATGGAGATCACCGGTGTGGCCTACATGAAAGACAAGTATGTCGACAGCCTGAGCCACGGGATGGGACAGCGCGTCGGAATTGCCCGCACTCTCCTGCATGATCCCAAGGTCATCATTCTCGACGAGCCCGCGAACGGGCTCGATCCACAGGCCCGGATCGAGATGCGGGAACTGATTCTGAAGCTGGCCCAGATGGGAAAGACGGTGCTGGTGACCAGCCACATTCTGCCCGAACTGGCCCGGATCTGTAACACCTGCGCGATCATGACGCACGGCAAGCTGAGAGCATTCGGAACCGTGGAAGAGATCGGCAAGCAGGTGTCGCAGCGCCGCACTCTGGAGGCTCAGCTGCTCGGTCCAGCGGAACTGAAGCGAGCGGCCCAGGTGATTCGCGAGCGACTGGAAGAAACCGCCGAAGTCACGGAAGTCCCCAGTGAAGCCATTGTGCGATTCACGACCGCTGTCACCGAGTCCACGCTCGGAGAGATCCTGGCAGAGCTGGTGCAGCAACGAATTCCACTGACGCAGTTTCGTGAACTGCAGACCGACCTCGAAGAGGCCTTCATGACCTTTGCCAATGCAGGAAAGGCGGCGGCCCGTGGCTAATCCGATTATTCAGCGGGAGTTGATCGGCACGCTTCGCGAGCGTCGCACAGTGCTGATGATGGGGGCACTGTCGCTGATCTTCACGCTGCTGGTCAGCTTGCGTTATCCCACAGAGCCCCGCATGGCCCTGACGGGAAGCCGCTCTCAGGAAGTGTTCCGGCTGTTCATGTTCGGATTGCTGGGAGCGATGCATCTGTTGTTGCCCGTCTTCCCAGCCACCAGCCTGGTGAAGGAGCGGAACCGCGGCACCCTGGGGCTGCTGCTCAACACTCCGCTTGGGCCGTGGAAGATCTTCTCCGGCAAGCTGGTGGCCAGTTTCGGACTCGCAGTCCTGCTGCTGTTTATCAGTCTGCCTGCCGCAGCCGCCTGCTTTGCGCTGGGCGGCGTCTCGTTGGGCAGCGGGCTGGTGGGCTGCTTCGCAGTTCTGTTGCTGGCGGGGCTGGAGCTGTGTGCGATCTCGCTCCTGGTCAGCAGTACCTCGACATCGACCGATGCCGCCATCCGCATGGCGTATGGGGCGGTGATGTCGCTGGGGTTGCTCACGTTGCTGCCCTACTCGCTGTTCATCGGGTCGGGTGGGCCAATAGAAATGGCTGCGGACTGGCTGAGGTCGTTTTCCCCGGTGGCTGCGATCATGTCACTGCTGGGGGGGGCCGATGGGGCCGGGCATGGGATCGCCGAGACAGCCAATGTTCCTCTGCGGTTCTGCTTTCTGTCTGTGGGGGTCACCGTCGTCTGCTCGTTCTGGACGATGAGCCGTCTCAACTTCACGATGTTTGATCGAGTTCGCAGTGCGGGGAAGATCGTTGACGATCAGAGTTGGCAGGTCCGACTGCTTCGCCGATTTCTGTTTATCGTCGACCCCGGTCGCCGTTCCCGAGCGATGGGGCCGCTGGTCAATCCAGTGATGGTCAAGGAGTTTCGCTGTCGCAAGTTTGGTCGTCTGCACTGGCTGCTGCGTCTGGTCTCGATCTGTGCCGTCATGGCCCTGGCCATGTCGATTCTGACAGCGACTCGCACGATTGCCTGGGATGTCTCAACAATCGGTGGAATCCTGGTCATCCTGCAGGTCATCCTGCTGGTCCTGATCACTCCCAGCCTGACCGCCGGACTGATCTCGGCCGAGCGGGAATCCGGAGGCTGGGTCCTGCTGCAGATGACGCCGATGTCGGTGATTCGAATTCTGTGGGGAAAGCTGTTGTCGGTCATCCTGACGCTGGCACTGGTTCTCTGTGCGACACTGCCGGGCTATGTCGTGATGGTCTGGATCGACCCCGCCCAGCGTCCACAGATTGAGCGAGTCGTGATCTGCCTGCTGGCGACGGCGGGATACGCCACTCTGGTCAGTGCCGCCGTGGGAAGTCTGTTCCGCCAGACCGCAGCCGCGACGGCGGGGGCCTATTCCGTACTGGTGGCGATCTGTGTGGTTCCCCTGCTGGTCTGGGCGGGACGCGGGGCTCCGTTCGGACATACGACCGTCCAGACTTTTCTGACAATCAATCCGATCGCGGCCACGCTATCGGTCATTCGCTTTCCCGGATTCCAAGAGTACGACCTGATTCCCGTTCACTGGTGGGTGTCTGGGATCCTCTCGGGCGTCAGCCTGATCGTGCTGGTCTTCCAAACCATTCGTCTGTCTCGACCGCAATAGGCTCTCATGCGACTTCTCCTCACTCTTCTGGCGGGAATCGTGATCGGACTGAACAGTCAGGTCACGGCGGAAGAACGTCCGCCGATTCAGCCCGATTTTCTAATGCAGCGGGAACCTGCCATTGAAGAATCCCGGGTCCAGATGTTCCTGAATCCCCGAATGCTGACGCTGTGGAAGTCAGCGTTTTCGCATCCCGAATCGGAACTCCATCGACAGGCCGCTCTGGCTGTGGCGCGGGCTCATGAGCAGACGCTTCCTGACCTCGAGCAGTTTCGACCCGATCTGCTGAAACTTCTCAAAGACGGTCAGGAACACCGCGCCACGAGGTATGCCGCAGCCCAGGCACTCATCATCCTGGAAACTCGGAACTCCGCAGCAGATCTGTTCGAGGCCTCCCAGAAGTACGGTCAGGATTTTCGTTTGCTCATCGAACCGGTGCTGGGCCGTTGGGAGTTCGCACCGATTCGAGACGTATGGGCTGAGAGACTGAAATCCACGGAGACAACCCGTAGTGATTTGAATCTGGCCCTCGAAGGAGTCCGGTTGGCTCAGATGTCATCCGTGCTGCCCGATCTGCTCTCGATCGTGAAGGATTCACAGCGTCCGGTTGACCTGCGCCTGAACGCAGCACGCAGTGCAGCGGGTTTGACGGCGGAAGGACTGGAACCCGATGCACAACAGCTGTTGTCTCGGAATCTTTCAAAGCGAGTTAATCGGCTGACGGCCGCGACGCTGCTGTCTCGCCATCGTTCTCCTGAGGCCGTGAAACTGCTGCAGGGTCTGGCGGTGGACACCGAACCTGCCGTGGCTGCAGAAGCCTTGCGGGCCCTTTATCAAGGTGCCCCTGATTTCGTTCTGCCTGTGGCGGAGCAGGCACTGGCGAGCCGCGCTGCCGAAGTTCGCCGCGTCGGAATTCAAACCTTTCTCCAGCTGGTCAGCGTGGAGCGTCTGCGAACACTGGCAGGCCACTTGAATGATCCCCATCCCGATCTGCGGGCCGTGGTGCGTGAAGGACTCTACACACACAGCCAGGACCCTCAGTTCGAGTCCGTCGTTCGAGAAGCAGCGATCGCAGTCCTGGCTGGCGACGATTGGCGAGGTCAGGAACAGGCCTGCCTGCTGCTGGCGGCTCTGGACCGAAAGGAAGTGGCTCCGCGGCTGGTGGAGTTGCTCCACTCGGATCGCGACGAAGTGATGATCGCCTCAGCCTGGGCTCTGCGAAAGCTGGCAGTTCCGGAGACCGCACCCGCGATGGTGACACGGCTCCGTGAACTCAGCGAGCCAATCAGCAATGAAGATTGGGGAGTTTCCCATCAGATTGCTCATCTTTCTGAAGCAATCGCAGTCCTGAATTACCGTCCGGCGCTGGATGTTCTGCGGATCTATATTCCCAAGAACTTGCAGTACCATGAAATCGCCCGGTCCGGTGCGATCTATGCGATTGGGGTTCTGTTTGAAGACGCTGCGAAAGCTGCACCCGCAGAGCCAGTTCCCGGAGGTGGGGGACTCGAAGACGCGGCCCTGGCCAGTCAGCTCGCCGATCAGCTGATGGCGCGCGTGCGAGAGGCATCCGGAATGCCTCCGGAGTTCCCGGAAGTCCGACGAACGAGCGCAATCGCGATCGGTCGGATGGGGTACCAGTCGCATATCCCAGGCTTTAAAGAGATGCTCGGAAGTGAGGTCAGTGCCGATCCGGTGGAATTGGCGATGCGCTGGTCGATCCATCGCATGACGGGCGAGTTGCTGTCAATTGCCGAAACGAAGCCGCAGGAGGCGACCGGTTGGTTTCTGGAGCCGATCCCTTCGCCAACCCCTGCCGATTCATCGGGGAAGTGAACTGAGGGTGTTGCACGGCAAATGGAGTTCCTGTTCAGACTTGGTCCACGTTGTCAGCCAGTTCCTTCAACGGCTCATTCGAAAACGATCTCGCCCATGAGGGTGGCATCGTCGAAGCTGGTACTCGATAAGGAACTGGACCAGATGGCGCGGTCAATGATTTCTCGCGGTTGGGCGTAGTTGCGGCCGAAATTGGCTTTCCAGGTAATCCCTTGGGTTGGAACTTCGATGCCAAGAGTGGAGAACGGGATGATCAGATGCGTGTACCAGCACTTGTTGGCGGAGTCGACACGGGTTTCGCCCGCCCAGTCGCCGTCCCACGTAGGATCATCTTTGCCGAAACGCGGGTCGAGCGGGTCGGCGATGCGGCCGTTGACCGCGTCGTATTTCGAAGTGGCGTTCGCTCCCTGAGTGAAGCGGTAGAAGAGCGGCTCCGATCGATTCGGGGCCAAGTACACGTCGATCGCTTCTTGATGGGACAAAACGTGGTCGCGGTGGAACGGGGCGAACTGAGTCTCTGCGCCGAGTTCCGCTTCGGTACGAATGTGGAGGGCGTTTGCGTCGTACAGAAGCCGCAATGTGGTCTTACGCGGCAGAGCATGCAGCGGCGGAACGAGTGTGAGTTCGTGCGCCTCGGCGACTTGCCACTCGGAGCTGTCGAGAGTGAGGCTTGCCTTCGTTCTGGCGACCATGAGTTTCTTGAGACCGACCGGCGGCGCGCCACGCAGGGCTTGCGTGTCCCAATTGAAGCAGGTGTTCGCATACGGCTCCTGATAGCCGTCGTAGGCGAGTTGCAGATGCTTCGCATCGTGGCCGGGGAACGGAAACAGCACGTGATTCCATTCCTTCTGATGCCCTTTGGCGAACAGCGTGGCGATGAAGGCGTTCCGCGCGTCAATGGCGTCGAGCAGCCGATTGAGCGATGGCTGGTCCGGCGCGATCTGCCAGGCCTGATGCAAATGCGCGACGCGGGCGAAGTGCTTCAAGTAGTCGAACTCGGTCCGCACCAGTGCCAGACGCGTCTTGACCTTCGGCAGCGTAGCGAGTTTCTCGGCTTGAGCGAGGTGACTCTCCATCGCCGCGAGCACCTTCGGCGTATAGAGGAACGCGATGAGTTGAAACGGATCGGTGACGGTCTTGCGACCGCGCGCGTCGGTCGGCAACGGCTTGAAGGTCCACACGTCGTTGCGCGTGCCGAGGTGGTCCGAGTAGAGTGCGATGGCGTTGTACAGCTCGTCGTAAAAAGCCCGCATGGAAAAGGCGATGCTCTTATTCTCGAACGCCGCGTCGCAGAATTCGGGGAGCAGGTCTTTGGCATGATTGTTCTGCGGGTCGTCGAACATGCGCCCCATCGTGTAATAGACCGGGCCTTCCAGGCCGAAAAGTTGTCCGGGCCCGTCGCGGTACAGCGACTGGATGCGGTTCGCGGCGAGCCGTTGTACCTGCAGCTCAATGTAGCCCGGCGTGCGCATCGGCGTGTAGCGCGTGCCAAGGTTCGGACACCAGTTATAGACGTAGCCCGTGAAACCGCGCGGCACGTGGATACCGCGCCACGGGGCGATATCCTCTTCGTTCGTGCCAGTGAGCATGATGCAGGTGTTCGCGGGGAATTCCTTGAAGCTCTTCGGAGGCGCCGCGGTCAGGATGTAACTCATCATCGTGACCTGCCGATCGGGATGTGATTTCTCCAGTCTCTCGGCGACCTGGCGGTTGAAGAGCCAGATCTTCTCCGACCAGTCTTGGCCGGTGCCGTAGAGCGCTTCGCACTTCGAACACTGACACTCACGGAATCCGTCCGGTTGACCCAGATCGACGCTTTCGAAGCCGCGTTCAAAATGCCCGGCGAGATCGCGGTAGATGCGTTCCTGCACGTCGGGGTTCGACAGGCAATACTGCGCGCCGCCGTTGAGTGGCTGCAACCGTGAGTCGCCGATGAGCGCGAAGTACTCCGGGTGCTCGGCGTACAGTTCGGCCGGGACCGCTCGTTCCCAAGTGTGTCCTCCGAACTGCTCGTCCACCCGCGGGAAGCGATTGTGCGCGAGATCGTAAAACGATCCGCCCGCCGGATGCGAACTGTTCACGCGCAGCAGCGGTGCCTTGGTCACGTCCAGTGAGTCGGGCACAACGATCGACGTCATCGGCAGAAACTCGATCGCGGGCGAGTTCCGCAGATCAATCCTCGCCGCGCCGCTCACCGGCGTGTAACCCGGCAGCTCCGGATACAGAAACCGCACGCCCATGAATTCTCGCAAGAAGTCCACTGCCGCTTTCGCCGTGCCGACGCGGTCCCAATTCGGTCGGCGCGGATCGGCCGTCGGCGCCTGCGGTGCATGATCGTGCCCGGCGATGATGATGTCCCGGCCGCTGACGCGAAGTACATAGCTCCAATCGCGCAGCTTCGTCACGTCCACACCGTGCTGCTTGGCGAACCGCGTGTTGCCGAGCAGCAGCGCCGGTTTCGTGGCATCCCGTTGGGATTCCGTCACGACGGCGACCTCCATCCCATTCGCCGCAAAGGTCGTTTGCACGAGTCTCGCGGTCTGATTGAGGCACTCGGTCAGCGCCGGCGTCTCCAGCGAGTCGGGCAAGACAATCTGATAGTCGGACTTTCCTTCGCTCAACAGCGAAAGATCGGCGGCGTGTAACGGCCACGCCACTACGAGTAGCAGGGCGATGAGAAGCGTCGCGGTGAGTTTCATGGCTTGGGTCCTGCCACCAGGGATTAGACCGACCTGCGCTCTTGGTACGGAATTCTTTGGGCCGTCGGAAACCTTACCTGATGATCTCGTTGAGGGTTCCGGTACTTGAACCAAAGGCCTCCGTCTCCAGCCCCATGTTCTGCAACATAGTGACGAAGAGATTGCAGAGGGGACGGTTGTTGTCGTGTGAGAATGCAAGATGCTGGCCGTGCTTCAGGCCGCCACCAGCGAGCAGGATCGGGAGGTTGCTGTTGTCGTGAGTGTTCGAGTCGCCCATATTGCTGCCGAAGAGCACCATCGTATGGTCGAGTAATCGTGCTGCTCCGGCCCGCTTCTCAGCAAGGCTGTTTAGCAGTTTCTTCATCAGCGTCATTTGTCGGCGGTCGGCCTCCTCGAGTTGTCGCACCTTGTCCGCAGCCTGACCATGATGACTCAGGTCGTGGTAACCGGTCGTCGAGTTCTCGTTTTCGCCCAGCTGGAACGATGGCGTGGCGAAGGCATCCACCATCAGCGTCACAATGCGCGTGGAATCCGACTCTAGAGCCAGCTGAGCCATCGACAGCATCAGATCGAACTTCTCGAAGAACAGCTTCTGATCCTGAATGTCCGTCGGGGGCGATTGCGTCGGAGTCGGCTTGGGCCGGAGTTCCCACTCGCGCGCCGAGTGCAGTCTCTGTTCGATCTCGCGAACAGAGGTCAGGTACTGATCGAGTCGTGATTGATCGTCGCGGCCCAGTTTTTCGCGAACCTGCTTTGTGTCCTCGAGCAGTGTGTCGAGGATGCTGCCGCGCTCTTCCAGCATCTTGAGCTGCGTTTGAACCGCAGCGGCATCCCCCTGCACAAACATTTTCTGGAACAGCGAGGAGGCTTTGTCTTCCGCTGGCAGCAGCACTCCGTCACGTGTCCAGGCCAGGCTGCGATTGGCCTTGTCGATGTTCACACCCAGGTTGAGCGTGGGAAAACGCGTGACCGGACCGAGCTTCTCGGCGGTGAACTGATCGAGCGAAATCTGATTGCGAAAGCCGCTTTTGGTCGGTCCCCGCGCCGCAGTGAGGAAACAGTTCTCGGTGCTGTGCCCGCCCACGACACCGGGATGCGAGAGGCCGCTGAAAACCGTGAAATCGTTACGAAACTCAGCCAGCGGCGCCAGGTAGGGGGACAACTCATAGTCGAGCCCGGTCGTCTGCGGAAAGAACGGCTTCGGCAGCACGCCGAGATTGTTCGAGATGAGCAACATGCGTTGGGGACTGGCCGACTCCGCAGCTCGCACTGACTTCGGCGACAACGAATCGAGCAATGGCAGGGCGAGCATCACGCCCGCGCTGCGCAGAAAGCGGCGACGAGAGGTTGGGGCCGGATGATTGACGAGTGTCGATTGATGATTGTTGAACTTGACGTTGTTCATGACTTGGCCTTTTCCTCTGCGGTCTTGACACTTGCGACAAAGATGGCGATCAGTTCGTCGCACTCCTTGACAATCTCGGCCATTCGACCGGATTCGCACATTGGCTTGCGTTCGATGATCTTAAGCCAGACGAGCGTCTCTCGAAGTTCCTTGAGACAGATTTTCATCTTGTGAATAAAGTCTCGGCGCGACTCCGCACTCTGGGCTTCACCATAGTTGGGGGCTGGTGATGTGCCTGAGCGAACAAGTTGGCCCGCGATATGGTTTCCCGCTCTTGTGCTGGGCAATGCCTCAGTCACATTGACGACTCGAACAGCGAAGCTGATCAGGCGATCTTCCAGGTCTCCTGCTTTCATCGCATGGCTCCAAAGACTCGGCTCATTCTTCCACCTCAGCAATCGACAATCATCATTCGACACTCGTCAATTGCCTGGAATGAGCGACATCGAGAATTGCTGACTGTCGTTTGCTGAAGTCGAGGTTGCTCTCCATCAGTGGGCCTCCGTTCCCAGAAACAACTGACTCTGCACCAGCGCGTGAACGAGATCGCGCACACGGTAGCCGTCTGCGGCGCATCGATCGAGGATCGCATCGATCTCGACGCGGTCAGCGAATCGCACGGGAGTGCCGGTCGCGTAGAGCGAGAACTGGTGCAACAGATTCCGCGCCAGCTGGCGGGGGTTGGCGGCGAGGATGGCTTTCAGTTCGTGGATGTTCTGGAAACGGCGGCCATCCCGCAGTTGTCCTGCCGCATCAACGGGTTCGGCGAGTGTGTAGACGAAGTCGTGTCCCGCTCGATCGATGCCGGTGATGCGATCCCCTTGCTCGACACCGCGATACCGGGGCCGCCAACCTCCTAGGATGTCGAAGTTCTCCAGGGCGAGACCGACCGGATCGAACCTCGCGTGACATCCCGCGCAGCTCTCGGATTTCGTATGCAGGGCCAACAGTTCGCGGATCGTCTTCGCGCCGCGAATGTCGGGCTCGACGGCCGGCACACTGGGCGGAGGTGGCGGCGGCGGCTCCCCGATCAGGCGTTCCATGATCCAGGCGCCGCGAACCACGGGTGAAGTGGATGTCCCGTTCGCCGTGACTTTCAGAAGGGCCGCCTGAGTCAACAGGCCACCGAACGGACTGTCCTGGGGGAGCGTGATCTTCCGCATCGCAGAACCGGTGATGTTCGTTGCGTCCGGCAGTTCGTAGTGCTGGGCAAGTCGATCGTTGGCGAACGCGAAGTCGGCATCGACGAGCACTCGTGCAGGCAGATTCTCGCGGATCATGGCCGTGACAAAGGCTCGTGTCTCCATCTCCATCGACTCGACGAGGTAATCATCGAAGCGATACTCGGGATAGAGCCGGATGTCGGGCTCATCGCGTCGGATATGCCGCAGACTCAGCCAGTAGTCGGTGAAACTGCGGATGAACCGCTCGAAGCCGGCGCTGGCAATCAAGCGGTCGGTTTCTCCTCGAAGAACTTCTGAGTCGCGAAGTCGTTGCGTGCGAGCCAGCTCCAGCAACTCGGCGTCGGGACGCGAGTTGATCAGGAAGTGCGACAACCGCGCTGCAATGGCATAGTGATCGTCGGACAGCTCGGGTTCGCGCAGATAGAGAAAGTGGCTCGAACATAAGAAAGCCTTGTAGCCCGCCAGCACCGCGTCGACGAATGGCTCCTGCGCCTCCAGACGAGCCTGGATCAGTCTCTCGAATCTTTGAATCTCCTCGTCCGGGACGGGTTCGCGCGCCGCAAGGTTCACAAAGCGTCGGAGCAGTCGAGCAGCAGCGGTGCGATCGGCTTCAATCTTTTCTGGAGCGGGCTTGTCCGCAGAGGGGCTGTCGGCACGCGGGAAACCGATTCCACTCTTCTCATCAAACAGCACACGATGAGATGCGGGCGGCCATTCATCCGAGGAGACGGGGCCTTCCACTTCCAGCCACTGAAACGCCACACCCGGCTGGCCTTCTGCGGGGAACGGCGGATAGCGATAGGTCGGCGGGCCACCATCGACGTTGCGGGCCAGCGGCACGGGCAGCCCCAGCAGGCTGTATTCGAAGGTCTCGCGCACGCGCAGGCGGATCGTCGTTTCGTAGGTCGCGACCGCTGATTGAATGTCGATGATCCCTCCGGTCGCGCGGACGTCGCCCGAGACGTCTGGGCCGGAGGGCTTGCGGGCTCGAAAGGTCATCGGGACCGGTCGAACAGCCGGCTTCAGTTCGTAGCCCGGGACCTGCAAAACAGCGCGTGCCGAGAAACGCACGCGATACTCACCCGGGAGCTGGGCGATGAACCCGCGCGGATATCCGTAGTACGGCCAGTGAGCCGAACGGAACAGCGCGAGTTCTACTGCCGGATCGTCTTTCACATCATCGAGCGATTTGTCATCGAGTGCCTTGTTATCCTTCGCGAAGAACATCGCCTCGCGTTCGCCGAAGGTACTTCGTTCGGGGAAGAGGCTCGTCGCTACCGCTCGGAACTTATTGACGGGCGGCTTGGGGCCGCTGGCCATCGCTTGTCGCAATGCTGCATCCGCCGCATCGAGGTAGGCCGCCAGCTGTACGCGGGACATATCGAGCGTCTCCGACGTCTTGTTGAAGCGGTGCCCTTCGCGGTCTTCGGGCAGCATGTCGCGAATATCCAGCTGAGGCAGTTGCAGTACATCACGCAGGTTCTGCTCGTATTCGTCTCGATTGAGCCGCCGGATTGGACCGCGACCATGAGCTGCGATCTCCGCAACGTCCGCATCGTGAATTGCCTTTCGAAGCAAAGTCACCAGTGCCTTTCGCGACTCGATTGGCAGTACACTCGGCTGCGGCGGCATCTCGCCGTTCTCAATGCGATCATGCGCCCGCACCCAACGCTCTCGCACCGCTCGGTCGTTCCATTCAAACGACAACGACGTAAGATCCAGGCCCCCCTCAGTCGTCTCTTGGTTGTGACACTCGAAACACGATTGCTGGAGCAGCAACGAAATGGACGCCGGTAGCTCTTTCGCGAACAAAATGAGCGGACTCGCCATGACGAGAACGAAGGAGGCCATGCCAACGATCGAACGCTTCACGCCAGAATCTCCTTCACCACCGGGCCATACACATCTGTCCGCCGGAAGTCGCGAGTTGACCACGGGTCAGTCGATGTTTTGATCGACTCGACCATAGACGCCCCCATGTTCGTCGACGGGCAACCTCGGTTTGGAGGACTGCGGTCTGTCCTCGGCGAGCCACTGGTTGTTCTCGAAGCGGAAAGTCGCGGGCGCCGTGCTTCCTCCGACGTTGATCTCGGTCTGGACCTGAGAGCGTCGGAATGTGATCCGATTGTCTTTGATGACGACATTCCGGCAGGGGACGAAGCTCGGCAGCTGGGTCTCTTGTAGAATGCGGAAAACCCATTTCTGGGGAAAGCGGATGGTGTTGTTCTCGAACTCTGCTCCGTCGACACCCACAAATGCCGCGGCGCACAGACTGCCCTCGATGGTGTTGTTTCGCACGATGAGGCGGGCCGCTTCATACGGGGCTCCTTGCGGACGGAAGTAGGGCAGGCCGGTGGAGCCACCGAGATTGATCGGACGCTCACCGGCATTCGTGAACAGGCATTTCTCGACGATGATGTCGCTGGTGCCCCCTTTGAGCTGGATGCCGGCGCTGGCACTGAATCCCTCTTTGCCGATCAACCGACAGCCAGTGATCAGCGAATGATGACAGCCGACGAAGTCGATCCCCTGTCCGCCCCAGCCGGTGATTGTGCAGTCGCGAATCGTCACCTTGTCGAGGCCGGAGCACTTGATGGCGTCGTGGTTGCCCTTGGGACCGATGTCGCTGATCTCAATGTGATCGAGCGTGATCCCCGTGACGGGATGCGCCGCATCGCCGCCATCGTCGAGATTGAGGCCGCCTTCGCTCTGCCCCTGAAGGCGGAGGTGCCGCAGCGTCAAATCGGTGCAGCGCGAGAACTGGAAGCCTGTCTTGCCGCCTTGGAAGAGTGGCGGCTGCTTGGGATCGAGCGCATCGATGGTGAGTCCCTCGATTCCCGAGACGAAGTGTCCACCGGGATACTCTCCGGGGGCGACTTTCAGCGTCGTCCGCGGTTTCAAACCGCGCAGAGCGGAACGCAGCGAGCTGGCATCGCGGACAACGACTTCGTCGGCGCGCAGAACTCCCAGCGGCACGAGCAGCAGGGCGAAGACGATGGTGAGCGTGGGTTTCATGCGATCAGTTCGGGGCGTTCAACAGCGGATACTACTGTCGGGCCTCTGTGGACGCAGCCACAGTGAGTCCCGCGAGCAGCGGATTCAATCGTTCGGCATACACCGCATACCCAGCTGGAGAGAGATGAATCTTGTCCGATGTGAACAGATCCGGCTTGATGGTTCCATCAGCCTGGGTGAAGTCAGTCTGCAGGTCGAGCAATTTGACTTGGGGGGCCTGATCGAGTTTCAGCGGGTCAAGAGCGGCGTTGGTCTTCTTGATGTCCTCATAGAAGCGATTTCCCGGTGCATGTGCAGGCAGAATCTTCGCGACGATGATGGTCGCTTCCGGAAACTTCTCACGCAGGTTCTTCACGCACATTTCGATCCCTTGCGCAGCCGCTTCAATGCCGGTCTCGGGAGTGAAGAACATGTTGTTATTCCCAATCATCAACACGATCGCCTTTGGCTGCAGCCCCTCGAGGCCGCCGTGATCGAGTCGCCAGAGCACATTCTGAGTCTTGTCTCCGCCGATGCCGATGTTCACAGCCTTCAGGTCGGGGAAGTGCTTCTTCCAGGACTCGCCCCACTGAATCGTGATGCTGTCGCCGACAAGCAGCACATCAAGCGGACCCGGGTTTGCCAGCACTGTCTGGACATGCGCCTCATGCAGCTTCAGCCAGGCATCGCCGCCAAAGTGACCCGCACTGGGCACCACGGGCCACAGCTTTGGGAGGTGCATTTTTGCTTCTCGTCCGGGACGACGATCATGCTCGGGTTTATCGACAACGTAAGCCCGCTCCTCTGCGGAAAGCGGCCAGCCGGTCTTCTGCGGTTCGGCGGTGATGTAGGGATAGTCCAGGGCCTGAAGTACGGAAGCCGGCGTGAGCAGAACGACGACGATCAAGGTAAGGATGGGGTGCATGTCTTCGAGGTTTTCCTTTCTAGATTCAGAACAGGAATTCGTTCGAGGCCCGCAGTGAGTGACAGAGGGTCGACAGAATTCGACAGGACAACGGGCTTCCATCGGAACGGTCTGGACGAGTTGCCAGCACGCTGGTTCTTCGTTCGACGAAGTCGTCGTGGTGGCTGAACGAGTCTCAGCGAACAGATCATTTGTAGTCTATGCGTGAGTCTGGCGCAATACGAACCGGAGCGTCAGGTCGAAAGGCATTCCGGCCTTCCCCTCTTGCTGTGATTTGTCGCGACACTCCACTGGCACCCGCTTGACAGAGATCAGTCTCTCATCAGGTCCAACAACAGTGCAGTGTTCGATTCGCGTTCGCCATCCAATGCCTCGGAAGGGACTCGAACTCTCGATCCATGGTAAACCACTGGACATACGGCAGCTCGGGCCGACCAGATGATGCTTCTGGTAGGTGGCTCCGGGGTGGGTAATCCCGGTGACGTACTTCCCGATTGTCTCCGTCTTCAGGAAATCGTGGGCGTTCATGGGCGGACGCATCTGGGTCGAGAGCATCCTGGGAATCGGCAGTACATTCGACTTCCAGATTCCCTGTGGCGACGTCGACTCGAAGACGGTTGCAGGCGACGAACACCATTTGGCTCTGGTTCCGAAACTGCGAGTTCTGGTGGTCGATGATCACCCGACGAATCGACTGATCCTGACGGAGATGTTGGCGGCCTGGCGCATGGACTCCACCGCGGTGTGAAGTGGATCCCGTTTTTTGGACCACGGGGCGGTCTTGCTTAGATGGTCGGGAGGTCGGTTTCAGAGAGCGGTTTGGAAGGCATCTCAGGGAGTCCGGTTGCCCAGGCCCTGGTGGGGGCGGTCGTGGGTGTGTGTAGTAGTGGAAATATGCCTTCACTCCCTCATAGCAAGCGAAGAGGGCCGCGTCCTGGTCAAGCAAACCCGCAAGCAACTGCTGGAACTGGCCCGCCTGATGCTGCCGTCCTTGGTCCACGAAGCCGTGAGAGTCAAGGTCATCAGCATGCACAACGACATCAGCAAAGTCAGCGGCGAAGAGCTGGTCATCTTCATCACCGCCGAAGCCCCTCGCTTTCAGTAAGGTGTAGGCCACTTCCACGGGAGAAAGGCGGCGAGGGATCGCGGAACCGGGAACCTGAGTGGGCTCTGTGGCTGGACTCGGACGGTTCGAGGAATCTGTTTCGTGGCTCAACCAGTCAGGACACGAAGTCTCGATTCGAGCAGCTTCCGTGTTTCCAGGAGTGTGGTGGTCACCGCGTTGGCCCCAGCTTCGATCAGCCGATCCTGGTCCAGCTTGCTGACGCCGCTGGGGCCCCAGCGGCCAACGATAATCAGAGTCTCAGGAGCCGCTTCATGCAGCCGCTTGCACAGATAACGGGCGTGTGACATTCCCCCCGGCGGCAGACATGCAATACAGATCGCGACCGGCGGAGACTCGCCAATCCGGGCCACCAGTTCAGAGACCAGCAAATCGACGGACGCAACTTCCAACACACAGTCAGCTGGATTGAGCAGTTGGCGAAGCATGTCCAGTCCTACCGCATCCGTGTCATCTCGAGCTGGACATCCCAGCAACTTGAGCAGCGGGGGGGCCACTGATGCATTGGCTGCGGGTTCTGTTGCCTGCTCGTCGGCCAGCGTCGTGGTGACTGCAGGGTGGAGCGATTCATCCACCACTTTCAGCGATGTCCGCATTCCCTCGACGATCATGCGCTGGTCGTCTTCAGTCAGGTAATCTCGTAGCAGATCCCGCCGGGTGTAGTTGAGCGAAGGGATCAGGAGGGCATCGTAAACCTCTTCTGCGGGATGAGACTTCATCCGTTGCAGGATCAGCGCAGACGCTTCGCGCTGGTCCCCGAGCATCAGTCGCTGATAGAGACCGACATGATCCCGCAAGGCCGGACCATCACCCAGCAGCAGATTGAGAAACCCCAGCTGCGAGATGTTCTTCCCCAACACAACCAGGCAGACCGCAATCGGTGCTGACATGACTAAGCCGATCGGCCCCCAGAGGTACATCCAGAAGGCAGCCGAGATCATCAGTGCCGTGGGGGAGACGCCGGTGCTGTGCCCGAATGCCAAAGGCTCGATCACATTGTTGCTGACCAATTCCAGAACGACGATGAATCCGAACACGGCCAGCGGGAATGACCAACCGTCGGATGTCGCCAGACTCATGAAGATCGGAAAGATCGCCCCGATCCACGGGCCAATGTAGGGAATGAAACGCAAGCCACCCGCCAGAACTCCCCACAGAAATGCGTTCGGCACCCGCAGGAGATATAGGCCGACCATCATCATCAGCCCGTATCCACTGTTCAGCAGCACAACCATGACGATGTACCGAGTAATGCGTTCGGAGACATCTTCCAATGCCTTACTCGTGAAGGCGAGTCGCGCATTGCCCGCCAGAATCACGATGCGGTCTCGCAAGTCTTCTCGCCCCAGAAGAAAAAACACCAACAGGATCGTCGCAAACGCGAGGGTTCCAATGACCTCGAGCGCGGAACCGAGATATCCCGTGAGTAACATCCACGGCACGGATGCGCGTTGCCGGAGACTTCCGTCCCTGGAGGAATTGGACTGTTCCGGAGTCGGGATTGGAGACTTCGTCAGAACCAGCGAGGTTCCCGTCGGTGACTCTTGAATGTCTCGGCTGACCTCGTCGATCATTGCCTCAAACTGCTGGACCATCTTTCCGGAGCTGAGTCGGCGAAGTGACTGGACTTTAGCTTTGATGTTCGAGGTGTGTTGGGGCAGCCTGGCCAGCACACTGGCCAATTCATTCGTCACCATCAGTGCAACGAACACCAACACGATTCCGGCCGCTGATCCCGCCAACATGACCGAGCCGAGCTGACCGAGCCCCCGCCCCTGCAATGTTCTCACCAGAGGATTCAGTAAGAACGTCAGCAAGACCGCCAAGGCAATCGGAACCAGAACGGGCCGCCCCCAGATCAACAACAGCACGATCACCAAACCGACGACGGTCCCGGTGAGGAGGATCACGGCACGCTGCCACAATGGAACGGTTTGAACTCGGGGCATGCACTCGACTCCTACTCCACGCTTCGGAATCCTCCAACGGTTGAGATCACTTCCGCGTGTCCCTCGGTGCAGGTTCGATGGCTGAATTCACTCTGCAACCTTTCGTCCAGCAGCAACCGAACACCTGATATGCGTTCAGTAGCAACCCGGCTCCCCAGCCAAGCAGAACCCACTGGAACCAGTATCGATCCGGTGTTCGGACCAGATTCAAAGTGATCACCCCCGCGTTGACCACCAGGAAGATCGCGAGGTGCATCCAGAACTTCCGGGGTGTTGGAGCTTGCCTCTGGGGACGCTGTCGACGCTCGTCTTGGATCATGTCAGTTCTCATCTTCGCTGGCGTTGCATTTGTGATTTAAGAAACGAGATGCTTCGTGACATCAAGCGTTCGAGTTGCTCGACTTCTTGGTGCCGACGTCCTGGCTGACCCAGGTATCACTCATGTCGCCGGTTCGTGGCTCCTGCAGTGCCAGGATCTCATCCGCAAGCAATGGCGCTGTCTTATGGCAGTCCCTTGGCACCATCGTCGCCGTTGGGCCGTCCCAATACTCCCAGCGGTCCGCTTCTACCCGTAACAGTGCGAGTTGAGGGTCTTCCAATCCCAGCGGGAACCACGCCAGCAGGACCGGATTCCACAGTTCTTCGAGTTTCTGTCGGTCCTGAGTCAAAGTGGCCCGGCCGGAGATCGACACATACCGATCCGCCTCAAAGTCGTCGTAACTGACGTTAACTTGCTGGTCGTGCTGCACCGCCTCCACTTTGGGAGAATTGGCGTTCGTAAAGAACGAGAGAGTGCCATCGAACTCCGCTCGTAGCGTCGCCATCGGGCGGCTCCGTAGAGTCCCATCCGGATCAATGGTGGTCAACATGGCCACCTTGATGCCAGAGATCAGGCTTGCGAGATGCTTCTGCTCGGCGAGTGTTGGCTGGATCATGACAGTTCCTTCGTTGTTGAAAGAGAATCTACGAGATTCGTGAATCGAGGAATCCTTTTGACAAACTCCTCGTCGGAGGCGAGGCGCAACCGTGTTTCTGCAATCGGTGTCGATGACACAACAGCCTCCAGCCTCTGAGCGTTCGAACTCAGTGAACGAGTCGCGGTCGCTGGAACGACTTCAATTGCCATTTACAAAATACTGGCGGACGTGGGCCGCGAGCTGTGGGTCGGTCAGCTGGTCGGCTGTTTCCACTTCCACGATGGAGCAGGGAAATTTCTTGGTCTTCAGCCGTTTGTGGAACTCCCCTTTGGCTTCGCCGGGGCCCAGGATCAGGAGCGACTCCACTCCCTGCAGCCCCCGCAGAACTTCGTCATAGAAGACATTGAGCTGACTCATGAGCTTGCGTTCGACGACATCCTCAGCCACGAATCCGTGGGGCCGGCCGGGTTGCTTGGACGCTGGGCCAGTGAGAGGTTGGTAGGCCTTGTCGACTTGGGAAGGGATCTCCCGGATCTCTTCAGTGCTATTGATCATCTTGACCAGGACCGCTTTGCGATGGTCAATCCAGACGCCTGCCGTAATTGTCATGAGGAGTGCCTTTCAGAATCGGGTTGAGGAATGTTCGACGGAGCTTGTCGTTACGACATGCGTCACTCAGCGGCTGATTGCGGTGTCGCGGTGGTGGCGGCATCAGCCGTCTGGCTGGCTGGGCGATTGAGATGCGTCGCCAGATAGGCCGCGACCAGGGGTACCGCGAGCGCTGCGGATTCACGGGCAATACCGACCAGAGTGTTGATCGCCAGACCTTTGAGCTGGAGCAGCGGGGAACTCATCATGAGAGTCTCGTTGTAAGCCCGAGTAGCCGCCGCCGTGGCCGCCAGGTTGATCGGATGGCCTTGTTGTTCCGAAGCTTGGTCAGTGGCGAGTTCAGCCAGCGTTGCGGCGTCGTCCAGGGGCGGTACGGCCTTCTGCTGGGAGTCACTCATGAGCTGATGCGCGACATATCCCAAGGCTGCGGCCCCTCCTAGAGCGACCCACGGATGCTGGGCGATCTGGCGACGGACATCGAACGCCTCACTGACAGACTGCATGGCTCCCGAGACAGTGGCTGCGGTCGCCTGAACAGCTTCCGCCGTGGCCGCCACAGCGGTTCGAGTGGTCTGAACGGCGTCGGCCACGTGAAGCTGCTGCTCCAACGACTCCAGCTTGTTCGAGAGCTGAGACTTGGTCTCTTTCATCTGCTCTTGAATGAGTTCCGGGGTGCCAATCATTTGGGGGACTTCTGAAAGAGTTCGCTGACGGGGTTTTGACACGGCATGACAGATTGGAACTTCCATCGACCGACCAACGTGAGTCCCCCGCCCATCACACCAAGGATCACGGCGACGACGCCGTGGCACATCCATAAGGGATAGGCCGCGGGATCAACTCCAACGGGTGAAGCGATCCAGTGCAGCAGGTGGGTGGCACTGAAGCAGACAAAGATTGCCCCGACAGAGAGCGTCACGACTCCCGCCATGAAGACTGCCGCTGCTACAAATCGCTGCCGCAGTTCTGACTCGATTTGCATCCGCGTCAGTTGAAGCTGTTGCTCGATCAGGCTCTTGAGGTCACCAACGATTCCCCCGACCAGCGCTGCAGCGGACTGCACTGGAGGTGTTTCGAGTGCTTCGGCCTGCTGCTCCACAGGAACGGGCGGAGGATCAAGAACCGATGGCATGATTTCGCTTTCCGTTGTGAATCGCGGCATGGGCATCGTGCCCAGGCCGTAGCACGGGCGTCCCGCCCGTGATTCCGCTGGTGGGTGGAGGTGAGATCCTTAGAAATGGCGGTCACGGGCTGGAGGCCCGTACTACTCCCACATACGACGCGCCGTTAGTGCCTCATCTTGCGAGCGACAACCCAGCCCAGGCCGATCGCCAGGAAGACGGCCGGGATCGGGTTCCTGCGTATCAGATGGGCGACATCCTCGACGATTCCGCTGAGCTTGGCGTCTTGCATGTACTGGCCTCCGTCATGCACACCCTTCGCGACCGATTGCGAGGCGTTCCCGACCAGTCCGCTACTGGGGGCAGTCTGACTGAGCCTGTCGCCCAGCCCCTTGATGCTGGCCCCGGTGCTGGCTGTCAGTTCATTGGCCTTTCTCCCAATATCGCAGGCGGCCTGACTGGCCATCGCCCCGGCACTGTGTCCAGCCTCACTGGCCATGTCGCCAACGGCGTTCGCCGCCTGACTGGCTCGATCGCCGACATTCGCGACGGTCTCCTTGGCCCGGTCGAAGGCGCCTTCAACACTGTTGACGAGGGGAGTTACGATGGAATTCGACATAAGTGTGGTCCTGTGAGTGATCGGTGAAACGGTCGACGCTTCTGAGGGAAACAACTCGCCGGAGTCAGGGTGAAGATCCTGAATCCGGCGAGATCACAATCTCGCTCATGCTGAGTTCTCCCTCCCTGGAGACCGCTGGCCTGGGTTAGAGGGCGGCGAAGTCGGGATTCAGGTTGAGAGCTTCGACATGCGTTGCGGCATGGGGAGCCTTCTTCTCGGTCGTCACGCGGATTCGCATGCCAGCCTTGAGATCAGCCACCTTGCAGACCTTGCCGTCGCACGTCACTTCCACAGCATCCATCAGGGTGCAGGTGTGTGGGTTCTTGCCGTTCTCGTCGGTCATCTCGAGCTGATTGCCCTTGATGGTGACGACTTTGCCTTCGTGCTCATGGCTGGCGAACGCCGTATGCTTGTCGATCGCTTCCACGCGGTGGGCGATCGTCTTGTCATCACCATGCGTGGTGACACGGATTTTGGCTCCGGCCTTGAGTTCGGTCGCCTTGCACGGTTTTCCATCGCAGGTGATGCGAGTCTTGTTGGTCAGGGTGTGCGTATGCTCATCCTTCCCATCGACACTCTTCATCACGAGTTTGTCAGCTGTGGCGCTGACCACCTGGCCATCGTGTGAAACGGGTTCCTTGTCGGCGGCACACACAAAGGCGCTACCCGCGACCACAGCCATGGCCACGGTACTGAATAGAAGATTTCGCAGATCCAACATGTTTTCTGTCCTGACAAAGTGTGGGCATGGACTGCTTGCGAAGACAACAAGTCTTCGCATTCCGCGAACCACGGGGATTCACAGATCGTTGCGCCCATACCGCCTGCGCCGCACTTTCATCTGATCTCCAGACGAAAGGCGGACGCAGCGATTCTCCGATGGCGGACGTTCTCAACCCTTGGCGGCTGCGAATTCCGAATGCTTGTTGAGTGATTCGATCCCGGTCGCGACCTTGCGGTCGTCCTTCTTGGTCGTCACTCGAATCCGGTTCCCCGCCTTGAGGTCGGCCGACTGGCAGGTCGCCCCATCGCACGTGACCTTGGCATCTTTAGAAAGCGTGTGAGAGTGCTCCTGGCCCTGAGCATCCTTCATGACCAGATTCTGGCCATTTACGCTGACGAACTTACCATCGCAAACGTTCGAGCAGGCTTCCTTCGAGGCGGGCGCAGCAGCCGGCTTCTTGTGATTTCTGTCGTCCTTCATAGCAGCATCCTTTCCCAACAACTTGCGAGATCCCCGCACAGCAGCAACAAGCTGCTGTTCTTCTGCAGTCTTTGCGGACTGAGAATCGCGAGAACCTCGCTGTGCCGGTCGAGATCATCGACCTCGACTTGTGACCAAAGCCACACGGCACACCAACACAGCAGTGTGAATTGAGTCGGTCCGAGGGGCGTTGCCCGCTCGGACTTCAGATCGGGCGTCGTCCCTGGATAATGCGGATCAGCACGACCACGACGGCCACGACCAGCAGAATGTGAATGAAGCCATTCAGCGTGGCTCCCGACGCCAGCCCCAGTGCCCACAGCACGAGGAGAACAATGAAGATGGTCCACAGCATGATGAGTGATCCCAGATGAGGAGTGCGAGAGTCCTAGGCTTCCACAAGTTCGCCGGTCTCGCAGGTGATGGAATTGGAGGGCCGCGCCGGCTCGATCTCTGCTCGAGCCAGCAAGGCTGCAACGTGCTGGACTTCGGTCGGCGTGCCGTGAATCACGAGCAGGTACTTGCCAGCCTTCAGCTCGGCCTGGTACTGCACAATGCTGTCCTTGGGGATGCCGATACTGGAGAGGGCGGCTCCCAGAGCACTAAAACCCGCCATGACGACGGCACCTTCGAGGCCCGCCAGAATCATGGCGATGATCGGCCCCCCCACGAGAACCGGCCCGACACCCGGCACCCAGAAGAATGCGGAGCCAAACAGGACTCCCCAGACTCCCCCCCAGAACGCCCCGCGGCGGCCCCAAGCCTGCATCCGTTCGGTCGTGTTGTAGTACCCGACCACGTGCTCCTCGGTGTGGTAATCCTTCCCCACAATTGAAAGGAGCCGCATGTCGACTCCCTCCTGCTGGAGCTTCTTGATCGCCACCTCGGCTTGCGCGTGGGTGTCGTAGACGGCGACTGTGGCGTTCTTGTCGGACATGATCGGGATCTCGGTCGAGAAGGCGGGGGCCAGGGGGCGAACGGCGGTTCACTACTTAGCGGCGACCGTCAGCTTAAGGTCGCTGCGTGCATCGGCTCCCTGCTTGGGATGCCCCGTCACCTGGATGTCGAAGCTGCCCAGAGCGGCATCTCCGGTCCCCGTCAGGACCAGCTTGGCTTCGGTCTCACCGCGCTTGATCACCGGGACTGCTGGCTCCATCGTGATCCCTGTGGGGAGTTCGCCAAACAGGAGTGTGACATCTTCATCGAACAGCTTGTCACGCTTGATGCCGATGGCCAGAGTCTGGCTTTCGCCTTGCTTGACCGTGGTCGAGAGCAGCGGCAGGCTGAGGGAGAAGGTGTCCTTGGCCGCGACGGAGAGTTTGAACTCAACTGCAGCGTCGCCTCCTTGAGACGGATGTCCGGTGACCTTCACCTTGTATTCACCCACCTTGGCCAGATCAGTGGCCTTGATGGAGATCTTCGAGTCCACGTCGCCATGCTTGATCACGGGAGCTGGGGGATCGACGCTGATGCCAGCGGGCAGGTCCGCAAACTTCAGGGTGACATCCTGATCAAAGTTCTTGGCCCGCTTAATCCCCAAGGTGACCGGCAGTTCGCCCCCTTGCTGCAGGGTCGAGGACATCATCGGAACGCTCAAGTTGAACGTGTTGTCGGTCTGGCCGATCGTGGCCTGCTCGACTTTGGCGTCTGTCGTTCCGGGGCCGCCCGGAGTCCCTTGATTGCAGCCTGCCAGAGAGGCGAGCATCAGCACAGCCGAATTGAAATAGATACGTTGCATGCGAAGTTCCTTGTTCATGTCGAGGGAGCTGTCGTGACTTCGAAAGAAGTCCGCAGAGTTCCCCGGAGAAAGTGCCGAGTCCAAGTTCAGTTTGCCGGTTGAATTCATCAGCCACAGGGCGCTAGCCCACGGTTCTCTCGAAGAAACCGGACGCTAGCGCGTTGCGGCTGATCCTGATGGTCGAGCATGGACGCTGCCCTAGTCGATTGACGGGCGAACCTGTGCTTTGAGTTCGGCGGCAAATTCATCGATCACACGGTCGGCTTCCGCGCGAGCGTAGCCGTAGCGTTCCTGCAGCAGGCCCGCCAGCTGTTCGCGGCGGCCGGCCGCTTCGGTCAGCTCATTGTCGGTGAGCTTGCCCCACTTCTGTTTGGCCTGGCCGCTCCATTGCTTCCAGTTGCCTTGGACTTGATCCCAGTTCATGGGTGATCTCCTGAATCGTGTTGGTGTTGGTAAAGGACAGTGTGAATCGTTTCGAGCCTGTTACTGCGACAGGCTGCGCATCCGCTCGCGGAAGTGACTCTGCCCGCTCAGATGCAGAGGGCCGACCGCAGAGAGAACCTGCTCCAGCGTGTCTCGCATCTGGCAGGGCTTCTGCATCCAGGCCACGACGTTGGGGCTGGAGATGTCTTCCACGGGGTCTTGTGAAGTCGAGGCCAGGATGACGACCGGGATGTCAGACAGCTCGGGCTTGTCCCGCATCTTGGCCAGGATTCCATCGCAACCGCCCCAGAGCAGGTTCCGTTCAATGATCAAGACATCCGGGGTGAAGCGATATAAGATCGCGCTGCACTCCAGGCCAGTGGTGGCGAATTCGGCATCGTGCCCACATTCCCACATGTACGACTGGAATGACTCCAGAAAGTTCTGGTCCGCATCGGCAATCAGGATTCGCATGGTCATTCTCCGGGGAAGGGGATGGAAGAGAGTGGAGCACGCACTAGATCCGATGAGTCAGCGCCAGAACCACGAGGACGATCAAGACGATTCCCACACCGCCGCTTGGGTAGAAGCCCCATTGGCGGCTGTGGTCCCAGTTCGGAAGGGCTCCAATGAGAGCCAGGATGAGCAGCACAATCAAAATGGTGGACAACATAGAAAGACTCCGGTCTGTGAATGGAAGATCTGTGTCTCGCGAGATCGCGGCTACTTGATATGAGTCATCTCGTTCGCGTCCGATTTGGCTTTGTCAGAATCGACTTTGAGATTCACATCCACATTGCGGCTACCGGTTTCGTGTGAAGTGGTCAGTGTGAACCAGCCCTTTTTGAAGCCGACAACTCCCACAATGGCTGCCAGCACAACGACAATGATGATCAGGTTTCTCATGCAAACTCTCCGACAGCGATGGCCTGCAGACTTTGCAGACCGGGATTCGGGACAGCGTCCCAGCGATGTTCTTGATGCGCGAATGGATCGGAATTCAGCAGCGGAAGCAGGCGGTCTCGCAGCACGAGACCACGCAGCTGATTCCAGTCTTCCGTTCGTTCGACGGTGACATCGTCCTGAATGTCGAAGCCCAGCTTGACCTGGTTGCCCACGACGGACAGGACGGTGACTTTCATGAGTCGCTGCAGACCTTTGTCTTCACCGACAACAACTGATTCATGGGCATGACGTGTGACCACCAGCATGAGGAGCCTCCAAGCTCTACCAGAGATGGAGGTCCGACATCACAGGTCAGGCCATCCATGCAAGGACTCGAAAACGAAAAAAGCCGACGCGATCAGCACCCTGTTTGAGGGGCGTATGGCGTCGGCCTACACACGAACATGCCTCCCGATCGATGCCGGGCTGCATTTTCTGTTGTCGTCCGAGTTGTGTTGCCCTCGAACCAGAATCACACTGGTCGCTGCGGCAACACAACTACGATAGCCCGGATGTCCGGAATAGCTAGGAGGTATTCAGGAAGTTTGACGAATTGACAAAACTGACCCATGTGCATGGTAGTTGTCTCAGCGGGTGCACAGTTGCTCTGTAGGTCACAGTGTGTCCAATGCGAATTTGATCGAACTCCGCAAGACTCATCTTCGTATGCTTGGAGAAGTCAAACATAGCGAAGTCAATCACAGCGATGCCTTCCCGCTTGAGGAGATTCTTCAGATGAATACCATTGGCGAAATCGAAGCGGCTGTCTGCAAAGCAGTCGCGCGCTTCGAACAAGAGTTCATGGGCCGCGGGCCCAAAGACATTCAGACCCATCTCATCGGCGACATGCTGCTGATTCGACTGCATGGGGTCTTGACCGCAGCTGAGCAACAGCTGGTTCGGACGCTCCCGAAGGAACGTGGATGGTCGTTGCTCAAGGAAGTCCGCACCCAGCTGATCGAGACGGCCCGCGCGCAATTGGAAGTCGTCGTCAGCGATATCACGGGTGTGGCGGTGATCAGCATGCATCACGACATCAGCACCACGACGGGCGAGGAAGTGATCATGTTTGTCCTCGCCTCGTCTCCGGAGGTCCGAGAGCTCAAACGCAAGTGATCTCGATGGATGATCCCATCGCTGCGATTTGCCTGGACAGTTGGGGAGAACTTTGAGATGAAAGAGATCCGTCGTACTTGACAGCAGGCTCCGCATACGAGGAATGTGGACGAATCTGCGGAAGAACTCAGATAGCCCCTATCAATCCTCATCAAAGCACTTAGCATGACCGTGTTGCCAAGACGCTGTCGAGCGTCTGGCAAGAGTTCTCGGAAGACAAGAGAGATTGCAGTTCGGCTCCGGTCGATAGGCAAGATCATCTGTAAGCCGACGTGACAAGTTCCCTGGAGAGCAGGGAACTCGCCACGTCGGCTTTTTTCATGGGATGCCCAACAGGAAGAACGCATGCCTAGTACTATGGCACAACAGGTCGCTGACGCGATCATCAAATACCAGACCGAACGGACCGGGATCGCTCCCAGGTCGGTGACCGTGGTTCTGAGCGACGACACGCTGGTTGTCACGCTGCACGACGCTCTCTCGCCCGCAGAGATCAATCTGTCGAAGACGAGTGCAGGGGCGAACTCTGTTCGCGAGTTTCACCGCCGGCTGTTTGAAACCTCTGTCGGTGGTCTGCGTGCGGAGATCAACCGCATCACGGGCCTCTCCATTCGAGAAGCTGCCGCCGAAGTGGAAACCGCCACGGGAGCTGTGATTCATGCCTTTACCAGTGGAACGATGGTCCAGGTCTTTCGTTTGACCGGGCGAATCTCGCCCGAGGTCTGGAACGCTAACCATCCCGCTTCCGATTCCCCATCCACGGGCATCGGCCCAGAATGACCCAGTGACTCCATGTTAGTTCTCACTCGAAAGCCCGAGGAATCCCTGCTGATCGGCGATGAAGCCGATACGACGGGAGTTGTCACAGTCAAAGTTCTGTCGATCGTGGGCAACCGCGTGAAGCTGGGGCTCACAATGAACCGCGGGGTCTCGGTTCATCGGGCCGAGGTCTGGCAGCGCATCCAGGGCGAGTCACTCGCCGGTAGAACATAGTCAGAGATTTTCCGCGGGGTTTGTTCCACGCGGATGACGAGCCCACTTCGGGCTCGATGGAGTGGTTCCTGAAAGGGAGTTGGAATGATGTTTCGAAACGTGCTCACCGGGGTCGTCCTGACCGCCATGTTCAGTCTGATGCTGGGCAATACCGACGCAGAGGCTCGCCACTGTCGCCGACAGCACCAGAACAACTGCTGTGGCCAGGGCCAGAACGCGAATTATGGCTACAACCAAGGTGGTTATTACCAGAACACCAACAGCTGTGATTGCGAAAACTACGGCACCGGGTACTCCCACGGGGGTTACTCGCATGCAGGCTATGGTGGCTACGGACACCGCGGCTATTCGACCGTTGGAGTTGGCTACGGCGGTGGCTACGGATACGGCAACCGCAGCTACGGAGGCCTCGGCTTCTACAGCGGCTACTAACGAGGGATGGCCTGTCGGGAAACCGACAGATCCCCGAAACGCCGTGGATTGCCGCTGACTCAGTTTGAGTCAGCGGTGATCGGCCCCGGTATCCACGATCCGCGTGCGACGATGTGTCTCATCACACCGCGGTCGTCCTGGGAGCCCCCTTGACAGTTCGTCAGTCGGGAGCATTCCCGACTTTCTACCTCCCGGCCTCACCCCCGTGGATCTTCACTGCTGGAGTTCAGTATGCGTCCCATGTCGATTTTTTCCGGATCGGTACTCTCGTTCGGAGCGATCTGCTTCGTTGTCGGAGCGGAGCCCGTCGTCCCTCGTCCCGCGAAGCCCCTTGTTCAGGCCCACGCTGAGCCTGATGATGCGGAAGAAGCCAAGACCGGTGCCACGGTCGATCAGCAGGCCTCTGGAGATGTCCCATACACCAAGCACCAGGCTCAGGAGATTGAAGCGATTCGCCTGATGGATGAGTCCTTTGCCAAGGCCTACGTGAAGGGCGACGCGAAGGCTGTCGCCGCTCACTTCACCGCCGATGCCGAGTACGTTGACGAATCGGGAGAGGTCTTTCAGGGACGCCCGGCAATTGAGGACGCACTGACAACGTTCTTTGCGGAGAACCCCAGCTGCATTCTGGAAATGAACATCGACACGATTCGGTTCATCAGTCCCGGAATCGCCGTCGAAGACGGCAGCACCTCGCTGACACGGACTGATGGGGACGAGGCCATCGACAGCCATTACACGGCAGTACACGTGAAGACCGAAGGGAAATGGCTCGCCGCCAGCGTGCGTGATCGTGCCCCCAAGAATCGCCGCGAACACCGGGCTCAACTTCAGGAACTCAGCTGGCTGTTGGGGGACTGGATCGATGAAGGGGATGATTCGGTGGTGAACTTCTCCTGCAAGGCGATCGACAATGGGAACTTTCTGCTCCGCGATTTCTCAATCGAGGTCGCCGGTCGCGAAGCGATGAGTGGGACTCAGCGGATTGGCTGGGACCCTCTGACGGGCAAGCTGCGCGGCTGGATCTTTGATTCCGAAGGGGCCTATGCCGAAGGTCTCTGGCATCGTGACGGGGACAGTTGGGTGCTCAAGGCCACGGGGGTGACTGCGGACGGACAGGCGGCCTCATCGACAAGCATCTACAAGCGAATCAACGATCACACGATGACCTGGCAATCGGTCGACTCAGAAGTGGCCGGAGTGCAAGTTCCCGACAGCGAGGTCTTCACCATCGTTCGCCAGGCGCCGATCCCCGTTCCCGAAGCGATCGCCCCGGCGGTGACTGCTGACGACAAGTAGCCTAGTTCTTAACTTCGAAAACTGCAGCAGGTCGATTCGCCCTGCCATTTCACTCACACTTCACACAAGAACACATCATGCAACGTTTGACTTTGAAACGACCGATCTGGCGAACCGTCATCCTGGGAGGGCTCGCACTGTGTGCGGGCTCGACAGCGATGTTCCCCTGGAACCTGGGCCAGGCTGAGGAGCAACCAGCTGTGGACACGCGACTCACCCAGCGAGGTGCGGGTCACGGCGAAGGCGGCAACCGAGGAGGTGGCCATCCGGGTGGTGGATCTGGGGGCAATCGCGCCGGGGGAACCAGTGGAAATCGAGGTCCGGTGGCTCCTCACTCCGGCGGAGGGGGAACGGTCCGCAGGCCTTCTGGCGAAGGATCGAGGCAACCGGCTCCAGAAGGGCAGCGACCCGCTGCGGGGCCCCATGCTGTCAATCGCGTACCGACGATGAGCCAGCCTCACGTGGCCCGGGAGCCAGGCGCGGGGAAATCTCCCACCGTGAGAATCCGTCCCTCAGTCAATCCGCCCAATCATGGCCCTTTAGGGGCCCCGGCGCATGGCAACGTTCGCGGCGGACTGCCCCACGTCGGAGATCGGAACGCAAGCGGCCATCCCGGAACTCGTAGTCTGCCGCACACCGAAAGCCCCGATCTTCGCAGGGACTCGGCAGTTCGAATTGGGGGGAGCCGAGGAACCGCTGACCGCTCACCAATCGGTGATCGTCAATACCACGGCAATACCGTGAACTTCAATAACCGTACGCTCCACATCGGACATGGTAACTATCAGCCTTCCTACTATCGGCACGGTAACTACCACGGATCGTGGAACGGAAACCGCTTCGGGTCGGGGTTCGGGACCAGTCTGAGGTACGGACTGGGAGGGTATGGTGGCTATGGCTGGGGTGGTGGTTATGGCGGATACGGCAGTGGTTACGGCGGGTACCGATATCGTCCGTTCGGCTGGGGACTCGGTGGCTGGGGGCTGGGCTCGCTGTATTACAACAGTGGCTACCTCGGCTACTCGAATCCGTACTACGTCAGTACGGGCCCGGTCTACTACAACTATGCTCAGCCGATCGCGGTCTCGTACATCGATCCGGCGCCGGTTGTGCAGAGCGTTCCCGATGTGGCCGACTCCGAGTTCAGCAACGCGGTGGCTGCGTTCCGCCAGAACGACTACGCCGCCGCGCTGGATATCACCAACAAGGCGATTGTTCAGAGTCCCGATGATGCTGTCCTGCATGAGTTCCGATCACTCGTTCTGTTTGCAAGGGAGGATTACCAGCAGTCCGCAGCCACGATCCACTCGGTCCTGGCAGTCGGACCGGGTTGGGACTGGACGACGCAGATTGGCATGTACAGCAGTGCAAGTACTTACACCGATCAGCTGCGCGCGTTGGAGACCTTCACGAAGGCCAACCCGGAAGACGCCGGGTCCCGCTTCCTGCTGGCCTATCACTACATGACGTGTGGGCATCCGGATGATGCAGCTCGAACCTTGCGTGATGTCGTGCGACTGATGCCGAATGATCGTGTGGCTGCGGAGGTTCTCCGAATGGTCGCTGCCCCGGATCCCGCCCAGCCAGAGCAGACTCCTCCCGCCGCAGTGGACGCGGTGGCTCGTCTGGCTCCCAAGCCGGTTGAGGTGGCCACGCTTGTCGGCAACTGGAATGCGGCTCGCCCGGACGGTTCACGGTTCGACTTGAACCTGAGCCCTGATGCGAAGTTCAGCTGGAGCTTCGCTCAAAAGGATCAGGCGGCCCAGAGTTTTGACGGGACCTACACGATGGAAGGGAACGTCCTGGCTCTCGAACGTGCGGGGGGCGGTTCGCTGGTTGCCGAGATCACGCCCGCCGCGGACGGGAAGTTCAACTTCAAGATGGTGGGGGCTCCCGAGGATGATCAGGGGCTGACGTTCCAGAAGTAGGGTGCTGCTCCCAGGACGCAGCTGAACCAGCGTCCTGGGTTCTTGGATTCATTCATCACACATCAATAAGGATTCCCCATGGCCCCCGTCGATTCCCCTGTGGCTCCTGCGCCAGTCTGTTCCCCGTGCGGAAAGGTTCTCGGCATCGTCGAGAACCAGACGATGTTCGATGCCGTCGCTGCGGCTTGGACAAGACTCGGAGTGCAGCAGATTGAGAATTGGAACGGCCCGCTCGGCATTGAGACCTTGGAGGCCGATAAAGTCGACGCCGCCGGTCGCATCTTCGGCGACATGGAGCTGATCATGGCCCAGCGGTACCTCACCGCAGTCCAGAACGGCGAGATCGTTTTCGCCGCCGCTGTGGAACCCAAGAACATCGAGACAGCTGCCGAGTTGGCCAAAACGATCGGGGCCAGTGAACTGGTCCACTTCGGAAGACTGGCGATCCGGAACTTCTGATCGAAATAACTGCAGCTACTTTCAGAGTGTTTCGAAATAGAATGATCTACCGTCCACAACCAACAAGAAATTGCATCCTGCCACTGTAGCCAGCGGATGAATTTCTTCGTAACTGCCACCCAGCCCTGAGCTGAAAGCTACGGCGCGTGGTGCCCGACCGACTTGTCGGTTGGGGCGAGCAGCGACAGGAGGCCTCTTCATCATCAAGCGAGTTCACTACCAGCGTGCATCGATGAAGAGGCATCTTGTGCCTGCAGCACCCGGCCAAACTGACCGGGCCACCCGGCGAGAGCATCACTGGTCAGCCTGGTCAATGGCAGTACACCCAAACACCCGCTGCACCGGATACCCCCCAGCGCCGCTCCAGTTCATTGAGAGCCTCATTCCAGGGTGGATGGATGTAGGCGTTGTAGGGGACGGCGATGCGACATTCGTTGGGCTGAGGCTGAAGAGCAACGATCATGACGCTCTGGGCAAACGAAACGCTAGAGCCGGTTTCAAAACCCTTCCACAACAACTTTCAGTTGGCAAGGCATTTGCATGAGTGTTGAGCAAAGGAGTGCTCAGTCATGCTCATCACGCTGTCGTGGTTTCCGTCCTATGGGCGGT
>JBIIOI010000107.1:0-10934 GCA_044337025.1 Planctomycetaceae bacterium
CCGACTTCGGGTCGGCCAGCATGCGATCGACCTGAGCTGCTCGCACCTGGGGATCACTCAGCTTGCCCGAGTCGGCCAGCTGCAGCAGTTCCCGATCCGGCATTGAGGACCAGAGGAAGTACGACATGCGCGAAGCGAGTTCGTGGGGCGACAGTGGCTGTGCGGGCGCGCGAGGTGGCGCGGCTGCTCCGGCTTTGGCGAGGCGAGGAGCCTCCGCTGCGACTGGCTGGGCCTCCTCGACGAGATACAGGAAGTGCGGGCTTGTGAGAACGCCGACGAGCGGCAGCTTGATCGCCTCGACGAGGCTCTTGCCGGACCGATTGGCCTGAAACAGAGCGAACTTCGCCTCGACCTCTGCCGGGGTGACCGGGCGACGGAAGGCCTGCGTCATGAACCGGGTCAGGACCTCGCGAACATATTTCGCTTCACTCGCCTTCTGAGCGGGTGATGGCGGCAGCAGGCGAGTATGTGTTGTGGGAGGCCAGGCGTCGTAGATCGGGCCTTCCAGTTCGAACCACGCTACCAGCAGTTCGGGGCGGGCAAACGTCGGATGCCCCTGCATCCAGAAGTTCTCCAGCACGCGCGGGATCGCGTAGGCGTACTCGATCCCGATTCCGGCCTTCTCGGTCGTAAAGCGGGTGGTGAATTCGTGAACCTTCGGCTGGTCAGCCGTTCCGTCGACATCGAACTCCGCGATCGTCTTGGGCTGTGGGCCGAGTTGGAGATTCAGCTTGATCCGCGGCGGACCGTAATCGTACATCCGGTCGTTTCGGAAATGCTCCAGGTCGCGCTCGTACTGCTGCTGGGTCCATTTCTTCCCTTCTGGCTTGTTGGCGTCCTGTTCATCCCGGCGGCGAGCCAAAGCCATTTCTGCGGAGGAGATCACCTGTTCACGAGATGGAATCCGCCCTGCAGCCTGGACCCGAATCGTATAGAGGCCTGGGACCGGGACTCGGAAGTCGCGGGCGTTGACCCCCTTGTCCCAGCTCTCGTGGTGGACGACAACCCACTCGCCTTCCTGCTGGTTATTGCCGCCGTTGACGATCGCATTGTTGTCTTTGTCGAGGCGGACCCGCGTGCGATCCATGTCGCCGACCTTGGGGACGAAACGCCACTTGATTCCTGCGGGGCGGTCCCCCTCGACGAGGGCTCGATCCAGAATCTGCTGCGCCGCCTGCAGGTACATTTCGACGTGCAGCGGAGAAAGCGTCAACGCTCCCCCGTTGTTGTCGAATCCGCCCGCCGGGGGATCTTGCGGAAACCCGGATGTGTCGAAGTCGACACCGATCAGGTCGCGAATCGTGTTGCGATACTCACTGCGGTTAAGCCGCCGCAGCACGACGGTTCGCTCTCGCTTGATCAGTTCCGCCTGCACGGTCTGCTCGGTGATCCAATCGACCACGGCGGCGACTTCAGCTGCCGAGGGCTGGGTCTCCTTCTCGGGCGGCATCTCGTGAGAGTTGAGGACGTTGACGATCTCGCGCCACTTGCCGCGTGCGACGATATCTCCAAAGTTGTTTGCCAACCGGGCCGAGTCGACGGCGAACTCCCCTTCGGGCTTCTCCCCCGAGTGGCACTCAGTGCAGTACTTCTTGAGAAATGGTGCGACCGTTTTGGAGTAACCGGCTGCGTCGACAGGGACCTCCTCCGCAGCCAGCGACGAGGCAAACAGCACAACACACGAGAGGGCGAGGATTGTCTTCATGCCGCCGATGATAAATCCGGGGCTCAGAAAGAGAAACGGATTGAGGCTCCTGCCAAGGATGAGCCCCTTCACGACGAGACTGAAGCTGAACGATTCTCGGACGGGCCAGAGGGGCCCGTCCCACGCCCTGTTACGTCAGGATTTCATTCACCACGCGCCCATGCACATCCGTCAGCCGGAAATTCCTTCCCTGGAACTTATACGTCAGGCGTTCGTGGTCGATTCCCATCTGGTTCAGGATCGTGGCCTGCAGGTCGTGGACGTGGACGCCGTCCTTCGCGACGTTGAAGGCCAGTTCGTCGCTCTCTCCGTACGAGAACCCCTTCTTGACTCCGCCGCCGGCCATCCAGACGGTGAAGGCATATGGGTGATGGTCGCGGCCCCAGCGGGCGCGGTCGTTGATGTTCCCCTGAATGAACGGAGTCCGCCCGAACTCGCCGCCCCAGATCACCAGCGTGTCGTCCAAAAGGCCCAGCCGCTTGAGATCCTTGACCAGAGCCGCTGAGGGCTGGTCGGTGTCGCGGCACTGGTTGTAGAGCTCGGTCGTCAGTGAGTTGTGCTGGTCCCAGCCGGCATGCATCAGCTGGACGCACCGTACCCCGCGCTCGATCAGTCGGCGGGCCATCAGGCAGTTATGGGCGAATGTCCCGCGCTCCTGCACCGAGGGGCCGTACATGTCGAGAGTCTCCTTCGTCTCACCCGACAGATCGGTCAGCTCGGGGACGCTGGCCTGCATCTTGAAGGCCATCTCGTACTGGGCAATGCGAGTCGCAATCTCGGGGTC
This sequence comes from Planctomycetaceae bacterium, assembly GCA_044337025.1. Lineage (GTDB taxonomy): Bacteria > Planctomycetota > Planctomycetia > Planctomycetales > Planctomycetaceae > TH-plancto1. The sequence goes on from JBIIOI010000107.1 coordinate 2,490, forward strand.
GCCGTACTCCTTGAGCTTCATCTCATTGAGCTTGGCGACGTCATCCAGGATGCCGCGCCGCATTGTGCGTGTGAGCCCCTCGGGGTCCTTGAGGTACAGCACTGGATCGCCGCCGCCACGGAACTTGACCCCCTGGAACTTCGAGGGAATGAACCCGGAGCCCCAGTAGAAGTCGTAGAAGATCTGCCCGCAGCTGGTCCCCTTGGAGATCGAGGTCATGACCACAAATCCCGGCAGCTCTTCGGTCTCGCTCCCCAGTCCGTAGGTCAGCCAGGCCCCCAGCGACGGGCGGCCCGGCAATTCGGCTCCCGAGAGCAGAAACGAGATTGCCGGGGCATGGTTCACCGCTTCGGTGTGCATCGACTTCACGAAACAGAGATCATCAACGACCGTCGAGATGTGCGGCAGGAAGTTACTGACCCAGGCCCCGCTCTCGCCATGCTGGGCGAACGGCTCGACGGGGGAGAGCATCAGCTTGCCGGTCGGGTCGCCGGTCATCGTGCTGAAGCGTTTGCCTTGAAAGAAGGAATCGGGCACTGGCTGCCCGTGCAGTTCCTTGATCTTGGGTTTGTAGTCGTACAGATCGCAGTGCGTCGGGGCTCCGTTCTGAAACAAGTAAATCACATGCTTCGCCTTCGGGGCCAAGTGCGGCACGCCCGGCAAGCCACCAAAACGCGGACGGTCGGCTGCGAGGCTGTCCTTTCCGAGCAGCGAAGCCAGCGCCGCTGTTCCAAGTCCCAGGGCGGACTGGCCGAACAGCTGGCGACGCGTCAGATGCAGGCGATGTTGATCGAGAGGATGCATGAGGTCGGTCCCGAAAGTCGATTCGGTGCAGCGTGGCGGTTCGCATCGATTGTAGCTGATTGGAGCAAGGCGATCAGCTGCTGACCGCGGCACGCTGCTCGGTTTCCATGAGATCGAAACACGTCGGGCAAGCCCGACGGCTAACGGGGCTCCGGGCGCGGGCGCCTCCGGCTCGTTCGGTCTTGGTGAAGTAGCCCTGCGGCATAGGGGCGGTCTACAATGCGGGTCTCCGTCACCCCACACATTGCCATTTCGCGGTCATGCAAACAGATTTGGGCAACGTCACCGTTTCGGTTTCGCCTTCCGAGAAGTTCCGGGAGTACCTGGCCACGAAGGGGCTGCGGCTCACCAAGGAACGCAGCACGATCGTTGACGAAGTCTTTGCCACGCACGAGCACTTTGACGCGGAACAGCTGATCGGTCGTCTGGCTCAAGGGGCCGATCCGAAGCGCGTGAGCCGCTCCACGATCTATCGCACGCTGCTCCAGATGGAAGAGTCCGGCCTGATTCGCAAGGTCGCCCGTCAGGAAGATCGCGACGTCTTCGAGCACGACTACGGATATCCCCAGCACGACCATCTGATCTGTCGCAAGTGTGGGAAGCTGATCGAGTTCCAGGCCGAATCGATCGCCAAGGCCCTGGTTGAAGTTGCCGCCCGTCACGGGTTTCGCATGGATGGACATCGACTGGAAGTCTCCGGGCTGTGTAACGAATGCTGTCGCCCGCCCGCTTCGCGACCGAAGAAGATGAATCTGTTGTGAGCTGTTGGAGCCAAAGCGCTCGGCGAAGGGGCAGCTTGGAACTACTCGGTTCAGGCAGTCGCCTCGATCTGGGAGAGGCATTCCGCGATATAGTCATTCACAGCCTGAGGGTGAGTCAGCGTCAACGCGTGCCCGCCGCCCGGGACCAGTCGGTCGGGGGAAGTCCGCGACGCCGGTAACACGGGATCGCGGTCTCCATGAATGTGCCATGTCGGACATGTCACGACCGGAGCGGCGGGCCAGCGGACGATCTGATCCAGAGACCAGCGAAACCGGTCTTGGTCCGCCTGGCGAAACTGACGCGCGAGGATTCGCCGGAATGGAAGGACCGAGCGCACTCCCGGGCACTCCATCACCCACGTCAGCTGTTGCAGGCAGCCCACGGGCAGCCAGGGAATCAGACCTCGCAATGAGCGCCCCGCCTTCGCATAAAGTGGCAGTTCGTCGGGGCCCCGAATGGTCGCAATCAGAATCAGCCCCTGCGGCTGGAGAAACCGGGCCATCTCTTGAACCAGCATCCCTCCGAACGACAGACCACCGAGTACGCAGGTCCCAACGGGAGCCAACGAAGCAGCAAATCGCTTGGCGAACTGGCTGAGTGTCTCACCGCGATCCGGCTTCGGCCATTCGGGAATGATCAGGTTCGGGAACCGTCTCCGCTGAGGTTCAAAGACCTCGCGGCTGGCTGCCAGGCCCGGGAGCAGGATGAGGGGGACCGACATGCCACAAATCTCCGGGGTCAAACGTGCCGGAATTGACGCATTACCCTGTCAGTTATTCTCCGGCAGACCCTCTTTGTGCCCGATGTTCTTCACCGGGGCGAAGATCTTCAGCACATCATCGAGTAGCGCCCGGTCGATCGGCTGGGAGAGCCACTCGGCCCATTTGCGGATGTTGGCGGGATTGGCACTGCCGGCAATCGTCGTCGCGATATCGGGGTGCTCGCACGAGAACTGTACAGCCAGCTGAGCGATGTCGACTCCGTGCTTCTGGCACAGGGCCGCAGCGGCGCGGGCGGCGGCTTTGACGTCCTCGGGCTCTTTGAGCCAGTGAGGCAGCGGGGCATTCGTGAGCAGCCGGGCGCTGAACGGGCCGGCATTCATCACGCCGATTCCCTTCTGCTTCAGATAGGGAACGACCTCGTCGGCGAAGCGGGTGTTCTGCAGCGTGTACTGGTTGTACGAGAGTACGCAGTCGACATCGATCTGGTCGCAGATGAACCGGAAGATCTTCATTGGGTAACCGCTGAAGCCAATGAACCGCACCTTGCCAGATTGCTGGATCTTGCGCAGGGCGGGAATCGTCTCATCCACGATCTGCTGCATCGGCACGAACTCGATGTCGTGGCACAGCATGATGTCCAGGTGATCCGTCCCCAGCCGGTGCAGCGTGACATCGACGCTCTCAGCCACGCGTTTGGCCGAGAACTCAAAGTGTCCCAGGTCGTATCGCCCGAGCTTCGAGCACAGCAGGTAGCGGTCGCGCGGGATGCCGCGGAGGGCAATCCCCAGCAGGACTTCGCTCATCCCGCGTCCGTAGAACGGCGAGGTATCGATGAAGTTCAGACCGCATTCCAGTGCCACCCGCACGCTGGCCAGCGCCTCATCCAGCTGGACGCTGCGAAACTCCTGCCCCAGCGACGAGGCCCCGAAGCTGAGAATCGGCAGTTGCAGACCGGTACGACCAAGAGGACGAGTTTGCATGGAGTGTCGTTGTGTTCGTGAGAGAGGTCGGTCGAGTGAGAACGCTTAGACAGCCGGATTCTTACGAATTCTCGGAGTCGCTCAAGCCCAGCGTGTTGAGTCGTTCATTCAAGCCATCGAGCATGGCCTGGACATCGGCCGGGATCGGCTCGTCGCCGCCTCGATTGGCGACCTCGGCCCGCATCTGGTTCATCAGATGCTGGATGTGGGCGGCCGACTCAATAGGCGGTACCGCAGACACGCCCTCCAATTCTTCGTCAGGCAGCGTCCCCTGCATCGCGTGCAACAGCTGGAACCCGATTACCTGCAGTTCATCGGGAGAAGACTGGCTGACGCGGCGCTGAAAGGCGACCATCCGGTCGTCCTCTGCTTCGCATTCGCGAGCGGCTTTCTCGCCGATTAGCTCGATGCGCAGCTCTTCCAGTTTCTCCTTCGATTCGCTCTCGAAGACATCATAGGCGGGAGCCCCCTTCGACCGCCGGTTCCGCCAGCCGCCGGTAGGCAGTTCGGTCGACTCGATGTAGATAATTCCGGAGCTGCGTTTGGGCTGCAGGTGGAGTGTCCAGGGGCCATCCATGCGACGCTGGCGGAGGATCATCGCATCCGCTTCGAGCGGCAGCGGCAACTCGATCCGCGTCAGGCGTTTCCCTCCGGTGCCGAAATCGAGGCTCTCGCGATACAGGACCAGCACCCCGTCGCCCCGCGCGAGCAGATACCGCGACACGGTCCCCGGCGGCAGCCAAGACGATTCGTCCACGAGGTCATCGGCCAGGACCTCCAGCCGTTCGGACTCCTCCCAGTCGACTTCCGGCTTGTCGCTGGCGGTGGCGAGCTTCTTGAGATAGCGAGAGGCCGATGGCGACACACGACGGATGCCCGAGTCGCTCCCGGTGCAGCTCCAGATCGACGGATCCTCGTCGTCGTAGCGCTCGTTGTAGTTCAGGAAATACTGGCCGCCGGACTCGTTGTCCCAGCCGATGATCAGCACGCGCGAGTGGTCGGCAAAGGCCCCCGCATCGGCCTTCTCGGGATGTAGCGTGGCCCAGGCCCGCTCATCGGGCGGCACGATCTGTTCCAGGGCGTAAAGTTCGAGCTGGGTCGAGCGGACCAGCCCGCCGTTGTGCTCGCGATAGACCTTGCGCAGGAGCTTGGGCAGCTGGACGCCCCGCTCGGCTTCCCACTTCAGAATCCTGTCGCGGGTCGCTCCACGAGCCGGTGATTGCTCGGGGTCCCACAGAATCGATTCGGCACTCATCACAGTTCCTCGGTTCCGCTCGCGAACCAGATGGCTCGCGCGAGGCAAACTACTGGTCTGGGGGCGGAAACTCAACACCGGGGAGAAAGTGAACGCCAGCGGGAGCGTTTCCGGGTGTTTTTGCTCGCCTCCCTCAAATCAACCGAGATTTCTGCTAATACTCGTTCTGCTCCCTGCGTCGTATCTAGCACAACGCCTCACTCGCCCCCGTCAGGACAGCGGATGGCCTTCCCCGACGACCAGTCGCACTGGGTGGAAGCGGCTCTCGACCAGTTCGAGCAGCCGCTGCTGCGCTACGCGCTGCGCTTCCTCGGGCGTCCCGAACTGGCCCGTGAGGTCGTGCAAGAGACGTTTCTGAAGCTCTGCCAGCTCGACCGGTCCACGCTGACGGTCGGGCTGGGGCCGTGGCTGTATGCCGTTTGCCGCAATCAGGCGATCGATACCAGGCGCAAGGAGTCCCGCATGTCGACCGTGATCGATCCCACAACGTACGAGCCGTCTGCGAACGGACACTCGCCCGAGCAACTGGCGACAACCCGCGACTCGGGCGACTGGGTGCTGAAACAGCTCGACCGCCTGCCGGAGCAGCAGCAGGAGTGCCTGCGGCTGAAGTTCCAGCACGGGCTGAAGTACAGCGAGATCGCCTCGATCATCGGTACGACAGCCAATCATGTTGGCGTGCAGATCCACTTGGGGCTCAAGACCCTGCGGGAGAGGCTCGCCAAGTTCGCCGAGAACGAAAGTTGAATGTCGCCTTTCGCTCCGCGAAAGAGCGCTCTTTCGCGGAGCGAATGGCGACACTGGAGCGAGCGGGGGACGTAAGTCCCCCGTGCCACGCGGCTGTCCCGCACACTCACCAACCGCAACCACTCCACTCAATCACGGAGGACTCACGTCCTCCGCTCGCTGGTCCAAACTCAAAATCACGAGGTTCCCCATGTCCCACACACCCGATGAAGCCCAGCTGACGGCTTATCTCCTCGGCGAACTCTCGCCCGGGGAAACAGCCCAGGTCGAGGCCCAGCTCGCCGTTTCGGCCGCTCTGCGCGATGAACTCGCCGGGCTGCGGCAGACGGTGGCTTCGCTCGAAGCCGCTCTGGCCGCACAGACTCCTCCCGCGGTTCCGGCCCTGGATCGCCAGAAGCTGCACTCGCTGCTGCAGTCGGCGGTCGTGACCAGCCACGAGCCGACCGTCTCCGCCCCGGCCCTGCTGGCAAGTGCTCCCGCACAGCCAGCACGAGGAAGCACCAGCCGCGGCTGGCTGGTGGCCGCAGCGGTCCTGGTGGTGGGCGGGCTCGTGGGGCTGAGCCAGATGGAGCAGTCTGGGTACGAGAAGCCCCCGATAGCAATGCTGACGAAGCCAGGTCCGATGATCATCGGACCTGGATCGGGAGTGTTGGAACCTTTGACTGATCAAATGCGAGACGAGCTTTCTCGTACGGTCAAGGAAGACTCTGAAACGATTGCCAAGCTCAATCAAGTTGTCGACTTCCAACGGCAGCAGCTCGAGGAACTGCAGAGCCTCAGCTTTAAAGCCCCGGAAAGTCATTCTGCCGAAGTTACGGGGTCGCGGGCCAGTTTTAGCCTGAAACCGTCCGAGAAGTCTCAGCCGCAACAGATTACTGGCGGCACATCCTTGGCCGCTGCTCCGGCGAATCCTGTTGGGAGTATTTCGCACAACGGACTTGACCAGTCCCCGGATATCGATGCGCTCATCGTGGCGGGCACGGCAAGTGGCACGAGCAACCTTTACCGGTACGTAATCCCACAGCAAATGGAGTTCGGCAACAGTGAGGTTGTTTATCCCTACTTCACCCACAATGTAGGCAGAGAGTTCTTCGGTCGCCCTTCCGAGACGGCACAGAGTGCGTCCCCTCGGAGGTTCACGACGGATTCCTGGTCGATTGCGGGACGGTACGGAGAGGACGACGGTGTTCCCGCCTACGGCTTCGCCGGTCGTTTCGGAACCGAGGCTGCTGGCGGGGGGCGAGGGGGCGTCGCTTTCGGACTCCAACGCGACAAGTCGCAATCATCGGCTCGGGGGCTCCAGCGGAACGAGGGAGATGTGACAACTGAGTCGTTGTCGTTGTTCGATGATGTGGACGTCAACGGAAATCTTTCTCAACTCGGTGACCGGTTGTCGGCTTTCGACATGGATGGTGAGTCTCAGCTCAACCAGGCCCAAGACTTTAAACTCAGCCTCAGTGTGACTCCCCGGATCATTGTCTCGCCCGTGGAAGAGAGTCTTCTGACGGAACTTGATCTTGTGGACGAGTCCATGCCGCTCGCGGAATCGAAGTCCGAATCCGAACAGCTGCGGAAGTCGGAGGTCGCAGGTTCCGAACTGCCCGCGCTGACGGTCGCGAACTATGAGTACGGCTTTGCCCAACTCGGTGCTGCGGTCCGAGGCTGGGGGGAATTCAGTCAGCAGCACTGGAGTTTTCAGCGTGGTGAATCCCTGGCTCGCGAGGCCGAGGCAGCTCCGTCGGCTCGCCCGGAACTCAAGGAACTCGAAGAGCTCGGCCAAGTCGTCGAAGATCAGACCCGCACCTTGAAGGAACTTCGTGAGAAGGCCCCCGCCAATGCGGAGAAGCCTCTCGCCGAAGTCGATGCGAAGGCTGCCCAGGAAGCCCAGCTGGCGCTCGTCCGCGTCAGCCGCGAGCTGAACCGCCAGCAGCGGATCTGGTACTACCGCGAAGGGTACATCCGCGACCTCGAAGCGACGATCGCAGCTGCCGAGCAGTACGCCCACGTCCCCGAGAACGACTTCGTCACGCCCGAGGCCCAGCCGCTGTCGACCTTTGGAATCGATGTCGACACGGCGTCGTACTCGAACGTGCGGCGGTTCGTGGAGTCGGGACAGCTGCCGCCTCCCGATGCGGTGCGGATCGAAGAGCTGATCAACTCGTTCCAGTACGACGGCCCGAAGGTCGAGGGGGAACACCCGCTAGCGATCGCCGCCGAGGTCAGTGCCTGCCCCTGGCAGCCGCAGCATCAGCTGTTGCGAGTGGCTCTGAAAGGGAAGTCGATCGACCTGCAACAGCGGCCGCCGGCTCGGCTGGTCTTCCTGGTCGATACCAGCGGATCGATGAGCGATGAGAACAAGCTGCCGCTGGTGAAGCAGTCGCTGCGCATCCTGGTTGACCAGATGCGGGAGCAGGACCGGCTGTCGATTGTGACCTACAGCGACAACGCTGGGCTGCTGCTCGACAGTACGGGCGGCGACAAGCGGGAGGCGATCCTGGCCGCCATCGAAGGTCTGAACGCGGACGGCTCGACCAACGGCGAAGCGGGCTTGAAGCTGGCCTATGAAGTGGCAGTCAAACAGTTCGGCGATGGGGCCACAAACCGCGTGATGCTGTGTACTGATGGTGACTTCAACGTCGGCGAATCGGCCGACAGCGAGCTGGTGAAGCTGATCGAGAAGCAGCGGCAGACCGGCGTTTTCCTGAACATCTTCGGGTTCGGCTCAGGGAATCTGAAGGACGCCAAGCTCGAAGCGATCGCCGACAAGGGGAACGGCCAGTACATCTACATCGACGGGATCAAAGAGGCCCGCAAGACGCTGCTCAACGAGCTGACCGGTACGCTCTACACGATTGCCAAGGATGTGAAGTTGCAGCTCGAGTTCAACCCGAACCTGGTCGGGTCGTACCGGCTGGTGGGGTATGAGAACCGGGCGATGGCCGCGAAGGACTTCAGTAACGACAAGGTCGACTCGGGCGACATGGGAGCGGGGCACTCGGTTGTGGCGCTGTATGAGATCGTGCCGCCGGGAGCGCCTCAGCCTGTGGCTCCGCAGCCGAAGACAGAGCCGCTGAAGTACAAACGAGCCGGAAGCGTGAGCGTCCGGAGTGATGCGGAAGTTGCTGCTGCACCTGCGGCCACCCTCACCCCCAGCCCCTCTCCCGGGGGGAGAGGG
>JBIIOI010000054.1:0-39663 GCA_044337025.1 Planctomycetaceae bacterium
GAATCGTAACCTGCGGCGTTCGAATTCGACGAGATCGTTCAGTTCTTTCGGTGGCGATCCTTCCAAAACCAGTTCGTTGGTCTTGGGGTCATAGGAGATGATCCTGCGGGGAGGCAATTCGATGGGATTGGGACGGGAATAGAGTGCCCCGTCGTCGTCATTGGCTGGCGTCTTCTTCTTCATGTCGGGTCACCGGTGACTCACCTCGAATTCGCGTCTCACTCTTTCCTTGTAACCATCGACGTACATGATTCACAACTGCCAGCAGACGTTTATCGTCGATCGACTCGCGATACTGGCCTGCCATAGAGCTATCAACGTGCCCCATGATCGCCGATACCGCTACAGGATCTTTCGAGCCATCGGCGATGGTTTGGAAGGTGTGACGCAGCCAATAGAACCCCATGCCGTTCTGGTGAATCCCGGCTGCGATGGCCAAGCGCCGGAACCCCGATGCGACCAGATCCCCACGAACACCAGAGTCGGAGATCCCTAGCATCGGTCCGCCGTGCCCGGACAGGAACAGGAGCGACTCGTTTCCCGCCTTCGGGGTCGGTCGCTCCGGCATGTAGGCCTTGATCGCTGCTTGTGTGTCTGCCCAGAGTGGAATCCGCCGATCGATACCGGTCTTCCCCCGCGAAGTTTCGAGCCAGGGACCGCTTGCCTGTTTCAAAGTCAGTCGCGACACATCCGCATTCCCCCGCCCGCCGTTGAGCGCCAGCAGCACCATCGCCTTCCACTTCGGATCTGCGGCTGCGATCAGTGCCCGAAGATCTGCGGCGGTGAACAGCTTCTTGCCTCGACTGGCCCGTTCGATCCGCTTGGCTCGATTGGTCGCGACGGAAAAGTCTGGACCGAATCGAGGCATCCGCTCCAGATGCTCGGATTCGAAAGCCCATTTGAAGATCATCCGGGTCACGATGACGATCTTCGAGAGTCGGGACTGAGAGTACTTGCCTGCAATCTGGACACGGAAGGCGGCGAAGTCGGTTGGGCGAAGCTGTGCGGGATCAGTGTTCCTGCCGAAATGTTCGACGATCTGGCGTCCGATTCGAAGGTATTCATTGAGAGTGACCGGCTGCAGCTCACCAGCGGTCTTGAGGTCGTCGCACCGCTTGAGCCACAGATTCACAACGGCTCCGACGTTCAGGGTTGTCGCCGACAACCGCCGGGGGATTCGACCGGCTTGCAGATCATCGCGATCGTCCAGATACTTCTGGAGTGCTGTGTCCGGATCGGCCCAGACTCCAAAGAAGTGGACCTTGCCCCGAATCTTCTTGCACCACTGCCCGTTGGCGTGTGCTGTGAGAGGGAAATCTGGTCGAGGTTTCTGGGGTTTGCCCGGATTGGACTTTGGCATGGCGTCTCGGTTGGGAATGCGAGTCGGTTGTCGTCGTGGTTGTCGTCAACTTACCGCAGACCTGGCAAAGACGCAATATCCTAGGTGAAAACCTAGTCGACCGAGTGGCGAAACAGGCAGACGCACGGGACTTAAAATCCCGAGACTCGAAAGGGTCGTGCGGGTTCGATTCCCGCCTCGGTCAATGGCTTCTCTTGCGATTCAGGTGACTCAACGTCAAACGCCCGACGATGTTCGTCAGGCGTTTTTTGTTGACTCTCGTTACCAAGTCGTCCAGAGTGGAACCTTGGTTACGACTTGATTTCCGGCTTCAGCAGTGGGAAGAAGATCACATCCCGGATGCTGCGGCTGTTGGTCAGCAGCATGATCAGGCGGTCGATCCCGATTCCCAGTCCACCGGCGGGAGGCATGCCGCAGCGGAGGGCCTGAACGAACTCCATGTCCATTTTGGCCATCGAGTCCTCTTCCGAGAGCCCGGCCAGCTGGGTGCGGAACAGCTCTTCCTGCAATTTGGAATCGTTCAGCTCGGTGTAGGCGTTCGCCACTTCCATGCGCTGAATGTAGAGCTCGAACCGCTCGGCAATGGCCGGGTTATCCTGCTTGCGCTTGGTGAGCGGGCAGATGGCTGCGGGGTAGTCGATCACGAAAACCGGGCCGACCAACGAGTCCTCCACGAAGAACTCGAAGACCTCGCTGACGATGACGTCCGGGTGAACGCCAGCAGTCTCGATCCCCTTCTTCTTCGCGATCTCGATGATCGCCGGGAGGTCGGAGATCTCGACGCCGACGTGTTCCTTGAACAGATCCGAGTAGGTCGCCCGGCGCCAGGGAGGCGTGAAGTCGATCTCCGTGTCGCCCCAGGGCAGCACGAGACGCTCCTGGTCCGGCGGGGTCTCGCCCTTGGCGATCGCGCGGGCGGCCTTGTCGGCCAGCACGACGCGGACGCAGTTCGTGATGATCTCCTCGGACAGGTCCATCATTGAGCGGTAGTCGCCGTACGCCTGGTACAGCTCGATCATCGTGAACTCGGGGTTGTGCGTGGCGTCAATCCCCTCGTTGCGGAAGACCCGGCCCATGTCATAGACCCGTTCGATCCCGCCGACCATCAGCCGCTTCAGGTGCAGTTCCAGCGCGATTCGCAGATAGAGCGGAATGTCGAGGGCGTTGTGGTGCGTGACGAACGGACGGGCGGCTGCCCCTCCGGCAATGGCATGCAGGACCGGTGTTTCGGTCTCGTAGAAGTTCTTGCCACGCAGTGTCTGCCGCACCGAGTCGATCAGCTTGGTGCGGAGAATCATCCGCTCCAGCACCCCTTCGGAGTAGATCAGATCGAGGTGCCGGTGCCGCAGCAGGGTCTCGATATCGCTGACACCATGAAACTTCTCAGGCGGCTGTGTCAGCGACTTGCAGAGAATCGTCAGGTGCTTGATCCCGACCGTGATCTCACCGGTGCGGGTCCGCTTCACCGGCCCGTCGACGCCGACCAGGTCGCCCAAGTCCAGCTGCTCGATCAGCTGCCACACGGGCTCCGGACAGTCGGCCTTGCTGACCATCAGCTGGATGCGGCCCGTCATGTCCTGGATATGGAAGAACTTGAGCTTCCCCTTGTCGTTGGCCAGCATGATGCGGCCGGCGACACGGACCTGATCGCCATCGATTCCGTTCTCCGCAGGAGCCTTGGCCCGCGCATCACGTATCGCGATGTGATCATCGAACCGCTGCCCATACGGGTCATGGCCTAATTCCTGAATTCGCTTCAGCTTCTCCAGCCGGGCAGCTTCGAGACGATCGGGAGTCGAGGCGGGGAGGGACATGGTAATCAGACGAGAGTTGAGGGACGAGAGACGAGAGCCAGAGAGGAAGCAGAGGTAGTGGCCGGAGAAACTCTGGCTCTAACCTCTCGTCTCTATTCTCTCGTCTGAAACAAAATTCCCCCGCAACCGTGCGGAACAGCTGCGAGGGGAAATTGTTGAGGATCGAATCCGAGGTAAGCCTCGGCCTCGCGACTATTCGTCCTTGTCGTCGGACGATTTCTTGTCTTCGACAACTGCAGTCGTGATGACACACAGTGAACGATCCAAGGCGGCCTTGGAGTGATCCTGGGGCAGGTTGTATGCCGTGTCGTTGAACTGAGCCGATTCCAGAATCAGGTCGACAGCCTTCCGCTCGCGGATCTGAGCGTACAGGTTTTCGATGACTCCCGACTTAATCAGGCGAGCACGGACGCGACGGGGGCTCTCACCGCGCTGGAAGGCCATGGCGGCGATTTCCTGCTCGATTTCGAGTTCGGTCACTTCCAGCTTCTCTTCCGTGGCGACACGGTCGAGGATGAAGTGTTCCTTCAGATTGCGGCGGGTCATCGTCAGCGACTGACGACGCAGATCGTTCTCACGAGCCAGAATCTGGTCCGAGGTGAAACCGGCCTGCTGCATTTCGAGGACTTCGCGACGCAGGGCGTTGTCGACCTGCTTGGCCACGAGATCTTCTGGCAGTTCCCAGTTTGCAGCTTCGGTGATCTTGTCGGTGATCTGGGTCCGGCAGGTCTGACGCTGTTCGTACTTCAGCTGACGATCGAGGGTCCGGCGAATCGCGGTACGCAGTGCGTCGACCGAGGCGAATCCCACACGATCGCAGAACTCTTCGTCGACGGACGGAGCCTTGAGCCGCTTGACGTCGAGAACGGTGAAGGCCACTTCCAGCTCTTCGCCACGCATCTCGACGGTCGGTGCTTCCATCGAGACCTTAATCTTGGTCTTCCGGGTTTCGTCGACCTTGGCCCCGATCAAGAGCTTGTCGAACCCTTCGATCTCCGCATCCTGGAACTTCAGGGTCGGGCGAACCCGGACAACCTGATCTTCGTGCTTGTTGTAAGCGTCGCCGTTCCGGCTGATGACGATGTCCACGCTGACGAAATCGCCAGCTGCGACGGCCTCGTCGACGGGTTCCTGGGTTCCGTACTGCTCGACGAAACCGGTCTGGTAGTCGTCGATGTCCTGCTCGGAGATGTCGCGGACCGGACGATTGATTTTCAGCCCCTTGTAGGCTGGCAGATCGAACGTCGGGCGGACTTCGACTTCGAATTCGTATTCGAAATCCTTGTCATCCGGAATATCGACGGTCTCGAAATCGATGTTCGGCTGGTTGATCGGGTCGATCTTGCTCTCTTCAGCAATCTGATCGAGCGAGACCATCAGCACGCGCTGCTTGACCTGCTCCGCGATTTCCTTCTTGAAACGCTTCTTGACCAGATCGGTTGGAACGCGACCGGCGCGGAAGCCAGGAATCTCGGCTTTGTTTGTGTATTCGTGAACCGCAGCCGACACGACACCCGCGATGGCGTCCTTCGCCACCGTGACGCGGATGTGCTTCTTGCACGGACCAACGTCCTTGATCTCAGTCTTCAGATCGAGACGTGGCTTAACCGGGATATCCGTCTGAGGCTCGTCGAGCACCTGTTGTTCCGCCACGTTCACCGCTCCAGATCGATCAGGCAGCTGCAGTCATGGCATTGAGCCATAACCCCACGCCCACAAAGGACAACCGGCCAGTGACCGCCTAGATACGATCACGGCCGGGAGTGACAGTTCCGATGTCTTGCGGTCCGACAACGTCTGTCAGACCGAGAGAGCGGGTGAAGGGACTTGAACCCTCGACATCCACGATGGCAACGTGGTGCTCTGCCAACTGAGCTACACCCGCGATTGGCAAGGAGGGGAAGGTTAAAACAGGGGCCGCAGATCGTCAAGTCTACAGCCCTGTTCTCTCGGCAACTCCCGAAATACCGGCCAAATGGGCCGACTCGTTGGCTCCAACAGCCGTTTTGCAGGCCTTCAAGCTTGCGAGGCACCGGGCCAATCTTTACCGTTCACCGACACGAGCCGAAGTGGCGGAATGGCAGACGCGATGGATTCAAAATCCATTGTCCCCAAAGGACGTGTGGGTTCGAGTCCCACCTTCGGCACTCGCTGAGTCTTGCGTTTACGCGAGGTAATTTCCACGAGAATCTCTTCCAAACCCCGACTCGTTCCGGGTTAGTGTCGTTTAGTACCTGGCACCCGGTTCCTTGCGGTGGGGTGCAAATCGATGAAGCTGTAACCGTTTTGACGCGAATTGTCTGGCACCACTGTGGGCACCATTTTTTTGGGGGTCTCTTGTGATCCCCGTGACATGATCTCACGAGCAAACGTCACCGCCCTCGTTGCGATATCGATTCCGAATCCGTATCACTAGGGAGAAGTAAGACCTTGCGGGAGAATCGCGTTGTGGCGGGCATCTTTCTGAGCTGTGTTTCCCAGGAGTTCCACGGGCCGACCCAAGTTGGGGCGGAGCTGTGGCCGGGGTCCTACCGGTCTCAACTGGCTCACCATCTGCAGGAGTGTGGCCAATCGGTCGTCTATCAGGAGACGTTTGCCCTGTCCGGTGGCGATCTGCTGGCCAAGCTCGACAGCTACATCCGTGATGAGTGCCAAGCCGTCGTGCATCTGATTGGAGATGCTCGAGGTTGGTGCCTGGAGGACGATCTGTCCTCACGATCCGCAACCAGCGATGCGGTCGCCAGCTTGCTCGCCCGATATGGCGAGACGTTCCTGGCGGGGCGGCCCGGATTGCGGCAACAGCTGCTAGCTCGTGGTTTTCACGGTCTGTCTGTCACGCAGTGGGAAGCCTACCTGGCGCTCCACCACAACAAACCGTTGTTCATCTGCACGTTTGCCGATTCGGCGGAACGCCATCCAGCATTTCAGCTCGAAGCTGCTCCGCCGCCGGATCGAGTTTCTCAGGCCGAGCACTTGGCCTGGTTGCGGCAGACCGGGTGCGACCGCAAAGAGCAGATCGGGAGCCAGTTTCTTCTCAAGGAAAAGGTGATCGCCGGACTGGTCCGTCTGGGAGTCATCGCCAAGTCCGAGAGCTCGCTGCGACCACGCTGTGACGAGTTCACTTCGATCGGTTCGCTCTTCATGGGGCGATCTGACGATATGGAACGGTTGCAGGCTGCGCTGCGGAAGGCCCCGGCCACAGCCATCACAGCCAGCCAGGTGATTCACGGGCAAGGGGGCATCGGAAAGACCCGGCTGGCCATCGAATTTGGTCTCGCCCATGCCGAGCACTACACGGCGCTGCTGTTCGTCGGGGCCGAGTCCCCGCAGTCGTTTGAGGCCAACCTGGCTCGATTGGCCGGGCCGCTGGTACTCGACCTGGGCTTGCCGGAGAACGAGAAGGACGACGTCAAGTTGAAGGCGGTCCTGCAGTGGCTGCGGGCGCACTCGGGGTACTTTCTGATTCTGGACAACGTGGATAGCGAAGCGGCGGCCCAGGCTGTGGAGCAGAGGCTGGCCCAATTCCACAATGGTCATGTCGTGATCACCAGCCGGATCACGCAGTGGTCCGACAGTGTGGAGCCGCTGCACCTGGATGTTCTCAGTGAAGATGCGGCGACTGCTTTTCTGCTGCAGGCCACGCTGCGCGATCCGCACAGCCGCCGCAGCGTGACTCCGACCGATGACGCGGATGCGCGTTGTCTGGCGCAGGATGTCGATGGTCTGGCCCTGGCGCTCGAACAGAGTGCTGCATTCATCCGGACCAAACAGACGACGATCGCCCGCTATCGAGAGCGCTGGCAGAAGTTCGATCTCAAGGTCCGCGATTACAAGGACAAGCGGCTGACCAAATACCCGCACAGTGTCCTGACCACCTGGGAGACGACGTTCGAGCAACTGCCAGCCGGCGCTGTGACGCTGTTGCGGGTCTGCAGCGTGCTGGCCCCGGCGCCGATCTCGCTGCACTTGCTGGAATCGGTTGTGCCGGACTGTGAGGACGATCTGTCCGAGTTGTCCCGCTTCAGCCTCGCCAGCCGCAGTGAGGATGGCGCTGCGATCCGTGTTCACAAAGTGGTCCAGGAAATCGTCTACTACCGGATGGAAGAGTCGGACCAGACCCAATCGACCGAGAAGGTTCTCGATGAGTTGGGAACCCTCTTCCGCGACAAGGACGATCACACACGGATGCCGCGCCGCTCGGAACTGCTGCCGCATCTGGCTGCCGTGATCTCGCATGCGGAGAGCGCGCCGCGTCTGGCCCGCACCTGTGCCCAGTTTCGCGCCGATGTCGCCTATCACCTGTGGCTCATTGGCCAACTGCCAGCGGCCTTGGCCCACATCAATGCAGCGATCAAGTGGGGACAGCGGCAGTCTCCCGTGGATGAACGCAGCGTCGCGATCTGGCGGGCCACGCGGGCGTTGATTCGGCAACATCAGGGGGACCTGCCGGGTGCGGTGGAGGACATCACGGATTCCATCGAGTGGAGTCTGGGGCAGTCTCCCGTGGATGAACGCAGCCTCGCGATCTGGCGGATTACTCGGGCGTCGATTCGGCAATATCAGGGGGACCTTCCGGGTGCGATGGAGGACATCACGGATTCCATCGAGTGGTGCCTGCGGCAGTCTCCCGTGGATGAACGCGGCCTCGCGATCTGGCGGGCCTCACGGGCGACGATTCGGCAACATCAGGGGGACCTGCCGGGGGCGCTGGAGGATATCACGGATTCCATCGATTGGGGTCTGCGGCAGTCTCCCGTGCATGAACACGGCCTCGCGATCTGGCGGTCTACGCGGGCGTCGATTCGGCGAGATCAGGGGGACCTGCCGGGTGCGGTGGAGGACATCACTTATTCCATCGAGTGGTTGCTGCGGCAGTCTCCCGTGGATGACCGCAAAGTCGCGATCTGGCGGTCCACGCGGGCGTCGATTCGGCAAGATCAGGGGGACCTGTCGGGGGCGGTGGAGGACATCACTTATTCCATCGAGTGGAGTCTGCGGCAGTCTCCCGCGCATGAACACGGCGTCGCGATCTGCCGGTCCACGCGGGCCGAGATCCTTCGAGATCAGGGTGAGCTGGCGTCTGCCCGGATTGAGATCACGCTGGCGCTGGCGTGGTTCGAACAACACCTGCCGGGAGATACCCGGACGATCGACATCATGAGACAGATTCGCGATTCCATCGACCCGGACCCGGGAGGGCTGGAGACCGCCTGGCTCTAGTGCTGCGTCCAAGCTAAAAATGCCTGTTGAATCCATCAGCCGCAGGGCGCTAGCCCCCGGTTTTCGTGAAGAAACCGGACGCTAGCGCGTTCCGGCTGATCCAGAAGGTTTAGCTTGGACACAGCTCTAGCCGGACTTTGCCAAGAAACCTTCGAGACGGTCCATGCGGGTTCTGACTCGAACGACGCTTCCTCCGGTCACCCGCATTCACTGGATACGGAGAATCCAGCGACTCTGAACTCCGCCTGTCCGGGCCGCCGTAGCAAGGCTCAAGAAACGGAAAGTCTCGGAGGGAAAGGCGAGAATCGGGACGAGCTTCAGTCGTGGCCCGACCTGTCGCAGGATATGATTCTTTCCCACCAATGACCGGGAGCGATCGATGCGGTTCACGAAGATGCAGGGGGCGGGCAACGACTACGTGTATGTCAACGCGTTCGTGGAGAAGCTGCCGTCCGACTTGCCGGAGCTGGCCCGGCGGATCAGCGACCGGAACTTTGGCGTCGGCGGCGATGGAATGATTCTCGTCTGCCCGTCCGAACGCGCGGATGCGCGGATGCGGATGTTCAACAATGACGGCAGCGAGTCCGAGATGTGCGGCAACGGCGTCCGCTGCGTCGCCAAGTATGTTTACGACCACGGGATCGCTCGCAAGCCGGAGCTGAAGATTGAGACCGGTCGCGGAGTGCTGACGCTGCAGGTCTTCCCAAACGCTGCGGATCGCGTCGAGCGGGTCCGCGTCAACATGGGGCAGCCGATCCTGGGCGCTGCAGAGATCCCGACCACGCTGGCGGGTCCGCGCGTGGTCGATGCTCCGCTGACGATTGCGGGATGGGATAAGAGTCCTCCGGACTGGTTCGCCAGTTGTGGAGTCGACCCGCGCATGACCTGTGTCAGCATGGGGAATCCGCACGTCACGATCTACTGCAAAGACGTCGCGAAGATTCCGCTGACGACCATCGGTCCGCTCATCGAGAACGCCCCGATCTTCCCGCGCCGCATTAACGTCCACTTCGTACAAGTTCACAGCCCCGGTGAGGCGACGATGCGGACCTGGGAGCGCGGCAGCGGGATCACGCTGGCCTGCGGCACCGGAGCCAGTGCGGTTGCGGTGTCGGGGATTCTGACGGGACGCACCGCCAGAACGCTGCTGGCTCATCTTCCGGGCGGTGATCTGGAGCTCGAATGGGCCAGCGACGATGCCCCGGTCTTCATGACGGGACCGGCGACTGAAGTGTTCGAAGGAACTTGGGGAGCTCCCTCGTAGCAGAATTCGTGAGAATTCTGCCGTCTTCAGACCTTGATGACTGTCGGAGATGAATGATCGATGCGATTTGGTCAACAGAACTCCGATCCCCTTCGTGACCGCAAGTCGCAGATGCGGCTGTTCGTTCAAGTCATGCTGCTCGGATTCGTTCTGATCGCGGTGCAGTGGGCTGCTCAGAAACGCAACTGGACTTGGCTTGTTCCCGAAAAGGCCCCGGATGCGGCGCAGGCGGAGCTGAAGCCGCTCGACTTCAAGGTCAAGCCGCGGTCCGCTCCGCTGGCTCCGGGCGAAGTTCTGATCACGACCGACTCCCCTGCAAAGGCAACCAGCCTGCAGCCAACGGCGGTGGAACCACAGCTGAGTGCCGAGTCGCTGGCCTCCATGGACGATGGTCGCCTGGGAATGTTGCGAGTCGAGCAGGTCGCATTGGATCAGATTGTTGAGCATGTTCGCCAACTCGATGCACAGTCGATGCGGAAGTCGGCTGGGCGTAATGTGGGATTCGTGGAGCTGAACGATCGCCCTGCGGACTATCGCGGTCGGTTGCTGGCCTTTCGAGGCACGCTCTGGCGGCTGGCCCCACTCAGAGACGATCTCTACGAAGCGTGGCTCTATACGGTGGATGCCGCGAACAACCCGACGCGAGTCCTGCTGACAGAGTTGCCGGCGGGGATCCAGCCCGGCAACCAGCTGGACCTGCAGGTCGAGTTCGCCGGGTACTTCATCAAGCGCTACGGATATGCGACGGAACGGGGTACACATGTGGCTCCATTGTTCGTGGCCCGGACGCTGACTCCTCAGGCTGCTGCCACTGCATCCCAAAGGCTGCGCCCCGCTCAGACCTGGCCGCAGTGGATCGCCGGTCTGGCCGTCGCGGGGCTCGCCACCCTGGTCCTGCTCAGGCAGTTGTCGCGGGACATGCGGCGCCCGAAGCCACGCGAGCTTCCCGAGAAGTTGCCCCCGCTCAGCGTCGAGGCCAGCCCCGCTCCCGAAAACCTGGTCAGCGAGAGCTGAGTGATGGCGTTTTCCGAACTCCGCAGCTGTCGCCCGCTGCGAATCCCTTCTCAAGAGAGACCGCTATGAAGACGCAGATTCGCTGGCTCCTGGCCTGGGTGGTGCTGCTGCTGCACTCTTTCCTGCCAGCCGCCGAGAAGCCAAACCTGATCACGGCGGAGAACGCCCAGCCCGGTTCGACTGACTGGCAGCTGACACGGGTGCGTGTCGATGGCAGCAAGTACCGCTCGACCTGGATTGAAGGGTACTGCTCGCGGCAAAGCGTGAAGGCAGGTGAGTCGATCGATATCAAGGTCTCGACAAACCCGCCCCGGCCCTTCACGATCGAGTTCTTCCGCACCGGATACTATGGCGGGAAGGGGGCCCGTCTGATGTCGAAGGTTGGCCCGCTCGAGGGGAAGACCCAGGAGACTCCGAAACCGGGGGCGAAGAATCTGCACGAGTGCCGGTGGGAGACCTCGCACACGCTGACCATCCCGCAGGATTGGCTGAGCGGGGTTTACCTCGGACGGCTGACAACGATCCCGGCGAACGAGAACGAGCCGTACTGGCAGAGCTACGTGATCTTTGTCGTGACCGATGATCGCCCCGCTGATGTGTTGTTTCAGGTGTCTGAGAACACGTGGCAAGCCTACAACCAGTGGCCCAGCACGTTCTCGGTCTACACCGATCCGAAGGGGAACCAGGGGCCGTGGGCCGACGTCAGCTTCGACCGTCCCTATGGCCGCGAGGCCCAGTTCACGAGTGTGGTCGATGACCCGCTGACGATCGGAGCGGGTGAGTATCTGCCGCTGGAGTTTCCGCTGGCCTACTGGCTGGAGCAGCACGGCTACGACGTGGCCTACTGCTGCAACAGCGACATGTTGACGCCGGATCGCGGCCTGAAGTGCAAGACCTTCATCAGCGTGGGGCATGACGAGTACTGGGACATTCGCCAGTTCCGCAGTGTCTCGAAGATGCGGGACGAGGGGGTGAGCCTGATGTTCCTCTCCGGCAACAGCGTCTGCTGGGTGACTCCGCTACGGGCCGGGTTCGACGGTCGCCCGAACCGGATCATGTACCGTGGCGGGCCGTACGGTGGTGATCGCCCGATTGCGATGGAGCGGGCCAAGACGCATGGCCCGTTTCCTGAGCATGGTCCCGATGAAGGATTCCTGATGGGAGCTCGCAATGTCGAGCCCGTGAACGGCGGCGGTGATTGGATCTGCACCAAGCCTGATCACTGGATCTTCGGAGGAACCGGGATGAAGGCCGGCGATCGCATCCCCGGACTGATTGGCTGGGAGTATCACGGCGACCCCGCCGAGATTCCGAGCCTGGAAGTCGTCGGAACCGGCACAGCCTGGGTCGGCGGCGAGACGCCTCAGAAATGGACAGCCACTGTTTACGACGGGCCGAAAGGGAATGTCGTGTTCAACGCCAGCAGCATCTTCTGGAGTCAAGGCCTGTCCGACCCGCCGGGGCACGTGTTGCCGTGGAGCCACTGGAGCCGTCCGCACGGACCCGACGAACGGGTGCAGAAGATCACGGCGAACGTGCTTGAGCGAGCCATCCACGGAAAATCCAAGTAGCCTCGGTGGAACACATGGACTTCGCGTTTCGTCCCCCATCGAGTCAATGGGAGCCCGTCCTGCTGGTGCCGGGTTCCATGCTGGCGATCTGGGTCTGGTGTAAACCGGCTCACGCACCGCTGGATCTGATCATTCGCGTTCCGATGGAAACGATGACTGGGTTGGGCGGACAGCTCACTTTGCGGCAGGTGCTGCTGGCAGCTGGAGCGGAGTTGTCTCAGGTCTATGGAGTCGCCACCCCCTCGGGCTTTATCGAGGCCCTGGGCGGAGCTCATCCGCTGCTCGATCAGTTTCTGCCCGCAATCAGTCCGGCAGTCGATCTCACCGCGCGGATGCACTCTGCGCCCGCAGCCGTAATGACTGCTCCGCCGATCGCTGCGGGAGGCGGCCTCTCGGGCGGCGCTGCCCACTCGATCGATGCCGACTGGACCGCTGTGGTTCAGGCTGAGACGAATCTCTCGGCTCTTCGCAAACAGCTGGCGACGATTCAAGGCAAGCTGCAATCGCTGAATCGAGACCTGAACGCGGATGAGAACATCGCGGCGGATAATCTCGACAAGCGGGAGTGGCAGGACGCCCGTCGATGGTTGCGAGACGGGGCGGCGCTGACCAGTCGCTACATCAAGGAAGCCGATACTGGCGTGACCAGCATGGCCGGGAACAAGCGGCGACTGGAACAAATGGTCGAGGACGCCAAGGCAGGGCGGCTGTCTCCTCAGCAATTGGCGCAGGCCCAGAACGAGATCGAGGCCCACCGCAAGACAGTCGTGAATATCCAGACGCAGATGCAGAACGCCCTGCAATCGGCATCTCGCGATGGAGAACAGCGTGCCCAGATGATCCTGTCGCGAATCGCAGCCAAGGTGCGAAACCATCGGTCGAAGCGATAGCGGAACGCCGCGCTAAGCAACCTTTTGCAATCGGGACGGAATCCAGGTCGCCCCCGAGTACCCTTCAACGACCGCTCTCAATTCTTTCAGGGCGGTCTGCTGGCTGGAGGTCGCGGCCTCCTCCAGGCGGGCGATCTGCGAATTGATCTGGACCACGCTTGGAGCCAGCTCGCTGGTACCACGGAAGATTTTCTCGTGAATCCGGTCAGCTCCGACTTCTGTCTCGTAGAACAGCTCTTCGTACAGCTTCTCGCCGGGGCGGAGTCCTGTGATCTCGATGTCGATGTCGTCCGGAAACCGTAGACCAGACAGCAGGATCATGTCTTTGGCAAGGTCCACGATCTTGACTGGGTCGCCCATGTCGAGAATCAGCACATCCCCGCTGGAGCCGATGGCCCCCGCCTGCATCACCAGCTGCACAGCCTCGGGGATCGTCATGAAGAACCGCGTCATGTCTTGATGAGTGACCGTGATCGGGCCCCCCATTTCGATCTGCTTACGGAAGGTCGGCACGACGCTGCCCATCGAGTTCAGCACATTGCCGAAGCGGACGGTAATGAACTGGGTCCCCGGGTGTTGGGACAGCGACTGCACATACTTCTCAGCGACCAGCTTGGTGGCCCCCATTACGCTGGATGGACGGACTGCCTTATCGGTCGAGATCTGAACGAAGCGTTCGACACCATGACGCCGCGCCGCGTCGGCGACGGCTTTCGTTCCGAGGATATTGTTCGTGATGGCCGCCTGAGGATTGTCCTCCATCAGCGGGACATGCTTATATGCCGCTGCGTGGAAGATGATGTGCGGGCGATGCTCGGTGATGACACGATTGAGAGTGGCTTCGTCGAGGATGTCGGCCACGTAGTAACGAGTCCGACTGGCCAGCTTCGGTTGACGATGGAACTCCTGCTCCATCGTAAAGACGCCGAATTCGGACTGATCGAACAGGATCAGGCACTCGGGTTCCAGGGCCAGAATCTGGCGGCACAGTTCGCTGCCGATGCTGCCCGCACCGCCGGTCACCAGGACTCGCTTTCCTGTGATCGACTTGTGAATCGAGTCCATGTCCAGGCGGTTCGGTTCGCGACGCAGCAGGTCGGAGACCGTGACATCGCGGGCGGCCAGGCGGAATCGACCGCCGACCATTTCGTCGACGGTCGGGATGATGTGGACCTTGATACCCGTCGCAGCGCAGTCGCGGACGATGGTTCGGACGACTCGTCCCGGGGTACTGCCAGGGATCAGCAAGTCGCTCGCCTGGGTCGACTCACAGATTTCTTCCCAGCTCTTGGTGGACCGGTGAACGGGGACACCCGCGATGAGCGAATTCTGGTGTTTGAGGGTGTCTGAAACAAAACCCACGACTCGAAACGGCAACCGGGAGGAGTGCATAGCATTCAGCATCTGCAGAATCCCGATCGATTCCGAGCCAACTCCGTAAATCAGAGTAGGGCTGCGCTGACCCTGCCGAAGTGCAGGCGAGATGACCTCCATCCAGGTTCGATAGGCAAAACGCAAGATCGTCAGCGCCATCAATGACAGCACCGCATCCACCAGCAGAATCGAGCGGGGAATCACAATCGCCGACGGGAGCAGGAAGTTGCTGATCACGAGAATCAGCGAGGCCCCCATCGTGCCGACCAGAGCACAGACCATGTCCAGAACCGAAACATGGCGGAAGGTCCGTCGCCATTCCCCGGCCACCCAGCTGATTGCCAGCTTGATCGCCAGGACCAGGGGCAACGTGATCCAGAAGATCTCGCGGAAGCGCTGCGGCACAGTGAAATCGAACCGCAGCGCCGTGGCTGTGGCATAGCTCGCGCAGAAGATCAACAGATAGACCGGCAGAATCGCAGCCAGCCGGTGCTTCAGAGAGCCGCGCTGGTTCTCCGAGAGCGAAGTCACTGGATCAGTGTCGTCGCTGAGGAGCACGTTGGCATTCAAAGGGAGGAGTGTCGGTTTCACCATGCACCGTTCAGGCAGCCCGCCTGACCTCCGCATTGGAGGCTTGCTTCAGGACTGTTGCGACTCTGGCTCCGATCTCCTGCATCTGCGACGCGCTCAGCGTCGGATGCACGAGGAACATCAAGCTGCGCTCTCCGAGGTCCCGCGATACCAGACACGGCTGTCGAGGGACGAGTCCAGCCCGCTCGAACGCCTGTTCCCGATAGATCTCGGAACAGCTGCCGACTCCGCAGGGAACGCCCGCCGCCTGCAGCTCGCGGACAATTCGATCTCGCGACCAGTCCGCGCCGAGCCGCTCGGGGCGGACGAAGGCGTAGAACTTGTAGTAGCTGTGGTACTGGTCGGGGCCCGGTTCGGGAATCGAGACCAAGCCGGTCGGTGACAGTGACTGAGTGAGAATCTGTGCGTTGCGGCGACGGGTGTTGACCCACTCGGGGAGCCTGGTCAACTGAATCCGTCCGAGGGCCGCCTGCATCTCGGTCAACCGCCAGTTCGTACCGATCGAATCGTGCAGCCAGCGGAAGATTCCCGGGTGCTGCCCGTGATGAACGGTGTCCCAGCCCTTGCCGTGGTCCTTATAGCTCCATGCCTTCTTCCAGAGAGCCTCGTCGTGGAAGGTGACCAGCCCGCCTTCTCCGCCGGTCGTAATGATCTTGTCCTGGCAGAACGAGAAGCACCCCGCATCGCCGATCGATCCGACAGGGCGGCCCTTGTCCAGCGCTCCGTGAGCCTGGGCACAGTCTTCGATCACGCGAATGCCGCGCGGGCGGGCGAGAGCCAGAATCGGGTCCATGTCACACGGCCAGCCGGCCAGATGGACGGCAATTATCGCCCGCGTCTTCTCGGTGATCAGCGGCTCAAGCGTGGCGGCGGAGACGTTTTGACTCAGCGGATCGACATCGGCAAAGACCGGCATGGCACCGCGTGTGACGACGGCGCTCGCGGTCGCCAGAAAGGTCCGGCAGGGGACGATGACTTCGTCGCCCGGGCCGATACCAAAGGCCTCGAGCGCCAACTCCAGTGCGTTGGTGCCGTTCGCCACGGCGATGGCGTGGGGAACTCCGACAGCAGCTGCGTATTCCGCTTCGAACTGGCGACAGATGTCACCTGTCCAGTAGTTGACTTTGCCCGACTGCAGCACAGCCGTGACCGCGGCAATCTGCTCGTCATCGTAACAGGGCCAGCCCGGCCATTTTTGCGAGGAGACGCCGTTGTGCGCGGGCGTATTCGCAGGTGGGGAAGTGGGGCTGAGCATGGGCGAGGTCGGGCGGGCAGTAGTCGCACGGGGACGAAATGTCCGGGGTGCTGCTTCTACGAGAGGTTCCCAAAGTGGGTCAATCGGACCTGCGCGTACGGGAGCCGCTTGGGGCTCCGTTTGTAATTTCGGCAAATCCTGCCGGTCACCTTGCTCGCCTAGACTGACACAGCCGGGCGGACGGCCTTCTCCAGGACATACAGTGCGCTGTGAGCCCGCCAGTTCGACATCCAGGCCTGCTCCAGGGCGACTTGGCCGATGATTGGCATCTCGCGAACGATCCGGAAGTTTCCTCGGCGGGCCAGGTCGCGGAAATCGAGCATCGAGAGAAAGTGAACGTTCGGCGACTCGAACCACTCATACGGCAGCGAATCGGTCACCGGAGCCCGACCCTGTAGCAGAATCTGGGCGCGAACCCGCCAGTGCCCGAAGTTCGGCACCACGATCAGAGCGCGACGGGCCACCCGCAGCATCTCGTCCAGCACCTGCATCGGGCGGGTCACCTGCTGCAGCGTCTGGCTCAGGACGGCACAGTCAAACGTCTCGTTAGGAATATCAGCCAGGCCATGATTCAGGTCGGCCATGATCGCGGAGACACCCCGGTGGACCGTCGCCAGAAAGGCTTCACGGTCGCGCTCGACTCCCAGAACGGAACAATGCCGCTCCTGCTGCAAACGCGAGATCAGACGACCGTCTCCGCACCCCAAGTCGATGACCCGGCTGCCGTCGCTGATCTGGCTCATCAGAATGTCGTCGATGAAGGCGGCGCGGTGATCCACCATCGCCAGCTGCTTGGCACACATAGGTCGCGAACTCGGAATCCGGACAGGGATGCAGTCATCTTCGCGGATGGTCGCGGGATCGCAAGTGTGCAGCAGATCGCGGAGGCTCCGAGACTGGCCCGCTGGCTTTTCCTGGCTTGGGCTGGAATTCCCGTTCGCGGTCTCGTAGCGTCTGAGCTGTGTTCGAAAGACGGTCTGGGGTCTTGGAAGGAACGTCGCCATGCGCTGGACGGTGTTGCTGGTCTGTCTGGGGAGTTGCCTCACATCGGTCGGCGTTCGCGCGGACGAACCGGCCGGCGAGCCGATCACGGCGGTCGAGTTTCAGCCCCTGGCGACTGCGACTACGCGGCTGCTCAGCGCACTGCAGTTTCAGGGAACCCCGCTGCCTGCGGCCGACTCAGCCAGCCTGCAACAGATTTTGCAGACCGGATCGGGCCGGGATGGCGTGATCGCCATTCAAAAGCTCCTGGCCCCGCACTGTCTGGCACTGGTGCGAATCAACCCCGAGGGCCGTGTCTCGGTGGCCCCGGGGCCCGTCCCCAAACAGCTGATTCAGCAGGGATGGCGGACGTTCCTTGTCAAGGTCCACAACGAGGCCGGCGTCACGGGCGAACTGAAAGTCGGCAGCCCCCAGTCCGGGCCGACCTATCAACAGGGGAAGCACCCGCGCGAACGTCCGCAGACAGCCGATAAGCTTGTCACTGCCCAGGAGTCAGAGGGGCGATTCCTCGACATTGATGCCCAGCAGTCCCAGCCGCTGACCCCCAAACTTTCGGGACTGGCCGTCGAGTATCGGCTCGTTCAGCTGTTCAGCCGCGACAAGGGAATGCGCGAAGCCACGCTGATCTTCGATGTCGGGCAAGGGACGCAGGACCTGGGCTTTCGCAACGAGACTCCGATCCTGTTCAACTGCCTGCCCTCCACAGAAGTGGTTCTTGATGTCCGCGATCACGATGGTCAGCCGACGAGCGCCGCCTTCACGATCAAGGACGGGCGCGGGCGGGTCTACCCGCATCCCAAGCGGCGGCTGGCTCCGGACTTCTTCTTTCACCACCAGATCTACCGGGCTGCGGGGGAAACGGTCGCTCTGCCTCCGGGAGAGTACACCGTCACCGTGCAGCGCGGACCAGAGTATCACGTAGAAACGCTTCCACTGGTCGTCAAACCAGACACCGTCAATCAGCGTCTGGCAGTCCAGCTGCGGCGGTGGATTCACCCGGCCAAGCGGTTCTGGTACTCGGGAGACCATCACGTTCACGCAGCGGGGTGTGCCCATTACGACAGCCCGACCGAAGGGGTCGGTCCCGCCGACATGATGCGGCATATCCTGGGCGAGGATCTGAACGTCGGCTGCGTGCTGTCCTGGGGCCCGTGCTGGTATACCCAGAAACAGTTCTTTGAGGGGAAGACGAATGCTCTGTCGAAGCCGGACTACCTGATGCGATACGACGTCGAGGTCAGCGGGTTCCCGTCCTCGCACGCGGGGCATCTGTGCCTGCTCAGGCTCACGGAGGATGACTATCCGAATACCACTCAGATCGAAGAGTGGCCCAGCTGGACCTACCCCGTCTTGGAGTGGGGGCAGAAGCAAGGGGGCGTCGTCGGGTACAGCCACAGTGGCTGGGGGCTCGCACTTCCCGATCATATGCCCGATGGATCGCGGCAGTTCTCTCCCCATCCGTGGGGCGGGGCTCCTCAGGACTGGAAGGGCCGCAGCTCGGACAAGCTGCCGGATATGGCTCATCCGCGGTTCGATGGGATCGGGGCCAACGAGTTCATCGTGACCGGCCCGCTGGGTGTCTGCGACTTTATCTCGGCGGTCGATACTCCCGTGATCTGGGAACTCAATATCTGGTATCACATGCTGAACAGCGGCGTGAAGACGCGGATCAGCGGCGAGACGGATTTCCCATGCATCTACGGGGACAAGGTGGGCCTGGGGCGAATCTATGTGAAGCTGCCGAAGGAGCAGCCACTCGATTTTGATGCCTGGTGCGAGGGACTCAAGCAGGGTCGCAGCTACTGTGGCGACGGGCTGAGCCATGTGATGGAGTTTCGTGTCACGGACCCGCGCGATGCCTCGACCGTGAGCCTCGGTGAAGTGGGCCAAAGTGGCGCGGTCAGCCAGCTCACTCTGAAAGAGCCCGCAAAAGTGAGCGTGACTTTTGATGTGGCAGCCATGCTGGCCGAGCAGCCGACTCCCGAGACGGAACGGATTCGAAAGGCCCGCTTAGATGAGAAGCCGTACTGGCATATCGAACGCTCACGCATCGGCGAGTCGCGCAAAGTTCCCATCGAGATCGTGCGTAATGGCGTTGTGGTCGACCACCGTGAGGTCGAGGCCAATGGAACCACATCGTCGATCACAGCAGAGATCGACATCCCCGAGTCTTCCTGGGTGGCTGTGCGCATCCTGCCCAGCGTGCACACGAACCCAATCTGGGTCCAGGTCGGCGACCAGCCGGTCCGGGTGGCTTCCAGCCGCGACTGGTGCCGCAAGGCGGTCGATATCTGCTGGGACGCCAAGAAGGGTGCGATTCGCGACTCCGAGCGTCCCGCCGCTGAGGCGGCCTATCAGAAGGCCCGCGAGTACTACGAAAAGCCGTAGTGCAGGGACGAAGCGAAAACGTCCGGTAGCAGAATTCGTAAGAATTCTGCCGTCCCCGGTTTACGTCGCCGTCAACCCGAATCACCACTGCCCACTGCCCTCACACGAGTTTACCGGCAGAAAACTGGCCTTGCCCTGATTCCGCACGGCGTGGGAAACTCCCCACCCTGCCTGAATCGGGTTCTCTGCCCCATTCTTCATGGGCCCATTCTCTGCCTGATGCGGAATCCCCTGCTCATTGTCGGACTGCTCTGTGTGCCAGCCCTCATCGGCTGTGCCGGGGTTTCGTCATTTCGGCAGGGCGCTGTGATGCCGGCCGCAGCTGCCAATCCACTGTTCGTGTCGACGCAGAACGAAGACCTGCTGTGGGAACGAACGGTCGAGGCGCTGGAAGACTTTCAGTTTCCGATTCGAAAAGAGAACCGCCTGGCCCGAGTGATCGAGACCGACTACAAGGTCGGGGCGAGCGTCTTTGAGCCGTGGCACGGCGACTCGGTCGGTCTGGCCAATCGCCTGGAGAGTACGCTGCAATCAGTTCGCCGCCGGGTCGTCATTACGATGGTCCCGCATGAGCAGCAGGCAGGCTATCTGGTCACGGTCGAAGCCGTGAAAGAGCTCGAAGACCTGCCCGGTCTCGCCGCGAATTCTCCCGGCGGAGCCACGTTCATGGAAAGCCGACCGCTCGATCGGGATCTGAACCTCGTGGTCGGCCAGTCGGCCCCCAGTGGCTGGCTTTGGGCCGGTCGCGACTATCAGTTGGAACAATCAATCTTGGGCCAGCTGCGGTATCTGCTCTCGCGCTGAATCGGTTCAATCGGGCGACAACCAAGAAGCGATTAGTCAAACTCCGTGGTACGAACGCGTGCGACAACGCCGCGCTCGAACCGGTTCCACCAACGGCTACACCAGCGGCCGATGGAGCGTGGGGCTTCGATCAGCTCGAATGGTTGTGTGTACTCTTCAAGCGACTTCTGGAAGGCTTCCAGCGAGTTCGCATAAATCGCCCAGACGCTCCCCGGCTCTCGGACGCTGGT
The DNA here is from genome assembly GCA_044337025.1 of Planctomycetaceae bacterium. Lineage (GTDB taxonomy): Bacteria > Planctomycetota > Planctomycetia > Planctomycetales > Planctomycetaceae > TH-plancto1. The sequence continues at coordinate 20,778 of JBIIOI010000054.1, forward strand.
CCAGAATTCATCGACATTCGAGTGCGAAGGTCCTGTCCACTCCCGGTAGAGGCCTAAGCCTTTGCGTGTGAAGTGGACCAAGCCGATGCAATCCTCGTCACAAGTTGACGAGTCAAACAGCCCTCCCGTGATCAGATAGCCCCCTGTCAGCAGTTCAGCCATCATCTGCTGAATAAACTCCGGCGCGATGACTTGCACCCACTCGTTTTCAAAGCAGCGATCGACACCGCGCTGGGATTCCCGAGGAAACTGGCTTTGGTAAATTCCATGACAGCGCTCCCCAAGTTCACAGCGCGGGACCATTCCAAAGCCAAACCAGATTGCCTCCAGGATCGACATCTCCCACGGTGATGCTCCGTGCCGCAGTTCGATCGGCCTGCGTTCCTCACGGATCTCCTCGGTCGTAAAGGGGTAAAACTCCAGGAGTTGCTCAGGGTCGAATTCGTTGCTCATCGTGTCCCCCAATACAGGTCTCGTCTACTTCTTCCGCTCGTTCCACATCTCGCGGAAGCTCTTTTTCGGGGGCGGCGGCAAGTCGCGCTGTTTGCCCCAGGCGTTCAGCCAGGGGTTGTTGACCAGGAACTTGGGCGTGATGCGCAGGGCCATCCGCCCGAGCTTTCCGGCCAGCTTGAACAGCCAGAGGTTGCCCAGCACCGTCTTGGCCGCACTCATCATCAACTGCTTCGACTTCGGCAGCAGCCCCTTGAGTGCAATCTTGTTTCGCCACGTATAGAGCTGCAGATGCAGGTCAATCTTCACCGGGCAGACTTCCGTGCAGCTGCCACACAGTGAGCAAGCAAACGGCAGCGACGAGTGCTGGTTCGCATCGATCGACGGGCCCAGGATGGAGCCGATCGGACCGGGGATCGTGTTGTGGTAGCTGTGCCCGCCGCTGCGGCGGTAGACCGGGCAGGTGTTCATGCAGGCCCCGCAGCGGATGCAGTTCAGCGACCTCCGGAAATCGTCGCTGCCCAGGATGTCACTGCGGCCGTTGTCGACGAGCACAATGTGCATCTCACAGCCCGGTTCACGCGGGCCGTGGAAGTGGCTCGAGTAGGCTGTAATCGGCTGCCCCGTCGCGGAGCGGGCCAGCAGCCGCAGAAACACCCCCAGATCGGCTGCTCTCGGAATCAGCTTCTCGATCCCCATGCAGGCGATATGCAGCGGAGGCAGCGAGACTCCCAGATCGGCGTTCCCCTCGTTGGTGCAGACGACGATCCCGCCGGTCTCGGCGATGGCGAAGTTGACACCCGTGATCCCGGCATCGGCGCCCATGAACTTGTTGCGGAGCTCTTTGCGGGCAGCCTCCACGAGGTACAGCGGATCGGTGGCCCCCTTTTCGGTCCCGATGTGCTGATGGAACAGCTCGCCGATCTCCTCCCGCTTGGTATGAATCGCAGGCATCACGATGTGGCTGGGCGGTTCGTCCCGCAGCTGGACGATCCACTCTCCCAGGTCGGTATCGACGACTTCGACGCCGTGCCGCTGCAGAAACGGATTCAGATGACACTCTTCTGTCAGCATCGACTTGCTCTTCACGAGCTTCTTGACGTTGTGCTTTTGGAGGATACCCAGCACGATCTCGTTGTGCTCGGCGGCGTCGCTGGCCCAGTGGACATGGATTCCGTGCTTACGGGCATTGGCTTCGAACTGTTCGAGCAGGTCAGCAAGGTTGGCCAGCGTGTACTGTTTGATTCGCGAGGCGGCCTCGCGCAGCTCTTCCCACTCGGGCACGGTGCTGGCGGCCCGGTCACGCTTGGAGCGGACGAACCACAGCGTCTGGTCGTGCCACTTGGCGCGTTCGCCATTGGCGACGAATTCACTCGCTTCTTCGGGATGGGGCTTGGCGGTGGTGACCATGAGAGGACTCGATTGCCGGAGGAACAGTGCCGGATTGTAGCGTCATGTCCGGGATCGGCACGGCGACGGGCGCGGTTCCTGAGAAATCCGGCCTCATCCACAGGAACCAATTGCCCTCAGAACCGGGCGACAACTTGCCCCTGTCGAACAGCTGACGTATCCTGCGGAATAGCATCGGGTTGGATGCATTCGTTCTGAGCTGTTGGATTCGGCTCGGGCTGTTGTTTCGTGGACAGAGTTCACTCTGCTGCGTACTTCAGGGATGGTCCCACCTCATCACCCCGCCTCTAATGAGTTCCCTCATGATGCCGCGCCGCTTATTGACATTGCTGGGCCTGCTGGTGCTGGCTCCCTCCCTCGTTCTGGCTGCCGACTGGCCGTATTGGCGCGGCCCGAACATGGACGGGGTCTCGCCCGAAACCAATTTGCCGGACAGCTGGGATCCCGAAGCGGAAGGCGAAGCAGGCAACATCCTCTGGAAGGTGCCCGCCAACTGCCGGTCAACGCCGGTCCTCTTGAACAACCGGCTGTACTACACGGCCCGCGACAAGGAGGAGAACCCCAAGGAAGAAGGCGAAAAGGTCGTCTGCCTGGACGCCAAGACCGGCAAGGTGCTGTGGGAGACGCGGTTCAATGTCTATCTGTCGGACGTGCCGGTCGAGCGCGTCGGCTGGTCGAGCGTCGTCGGTGATCGCGAAACGGGTGATGTCTTCGCACTGGGAGTCTGCGGCCTGTTCCAGTGCCTGGACGGACGGACCGGCAAGGTCAAGTGGTCCCACTCGATGCACGAAGAGTACGGCCTGCTGAGCACCTACGGTGGACGCACGAACTTTCCGATCGTGCATGAAGACCGGGTCATCATCAGTGCGGTGTTCGTGAACTATCTGGAGTATTCGCAGCCGACGCACCGCTTCATGGCGTTTGACAAGCGGAATGGTCTGCCGGTCTGGTTCAGCGGAACCCGCGTTCGCCCCGAAGATACGACCTACAGCTCACCCGTCCTAACCACGGTCAACGGCGAACTGCAGATGGTGTTCGGTTCCGGTGACGGAGCGTTCTGGGCCTTCCAGCCTCGAACTGGCAAGCCGCTCTGGAATGCGTACACCTCGATTCACGGTCTCAACCACTCGCCGCTGGTGCATGGCGGCAAGATTTACGCCGGTGTCGGTGAGGAACTGCTGGAGAACAACTCAATCACCGGGGCGATGTACTGCCTTGATCCCTCGAAGGCCAAGGCCGGAGATCTGGACCTGAAGAAGGCCGGCGGGATTGTCTGGACCCAGAACGAATGGGCGGTCAGTCGCTCTTCCCCGCTGATGATCGGCAACCGGCTCTATCTCGTCACGGACAGCGGCAAGCTGTACGTGGTCAATCCCGAGAACGGTGAACTGATCGCTCAGCAGGCCCTGGGCCGAATGATGCGAGCCAGCCTGCTGTATGCGGACGGCAAGATCTGGGCCAACGAGCTGAACGGCAACTGCTACGTGATGAAGCCGACCGAAGCGGGCGTGGAAGTGATCCACAAGCTGCGGTTGCCGCGCGGCGAAGAGTGTCACGGCTCTCCGATTGCCGCCAATGGCCGGGTCTATATTCCGACGACTGCTGCCATTTACTGCGTCGGCAAGAAGGATCACGACGCCTATGTCGAGACCCCGCTGCCGCTGCTGGAAGAGACTCCTCGCGAAGAAGACAACATTCCGGCCCAGCTGCAGATTGTGCCCGTCGAGGCTCTGCTGCGGCCCGGTTCGAAGCAGTCGTTCCACTTCCGGCTCTACAACGCCAAGGGACAGTATCTGCGCAATGCCGATCCGGGCGAAGTGGAGCTGAGCCACACCGGGCCCGGAAAGCTCAACAAGGAAGACGGCAGCTACGAGATTTCCAAGGAAGTCACTAAGCCCGGCGAAGCGGGACAGCCCGAGGTGAAGACGCCGTTTGCCGATCACGCCCCAGTGGCGATCACCGCCAAGCTGGGTGACCTGACCTCCAAGTCCCGCGTCCGGGTGGTGCCGGATCTGAAGTGGTCGTTCAACTTTGACAATGGGAAGGTTCCACCGACCTGGGTGGGGGCCGCTTACCGGCACATCATCATCGACTGGGATCTGCTGACCCAGCTGAAGGAGAAAGATCCACAGGCCGCACTGCTGTATATCTTCCTGCACAGTGCGATCTCGAATGCACCACCGGCTCCGAAAGATGCTCCTCCGGGGCCGACCACTGTGGTGTTCGACGACTCGACTCCTCAGCAGCGCTGGACGGAACTGTTGCGGTTCGTCCGTCTGGCGAACTCGGAACTGAAGCCCAAGACCAAGGAAGACGCGGAGACCCGGCTGGGTGCCTCGCTGAAGCTCCTGGTCGATGAGAAGGTCCTGGGCTCTGTCGAATGGAGTACCTGGGATCGGGCAACGGGTGAAGGCGACGCCAAGGTTGCCGAGCCTCGGCTCAAGATCACCAAGGGAGACCGTCCGGCGACGGGCAATGGTGTGATGTGCAAGATCACGACCATCCCCAAGGGCCAGCGCAGCCAGGCTTGGTTCGGGCATCCGGACCTGACGAACTACACGATCCAGGCCGATGTGCAGGCGTTCGAGAAGGACGGCAAGCTGCCGGACATCGGACTGACCAACCAGCGGTACACGCTGGTCGTGATGGGCGAATCGCAGCAGATTCAGCTGCGAACCTGGGCGTCCCAGCTGGACCGCTTCAGCGTGAACGTCCCGTTCAAGTTAGAGCCGTATGTCTGGCTGACCGTGAAGTTCCAGGCCTCGGTCGTCGACGGCAAGGCGGTTCTTAAGGGGAAGGTCTGGCCCAAGGGTTCGGAAGAGCCTGCCGAATGGACCATCACCGGCGAGGACGGTGCCGCCGTCTCGAACACCACCGGCAGCCCCGGTTTGTTTGCAGATGCCAAGAACGCAGAAGTGTTCTATGACAATCTGACGGTCTACCCGAACGAAGCCCCGGCAGCTGCTCCCGCAAACTAACGAGTCAGCTTGCCTGTTAGCGAAAGTCTTCGCTAAACTCTCGTCGACTCACCTGCTGTGGTTCCACGCCGCAGTTTTCACATCTTGCCAACTTTCCTCCGCCAGGAGATTTTCGATGCGCATGTTCACGATGGCGGCCGTTTTCGCGGCCCTGCTGACTCCCCTGATCCAGGCTGCGGAAGACCCCGTCGCCAAGATTGTGGAAGAGCAGAAGTCCCGCAAAGTCGGCCCGAAAGACTGGCCCCAGTGGTTTGGCTGGTCGGCCAAGAACAACACTCCGGACGGGGTCGACATCCCCGAGACCTGGGACGTGAAGAAGGGGACCAACATCCTGTGGTCGGCTCCCCTGGGGTCACAGACCTACGGAAACACGGTCGTCGCCAACGGCAAGGTCTACGTCGGGACCAACAACTACAACGGGTATCTGAAGCGGTACCCGAAGACGGTCGACCTGGGCGTGCTGCTGTGCTTCGACGAGAAGACTGGCAAGTTCCTGTGGCAGCACTCCAGCCAGAAGCTTCCGACGGGACTGGTCCACGACTGGCCCGACATGGGCATCTGTTGCTCGCCGTACTGCGATGGAGATCGCCTGTGGTACGTAACCAGCCGCGGGGAAGTCGTTTGCCTTGACTCGGAAGGGTTCCTCGACAACGAGAACGACAGCCCGTTCACCTCGGAAGAGAACGAAAACAAGGATGAAGCCGATGTCGTCTGGAAGTTCGACATGATGGGCCAGCTCGGTACCTCGCAGCACAACATGTGCAGCTGCTCGATCGGCTGTATCGATAACGTGCTGTTTGTGTGCAGCTCGAACGGAGTGGATGAGTCGCACGTCAACATCCCGGCTCCGAAGGCGGCCAGCTTCTTCGCCATGGATCGCAACACAGGCAAGGTTCTGTGGACCGACTCGACCCCCGGCAAGAACATTCTGCACGGTCAGTGGGCTTCACCGGCCTACGCCGTTCTGGGTGGTCAGGCTCAGGTGATCTTCGGCGGCGGCGACGGCTGGGTCTACAGCTTTGATCCCGCTGGCGACGGACAGGGCAACAGCAAGCTTCTGTGGAAGTTCGACTGCAATCCCAAGACCGCCAAGTACTCGGTCAGCGGCAAGAGCGAACGCAACCACGTGATCGGCACGCCCGTGATCTATGACGGTCTGGTCTACACCGCCATCGGGGAAGACCCCGAGCACGGCGAAGGGAACGGACACATGTATTGCATCGATCCGATCAAGCGCGGCGATGTCAGTCCCGAACTGGCAGTCGATAAGGACGGCAAGGAGATCGTCGATCCCAAGGACGGAACCCGCCGGTTGCAGGCGATCAATCCGGACAACGGCGAGAAGTCGATCCCGAACCCGAACTCCGCGGCGGTCTGGCACTTCGTGGGCGAGGATCTCAACGGCAACAAGAAGCTCGACTTCGAAGAAGAAATGCACCGCACAATGGGCACCTGTGCGATTAAGGACGATCTCCTTTACATCATCGACCTGAGCGGTGCCGCTCACTGCCTGGATGCCAAGACCGGCAAGGCCTACTGGAACTACGACATGTTCGCAGCCTCGTGGGGCTCGGTGCTGGTCGTGGACGGCAAGGTCTACTTCGGCGATGAAGATGGCGACGTGGCTGTGTTCAAGCACAGCAAGGAAATGGAAGAGATCGCCACCAACAGCTGTGGGAACTCGGTCTATAGCACTCCGATCGTGGCCAACGATGTGCTGTACATCACGAACAAGTCGATGCTGTTCGCGATTGGCAAGAAGAAGTAAGAGCCCCGGCTCCTCGGAAATGCCCAACAGCCCGGAAGCGATTCCGGGCTGTTGGCGTTTGAGAGTCGCTGAACTCAGAAGAGCCTGACGATCACCGCTCAATTCGGGAGGGCGAGGCGGCGAGGCTCCTGCCGAGCCGCATACGCGGGAAAAACTCGTTTCCAGGGTGCGGCTCAGCGGGAGCTTCGCCCTCCCGGGACGGCAGAATTCTTACGAATTCTGCTACGAGATCACGTAATGTGGGCGCCCTGGGCTTCAGTGTAGACGGCATAGACCGAGGTGCTGGCGGTCATGAACAGGCGGCTGCGTTTGGGGCCGCCGAAGCAGACGTTGCTGCAAATCTCGGGCAAGCGAATCTGACCGATGCGGACCCCTTCGGTCGGTTCGAAGACGTGGACTCCGTCGTAGCCATCCCCGACCCAGCCGGCACTCGCCCAGATGTTGCCGTCGGTGTCGCAGCGGATGCCGTCGGCGAAACCGGCTTTTTCTTCGCCGGGGACCTTGTCACCTGCTTTGAGGATTTGGATAGCGCCTCCCCCCTGTTTCTTGAGGAACTCTCGGCCTTCTTTGTTCGCTGCATCGGCCTCTTCTGCGGTGACAGTATACGGCATCTTTAACTTCATCGATGCAAACTCCTTCCCATCCGCCAGCTTCTTCTCATCGACCACATTCCAAACCTTGATGTTCTTCGGAGCCTCCTCATAGTGCGAGGCCCCCGTATCAGCCACGTACAGCTTCTTATAGTCCGGTGAGAAGCACAGCCCGTTCGGCTTGAAGATCTCGTCCGTGACCTTCTCGATCTTCAGCGTCTGGCCATCGATGCGGTAGACCGCTTCCTTCTGGTATGGCTGCTTCGAGCCGTTCTGGGCCTTCTCCCCTTCGTAGTGCCCCAGGCTGCCGTAGCCGGGATCGGTGAACCAGATGTCTCCATTCGGATGCACGACCGCATCATTGGGGGCGTTGAACGGCTTGCCATCGAACTTGTCGGCCAGCACGGTGACCGTGCCGTCGTACTCATAGCGCACAACGCGGCGGTTGCCGTGCTCGCAGGAGATCTGCCGCCCCTGGAAGTCGAACGTGTTGCCGTTGCTGTTCCCCGCGGGATTGCGGAACGTGCTGACGTGCCCGTCCTCTTCCAGCCAGCGATGCTGGATATTGTTGGGAATGTCGGACCACAGCAGGTACCGCCCGACACCGTTCCAGGCCGGACCTTCCGCCCACAGCATGTTCGGGCTGTGATAGATCCGCTGAATGGGCGTATTGCCGATGGCGTACTTCTTGAACCGCGGGTCGAGCGTCACGATGTCCGGGTCCGGGTATCGGACCGGTTCGGCTCCCGGCCCAAATTCCCGCCCCTCAGCACTGACAGCAGCCAATCCCACCGCCCCCGCCGCGGCAGCGAGAAACGACCTTCGGGCAATTGACAGTGGGCCTGCAGAAGCCAGCGGAGTGGAAGTGGTCGAATGCGATTCAGACATGGTGAGTTTCCCAGCTCAGGTAGGGGCAACAGATCGGAGACGATGGATTCAAGTTATCAGAGGGGTGGCTGCGAGGAAATCCCATGCAGCAGAAATCACCACGGACCGATGAGGGCAGTCGCTACCGGGCCGCTCTCAGCGAGCTGACGATTTCGGCCAGCACTGCCACCGCTTGAGTCACTTCGGCCTCGGTCGTAGCTCGCCCCAGACCGAACCGCACACTGGACCGAGCCAGTGAGTCAGGGATACCGATCGCAGTCAGAACGTGGCTGGGCTCGCGGTTCGAGGAAGAGCAGGCCGCCCCCGAGCTGACGCAGAGCTCAGACTCTCGAAGCCTGACGAGCAGAGCATCCCCATCGAGTCCGGGAATTCCCACGTTCAGGTTATGCGGAAGGATTTCAGTCGACATGGGAGGGCGAGGCTCCTGCCGATCCGCATCTGCAGGAGGGACTTCGTTTCTGGCGTGCGGCTCGGCAGGAGCCTCGCCCTCCCGGCTGTCGTACGGAGTATGTCTCACGATCCCGGGGATCGCGGTTCTCAGCTGGTGCCACAACTGGTCTCGCAGCGCGCTGAACCGCAAAGCATCAGCGACCCGCGTTGCCTCGCACAGCGCCAGGGCTTCGGTGAGTCCGACGATCAACGGCAAGGGGATCGTACCGCTGCGCAGGCCGCCTTGCTGCCCGCCCCCTTCGATCAGTGGCTGCAACCGGACCGGCCCCGAGGCTCGCCGAACGACAAGTGCGCCAATTCCCGCTGGACCATAGATCTTGTGTCCGCTGAAGCTCAGCAGATCGACGCCGGTTGCGGGCAAGTCGACGGGCATCTTGCCGATAGCTTGCGTGGCATCCGAATGTAACCAGACCCCGCGCTCTCGGCAGAGCGTCGCGATTTCCGTCAGCGGAGAGATCGTTCCAATCTCGTTGTTGGCCCACATCAGTGAGACCAGCTTCGTCTGCGGCGTGATCGCACTGGCCAATTGGTCCAGGTCCACAAGCCCTTTCGAATCGACGGGCAGGATCGTCACCGGCCAGCCTGTGCGACGGAGTCGGCGGGCCGGGTCGAGGACCGAGCGATGTTCAGCCGCCGATGTGATCATCCCGCACTGAGGGCCCTCGGCACGCAGAATTCCCTGGATCGCGAGGTTGTTGGCCTCCGTCGCTCCGCTGGTCCAGACAATCTCGCGGGGATCGACATGCAGCAGGCTCGCCACGCGCTCTCGACACTGGGCCTCCACGGCTGCGGCCTCCAACCCGCGACGATGGCTGGAGCTGGAAGGATTGCCGTAGCGTGGGCCGAAGTAAGGCTGCATGGCCTCCCAGACCTGGGGAGCCAGCGGGGTCGTCGCGTGATGGTCGAAGTCGAGCAGCATTACTCGCTCTCAAGGCAGCTGGGGCGATGAACACAGACGTACTGCCGTGTGGATTGCGGAGATCATTCCGCTGGCATCGGCTCGACCGGTCCACGCGATGTCGTAGGCGGTCCCCTGACTCGGGCTGGTCCGGATGATCGGCAGTCCCAGGGTCACGTTCACCGCGCGGTGAAAGCCGATCAGCTTGAGCGCGATATGCCCCTGATCATGATACATGGCGACGATGCCGTGGAACGCCCCTTCGACAGCGGACTTGATCAGCGTGTCGGCTGGCTTCGGTCCCGTCGCGTCGAATCCCTGCTCGCGAGCCCGCAGAACGGCCGGAGCGATGACGCGCGACTCTTCGTCTCCGAACAGGCCGTCCTCGCCTGCGTGCGGGTTCAGGGCGCAGACTCCAATCCGGGATGGCTCTCCGATACGCTGGAGGAAGCGATCGATCAGTTCGATCGTTTCGTGGACACGCTCCGTCGTCAACAGTTTCGGGACGCTGGCAATCGAGGTATGCAGAGTGGCATGTGCAATCGACAACGAGTGCCCGCCCGCCAGCGGTTCGCCGGGAGGCAGATAGAGCATCATCGCCACTTCGGCGACTCCGCATTCCGCAGCCAGGATTTCGGTGTGACCGGGGAAGTGGATCCCGGCCTTGTGCAGCCCCAGCTTGCTGAGCGGAGCCGTGACGATGGCGTCGATCTCTCCGGTCAGTGCTGCGCGGGTACTCGCCACTAGCCAGTCGTAGGCCGCCTGACCTGCTCGCCCGTCGGCGACTCCGGCGGGCAGATCCGCGACGTCAGACTTCGAAGGATTCCAGACAACCAGCCGACCGGGACGGCACCACTCGTCCCCCGGACCAGTGACGGAGACGACATCGCAGTCGGCACCGATCAGCTGGACCGCGCGGCGCACGACAGCTGGGCAACCCACGATGACGGATCGCCAATCCTGACTCGCTTGCTGAATCAGGCTGCGAGCGACGACCTCGGGGCCGACACCCGCCACGTCGCCGAGCGTCAGAGCCAGACGGGGTGAAGTTACGGGTAACATTCCAGTTCACCCAGCGTCTTTCCGAGCAGGTCCTTCGGGGACAGCAGCGGCGCCCCATCGAGCGGCCATTCGACTCCGACCGTTGGATCATTCCAGATCAGGGAACGCTCGTGCTCTGGAGCGTAGATGTCGGTGCATTTGTACTCAACATCCGCCAGGTCGCTCAGCACGCAGAACCCGTGGGCGAAGCCAATCGGAACGTACAACGCACGCTGGTTCACTTCCGTGAGCGTCACTCCGACCCACTTGCCAAAGGTCGGCGAACTCCGACGGACATCGACAGCCACGTCGTAGATCGCCCCATGCAGGCACCGCACCAGCTTTCCCTGAGGCTGCTGGATCTGAAAGTGCAGACCGCGAACGACGTTCCTCTGGGACCGGGAGATGTTGTCCTGCACCCAGACTCCGGGCAGCCCGGCCGCCTCGAATCGATCACGGCGAAAAGCCTCGAAAAAAAAGCCGCGGGCGTCGCCGAACACTCTGGGCTCGACAATGACGACTTCGGGAAGGTCGGTGGGGATGAAGTTCATGGGCAGTGACTGAGGAGGCAATCGCGGTGTCAGATCGCGGCAGTGTGTGCGTCCGAGTTGTCGGTGAGTCTGTTTCCTTCTCCCTCTCCCCACAAAAGACTTGAGAGACAGAGTACATCGGGATTTGGGGAGAGGGTCGGGGTGAGGGGCCGAACGGGTCCCCCTCACCCCAGCCCTCTCCCCCGCATTCGCGTTCCACCCGCAATCGGCATCGATCGCGGGGGCGAGGGAGAAAAATCGGTCCCGGTGACCGACGTTTCGGACGGGCGATCATCGTAGCGAAACCGGGCCGGGAGAGTTACCCCTTCGGCGCGAGCTGTCTATGATGGGGAAGCTTCCATCCACCTGCTCGCAGAGGTTCCGTCATGAGCGGCTCCCACGATCACCTGCTTCCTGTTGTTTCGACCGATCCGTCCGCATGCACCGCCGAGGCAAAACCGGCTGGTCATGTTCACGGCGACGGCTGCTGCTCGTCGGGAATTCCCGCTGCGGGCGCCGCCTGTTCGACGCCCGCGCCCGCCCCTACCGGCGGTTCGGAATTGTCCTCCGACGAGGAGCAGATGATCGAAGCCCTGCGGAGCGTCATCGACCCGGAACTGATGATCAACATCGTCGACCTGGGTCTGGTCTACACGATCACCCAGGGGGACGAGGGAAAAGTCCACGTCGATATGACTCTGACGAGCCCCAGCTGTCCCGCCGGTCCGCAGATCGTCCATCAGTCGAAGACCGCACTGGAGCAACTGCCCGGAGTGACCGAAGCCAAGATCCGGATCGTGATGTCTCCGCCCTGGACGCCTGCCCGAATGACGGACGATGCACGGGATCAGCTGGGGATTTTTTAGGGCGCGCGATCCGGACGGCGTCGGTCACCTGTGGTGACTCCCGTCCCGTCTCATCTCAACGAAGCAGTGCCAGCCAAGTTCGGTGGCTAACCGGTTGCCCATTAATCGAATCCGGACAGGTCGCGATCCACTCTGCAGATTGGGCCCACTCCGGTGCTGTTTCTCGTGCTCCGTGCCACCACAGTGTCGGCTGACCACTCAGCTTGCGTGACCACTCCGCAGCCAGCCTGCCCATCGTCCAGCGGACGTTGAGGTCCTGCAGGACTCGCAGTCGTTCACAGTTCGCATCGGGGTCGTAGTACCGCATGCAGTCGATTCCGACCGGACCGAAGTAGCCGACGCTGGCCAGTTCCTCAACGACAGGCCGCGTGGCTGTGACGGCATTCTCATGCCAATCGCCTGGCTCCCCTTTCCCCCCGGGAGAGGGACTGGAGGTGAAGGTGCTTGAGCCCGGCACCAATGTCCCCGCGTACTGTCCCCGTGGATCGACCAGCAGTTCAGTCAACGCGATGAGCTGTGCCGAACCTTGGGGGTCGATCTCCCATTGCACCCCCAGTTCGCCGCGCCGGTCGAGCCACCATTCCCAGCAGACGACACTATCGCGGGCCAGTCGCTGTTTCACCCAGGCGATTTCGGGATCGCTGATGTACGGCCCGCGACCGATGATCCGTTCACGGGCGGCATGACTCCAGTTGGCTTTGATGACCCACTGGCACGAACTCGGGATCCGCTCGATTTTCGCCAGCACCTGACCGAGCGTCCGACACAACTCCGCGAACTTGGTTTCATCGTCCGGAGGCACTTCGCGAGGGACTGAGAACTCCCGGCTGTTCGCCAGTTTGACCAGTTCAAGTGGAGGGTGCCGGACCTGCAGCCCATGCCGTTGACCGAACTCGACTGCAGCGGGCGACCAGCCCCAGGGGACCAGTTCCATGCCTGCTGGAATCTGAGAGGGGGCACTGACAAAGATCGCCTCTGGCTCACCTCTCCCCCTGGGAGAGGAACTGGGTGTGAGGGTGCGTAACCGCTCCGCAAGCACCTCCGCAAAAGCCGGCTCCACCCGTGCGGGGCAATAGATGCGGTCCCCCTCGTCACACACAGCCAACCAGCACGCAGCCAGTTCGGTCACGAGCCGTTCCAGCTTCGCTGACCGACGAGTCTCACCTCGCAGCTGTTCTTCGAAGTCAAAGTTGCCAAAGAACAGGCGGTTCATGGAGCCGTCGACCGGGACTCGATCAGGGTCTTCAGTTCGGCGCATTCGGGGGATGCCAGAAATGTCTTGAACGTCTTATCCGATTCGAATGCCGACAAATCGAGCGATACCTGGAAGGTTGCCATAAGTTCCTTCAACGAGTCGCGTGTCGCGGCGTGGTCCTGCTGGGCTGCGGTGATGGTGACCTTCGTCCAGTGGCTGTCTTCGAGATTTGGTTCCAGCTGAATCGCCTGCTCGATGGTCTGCCGGGCTTCCTTCAAGAGCCCCGTTTGCCACTGCAGATCGGCGATCAGCGATAGCATATGTCCGTCTCCTTCGAGCGAGTTATTGAGCTTCTGTGCCGATTCGATGGCTTGCTTGAGATCCCCCTTCGCGGCGTAGTAATCGATCGAGAAGATTTCGAGAGCGGGATCGTTCGGATGGGCGGAACGATATCGATCGATCACCTCCACCAGCGCATCGGGGCCGCCTCCCTGGATGGACGCAACCAGTTCCTGCAGCAGGCAAAACTTCTCATTACGAACTTCCAGCGGCAGGGTTGAGGCGATCTGCAGGGTCTCATCGAAGTTCGACTGCTGGTTGGACTGGATCATTCGTTCGATCTGGCTCCAGTGCTTCACAAAGGCGACGTCTTTTCCAGACAGGCGATCCAGAAAGCTGCGACTCTGCTGGGCCTGGGACAGGACTTCCAGTCGTCGAAATGTCTCTGACATATCCTCGCCGGTCGCCGCGATTCGAAGATCGACTGCACGCAGACCGTCGGAACTTTCTCGGAGGAGAAACTCATGAAAGTTGACACCACCCGCGGGCTGGAGAAGTCTGAGCCGCAGGCGAGTTCCTTCGGGACGATCCAGCACCCGCGTGATGACGTAAGAGCCGCCGTTCTGAAGGTTCGCCTGAATTTGGACAGACAGGCCGTTCTTTCCCTTCGCGGATGTCATGAAGCCACGCAGAAACGCGGCCTTCGAGGCTGCGGGGACGTTGAGTCCCTGATAAGCGCGATCCAGCATCGCACTCCAGTCGATGTAATCTTCCAGCCCGTTGGCCTGCGTTCGGCCCCGGGCGATGGCGTCGATCATCCGTTGACCGAAGTCCCGGGCTTTCTCCTCGGACACCGGGGCGAGCGGAGGAATCGTCGCAGCGGGAGTAACCGCTGCCGGGGCCACCGTGGTTGCCGAACCAGTCGCAGGCGTTGGCGGCGCGGACGAATTACCGCACCCGCTCGTCAGGCCAATCGCCAAGATTGCGACGAAGAGAAACGCTCGATTTGCCATGGGGGCCCTTCACCTTCACAAGTCGAACCGCAAGTTGTTTCGGACGCAGGTTGAACAAGGGGAAGATGCCCCGGCACGTCGGGCGAGCCCGCCGACTAACCAATGAACTCCAGCTCCACCGGGTTCGGTATGATCCCCGCCTCGTGCCCCTTCTTCAGCAGCAGAGCCACCGCCTCGCGACCGCGCGGGCCGAAATCGATGGTCCAATCGTTGACGTACATGCCGACGAACTTGTCGGACTTGGCCCGGTCGAGATCACGGCCAAACTGCATCGCATAGGTCAGGGCCTCCTGCCGATGCTCCAGACCGTAGACGATGCTCTCCTTCAGCAGCCGGGTGACATCTTCCATCGCCTGCTTACCCAGATCCTTCCGGATCGCGTTGCCCCCCAGCGGCAGTGGCAGCCCGGTTTCCTTCATCCACCAGACACCCATATCTTCGATCAACTTCAATCCCTGATTCTGGTAGGTCAGCTGACCTTCATGAATGATCAGGCCGAAGTCCGCTTCGCCGCGTTCGACGACGTTCAGGATCTCGTCGAACGGTCGAACGACGTAGAAGACGGTTGAGGGTTGAGCGCTGAGAGTTGAGGGCCCGGACTCCGGCAGCGGCTCCGCCTTGAGACCGGCTTGCGCCAGCCAGAGCCGCATCGACAGAAACGCCGTCGTCAGCGTACCCGGAACGGCAATCGTCTTTCCGGCCAGGTTCTGGACCGAACCGGCCTCGCGTGAGACGATCATCGGGCCGTAACCGTCTCCCATGCTCGCGCCGCAGGCACACAGCGCGTACTTGTCGGTCACAAAGGCGTAGCCATGCAGGCTGACGGCCGTCAGCTCCAGCTCGCCATGAAAGGCCCGGCGGTTCAGCGTCTCGATATCTTCGAGCTGGTGCGTGAACTGATAGTGCCCGGTGTCGATCTTGTCGTTGGCCAAGGCGTGGAACATGAAGGCGTCATCCGGATCGGGGCTGTGACCGACGCGGATCAACTGGCGGGAAGACATTGCAGTCCTTTCGAGGCGTGTGAACCGGCAGAATAGCGGGTGGAAGGCAAGCTGTCAGCTTTCGGGCTGTTCTCAGAACCGCATCTGAGAACGGGACATAACCGGCGGCCGCTGAACTGTGTTCGGGACGCGCCACCAGTTTCATGACAGCGGATTTAAGTCGATTCGTGGGGCTCGGGTGGGTGCCACCATTCTGAGATTCGCTGGATCACATAGAAAAAGAGCGGGGTCAACAGTACGCCGAACAGTGTGACGCCGAGCATTCCGGCGAAGACGGCGGTTCCCAGTGTGCGGCGCATTTCGGCTCCTGCGCCCTCGCCAATCACGAGCGGGACCACGCCGAAGATAAACGCGAGCGAGGTCATGATGATCGGTCGCAAGCGCAGGCGGCAGGCTTCCAGCGTTGCGGCCCTCAGGTCCGTGCCCGCGTTGCGGCGGGCGCGGGCAAACTCCACGATCAGGATCGCGTTCTTGCAGGCCAGTCCCACCAGCACCACGAAGCCGATCTGCGTAAAGATGTTCACATCCATGTTTGCCATTCGCACGCCGGCAATCGAACTCAGCAGGCAAAGCGGAACCACCAGGATCACCGCCAGTGGCAGTGACCAGCTCTCGTACTGCGCAGCCAGCACCAGAAACACCAGCACAACCGCCAGGAGGAAGGCGATCGACGCCGTATTCCCCGCCAGCTGTTGCAGGAGGGCCAGTTCCGTCCATTCCACTTGCAGAGACGGGGCCAGTTGTTCGGAGGCCAGTTGCTGGAACGCGGCCAGTCCCTGCCCGGAGCTGACTCCTGGAGCCACATCGAAGTTGATCGCTGCCGTCGGGTACAGGTTGTAGCGAGTGATCAGGACCGGGCCCGAGACCTCTTCGACGCGGGCAAACGTCGACAGCGGAACCATGTCCCCATGCGAGCTGTGAATCTTCAGGCGTTTCAGGTCAGTCTGCTGCATGCGAAATTGAGAGTCGGCCTGGACATTGACCTGCCAGGTCCGCCCGAAGCGGTTGAAGTCATTGACATAGAGTGAGCCGAAGTTGACCTGCAGCGTGTCGAACACTTCCGTCAGTGAGATCCCCAGCTTGCGGGCCGCCTCGCGGTCGAGTTCGATCGAGAGCCAGGTCGAGTTGGCCCGGAAGCTCGTGAACATGCGGCGGAACTTCCCGCTCGCTTCCGCAGCTGTGAGGATCTCCTGGCTGGTCTGCTGCAGAACCTGGGCTCCGTTGTCGCCCCGATCTTCCAGCATCAACCGGAAGCCGCCCGCAGTTCCCAGCCCGTCAATCGGCGGGGCTCCCACGACATCAATGAGGCCGTCGGGGACCTCAGACAGCAAGGCATTCTGCAGTTGATTCGCGATCCGCTCGCTGGTCAGACCGCGCGGCGACCGCTCGGGAAACGGAGCCAGCATCACATACATCGAGCCGAAGTTCGAAGCATTGGCCTGCATCAGCAGCGACTGCCCAGTGATCGAGAGCGTGTGGGCGACCCCCTCGGTCTGAGAGGTCACGGCTTCGATCTGCTGCATGACTTGCTCGGTCCGCTCCAGCGAGGAGGAGTCGGGCAGCCGCAGATTGACCAGTAGGTACCCTTTGTCTTGGGTGGGAATGAAACCGGTGGGAGTCGACGAGAACAGCTCGTTGGTCTGGTAGAGCATCGCTCCATAGACGATCAGGCCGAGGATCGAGACTCGCAGCAGCCCGCTGACCGTCCGGACATAGCCCTCGGTGATCCAGCGGAAGACGACGTTGAAGCCCCGGAAGAACCGGCTGAGGAGTGCGTTCAAGAGCCGGCTGATCGGGAACAGGACGACGAGTCCGAGTCCCGCGGCGATCACTGCTCCCCAGTCTGCCCACGGAGCGAGTGCGGGCTGAGTTCGCATCCAGTCCGCAAGATGAGCTCCTCCGAAGTACCACGCGGCCCAGACTCCGAGAGCCAGGATTCCGACGCGGGGCAGGGCCTCGTGAGTGCGGGCTTCTTTGGGCTGTAGCAGGATGACCGCGAGCGCGGGGCTCAGCGTGAGCGAGTTGAACGCCGAGATGATCGTGGAGACGGCAATGGTCACCGCAAACTGGCGGAAGAACTCGCCGATGATCCCCGTCACAAAGGTGCAGGGGACGAACACGGCCGTCAGCACGAGAGCCACGGCGATGACGGGGCCGGAGACTTCATGCATCGCCTGGATGGCTGCATCGCGGGGAAGCATGCCGCGTTCGATGTGATGCTCGATCGCCTCAACCACGACGATCGCGTCGTCCACGACAATTCCGATCGCCAGCACCAGTCCGAACAGCGTCAGAGTATTGAGACTGAATCCGAACGCAGCCATGGCCGCGAAGGTTCCGATCACCGCCACAGGGACAGCCACAAGCGGAATGATCGCCGCCCGCCACCCCTGCAAGAACACCAGGACTACGATCGCGACGAGGATCACGGCATCTCGAAGCGAATGAAACACCTCGTTGACGGACTCCTCGATAAACGGCGTCGTGTCATAGACGATCGTCGCAGCCACGCCATCGGGAAACCGAGGCTGCAATTCCTGGAGTCGCTGACGAACCTGTTTCGCAGTCTCCAAGGCATTCGAACCCGGCAGCTGGTAGACCGACAAGGCGACCGAGGGCTTTCCGTCGAGCGTGCAGACCTGGTCATAGGCGATCGCCCCCAGTTCGGTGCGGGCGACATCTTTCAGCCGGATCGTGCGCCCCTCGGCGTCCGACTTCACGATGATGTTGTCGAACTGCTCCGTGGTGGCCAGCCGCCCCAGTGTGGTCATCGTGAACTGAAAAGTCTGCCCGGTCGCCACGGGGGGCTGCCCGATCTGACCGGCAGCAACCTGCGAGTTCTGCTGCTGAATCGCGTGAACGACATCGTCTGCGGTCACCGAACGTTCGGCAGCCGTTTCGGGATCGAGCCAGACGCGGAGGCTGTAGTCGCGTTGACCGATGAACGAGATGTCACCGACCCCCGGCAGACGGGACAGCCCGTCCCGCAGCTGGATCGTCGCGTAGTTACTGAGATACAGGTTGTCGCGAGAATCATCCGGGGAGTACAGATTGATCATCATCAGCACGGTCGGCGACTTCTTCTTGACCGTCACGCCGCGGCGCTGCACGAGCGGTGGCAGCACGGGCTGGGCCAGGGCGACGCGGTTCTGTACCAGCACCTGGGCCAGGTTCAAGTTGGTTCCCGGACGGAACGCGACTGTGAGGGAATAGGCCCCGTCGTTCGTACACTGCGACGACATGTAGAGCATCCCCTCGACGCCGTTGACCTGCTGCTCGATCGGAGCGGCGACGGTATCGGCGACCACCTGGGCATTGGCTCCCGAGTAAACCGCAGAGACCTCGACCGTGGGCGGAGTGATCTCGGGATACTGCGTGACCGGCAGCGTAAACAACACGATCCCGCCGGCCAGCGTGATCACGATGGACAGCACGCTGGCGAAGATCGGACGATCGATGAAGAAGCGGGAGAACATTCGAGGGTGTTGGTCCTTGGTCATTAGTCCTTGGTCATTAGTCCTTGGTCATT
>JBIIOI010000108.1:0-10804 GCA_044337025.1 Planctomycetaceae bacterium
GGCGCCCATTCGCTCGCTCGCCTTCTCTGCGGATGAGGCACAGCTTGTGAGCGGGGGCGAAGATAAAACCCTGCGGACCTGGAGTCTGCAGAACGCCGCGAAACCGGACCTGGGCCTGATTGAGAATCTGCCCGCAATCGTAACAGCTGTCGCATTCTCTCCCGACGGCGGTCAGATTCTGGCGGGTTTTGTCGATCATGCGTTGCGGCTCTACGCCCCGCCATCGGCACCGTCAACGACGCCCGTGATTCGGGAATTCGCAGGCCACACGGGAGCGATCCAGGCTGTCGGCTTCGTCGGAGGGCAACCGTACTCTCTCTGCGCCGACAAGACGATTCGGTTTCTCAATCCGGCCGATGGGGCTCAGGTGCGCGCGATCACACTGCCCGTTGTGACTACGGCGTTCGCGGTGTCTGCCGATGGAACGCGCATGGCGTGCGCAGGTGAGGACCGGCAGGTTCGGATCATTCAGACCGATAATGGAACGATCCCGCAGACGCTGCCCGCCCTGGCCCAGACGGTCAACGCGTTGAGCTTCTCCGCCGATACGCAAAGGCTGGCTGTGCTGGCCAGTGGTGAGGTCTCGCTATGGCATTTGCCCACCTTGAAGCTGCAGCAGGCGGCGCTTCATCCGCGGTTGTCGACGGTGCTGTTTGCTGCCTCGGATCAGGTTCTTTGGACAGGAGACCAGCAGGGGCAGATGGCTCCTCATCCCATCCACTACATGCGAAATTACGAGGGCCACACCCAGCCGATTACCGACCTGGCCTATCACCCCAACGGGCAGTCGCTGTTCATGACCGCAGCGGATGGAACCTTCAAGGGTTACAACACGGCGAACGGTCAGTCGACGTTTGCGACCGGACATGGGGCACCGGTGCAGGACTTGGCGATCTCGCCAGATGGAAGTCTGCTTGCCACGGCGGGTGACAATCTGCAGGTCCGGTTGTGGAACTCGAGTGGGGGAGCCGCAGGTGCCCAACAGCTGACCGGGCTGTCCGGGCCGGTGACACGCGTCGCATTCTCTGCGGATGGAACCAAGCTGGTGGCCAGCTCCGGCGGTGAGAAGCCGGTCACGTCGCTGTTCGAGACACAAACCGGCCTGCTGCTGGAGCGATTTAATCCCGATGGGGGAGCGGCTCTGGGAGTCGCAGCTTCGCCTCCGGTTGCGGGGGCCCCACTGTCAGCCAGCTCTTATATCGTCACCGCGCAAGGCCTCTATCGCTGGAATGCGAGCTGGGTCCGATCGATGCCGGGGCATACGAGCGCTGTCACTTCTCTGGCTCGCATCCCCACATCTCCCAATCAGGTTCTCTCGGGAAGCCAGGATGGGACGGTGCGCCGCTGGAATCTCGACAATGCCCAGGCCATTCAGCAGATCAATCACGGAGGTCCGGTCACCTCGGTGGCTGTGGACCGGCTGGGAGAGCGTATCGCTTCGGCCAGTGACAACCATACCGCACGCCTGTTCCGTGAGGATGGCCAGCAGATCGCGGAGATGCGAGGCGACATTCGGAGGCGAGTCGCTCAGACCCGGGCGCAGCAGCAACTCGATGCGGCCAATGCCCGTCTGGCTCTGGTCAAACAGCTCCTGCAGCAGTCCGAACAGGATTTGCCGGTGAAGACCACGGCCGAGCAGACTCTGACAGCCAGCTTGACGGCCGCTAACGCCGATGTGACCACGAAGCAGGCGGCCATGGACAAAGCTAAGGCCGACAAGACAGCCGCAGAGGCCGCCGCGATCACAGCCTCCACCAACTCGAAGAACGCGCAAGCGGCCAAAGAGACTGCGGAACTCGCTGCGAAAGTTGCGTCAACCGCCATGCAGACAGCGCAGGCCACGATGCAGCGGTTGCAGCAATCGGCTGCGACCGACCCCAAGAATGAGGAACTGAAGAAACTCGTGGCCACCGCCATGCAGGATCTGGCGACCTGTCAGCAGAAGTCAGACGCAGCCACAGCGGCGATCGCGGCTCCGACGCAGACTGCGCAGCAGATGGCGACAGTGGCGAATGAAGCGGCTCTCAAAGTGAATCAGATGCAGAAGCCGTTTACCGATGCGGCTGCGGCTCTCAAGGTTTCGCAGATGAACCAGAACCTTCTGTCGCAGCAGCAGGCTCTGGCTGCGAAGGAGCTCAAACTCGCCACGGACCTGGTCCCACTGCGTAAGGAATCGGTAACACGCGCCGAGGCGGCGCAGGTGGCTGCTCAGCAAGTGGTCACGACCTCCGGAGCGAGTGCGACGGAAGCGGATCTGGCGATTCGGTCGGTGACGTTCTCTCCCGATGGTCAATCGATTCTGACGGCGGGAGACTTTGTGAACGCCCATCTCTGGGATGGACGGACCGGGGGAGGGGTAGGGGCCTTTGCCGGGCACACAGCCAAGATCAACTCGGCGCTGTTTGTGGATGAGGGGCGTTTGATTTCGATCAGCGATGATCAGACCGTTCGCTGCTGGGAGGTCAATCCGGACTGGAAACTGGAACGAGTGATCGGCTCCGTGGATGACCCGAATCAGATCATCCATCGGGTCACGGCTCTCGACTTTACGGCAGACTCGTCGCACGTTCTGGTGGCGGGTGGTGTCCCTTCGCGGACCGGGGAGCTGGCGATCTTCCGGGTCTCCGACGGAGCCCGCACGCTGCATCTGCCGCAGGCGCATACCGATGCGATTTACTCCGCCCGCTTCTCGCCCGATGGGACGAGGATCGCCTCGGGAGGAGCTGACAAGTATCTGCGGACATTCGACGTCGCCTCGACCCAGCAACTGCGGCGTTTCGAAGGGCACACGAATTATGTCCTGGGGGTCGACTGGAAGGGAGACGGCCAGACGCTTGTGAGTGCCGGTGCGGACAACGCCGTCAAGGTCTGGGACGCCGAGTCCGCCGACCAGAAATTGACGATCGAGAATCAGTTCACACGGCACGTCACGGCGATCCAGTACATTGGCGAAACCGACAGTATTGTCACCAGTTGCGGCGACAAGCTGGTCCGCATGCACAACGCCTCGAATGGCGGGCTGGAGCGGAACTTCGGCGAGATTAAGTCGTGGCCTCACTGCGTGGCATGTACGCCGGATCGCACCACCGTGGTCGCCGGAGATGCTCAAGGCGGCGTGCTGGTCTGGAATGGCCAAACCGGGCAATGGATACGAACGATTAGCCCGCCTCAGCGACTGGAAAAGCCGCCTCAATGACGAAACGCGATCTTCTCAAAATCGAGGTCAGAATCACGATTCTGTATTGCTCGTTTATGCCGATACTTTAGGATACGCATTAGTTGCTACTGATCTAAGGGTTCCCTTTCTCCTTCGACAGAGTTCGCCATGATCGATTTCTTGCTGAACACCGGATCTCGCAATTGCGAGGGAACCACGCGTCGCGATTTCCTGCGAGTGGGTGGATTGGGCATGGGAGCCGGGGTCGCTGGGGTGACTCTGTCGGACCTGATGCGCGGACGGGCTGCGGCAGCCGACGGGACCAAGACGACCGAGAAGTCTGTGATCTGGTTATGGCTGGGCGGGGGACCGACCCAAGTCGAAACCTTCGACCCCAAGATGACGGCTCCGTCCGAATATCGGAGTGTGACCGGCGAGGTGCAGACCGTCCTGCCAGGAGTCACGCTGGGCGGCAACTTCGAGCGGATGGCCCAAGTCGCCGATCGGATGGCCTTTGTCCGATCATTCGCCCACACCAACAGCGGACATAGCGGTGGGACCCACTATGTCATGACCGGATACGACAACCGGCTGGCGGACAACGGAGCAGTGGCGGATCGCCCCTTCCTGGGGTCGATCGTGTCGCGAGTGCGGGGAACGAATCACCCGGTGACGGGCCTGCCGACGTTTGTGCGGCTGGGCGGAATCTATGCGGACGGCCCATCGTTCCTGGGGACCGCCTTTGGACCATTTGATCCGGGTGGGGAGGCTCGCCAGAACATGGCCCTGACCGTGGGTCGGACTCGGCTGGATCACCGCCGCGAGATGCTCAAGGGAATCGACAATGTCCGTCGCGAAGTCGATCGCAGCGGGCTGATGCAGGGACTCGATTCGTTCGATCAGCAGGCCTTCAATCTGATTCTCAGCCGGGCTCAGCAGGCGTTCGATCTGAAGTACGAAGACCCGCGGGTCGTGGATCGTTATGGAACCGGGCTGGGTGAGCGACTGTTGCAAGCGCGCCGCCTGTGCGAGTCGGGTGTGGGATTTGTGTCCCTGAACTACGGCAGCTGGGACATGCACAGCACGATCAAATCAGAAATGGATCGTCAGGCCCCGGAACTCGACCGGGCTGTGGCTGCGTTCGTGGAAGACTTGGATCAGCGGGGCCAGCTTGACAATATCCTGCTGGTCATCAGTGGTGAGTTCGGTCGGACTCCCAAGATTAACGGCAGTGCGGGTCGAGATCACTGGGCTCCGCTCAGCACATTGGCGCTCGCAGGCGGCGGCCTGAAGATGGGCCAGGTCGTCGGTGAGTCAGCGGAAAAGGTGGATGTCCCAAAGACGACACCGATTACTCCTCAGGATCTGATGGCCACGATCTTCCAGGTGATGAATATTGATCGCCGGATCCAGTTCACCAACCAGGCGGGACGTCCGACCTACATGATTGAAAATGGGAAGCCAATCGCCGAACTGGTTTGATCCGGGGCTCGAGAACTCGGGATTGGCTGCCGCCGTCAAATCTTCAACGGTCGCCGACTCGTTGAATAACACGCTCGCTGCATCTCCCATTCTCGATGCGAAACAGGGCTTCAGTTCGAACCTGAACTCCGGTACCCGGCGGGGACCCGTGTGAGGTCGGCGTCCGGCAGGACGAAGGAACCGTCGAGCAGATCGTTGTCGTGGTTGACGAGATCGGGCCACTTGACGCCGGGGACAACGCGGACGGCGAAGATCTCCTGGACAGCGTCTTCGAACTTGACCCAGCCGAGGGTCTGGCCGCTGCGAATGTCGACGGCCCACACGCCGCAGATGCGTTCCTGAGTCCGCTCAGTGATCGGGATGCCGCTGAAGATGGCCGACTCGCGGACTTGTGAGAGGCCGATGAACGCCACGGGACCGCAGAAGTCCAAACCCCGCGAGAACCCCGGAACCTCGCCGATCGGGCGGTACTTCTTGGAGGCGATGTCGACCACGCCAATCGTTCCGGCTCCGGACTCCAGAGCCCACAGCTGATCGTTGTACCAGCGCGGCGAGTGCGGCATGGAGAGCCCCTCGACGAGGATCTCGTTAGTCGTCACATCCATCAGGATGCCGCCGTCCTTCTTGCGTTCGCGCCATCCGTTCGGCTTGTCGCTGTGACCGAGGGCGGTGACATAGCGGATTTGTCCATCTCGCAGGCCGAGCCCGTTCAAGTGGCACCGGTCCTCGGGAGCCAGGGCGGTAATAAACGGCGGCTGCCACTTCGGAAGGAAGCTGTACTGAATGCTCCGCACAGCCAGGCACGAAAACATCGTGTTCACGAACCACAGCTCATCGCCGACCCACTCCATCTCGTGAATCTGCATGTTGCCGGTGACATGCCCGACGCGCGGCATGAAGCACATGTCGCATTTGCCAACCGGCTCCATCCTGACCGCAACGGCGTTGTTCGCGTGATACTCCCAGACCTCGTGCTGAGTCCCAATCGCCAGCTGCGGACCACGCAGAGCCAAGCCCATCGGCTTAGTGAAGCTGCGAAAGTGCGTGTTGAGCACCCCGTTGTCCGACCGCAGGGCGACCAGCTTGCCAGCCTGATACGTGGTCACCAGCAGCGAGATCCCCAGCTCATCGAGGATCTGTGGAAAGGTGCTGGTATGCAGGCTGCGCAGCGGTTCGACGGCTGGGGAAGCATCTGCGGAGGCAGGAGTGTCAGACATGCGGGATGACCAAGGCGGGCGTCGACGGAGTTGGTGAAAGGCGATTCGAGAATGTGCGTACCATCATGTCTGAAAGTGGCGTTGGAATTGAGGCGGAACTTTCATCGATCCAGGTTGAGCGATCGGAAACACACATTTGCCGTTCCTCAACAGACATCCAAGATATCCGTTCATTCAATTGAGTGTGATGACGGAAGCGGTGGAGATCACCTCGAGAATCCTCGATGTCTGGGTGACCACGACGCCGGTAATTTGACGGAGTGTTGGTCGGTTAACCACACTCCGAATGTACTTGACGCCGTCACATTCTCCAATTTTCCAGGTTCACCACCCTCCCCGCAAGGTCTCAGCATGGTTTTCTCTGGTTCTCGTCGGTGGGTCGTCGAATGTGTTCTGTGTGGCCTGGGCCGTGCGGTACACCGTGCCCAGGGACCGGGGTTTGTGGAACTCGCCGTTTCCCGGTGGCGGCGATTCTGCTTGAAGGCACCCCGTGTGCGGCGAAAGTCGAATGCGCAGCGGGACTTGTTGACGACGTGTGCCAGACTGGAAGCTCGGAGCTTGCTCGCTGCGTTCGTAGTCACCAGTGCGGGGGATAACACGACCGAACGTGACGGTTTGACGACGCTGCGCGAGGCGATCATCGCGGCAAATGACGCGGGGGCGGGGCCACACACGATTACATTCGGCGACGGTTCCGCCACCCCGGGAGGCACGGATTTCACCGATGCGACGCCCGATACGATCACGTTGTCACTCGGGGAGATGGAGATCACGGAGAGCCTCACGATCACGGGCCAGAGTGAGGTCAACACGATCATTGACGGCAACAATACTTCTCGGATCTTCTCGATCACCAGTGGGGATACAACGCTGGAGAAGTTGGCACTGACGCGCGGCAGGACGTCAGCGATCGGCGGTGCCGGACGTGGTGGGGCGATCCGTTCGACCTCGACTGGCGCGGTGGCATTGAACCAATGCACGCTCTCCGGGAACTCCACAGTGGGCGACTATGCCATTGGTGGGGCGATTTTCGCCTTGGGCGCAGTGACCGTGAGCGAGAGTACGCTCTCGGGAAACTCCACGGCGGGCAGAGATGCTGAAGGTGCGGCGATATATACATACAGCGGCGCGGTGACAGTGAGTCAGAGTACGCTCTCCGGGAACTTCACAACAGGGGCTTTTGCTGACGGCGGGGCGATCTATTCCGACGGCGGCGCAGTGACTGTCGTACAGAGCACACTCTCCGGAAATTCCACAGCGGGTCCGTCTGCCCGCGGCGGGGCGATTGCCTCCGGCGGCGGTACAGTGACGGTGACCCAGAGCACGCTCTCCGGGAACTCAACAGTGGGCAAGGATTCCACTGGCGGGGCGATTTACGCGTTGGGCGCTGTGACCGTGAGCGAGAGTACGTTCTCCGGAAACTTCACGGCCACGACCGACAACGATGCCGGAGGCGGGGCGATTTTTGCAGTCCATGGCGGCGTGACGGTCAGCCAGAGCACGCTCAGCGAGAATTCCACAGCGGGTCAGTTTTCTCGGGGCGGGGCGATCTCTTCAGTCTTCGGCCCGGTAACAGTCAGTCGGAGCACGCTCTCCGGAAACTCCACGACGGGTAACCGATCCGAAGGCGGGGCAATCTACTCAGTCTTCGGCGCGGTGACCGTCAGCCAGAGTACACTCTCCGGGAATTTCACAGTGGGTAACGCCTCCGACGGTGGTGCCATTTTCACCTCCAGTGGTGCGGTGACAGTGAGCCAGAGTACGCTCTCCGGAAACTCGACGGCGGGCAACAGTGCCTATGGCGGAGCGCTTTGCACCAACAGTGGTGCAGTGACGGTGATCCAGAGCACACTGACGGGGAACCACTCCGATCTCGCACCAGGCGGCGGGATCTTCAGTGATTACTCTACAGTGACGGTCACGAACAGCATTGTCGCCGGGAACACCGACAACGGCACGGCTCCGGATATCCGCAAGGCCTCGAGATTCTTGCTGACCGTCTCGCATTCCCTGATCGGCGACAATACGGGTACCGGACTGTTCGAAGCCAAGGCCGCTGATGCCGCTGGCAACTTCATCGGCAGTGCCACGGGGGCCGGAATCATCGATCCACATTTCGGCCCGCTCCAGGACAATGGCGGGCCGACCCTGACCCACGCCCTGTTGCCCGGCAGTCTTGCGTTCAATCACGGCGACAATACCCTCGTGCCGACCGATACGCTCGATCTGAACAGCAATCTCATCACCGATGAATCCGTTCCATTCGACCAGCGCGGACAAGGTTTCAGTCGAATTCTGGGCGGAACGGTGGACATGGGAGCGGTTGAATCAACGGCCAATCGGTCCCCGGAGTTCACGGGGCCGCTCCAGTTCTCCGTCGAGGAGTTCGCGCCGCGCTGGACCTTGATTGGACGAGTCTCAGCCAGTGCTTCCGAGGGGCAGAGAGTGACCTTCTCGGTCGTGGGTGGGAACCCGGATGGCACGCTCTATGTGGGCAGCGACGGGCGGATCATGGTGGACAGGTCGGACCTCACCGGACTGCGACATCGCGGTAGCTTCAATCTGGTGATCCGGGCGACGGACGGCAGTCCCGATGCTCTGACCACCGATACCACAGTGCAGGTCTTTATCACGCCGGTCCAGGGGACGCGGATCGATCCGTCAGTCGATGGTGCGGTTGGTGCGGGCGGCACGGTGGATGCGAGCGGGACGGGTATGCTCGTTCAGGGCGGGGCCACTCCGAGCCGAGGCGTGCTGGAGTTCGATCTGTCTGCGTTGCCGACAAACCGTCCGCTCAGGAACGCGTTCCTGTACTTCTCGACCAGCAGCCTGGTCGGCGGCTCGACGGTGAACGTTCCGATTGATCTCTTCGGTTATGCGGGAAATGGCGTGGTCGACGCCGATGATGCCAGTGCGGGCGTTAAGATCGGCGCCCGTTCGATCGCCAATGCGGGCGGCTCGAATCAGATCAAGGTGCACTCGGCCCAACTCGATGCGGACTTTGTCCGGAACTTGCTCGGAGCCGGTCAGCTGGGGCTGGTCCTGCGGAATGATGCGACTTCAGACGGAGTGGTCGTCAATACGCTGGAGAGCTCGGCCGGACCCGGCGGGAAGCCGTACCTGGTGTTGCAGTTCGGTGATGACCAGGACACCGTCGTCGTTCGCGATGTGGGAGCATCCGGCAACGGGCACGAGTTCGTGACGCTGACGCCCCACGGAGCCAGCTTCACGACGAACACTGCCAACGTCTTTGCCGCAGGGACGTGGGAGCAGTTCATCACCGGTGACTTCGACGGCAATGGACACGACGACATTGCCGGACGAAAGACGACCGACGGCAGCTGGTGGGGCTCACTGGCCAACAGCTCGGGAGTGCATCAGACCGCGGCTCAGTGGGGTGCGTGGAGTACAACGACGACCTGGAGTCGTCCGCTGGTAGCCGACTTCGATCACGATGGTCGCGATGACATCGCGGGCCACGATGCGAATGGGGACTGGTGGGTGAACCGCTCGACCGGGACTGCGTTCGATCAGCAGCTGTGGGGGAACTGGGCCGCGACAACCGCCTGGTCGGATGTTCTGACCGGCGACTTCAACCGCGATGGACGAGCCGACATCGCGGGTCGCAATAGCTCGGGGCAATGGTTCGTCGCTCGCTCGACAGGGACGGCGTTCAACTCGACTCAGTGGGGCCTGTGGTCGACCTCGACGGTTTGGCGAGACGTGCAGGTCGGTGACTTCAACGGCGATGGCCGCGATGATATCGCCGGTCGTTCAGCGATTGGTCAGTGGTGGGTCAACCGCTCCAATGGAGCCACGTTCGGTGCCGCAGTTCATTATGGAAACTGGTCGACCACCACGGTCTGGCGTGATGTCCGCGTGGGTGACCTCAATGGCGATGGCCTGGATGACATCATCGGAAGATCGGCAATCGGCCAGTGGTGGGTTGCCGAAACTCGGACCAATGGATTCACGATGAAGCACCTGGGCAACTGGACCGGCCCGCAGACGAAGTGGAGCGAGGTCGCTGTCGGCGACTTCAACCGCGACGGCCGCGCTGACCTGGTCGGACGAGACAACCTGACCGACCAGGTGTGGACCAGCCTGTGGTCGACGACGGGATTCGTGACCACCCAGTGGGCGATCCTGCCCGATGCCGCCACTCGCGAGTGGCAGTTGCTGTCGGTGATTTCAGGCACCAACGGCGTGCTGCCAGCATAGGCTGCATTCGCGGGCCGCTCATCCGGCAGCGTATCCCCGTCATTTCAGACATGGATCAGTTACGAGGCTCAACTCCCCTGAAGTCGCCGCTCTCGCGGGGCTGCAGATCGTCCCCAATTCGTCCCATGCGAGTGGTGCCGATAACGGATAAACTCGATCCTAGAATTCTGCGACCTCGATGATTCCGCCACGGGGCCTCTGCCATGCCACAAAAAACAATCCGAATCTTGCGGGCATTGTCACCCCTGGCCGAGGGGGGCGACCGCCTCTTCGCGTCGGCGGCTCTTGAGGCGGGATACACACTGACGGCGGTATTGCCGTTCCCTCGCGAGGAGTATGAGCTCGACTTTGCCCCGGACAAGGCCCTGGTGCCCGGTGCTCTCGATGGGTTTCGCGACCTGCTCACCAAAGCCGAAACGGTGTTCGAACTCGATGGCACGCGTGGGGATGAATCGTATGCGTATCAGATCGCGGGCGAGGTGGTTCTCAACCAGTCGGACCTGTTGATTGTCGTCTGGGATGGCGAGCGCAAGAACCTGCGAGGCGGCACGGAAGTGATCCTGGATGCAGCCCTGGGTCGCGGTGTCCCGGTCGTCTGGATCGATGCCAAGGCTCCGCACCACTGGCAGCTGGTCACCGATCAGCGACACCTGCGGGATCTCCTGGGAGATGAAGGCGAGACGATCACGCTCAGCGACTCATCGGATCGAGCGACGTTGTCGGCTGT
>JBIIOI010000055.1:0-39108 GCA_044337025.1 Planctomycetaceae bacterium
AGCGTGATGAGCATGACTGAGCACTCCTTTGCTCAACACTCATGCAAATGCCTTGCCAACTGAAAGTTGTTGTGGAAGGGTTTTGAAACCGGCTCTAGCATTCTTTGGAGGAATTGCTTCCGCTCAGCAACTCGTTGCTATTCGTTCTTCACTGGAGAATCCGATGCCCGTCAATCGATGCGAATGCTACACCAGTCGATCTAAGAATCCTCCTCGAAAATACGCTCTCATCCTTAGCTGTGTGGATGCACGCCTCCTGGATGACCTGGTGCATTTCCTGGATCAGGAGAATCTGACAAACCGGTACTACCATCTCACTCTCGCCGGGACGGCAATGGGATTGACCGACCACTACGTCACAGATTTGCAGAACCACTGCCAGTCTCAACCGGAGAACGAGAATTGCGAGTGCAACACGAAGGCGGTTTTTCGTCACTGGCAAGAGACTTTCGTCAGCCAGGTCCAGGCCGCCGTAACGCTGACCAAAGGCGAATTGACTGATATCTATATCATCCAGCACGAAGACTGCGGAGCCTTTCGAATCCTGCTGGGTAAGGACTACAAGGCGATGAATGCAGAGTCTGAACTTGAACTCCACCAGCAGTATGGCGAGGCATTGCAGCGGGAGATCGCCGACAACTTTTGCGAGAAGTACAATCCTCTCAGTGGAAAGATT
The DNA here is from genome assembly GCA_044337025.1 of Planctomycetaceae bacterium. Classification (GTDB taxonomy): domain Bacteria; phylum Planctomycetota; class Planctomycetia; order Planctomycetales; family Planctomycetaceae; genus TH-plancto1. The sequence goes on from JBIIOI010000055.1 coordinate 677, forward strand.
GGCGGCGAAAGAGTGCAGAAACACAAGCCGTTTGTTCATGTTTACTACATGAACCTGCGCGGTGAACTCACCCACATTTCCACGGCACCCGGCGGTCGAAATCCTCCGGAATGTCCTTGCGGTGATCCGGTCGAACCAGACTGTGAGAGTTCTTCGGAACCAGAAACGAAGAAACCGACACAAGCGTCGAAGAAGAAGTGACGACTCAGCAGCCACGTCGTTCCTTTCTCGTGACGAACGAGGCTGCCACTCGAATCCATAGCCGCTGATCGATACGATCAGACTTCACGTTTGAGTCGTGGAGTCCCAGTGATGCGAACAGTCTTGGTCCAATGTCTGGCGGCCTGGGCCCTGGCGGTCCCCCTCGCCCACGCAGCTGATCCGCCTCCCAAGACCCGCGATGTCTTCAAAGAGGACCTCGCCGGGAACGAAGAGGTCGAGAAGATCATTCAGACCTTCGGCGGTCGCGGAGCGGTCGGTGACGACTCCGAACCGACTCCGGCTTCCGAGGCGGTCAAGCTGTTTCAGACGACTGAAGGGCTGCAGGTCGACCTGGTGATGGCCGAGCCGCAGGTCCGCCAGCCGCTGTATATGTCGTTCGATGATCGCGGGCGGATGTGGGTGGTGCAGTACCTGCAGTACCCTTTCCCCGAGGGGCTCAAGGTCATCAAGTATGACCAGTACCTGCGAGCGGTCTTCGACAAGGTCCCAGCTGCGCCGCCGAACCATGTGAAAGGGGCGGATCGGATCACGGTCTATGAAGACACCGATGCGGATGGGAAGTACGACACCTCGAAGGACGTGATCACCGGCCTCAACATCGCGACGGCCGTGCTGCAGGGCGGCGGCGGGATCTGGGTCCTCAACCCACCGTATCTGCTGTTCTACCCCGATGCGAACCGCGATGACGTGCCGGATGGCGACCCGGTCGTGCATCTCTCCGGATTCGGGCTGGAGGACACGCACTCGGTCGCCAACAGCCTGTGCTGGGGGCCGGATGGCTGGCTCTATGGAGCCAATGGGAGTACCACCACAGCCAACATCTCGTCAGAGGTCACTAAGAACGTCAAGTTCCTGGGCCAGTGTATCTGGCGGTATCACCCGATGACGAAGGTGTTTGAGATCTACGCCGAGGGGGGCGGGAATACCTTTAGTTTGGACATCGACGGAGCGGGCCGCGTCTTCTCGGGGACCAACGGCGGCGGGACGCGCGGGATGTACTACCCGCAAGGGAGCTACGGCATCAAAGGCTGGGCCAAGCATGGTCCGCTGACCAACCCGTATGCGTTCGGCTGGTTCGAGCATATGCGGCACGAGGGGGACGGCGACCGATTCCCGCAGACGTTCGCGATCTACGAGGGGGGCCTGCTCCCCGAGAAGTTCAACCGCATGGTGATCAGTGCCAACGCCCTGCATAACCGAGTCTGGGCCAGTGAGCTGATGGCCGACTCGTCGACCTACCGCACGAAGGACCTGCCCGCGATCGTCACCACGAACGATCACTGGTTCCGCCCCGTCGATCTGAAGGTCGGGCCGGATGGCGCGGTCTACATGGCCGACTGGTACGACTCGCGGCTCTCACACGTTGACCCGCGCGATAACTGGCACAAGGCCAGCGGGCGGATCTACAGACTGAGTGGGAAGGATTCGGAGCCGACGAAGGGACCGAGTGGGAAGCCGTGGACGGCGACGGACTTCGCGAAGATTGATTACAGAACGCTCAAACAACTGCTGGCCCACCCAAATAAATGGGTGAGGTTTACGGCTGTGAGAAAACTGAGCGAATTCATTTCCAATGGCCTGAACTTCGAGTCCTCAAAATTACCGGCAGCAAATGTTTTCCTGATTGTCGACGGGGCCAGGGAAATTCGCGATGACCATATTCTGGCCGCCAAAGCCAACGGCCCCGGGGCTCTCGAATCTCTGTGGATCGTCTACCGCACCGGCGGGTTCACTCCCGAACTGGCCCTCGAACTCCTCGGTAGCCCGAACGAGGACATTCGCCGCTGGACGGTTCGCCTGATCGGCGACGACCGCCGGATCGATGACGCTATTGCCTCTCGGATGGCGAAACTGGCGGCCGAAGAATCGTACGTCCAGGTCCGCTCGCAGCTCGCCTCAACCGCCAAACGGTTGCCCGCAACGTATGCCCTCCCCATTGTGAAAGCTCTCCTCCAGCGGGATGAGGACGCCAGCGATCTGCATATGCCGCTGCTCCTCTGGTGGGCCACCGAAGCCCAATGCGGCGGCGATCGCGACGCAGTTCTCGCTCTCTTCGGCGACAAGGCCCTCTGGGACCACCCGCTCACTGCTAAGACGATCGTTCCGCGCCTGATGCAGCGGTACGCCCTGACCGGCAAGCCCGAAGACCTCGAAACGTGTGCCCAGCTCTTGGCCATTGCCCCGTCGGACGCCCACAAGCAGACCCTCATCAGCGGGTTCCTCGAAGCCTACCAAGGGCGCGAGATCAAACAGCTGCCGGAGTCTTTGACGCAGGCAATCACGGCCTACCAGAAATCTCTCGGCCAGGATGACCTGGTCCTCAACATCCGCCTCGGGAAACAAGAGGCCATCGACGAGGCCCTGAAGTTCATCGCCAATGAAGGAGCGGACCGCCCCAAGCGGCTGTCGTACATTGCGGTCCTCGGCGAAGTGAAGGCGGCCAAAGTGTCGCCCGTGCTGATCAACCTGCTGGGGTCCCCCTCGATCGCGATCAAGCGGGCGGCGCTGCAGTCGCTGATCAACTTCGATGACCCGGCCATCGGCGAGGCGATCTGCTCGCGGTATCACACCTCGCTTCCCGATGAGCAGGACCTGCGCAGCATCGCCCACCGCGTTCTGGCCAGCCGGGCCGCGTGGGCCAAGAAGCTGCTCGCAGAGGTCGCCGCCTTCCGAATCAAGGCGGCGGTGATCCCGCTCGACATCGTGCAGCAGATGCGGCTGCACGAGGATCCCGAGGTGCAGGCGATGCTCAATAAGCTGTGGGGCAAGACCCGCGCGACGAGCGAGGAGAAGCAGCAGCAGGTCGCCCGGCTGCGCACAGCTCTCGTGGCTCAGCGAGGGAAGACGGTCGACACCGAACAGATGACCCGCGGTCGAGCCCTGTTCACCAAGCACTGCGCGACTTGCCACACCCTCTTCAGCGAAGGGGGCCAGACCGGTCCGAACCTGACGGGGTACGAGCGCGACAATATCGACTTCCTCTTACTCTCGGTCGTCGACCCGAGCGCCGCCATCCGCGAGGAGTTCACGCAGTTCCAGATCGTCACCACCAGCGGACTGACTCTGACCGGCCTGATCGACAAACAGGATGACCGCACCGTCTCGATCCGCGGGGCCAACAACCAGACCACACTGCTCAATCGGGACGAGGTCGAAATCCTGAAGGCGATGGACACCTCGATCATGCCGGACGGGCTGGTCGAGAAGCTCAGCGACACCGAACTGGCGGACCTGTTCGCCTACGTGATGACGCGGACGCCGCCGACGCAGAGTCCTCCAACTGCCGAACGCTGAGGGCGGCGTCACTCCAGGAACACTCGCGCTACCTCAGCGTCTGAACTTCCACAGCCACCACCGGGGGCAGATCGCGGACGATCGCCTGCCAGTGATCTCCACCATCGGGCGAGCAGTAGACCTGGCCCCCGCTCGTTCCGAAATAGATTCCGCACGAGTCGAGCGTGTCGGTCGCCATCGCGTCCCGCAGGACGTTCACGTAGCAGTTCTCCTGCGGCAGGCCGTTGGTCAGCGGCTCCCAGTCGTTGCCGCCAGTGCGGCTGCGGTAGACGCGCAGCTTGCCTTCATGCACGAAGTGCTCGGAGTCGCTCTTGATCGGCACCACGTAAATCGTGTTCGGCTCGTGGGCGTGAACTTCGATCGGGAACCCGAAGTCGGTCGGCAGATTGCCGCTGATCAGGTTCCAGTTCTCGCCGGCGTCGTCGGTCCGCATCACGTTCCAATGCAGCTGCATGAAGACGGTGTCGGGGCGGGAGGGGTGCAGGGCCAGATTGTGAACGCAGAACCCAACCTCGGCCTTGGGGTCGGGGATATACTTGGAGGTCAGGCCGTGGTTGATCGGCTTCCAGGTCTCGCCCCCGTCGTCCGTGCGGAAGGCCCCGGCCGCTGAGATGGCGATATAGATCCGCTGCGGGTTGCGAGGATCCAACAGGATCGTATGGACAGCCATCCCGCCCGCTCCGGGGTTCCATTGGGACCCGGTGCGATGGGTTCGCAGCCCCGGCAGCTCGTGCCACGAGGTGCCGCCATCGGTCGTGCGGAAGATCGCGGCATCTTCGATTCCGGCGTAGACCGTGTCGGGATCGGTGAGCGATGGTTCCAGGTGCCAGACCCGCTTGAACTCCCAAGGGTGCGGAGTCCCGTCGTACCACAGGTGTGTCCCCGGCTCGGTGGCGTACTTGAAGTCGTTGCCGACCGGGTTCCAGGTCTTGCCCCCATCGTCCGACCGCTGCATCACCTGCCCGAACCAGCCCGACGACTGCGAGGCATAGATCCGGTCCGGATTCACGGGTGAGCCTTTCAGGTGGTAGACCTCCCACCCGGCAAAGTGCGGTCCCTCGACCTGCCACTGCTGGCGTTTCTCATCCGACGTGAGAATGAATGCTCCCTTGCGAGTTCCGACCAGAACGCGAACTTGGGCCACGAGAAATCTCCGACATGAGGGACTGACCTCCGCGGTGGCATCTTGATCAGTATTGTAAACGGATTCCAGATGACATCGGTTTCTCACTTCGGAACTTCACGGTACCTCGAGGCACGTCGGACAAGTCCGACGGCTAACAGTCACTCGGCAGGCGGCTTTGTTCGGATTCGCGAATCGCTTACCATGCTGTCGACACACTCTGCCGAGCGCCGCTGTCCATGACATACCCGATCAAGCCCGCTGAACCTCTTGACCCATTGATCACTTCCATCCAGCCCGGAGGAGGCGATGTGATGGAAGTGGAACTTGCCTGGGGCAAGCTCAGACGCTGGTATCTGAAGACGTTTCGCAAGGGGTATGTCGAGGAGATGGCCCAGCTGCGGCGGGGGACCGAGAACAAGGCTCCGCACGAGGTTCTGGACCCGCGCGACGCGAAGTACTACCGCAATCTGGGCGGCTATCACTGGGACGCGAAGGACGATCCGTTCGCCTGGCGGGACAAGATTCCGTTCGCCCGACCGGGTCTGGCGGAACTGATCATCTACTCGTTCCTGTCGTTTAGCTGGGCGGGTGTCGGGGCTTGGGCCCTCCAGCGATTTGACCTGCCGCTATGGGCGTCGATCCCCGGGTGGCTGTTGGTGGCGACACTGGCGGTGATTGGCCTGTTGATCGTCTGGTTCTTCCGGAACCCGCAGCGCCGGATTCCCGAGGGAGACCATCTGGTCGTCTCCCCCGCCGATGGGAAGCTGGTCGCAATCGACCGAGTCGAACATGACGACTACATCGGCGGCCCGGCGGTGAAAATCGGGATCTTTCTGTCGATCTTCAACGTGCATACGAACCGCACTCCCATTGCCAGCCGGATCGTGAAGATTGCCTACTTCAAGGGGCAGTACCTCAACGCTCTGAAGCCGGAATCGGCCAAGGTCAACGAGAAGCTCGAAGTCAGCATTCAGGGAACTCAGGCTCCGTACCGCCCGATGGTGGTCCGGCAGATCGCGGGGGCCATCGCCCGCCGGATCGTCTGCTGGGTCCGCCCGGATGAGGAGCTGCTGAGCGGGGCATTGTTCGGGATGATCAAGTTTGGATCGCGGACGGAGCTGGTGATTCCGGATGAGCCGGGCCTGGAAATCGTGGCCCAGATCGGCGACGCGGTGAAGGGGGGCTCGACGATCATGGCCAAGTATCCTCAGTCCGAAGTTGTGTCCCGTTGAGACTTGTCTCTCACATTGAATCCTCCAGGTGATCGCTCGACCAGGAATAGAACCCATGAAGTCCGCCACCAGTGCCACGCTGATCATGAACTGCCAGATCATCGACGGAACAGGGGCTCCCCCGATTCCAAACGGCATCGTCGTGATCAAGGACGGCAAGATCACCCATGTCGGGTCAGTTAGCGAAGCAGCCACGGTGCCGCGGAACGCCGTGACGATCGACGCGAAAGGGGGCACCGTGCTCCCGGGGCTGGTCGAGGCGCACTTCCACCCGACCTACTTCAATGTGGCCGCCCTGGAAGACCTCGATATCAAGTACCCGGTCGAGTATGTCACGCTGCTGGCTGCGGCCAATGCCCGGCTCGCCCTGGAGTGCGGTTACACCGCGGCTCGTAGTGGCGGGAGCCTGTTCAATATCGATGTCTGGCTGAAGAAGGCGATCGAGAATGACCTGATGCCCGGTCCGCGGCTGGTGGCCAGCGGTCGCGAAATCTGCGGAGCCGCCGGGCTGATGGACTGGAACCCGGACTACCGCAAGATCGGCATGGAGGGGCTGGTGCTGCTGGTCAACGGGCCCGATGAAGCCCGCTCGGCTGTGCGCAAACTGGTCAAGGACGGAGTCGAATGGGTCAAGACCTACCCCACCGGCGACGCAGCTGCCCCGGATGTGAACGACCACCACACGCTGTGCATGACGTTTGAGGAGATGCACGCCGTCGTGCAGACGGCTCATAACCACGGACTGAAGGTCACCGGACATTGCCGGGCCACGGAAGGAATCAAGAACGCCTTGAAGGCCGGGTACGATGCCATCGAGCACGGGACCTTCATGGATGATGAAACGATGGAGTTGCTGCTGGCCCGCGATGTGCCGTGCGTACCGGCTCTGTACTTCGAGTATGCCAGTATTGAAGCGGGTCCCAAGTACGGAATGGGACAGAAAGTCATCGATGGACACAAGGAGACGCTGGAGGGTGGGGCCGAATCAGCGCGCCGCATTCTGAAGGAAGGGGGGCGTCTGGGCATGGGCGGCGATTACGGTTTCGCCTGGAACCCGCACGGAGACTATGCCAAGGAGCTGACGTTCTTCGTGAAGTACGTGGGCTTCAGCATCCTCGATACGATCAAGTGTGCCACGAAAACCGGTGCCGAAATCATGGGGCGCGGGCACGAGATTGGTACGCTGGAGCCCGGCAAGCTGGCCGACATCCTGATCGTCGATGGAGACGTGGCGAAGGATATCTCGCTGCTCGAGAAGCGGGACAAGTTCCTGGCGGTGATGCAGGGCGGGATCATCAAGGCCGGTCAGCTGGCGTAGCCGAATTCGACCGAGGCTCGGTACACTGACACTGATGGCACGTCGTAGGAACTCGATCCGCGACCGAACATCGGCACCTTACAACAGGCCCTCGGTTGCAACCTGGTGGACGATCCTCGATTCGCAATCGCCTCGCACTGGCCCTGTGCGGATGGCTGATTGCTGGCGTTTCGATGGCGGTTGGCGCAGACGATCCGAAGCCACTCGGCGATCAGGTCCGAGCACTGGTGCAGTCGATCGGCTCGGACGATTTCGCCACCCGTCAGGCGGCCGAAGAGTCGCTGCACAAGCTCGGTGCCGAAGCGTTCGATCCGCTGATCGCTGCTCTGGACAAGGCCCCGACCGACACGGCTCAAATCCTGTTGTCGTCACTGGAGCGAATCTGGCTCGCCTGCCCTGAACCGCAAGCGGATCCGCTGGAGCGAAAGCTGCATGATCTGACCTGGGAGCCCGGTCCCTATCAACCGGCGATTGAGGCCATCCTCCAGCGACATGCCGCACTGCGAGAGGCTCGGGCGGCCCGCACACTGCGAAGACTGAATGTCTACATCAAGACCGGGCCGGACCTGGAACTGATGGAACTGCAGTTCGACGCGAACGGGCAGTACCCCAGACCCACTCCTCAACTGATCGAGCAAATTGTCATTCCTCGCCGCTGGAAGGGGACTAGTGACGACCTCTGGCATTTCCAGCGGCTCACGCATTCGCCGTATTTCCAGATCTATTTTGTCAGCGGGACATTGACGGAGGCCGATCAGTTGAACCTGGCTTCTCGAACCCGACTGTACTCAGCGCCGCAGGAACGGTCTGAAGTCTTTCTGGGAATTACCAGCGACATGTTCAACGGCGGTGTCCGGGAAGGATGTTATGTCAAGGACGTCGAACCGGGCGGAGCTGCGGAGGCCGCAGGTCTTCAGCCCTATGACCTGATCACTCAGATCGATGATGTAAAGATCAACAGCTTTTCGGAACTGGTGCAGGGTCTAAAGACGAAGCGGGCCTTCGAAGAGTTCACCGTGACGGTGCATCGAGACTACAAGTCGATGAGGGTGCCGGTAATCGGACTGCCGTGGGAACTGCGACGATTCGAAACTCCCCCGCCACCGGAACCCGCCGAGATGCAGGAGCTGCAGATGCCTCGATACCGGGAGACGCCCGGATTCATTCCGCTCCCCGAGGCTCGGTAGGGTTTGTCGCCGAGGGGCTAGAATCGGGGATGCCAGATTCCCACGAATTCAGCGACTGACCGCAGCACTAGGCCATGACCTTATCGGACAGCGTCTTAACTCGGACCGCCAGCAATGCAGGATCGAAGGGGCGGCGGAACATCTCGTCGTAGACTCGCTGGCTGATCGGATCGGCCATCTCTTCATCCGAGACCAGTCCCACCACGCAGGCGGGAGTCGATCCGGCTCGGAAGTAATTCGCAATCATCCGGGCTTCGTTCACTCCGACAGTGGAGTCGATCACGACACACTGCGGCTTCTGCTCCATCGCCAGGGCCCCGGCCTCGAACGCATTCGCGGCCACCTTGGTCGTCATTCCAGAGGCCGCCAGCAGCCGCTCGACGACTTCCAGTTCCGCGGCGGGCATGCCAATCAGCAGCACCTTTCCGCCGACCATGGCCCCAAGTTCGCCCAGCGGCATCCCGTGGGATCGCATAAACTCAATCAGGCTGTCACGAGGAATCCGGCGATCGAGCGAGCCGGGGATGCGGTAGCCCTTCAAGCGTCCGGTATCGAACCACTTACTCACGGTTCGGGGCGCCACCTGGCAGATTTGGGCCACTTCGCCCGTGGTGTAGACGTTCGATTTGGGCAGTTCGCTCATGACTTGGGCTCCAGCCGTGATGGCCGAAAGAGAAGCCTCCTGCTTGTGAAATCGTGACACTGTCCCTGGTGACACCGGAAGTCAAATGCAGTTGCCGTGCCGCTTCATGGCGGCACGACCGCTCTGAGCTGCATAACTCGTCGTAACCGCAAATTTCACCGAGACTACCATCGCAACAGACCCTACAACTGATACCATGACCGACTGTACAGGGGCCTTGTCAGAATGATCCGCCCGAGTTGTATCGATTACACCAGTCGAATCCTCATGACCGTCATAACCCGCATTCGAGACCTGCACCGCTGCCAAGAGGGAGGCGTCCAGAGCCTGGCCTTGGTGATGACGCTGCCGATGTTTGTCGGCACCGTGCTGTTGATCGTGCAGTTGGCTCAGGTGCTGATCGGGACTTTGACCGTTCAGTACGCGGCGTTTGCGGCAGCTCGTTCTGCTGCCGTCTGGATCACCTCTTCTCTCCAGTGGCCGGAACGTCGCCTGGGTGATGACCCGAACGAGATCCCGATACTCTTTGTTCGCGGGGTACCGTACGACATCGATCCACAGTCGAGTTCACGCAAGCTGCAGGAGATTCGAGCGGCGGCGGTGCAGGCCTGTGTCGCGATCTCGCCAGCTCGAGCTGTGCGTGGACCGCGAGCCAACCCCGCAGATGTGGCTGCGGCAGTCGATGCCTTTCTGGCTCTGCAGATGCTCGACGCAGGCCGGCGGATCGCCCGCTGGCGAGAGGCTTCCAGCAATCGTTGGAGTTACTCTGCGGCCAACACGCGCGTGCGGCTGGCCTTCCTGGGAGAGCCGGTGATCTCTCCCTCCTACAATCCGGTCGGTCATCCACTCGTGCCGCACGAAGTTTTCGAAGCGGCCTGGGATGAGTCGGTGACTGTGGTCGTCCAGCACGAAGTCTCGCTGGTCCCGGGCCCCGGACGCTGGCTGCTCCAGAATGCACAGTGGGGACGAGTCCCGAACGGACTGGCCAACGACTGGACCGGATCAGGTCGCCTGGATCGAGTGCCGGTCGTGGCCTCGTCGACCATGGTGCTGCCCGGCATCCATTCGCTGCGACCGCTCGACTATCCGTGGAGGGAGGAATGAGTATCCACCAACCACAGCCCACCTTACCCAGCTGGGCTCGCCTGCGCTCCCTGCACACGGATGAGTCCGGGGTGATCAGCCTGCTCACCGTCTTTGTGATGATGGGGTGTACGTGGCTGCTGCTGTGGATCTTCAACTCGGCCCGCCAGCTTGATTCCAAAGTCCAATTGCAGATCGCGGCCGATGCGGCTGGCCAGAGCGGCGTCGGAATCCTGGCGCGAGGCATGAATGCGATCGCGTTCGCCAATCAGCTGGAAGCCGAGCTGTTCGCCGCCATCTCCATCATGCAGGCGGCCGAGTCGACCCCGGCGGCGACATCGCCGCAGCTGGCCTTGCTGCCCGTGTTCGAGGAAATCTTATCGGGGAACGGCGTGGAACCGCGCGATCGCCCGATCCCTGCGTTTCGTCGGGACGTGATCGAAGTCATCCCGCCGCTCGCGGAAGAGCTGACTCGCAATGTCGGCCGGGCCAACGGGGTATGGCGAGGCCCCAATGCAGCAACGAACCCGGATGGTCCGCAGGGGCCGCTCCTCGCTGCGCTCTGGAGTACCAGTGGAAGCCCGATTGGGCAGGCGAACGAACTCGATCCGCGCACCCGGACGCTCCCGGTGGTCGACCCCAGTCCGCTCGGCTGGGATGCTCCGTACCTCTCCGACCCGCAGGCGGCCCTGGTTCAGGCCCGCCGCGAGCGCCGCCAGTTGGCGAACCGGTACTTGCGCCCCTGGGCCGATGATCTGGCTGCAGGCGACCAGGATCTGTCCGATCTCCTGGTCGGTCGGTCGGGCCGCTTCCTGACTCGTCTGCTCAACGAGGTCTATCCCGATACCAATCTCCCCGTTCAACTGCGCAGCCCGAGTCCGAATTCTGATGCACTCGAAGCCGACTTGATGTTCGTGACGACGACTTACCGCCAGCATAAGACCCCGATGGCGGCGCGGATGTTCCGCAACCCCAACGCAACTCATGCGCCCGCGATGGCGGTCGCCCAGGTCCATCTATTCCTCCCGCTGGACCGGTACGTCTGCTGTCCCTGGACCGAAGTACGGATCGACCCGCGCACGGGTCGCGAGTACACCGTCGTTTTCATGCAGGGCTGGCCGAGGGAGTGGAGTGCCAGCACTCAAAACTGGCAGGCCAAGCTGGTCCCGGTGACCGCTCCGGGACTGGGAACGATTTTGACCAGCACGCCGTCTCCTGGCACCGGCCCCAGCTGGGGCTCACTCAGCCCCCGACAGCTCGATGAGCTCGTTCATCAGTAACGAGCGGTCTTGCGTTCAGTCGACCGACTTCGAAATCTGCTGCTCGAGTTCGGCGACCAGCGGATCGAACTTCGGAATGTCGACCGCGTTGTTCCCCTGCTCGTGCTTTCGAAACAGGAACAGATACGTCACGTTCTGCGGACGATGGCGATGAAAGAACAGCTCATTCTTCTTGAGAATCAACTGCCGCAGAGACTCCGCGTCGCCGGTCTTCAGGTCCTTGGCCTTGGAGGGCGTCAGCTGGGCCGCGAGTTGAGACGCCGACCGGGCGTACCCCTCAGCTCGCAGGTGCTGTCCATTGTCGGTGATCTTGGAGAGCTCTTCCGGGTTCTTCGCATCCGGGATCGACAGAGCGACGTACCGGGCGTCAATCTTCTGGGCCAGGTCGCGGATGGCGGCCTGATAGAGTTTGACCTTCTGGTTCGTCGTCGTCGGAGCGGGCAGAGGAGGCTGCATCGCGACCAGTTCCATCGGCGAGAGCAGAATCACGCGAACCCCTTCCGCGCTGCCGGCCTTGCAGTCGTTGATGATCTTCTCGTACTGCTGAATGAAGGCTGGAATACCCGGTTCTCCGGCGAACGCTTCCACCGCTCCGTACCCGAAGATCAAGACGCTGGGCTTCTGCTCTTTGACCAGCTCGATCAGCCGAACGTACCCGGCGTTGTTGCCCAGCGGGGTTCGCGAATCGGCAGGTTCGAAGATCCCCCGCGATTCGGCCCACACCGTATCACCGCTCCAGCCCAGGTTACGGAACGTGACGTTCTTGGCGGGGATATTGCGAGTCAGAGCCGCTTCCCAGTGGCCAAAGTTCTGTTCGCGCTCGATGACCGTTCCGCCGATCCAGGCGACCTTGTCCCCGTCCTTCCAAGGGAACGGTTTCTCGTCCGCAAACGCGGAGACCGAGACAGTCAGAACACACAACAGAATGGCGAATGACGATCGCATGCGGACCTGCTCCGAAGGGATCAGGAAGCGGGTGCTTCCCGAGACATCGACACAGCCTCATGGATTCGATCGAAATTGGCAAGTGTCGGCGCATGGTCAGACTCGTCTTCCCGATTCGGGGCGAGGGTTCGTGACCGCCTGCGCAGCTGGATGAGCCGAGTGCTGCGTCAACGCCGAGGGAGCAGTTTACCGGTCAAGTCATTCATAGATTGTCGAATCTCATCGATTCGGCACTACACCCCATGTCGCCTGCGCAGGGCCGCCACGATTCGTCCGGCGGTCTGGCCGTCCCAGAAGTCAGGGATGCGCCCAGTCTTGTAGCGTCCGGCGATCACGTTCTCCAGCTCGCGCCGCAGCATCGCGAAGTCGCTGCCGATCAGAGTACTGGTGCCGACTTCGACGGTTGTGGGACGCTCAGTGCTGGGCCGCATCGTCAGGCAGGGGACGCCGAGGACGGTCGACTCTTCCTGCAAGCCGCCCGAGTCGGTAACGACGACTTTCGCCTGCGACGTGAGTGCCAGAAAGTCGAGGTACCCCAGTGGCGGTGAGAGCCGGATGTTGGGCGATGCGGCCAGTTGGGGCCCCAGGCCGAACGACTCGATGCGGGCTTTGGTGCGCGGGTGGACCGGGAAGATCAGCGGCAACCGGCTGCTGACTTCGCCGAACACTTTCAGCAGCTGTTCGAGCGATGACTTCTCATCAACGTTGGCCGGGCGATGCAGTGTGACGACGCCGTAAGTGCCGGGAGTCAGTCCCTGCTCCTGCAGGATCGTGCGCTGCTTCGCGAGTTCGAGTTGCCCGCGCAGCGTGTCGATCATGATGTTGCCGACATGAATGATGTTGGCATCCGGATGCCCCTCACGTTTGAGGTTCACGATCCCGCTCGGCTCCGACACCAGCAGCATGTCGGACAGCCCATCCGTGACCAGCCGATTGATCTCCTCCGGCATCGAGCGATCCCAGCTGCGCAGACCGGCCTCGACGTGAGCGATCGCCACGCCCAGTTTGGCAGCCGCGAGTGAAGCAGCCATCGTGGAATTCACATCGCCAACCACGATCAGCCGGTCGAACTTCGCTCCGCCACCGGGGCCGGCTTCGAGGACCTTCTCCATCCCTTCCAGGATGCGGGCAGTCTGTTCGCCCTGCTTGCCCGACCCGACATTCAGATGCACATCGGGAGCCCGCATGCCGAGCTCCTGAAAGAAGACATCCGACAGGGCCGGGTCGTAATGCTGCCCGGTATGGACAAGTGTGGACTGAAAATTCCCATCCGCATCAAGGGCCCGCAGCAGCGGAGCCATCTTCATGAAATTCGGGCGGGCACCAACAACACAGCACAGGTGGATCATGGCGAAATTCCTTGTCGGCGATTTCTCCGAAATCGCTGAGACGATGTGACAAGCAGAATGTACGTTGCAGGACTCAATCCGGTCGCCGGTAGAGATGGTACTCGCCCGGCTTCAGCTTGGCCTTTTCCGGGTTGCTGGCAATGTACCGACGAAGTTGATCGTACTGAGTTCCACTTCGAACCAAATGGTCGAACGGTTCTTCCTGCCACAATGTTCCGGACCGCTGCAATAGACGATTGATCTGTGTCGCAGTGAAGCGTAGCCAGGAGGCAAACTGTCTTTTCATCGCCCCGCCATCCGGAAAGACAGCCAGCAAGTGAACATGGTTGGGCATTACGACAAAGTCGCCCATCTGGTATCGCTGTCCATCAAAGTGAAGGAGCGAGTCTGCAACGATCGATGCGGCTACCGGGTTTCGCAAAGGACATGAACCCTGACACTCGTCCAGGCAGATTTCTTTGAGCCGATGAAACTCAGATTGAAACTTGGCTCGATCCTGTTCACTCAGTTGAGGATAGCCGTAGTGCCAGTCGTCCGTCGCGAGTCCATGATTTCTCATCCATTCGGTCTTCATCCGATCCCATGTCGCGAGGACATTGCGAGGTATCGAATCGTTGGTCCGGAATGTTGCAAACACGATCACACCCGGACTGCGCCCAGTGGGGAAGATGGTGTTCCCAGCGATCGATGTCCGCGTGTGGATCGAAAGGGAGGCCGAAGGACACGGTGAGATCGTGCGGAAGACGTTGGGATTGTGACAGTCGATTCAGCGATTTCGGAGAAATCGCCGACAGGGAAGCTTACGGAATCTTCTCCAGCTTCCACTGGATCACCGCCGGAACTTTGGTCTTCCTTCGAAACTCCAGCACGGTGGTCGGAATCTCCTGGCCGAACTCCGGGCAGTAGCGGCCCGGTGTGGTCGAGAGGACTCCCTCTGCTCCTTCGAAGACGATCTGTACCCGCTGGCTGGCAACTTGCAGAATCACCTGAGGCGAGGTCAGCTCGAGTACTTGGACATCCGGATGCAGATGCAGTCGCGAGACCAGTTCATGCTCGCCGCTGCCCCACAGGACATCCTGGCAGAGCCAGACTCCCTCGTCATTGCATTTGAACAGGCGGGCGACCAGTGGGACTCCGATCCGGCGATAAGCATCGTGACTGGCCTGGCACCACCAGTCGGACCCTTGCTGGCCTTCTTCCAGAATCTCGGAGTGCCCGCGATAGCCCATGCGAAACTTGCCCCACACGTCGCACTGAGACAGGCCATCGATCTCCAGGCAGTTGTGTGCAGCCGTCGATCGACAGTACGCCCGCAGTTCATCGTCGTCGTAGTTGGACACCCCGGAATCAACGAACAGCTTCTGCCCGCCGATGCTGGCCTCGAACCCCAGCAGGTCGCAGTGTGCATGAGCCGGCAACTCATCGGCTCCGACCGGCCCCGTGTCAAAGATTAGACAGTCATCATCGTGACGCCAGACCCAGTAGTCTCCGATCATCTGAGCCCCGGGGCGACGCGCTGATGGCGGGTCCAGCGAGTTGACCAGCGTTCGCTTCAGATCATCGAAGATCGGCTGAACGTGAAAGGTCGAATCCCCAAACAGTGGTGGAGTCCCATCGGGGTGTGAGATCCCGACCAGCAGGTCGGTCATGCGCGCGGCGATCGCTCCACACTGAGCGGCCAGTCGCGGCCGGAACGGCTTCAGGGCCTCGCGGAGGTCGAGAAACAGCTCTGACACTTCGATGTGATAAGCGGTCGCCCTTTCGAAATGCTCGCCCTCGTCGGTGAGCTGCTCTTCGATCTGATCGGGCAGATGGGCATCGATCAGAGCCAGGCACTTCTCGCTGAGTTCTCCTTCAAAGAATGCAGCTGCGAGGCCGATGGTCCAGAGATTGAAGAGCAGGTGATTGCCGCGCAGGTCCCACTCCAGATGATCTGAAAGGAACGCAACCTGCCGGGCGAGAGAGGTGAGCAGCGTTGCCGTGGCGTTGTCTTCTCCCACTCCCCGCAGAAGAGTTGCTCCGCGCGAAGAGTTTGAGTCGGGGAGAGGGCCGGGGTGAGGGGACGACAGGGCCCACCACTGCATCCAATTCGCTACTCTCCGCGAAATACAGAACGGATGCCAAGCATCCTGAAGCGAAGCCCGCGTCGGTGCCGGGTGAGCTGTGGCCCAGTCGAGGAGGTGCTTCCAGAGGAGGTCGAACTGCGAGTCGCAAACCCTCACCCCCAGCCCCTCTCCCCCCTCATCCTTGGACACAGGGAGAGGGGAGGAAGAAGAAGCCAGCGGCCAGAGGGCGTCCTGATAATGCAGCTGGAACCGCCACAGATGCGAGACAGGATCGACCGACTGGCACCGCCAATCGATCGGCCAGGTGAATTGTCGGGTTTCGCCGAGGAACGTGAACTCGGGGATGAACAGCGGGGACTGCGGCACGGGAGGGCGAAGCTCCTGCTGAGCCGCATGCGTCGGCTCAAGTGGCACGCGCGGTCGCGGCTCGGCAGGAGCCTCGCCCTCCCGAAGCGTTCTCGCAACTCGTCGCTCGCCGAGGACCCGCAGCGGCCCGAGATCGTCTCGGACCGTCGCCCCCTCCGCCAGTTCGAGTTCCCGGCGGCTCAGCCCGGGTGACCACAGCTTGCCGGTCACCAGCTTCTTCGCCCGCAGCCACATCTGATCCGCGCGATGATGCTGCAGCAGGTAATACCAGCGAGCCAGACGGGATGATTGAGGTGCGGGCATTCAGCGGATCAATGGCCTAATGAGTAAGGTGACACCAATTGGAGAATAGACGGCAGGGAAAGACCGACTTACGGGACGGGCAAATGTGCCCGTCCTACGGTTCAGGCGAGACCCTCGAACACTTTGAGCATCTTGGCCGCCTGTTGACTGCGGTCATAGTGCTCCAACACATACGCCCTCGCCGAGTGCGAGAGCGACTCGCGAAACGCCGCATCATCGGCCAGCTTGAGTAGCCCATGCACCAGGTCGGTCTCGGACTCCGGCTCCATCTCGATCGCCGCTCCGGCAGCCTTCACGATGTCACGAGATTCGCCGCGAACACCCATGATGATGGGGCGTCCCATTGCCATCGTCTCGAAGATCTTCGAGGGGACGACCGTCTCGAACAGCTCCGTCTTACGCAGGTGGACGAGGCACACATCCGAGCTGGCGAGAACGGTCGGCATCTGGTCGCGTGACATGCGGCCCGTGAAGATCACGTTCTGCTGGACACCCTCTTGAGCGGCCAGTCGCTCCAGTTCTGCCCGCCGGGCTCCGTCGCCTACGATCAGGAATGCGATGTCGGTGCGGCCTTGTTCCTGAAGCAATCGAGCCGCACGCGTGACGACCTCCAGCCCGTGGGCCATGCCGATCGTGCCGACATACGAGCAGATGAACTTGCCTGCCAATTCCCACTGCTTGAGGAACTCCTCATCGCGCGGACGCGGTGCGAACAACTCCGCATCGACGCCGTTCATGACGACCGAGATCCGATCCGCGACCGGCACCTTGGCGGCGATCTGCTCCTTGTACCCGTGCCCGACGGTCACGATCCAGTCGGCTGCCAGATACATCCGGCGTTCGAGCCATTCCAGGAACCGCGTCACCAGTCCCTTCTTCATCGCCCCCACAGCTGCAATCGACTCGGGCCAGATGTCGCGGATTTCAAGGACGAATGGCACCCGCTTCACCCAGTGGTACCAGACCCCGGCCCAGCCGCAGAAGAACTGCGGGGAGGTCGACACGACGACATCTGGTCGTGGCAGCCACAGAGCCGACCAGACCGCGCTGAGCATGTAGCTGACGTAGTTCAGGATGCGAAAGACCATCCCCTTGTTGGGAGCGATCCAGGTCCAGACGCGGACCACGCGAATCCCGTCGATCATCTCGGTCTGCGACCGCAGCTTGTTCCGGTAGCCCGCATAGACGACTCCGTCGGGACAGTTGGGAGCGCAGGTCACGACGGTGACATCATGCCCGGCCTTGACCCAGCGGATGGCATGTTCATAAGTCCGCGACGCCGGGGCGTTGACCTCGGGCGGGAAGTAGTGGCAGAAGAAGAGGATCTTCATCAAAGTCAAAATTCACCACGGAGACACGGAGGCACGGAGCAATCCAGATCCAGAAGACGCTGTGAGAGAGTCGCTCGATTGCCTGTTATTGATGGGATGATGATTCGATTACGGAATGTCGAGGGGATAGTCGTTATGTGATCGAGCCTTGGCGTGTTGCTTTTCTTGATACGACTTCGACTGTTGAGGCTATCTCCGTGCCTCCGTGCCTCCGTGGTGAATTCCGATTCTTCTTCCGTAGGCGGTCCATGTTGACCGTAAGTTTGTGCTGGTGGTCATGTCAGTCCACTGGACTCGGAGAGTCCAGCGACTTTGGGCGAGACTCCGGCAGCCAGCAGACTGGCCTCGGTGGTTGCCAGCAGGGACTCCAGCGGAATCGGCATCGGGGAGCCGCTTCTGAGGGCGTCCACGAAGGCGGCCAGTTCCGCGGCGTGGCCCTTGTCCTGCGAGAACCAGGACTTCTGGTTCACGACCCGCTTGCTGCCGGTGTCGAGTTGTAGCGCCCGGTAGTCGTCGAGCAACCCGCTGCGGCCGCCTCCGAAGACCTCGACCCGTTCCTTGCTGGTGGCCTTGGCCCCGGTCGTCGTGTAGATCAGGTGGCCTACCGAGCCATCGTCGTACTGCACCGTCAGCTGGACATCATCGGGCGACGAGCGGTCGACTGCATAGCGTTCGACCGAGACGGGAGCGGCATCGGTGAGATACGCAAAGAAGTCGAGGAAGTGACACCCCTCACCCACGATCCGGCCCCCTTCCGCCGGGTCACTCAGCCAGTGCTCAGCTGGGATCGTCCCGGCGTTCACGCGGTAGGTCATATGGAGCGGATGGACTCCGGCGAAGTGCTGTTTCAGTGCGACCGCCATCGGAGCGAAGCGGCGGTTGAAGCCGACCATGAGAGAGAGACGAGAGGGAAGAGTGGAGAGAGGAGAGCCAGAGTCGGTGCCGAATCGTCTGTCTGACACTTGAGCCAAGTCTTTTTCTGGATCTCGTCTCTCGTCACTCGTCTCTCGTCTGACTCTCTCAAGCTGCTCTGCATTCACGGCCAGGGGCTTTTCGACGAAGACCGCTTTGCCCGCTTGCAGTGCTCTGAGAACCAGATCCGCGTGCTGCGAATGCCGCGTGGCAATGAACACGGCATCGGTACCAGCGTCGCTGAGGATTTCGTCGACTTCCGAAGTGCAGAACGCGAACCCATACCGGTTACCGGCCGAGACCGCTGACTGGCCAGACGCTGTCAGAATGCCGCGGTACTCGATTCCCGCAAGCTTCTGCAGATTCTTGAGCAGTACCCCGCGGGCAAAGTTTCCTGCGCCGATGAATGAGACGCCGATTTGTGAGTTGTTCGTGGTTCTTGGTTCTTGGTTCTTGGTTCCTGGTTGACGAAGCTCGATTTTGGATGCTGGGGGAGCATCCGTGGTCGGATATTCGAGGATGACCCCCAAGTAGGGCTCTTCGCCTTTGAGGATCATCTCATAGGCCTTCACTGCATTCGCGATAGGGAACCTGTGAGTCGTCAGCGTCTCGGGCTTGATCGCTCCGAGGGCACACAGATCAAGAAATGCCTCCAGATTCCGCTGCTCGGTCCAGCGCACGTACCCGATCGGGTAGTCGTGTCCCTTCTCTTCAAACTGTGTGTCGTACCGGCCCGGGCCGTAGGACCGCGAGACGATGAACGTCAGCTCTTTGTGGTAGTAATCATTGCGGGGGATATCCATCCCGGTGACGCCGACCATCACGACCTTGGCCCGGTCGCGAGCGATGCGGGCTGCGAGTTCGACCGGGGCGTTGCTCTTCGTCGCAGCTGTGATCAGGATCGCATCACAGCCGCGGCCGCGTGTGGCCTTGAGTACCGCTTCTTCGATGGCTGGGCCTTCTCCGGCGAAGGCGGCGACAGCCCCGTTCGCCAATGCCTGCTCAACCCGCCGGGGTGAGACATCCAGCCCAATCACGCGGCACCCGCTGGCTCTGAGCAGCATGACGGCCAGCTGACCGATCAGGCCCAAGCCAACGACCGCGACGGTCTCTCCGACGCGGGCGTCGGTGTTTCGAATCCCCTGCAAGGCAATCGAGCCGACCGTGGCGTAGGCGGCCTGTTCCGCTGTTACCTTCTCCGGAGCGGCAGCTGTGAGCAGTCGGGGGACGGCGTTCATCTCCGAGTGGCAGGCAAAACCGGCTCCGCAGCAGGCGACCAGTTGTCCGGGCTCGTACCCGGTGACGTTCGCTCCCAGCCCGGTCACCACTCCGGCTGAGCTGTAGCCCAGCGGCAGTTCACGGTCGAACTGCTCACGGACTGCGTTCATGGTGGCCAGGAACCCATCCTTGCGCAGCTTGTCGAGCACACGCTGCACGAGATCCGGGCGCTCACGGGCCATGCCAACCAGGCTCTTCTGGCTGAGCTCAATCGAAGCCCGCTCGGTCCCTGCCGAGATCAACGACGCGGCATTGCGGACCAGGAGCCCATCCGGCCGCAGCTGAGGCGTCGGGACATCGACCACCCGCACTTGGCCGGTCTTGCGGTTTTGGAGAACTTGCTTCATGGGCGGTGGATCACGATCAGGGAACTGGGTGGATCACTCGGGTTCAAAGCACTCGAAGTCGACCGAGTCGATTCGCGAGATCGCGACGGAACCGATCCCGGGAGCAGGTTGTCGTGTCGAAGCGGAAGGAATCCGGAACTCTCTGTGCAGGAAGAACGATGTTGTCGAGCAGAACGAGTTCAGCGGACTGAACCCGGTGAAATCAACCTGAATCATGCCTGTGCTGCGGAGGACTTCTGCAGCGGAGTGATACCAGTCGGAGTTATCGAGAATGATCAGCCCGCCCGGACGCAGCACTCGCAGTGCGACATGGGCACACGCTTCTCGCAAACGACCGTCGACAACAATCACATCGAATGATTTGCCCAGCGCGAGAGGTGAATCGATGTATTGTTGACGCTTGCGGGCCAGCTGACACTCGGCGTTTGCGGGCATTCGCGAGCGGACCCGTTCGTACCAGCCAGCGTTCTCTTCGATGGCGTGAACCTTCGCGGCCCGCTTGGCCCAGAACTGGGTCGAGTTGCCGCTGCCGTACTCGAAGACTTCGCACTGACGGAAATCCCACTGCCGCAGCATCTCGATCGCGGGATAGGTGTACCAGGGAATGCAATCGCCCTGCGCATCGACGCATTGACCTTCCCGACAGCTTCGCAGCAGACCGAGCTCTCGGGAGAGAATCTGGCAAGCACGAAACGTGGTGGTCCAGGCGGGAAACCAGCGACGGAGAAGATTGCGGATCATGGTGATTTACTGAGGAACGAAGGGGCGACAATCGACTGAGAGTGAGGCATCGATTCACTGGACTTCGAAAGTCCATCGACTTTCTTTGGGCCTCTTATCGTGAGAGTTTCCGTGTGCCGAACAGGCGACGTCCCCACTGGACTGCTGTGGCGCGAATCTGGCCCACGCTTTGGCGAGCGAACCAGGTGGCTGATCGAATCACTCCGGAGCTGCGAGCAAGCTCCCAGCGCGGGCGGATCAGTGTCTCCAGCATCTGGGCCCAACGAGACAGGATCCTTTCGCGAGTGAACTGCTCGGCCTGTTCGCGTCCCGCTTGAATCAGCTGGGAGTAGGTTTCGCTCGATGTCTTCAGGCGTTCGATCCACTCGATTGCTTCGTCCATGGTCTGCACCACGACGAAGTCGCGACCGGGCTGCCCCACCTGCTGATAGGCCGACTCGGGGCCGACCAGGGCGGGGACTCCCGCGATCCAGGCGTTGAACAGCTTTGACGGTGGCTTGCGTGGGTAGGGGTAGCCATCAAAGGTACGGACAGCCACGACCAGATCGACCTCGCTGTAGTCGTGCCAAAGCTTTTGTGGCGGACAAGCGAACTCGATCCCAATCTGCGAGAGTCGCGATTTCCAGGTCGCCGCTCCGCCATCCAGGTAATACTCGTGCCCGAAATAGGCCGCCCGCTGCAGACCGACGCGGCCTGTTGAACGCGGAATGATCCCTGGCTGGGGCCAGTGGGGAATCCAGAACGAGTCCGCATCGGTCTGCAATTGGTTCTGGACTACGTGACAGTCAGCCAGAATCGAAGGGCGATAATCCGCGCGAATTCCCACCACTAGATCCCGGGGCCCGGCCTGAAACGCGGTCAGTAGCGACACATGGCCCAGGTTGATCGCTTCCGCACGGCAGGTTGTCCCGGCGGTCACATTCCACCCGGCCCGTTTGGCATGGACGTAAGTCTGCAGGCACCAGTTTTCGGGGCCATACCCAAAGCACTCGGTGTGGGCGTCGACACCCTCGGCAATCAACGCATCCAAATGCGGGAGACTCTCTGAACGAATCAGAAAGTGCAGCGGCAGATCAGGCGGTAAGCAGTGCGTGTTCACAGGACAGAGCGGACCGCAGCGGTGAGTTGGGCCTGATACTGGTCGATTGTCAGGTTGGCGGCCCGTTGCCTCGCGGCCTCGCCCAATCTTTGGCGAAGGGCAGGATCGTCATGCAGCCTGTGCAAAGCATCGGCGATGGCTTGCGGATCGCGGATCGGAATGAGGATTCCATCGACTTCATGAGTGATGGCCGAACCTGCGTTCGGGGTGGCAATCACCGGCAGTCCGTGGGCCATCGCTTCATAACAGACGTTTGCGGAGCCCTCTGCCAAAGAGGGGTGCAGCAGCACGTCGGCCTCCTGGTACTCACGGGACATCTCGGAACGTGGTACGGAACCGGCGAAGTCGCAGACGAATCCTTTAGCTTGGAGCTCATCGGTGAACTGCTCTTCAATCATCCGACCGTTGGTCCGTGTCGGTCCGACCAGACGATACTGAAACTCATTCGGGCGGAGCTGTTTGGCCGCCAGCAGGGCATAGGGTGTCCCCTTTCGCAGCTCGACGGTTCCCGCAATCAAGACTCGCAGTGGCCCGGTTCTTTGGCTGCGGTTCACATCGACAGTCGGACCCGAGTACCCCCAGCGGGCGACCTGACACTTCGAGCGATCGACGCCGATCTCGACCAGCGACTCCAGAACGTACTCCGATCCACAGAGGATCAAGTCGGCCAGCTTCCACTCAGCCCGTTCTCTGCGAATGAGTGCTTCGGAGCGATTCGAGGTGGAGGAGTCATCCTCGAAGTGGCGGAATCGAAGTCGTTCCTCGATCAGTAAGTGTTCAATGACTTCCAGCGGGGCGATCGTCATGTCGAGAATGCATTTGAGCCCTTGAGCCTTCGCCGCTTCGAAGATCTCAACTGCGGCTCCATTGAACGCATAGACCGCCTTCGCCGATCCGAAGCCGTGCTGCAACACAGCTTGTCCGAAGGCTTCATTCTGCGCGACAAAGCGTGCGTACTGACCACCGAACTGCGCATCGTTCTGGAACTGCGTGAGCTGCCAGGGGGCCGACCAGAGACAGGTGATCTTGGCATCGGGGACGCCGGTGACCTCGCGCCCGCTCAGACTCTTCCAGCCCGGCAGTGGCAGCGATTGGGGAAGCACCTTTCCGAGCATCCTCAGCCACGGGGCCGCCATGCAGACATCGGTACACAGGCCACTCAGCAGTCCGGCCCGCTCCAGCGCAGCTGGGACCGCATAGTGACGACGGGCTCCGATTTGTGTGACGAGGATCAAGGAGGTGAAATTCGAAATCCGAAGCACGAAACTCGAAAGGGGCCTAATCTCTGGCTCTAGGCCCTAGGGCTTCCCCGGCTTCGTGGCCCGCACGTAGATGCTGAACGGCACCTTCGGATTGGACCCGTCCAGCCAGGCCAGCGGCGAGAGCATGAAGAACAGCGGGATGCCGAGTTTCAGGCCTCCGAAAATCTGGATGTTCGTGATCTGTGTATTGCAGTGTTGCCGGATCGGACCGCCGAGGCCGGTCGGCTCCGAGACCTGGAAGCCGAGCGGCTCCAGCAATTGCTTGAACCCCTCGTACGTGTAACCCGGACGGACGTGCCCGCCGGTTTCATCGGGGTCAAGCGGATAGTTCGCATTGATCGGGTGGACCGGATTCGGGCAGCAGATGTGCAGCACCCCGCCGGGCTTCAGGATGTTGAAGAAGCTCTGGCAGACCTGTGTGTCCCCCTTGATGTGCTCCATCACCTCACAGCAGATGATCTCGTCGAACTGCCGGCCGATCGAATCGATGTCATACAGGTTGTGATCGCGGAACTCGAGTTCGGATTCGGGGATGCCGTGGAACTCATTGAACAGCTTTTTGTCCCGGATGACCTCGTCCTTGATTGAGACACCCAGGACGCGGTTCCCGAGTTTCCAGGCCTGGTACGAGAGCATCCCGTTGCCGCACCCGGCATCGAGGACATCGCGCGTTTGACCGGGTTTGGGCCGGCCAAAGTTCTTCGGCAGTTCCCGAAAACGCAGCCGTGCGTTCAGGTTCAGTCCGGGAAACAACAGCCACTTGAGGCGTTCACGAAGCATGATGGAAGAGGGTGAGAGGTGAGGGGTTAGAGGTTACAGGGAATGGTGTCATTGGTCCTTAGTCATTAGTCCCTGGTCACTGGTAAGAACGAATGACGAGGGACTAATGACCAAGGACTATTGACTTCTTTTCTCCGCAAGCTTCACGACCATGTGAATTTCATGCGTGAAGTTCAGCAGGCAGAACATCAGTCCAGCGTAGCCGTCGAGGAAGCCGAGCTTGAAGATGTAGAGATAACAGAAGGCGATCACCGGACGGCAGGGGAGCCGCGCGGCGACTCGTTTCAGGCACCGCGTTCGCACGACCCGGTCACGATTGAACAGATCGCCCAGCGCGAGTGGCTCCTGCCGGAGCGTGGCGATGTGGCTGATCTCTTCGGTCGAGTACTTGTTGTGGCGGGCAATCCAGTGTGCGACCCCTTGGCTGAAGCCGCAGTGGTCGTACGGCTCGTTCAGGTAGGCGAGGGTTCCGGTCGTGACTTCGCGCTGTCCGTGGCCCATCTTCTCGTAACGAACCTCGCCGAGTTTCAGCAGCCGCAGCTGCCATGTCGGGAACCGCGTACAGCGTTTGATCCACTTGCCGAGGAACATATTGCGGCAGCACAGGTAGTAGCCGACCGGGGCCGACTGGCTCGTTGCAACCTGGTGGATCGATCGGGCGAGTTCCGGCGTGACGCGCTCGTCGGCATCCAGGAACAAGATCCAGCCTTGCCGGGGAGAAGTCTGATCGAGGGCCCAGTTCCGCTGATCTCCGAAGTCCTGGAAAGGATGAGTAAAGACTCGAACGTCCGCACGAGTCTGGCGTGCCAGTTCGATCGTCGCATCGGTGCTGCCCGAATCGACTATGACCACATCCTCGGCCCAGTCGACCGACTGCAGGCAGTCGGCGATGTTCCGCTCTTCGTTGTGGGTCAGGATGATGACGGTGACAGGAGTCATGCAGAGTAGGACGGGCTTTCGAGCCCGTCCCGATGCGGAGAGACGTCTTGCGTGATTTCGAGTGCTGGACGCGGGGCTATTGAGTTCGGACGGTCGAGCAAGTGGTTTGCGAGTTGGCTTTGCGGGCGGGGACGGCCTGGAAAGGCCGTCTTACGGACGGGCAGAGGTGCCCGTCCTACGTGACGATGAACTCCGGCGTGGGGCCACCGTGGATCAGCCACTGGTAAAGTTGAAGCGTCTCCTGGGCCACGGCGTCCCACTGGTAATGGCTCTCGACGAGGGCTCTTCCTCGCTGGCCCATGGCGGAAAGTTGACTCTCGCTGGAGGCCAGCAGCTGACGGAGTCCCTCGGTGCAGGAGCCGGTCTCGGGCTCCACGGAGATCGCAGCTCCCACGCTCACAGCCTCGGGGAAGTTGCATCCGGGGGTCAGCAGCACGGGCAGGCGGCAGGCCAAGGCTTCCAGGATCGACATGCTGAATCCCTCGGAGAACGAGGGCTGGACGAAGACCTGCGCGGCGGAGCGGGCGGAGGCTTTCAGTTCTCCTTGCAGTGGTCCGGTGAAGGTCACTCGATCTGCGATGTTCCCTTGATCAATCAAACTTTGAATCCGAGGCAGGTTTCCCCCATCGGGGCCCGCGATCACCAGGTGCCAGTCGGGGTGGGTACGACTCACTTCCGCGAAGGCCGGGACGAGATGGCCCAGTCCCTTCTTCTCGTGAATACGGGCCATGAACAGAGCCAGCCGCTTGCAGCGCGTCTCGGGGAACTTCGCCAGGAACGGCTCGGGCGAGGCTGGGGGATCAAAGTCTGGCAGGTGGACTCCGTTGGGAATCACCGCGATCGGGTTCTTCAGTCTGTACTGGCGGATGCCGGCGATCTCGGTCGTGTTGTTCACCAGGATGCAGCTGGCCTGATGCAGTTCGCGGTTTTGGAACCAGCGGCCGACGAGGCGTTTCTTCCAGCCGGAGTTCTGAACGGCCCACGGCTCCAATGTTCCGTGAGCTGTGATGACGACGGGCTTGCCGAACTTCTCGGCGGCGCGGGAGCTGTAGCTGTTGGGGAGCATCCAGACGCTGTGGTTGTGAACGATGTCGGCCCGGGGGACGGCTGCGTAGATCGAGTGCTTCAGCCCCGGTGAGATCGACAGGCCGCCCAGCCAGAGCCCTTTCGCGGTGTGCCACCGAGAAGGAGCTTCGAAGATGTGACCGACCGAGGCTTCACCGCGACCGTAGCAGTCGGCCCCGAACAGATCGACCGGAGAACCCGCTCGCCCCAAAGCCGCAGCCAGATCCCGCATGATCCAGGCGACTCCGTTGGAGAGCGAGTAGAGGCCACCGACAACGAAGAGTGGCTTCAAATTCTTCGTAGCGGAATTCGTCAGAATTCCGGCGTCAGGAGCGAGGAGGGGCTTTGGCACCGTTAGATATTGCGGGCAGGCGTGGGACGTCAGAATTCTTACGAATTCTGCTACGAGGCGATGATCTGTTGGAACCGCACTGCGCTCGACTGAGCGCTGATGCCCTCGACGAGTTCGTATGAACGCTGTCCCATCGCGGGCAGCTGGTCTCGATGAAGGATGCACCACTCCAGGCGATCTACGAGCCCGTCGACATCGTCCGCCTCGACCACGTAACCGTTCTCGTTTTCGCGAACCAGATCGTGAGCTGCCCCCGTCTGGCGAGTGGCCACGATCGGTAATCTGGCACCGCAGGCCTCGTTGATCACGACGGCCCAGCCATCGTGCCGGGACGGAAAGACGAACAGGTCCGCAGCTGCGAAATGCGAGGGCAGCTCGGGCTGCGGGACATGGCCTTCAAAGCGGACGCGGGGCTTCAGGTGCGCGGGGACGAGCGTTTCGAGATGTTGGCGGTCTTCACCGTCTCCGAGCAATCGCAGAGCGATATCGGCGTGACGGCTTGCGACTCTTTCGAAGGCGAGCAAGAGGACGTCCACTCCCTTGCGGGGGATCATCTGGCCGGAGAACAGCAGGATCAGATGGTGTGACCAACCCAGCTGGGAACGCTCTTGATCGCGTACGGTGGAGGCGACCTGTCCGAACCGGCTGACATCACAGCTGTAGGGCAACATTCGCAGACGTTCAGACGAGACGCCCATGGCCTGGTACTCGTTGACAGCGGCGGTTCCGATGCCGATGACGAGGTCTGCGGACTTCAGCAGCCAGTTGCGGATGGAGTCCTTGACTCCATGAATGGCCCGCCACAGAAGTGACTGGCTACGACGAGGATCGCTGGCCCGAGGGCGTTCCCACCAGAGCGCCCAGCGTTTCCCTCGACAGTGCAGGAACCAGGCACAGCACAGGAACGTCACGCTGGTGTACAGCCCCGACAGGATGAACAGATCGTGCTGACCGAAGATCGCCTCGCGGATCGGGCTCCCGTGCAGCCGCAGTTCGTCACCACTCGACAGTCCCAGCCAAGTTCGACAGATGTGATGTGGGAAGTTACGTGGTGGACCGGGCTCCTTCGAGTCCCGCAGGAAACGCACGTTGAGCTCGACGCCCCCTGCGGAGGTAATCGCCGAGAACAGCTCGACCTGATACGGGCTGGGGGCATTGGTGAGTACCCAGACAGACGGTCGTCGTGAGGAGGACACAGTATCCAATGGTCAGACGGAACGTGCCGGGAAGTGCATGGGAGGGATAACTTGCGGCGATTCCGTTTTCCTTTTGGGGGCCAACAGCCGGAACAAAACTGCGGTGGGGACGGCCAGCAGCGCGAAGCGGTACGCCCAGGCACCCAGACTTTGCGATGGGAGGTAGATCGAAAGGATCATCGCCTCGACGTAGATGGCTGTCCAAACGCCGCCCAGAGTGACCCACTTCTTCCAGAGCCAGCTGAAGAAGAACCCCAGGCCATAACAGGCGACAGCCCCCCCCCAGGACCATTCGAGGTAGGCATCAGCGACGAACCCGCCAGCGGTTCCCAGGGACGGGTCGAAGCCGACGGCCTGTTGCCACTCCAGGGTTGTCATTCCGCACAGCCCAGGCTGGGTGACCATCCAGTCGAGGCCCAGGTCCTTCCATTTGGATTCCCACAAGAAGCTGGGGATCGGGCGGACCAGGAACATGGCAAAGACCCGCAGTCCCCAGAAGTGGTGATTGTTGTACTCGCTGGCCAGAATCGTGGCTGCGGCAGCCACGAATTCGTCCCCCTCACTCAGAGCCTGACCGGAAAGCGTATCATTGAGAGTTTCCGTATTTCCGCTGCGGCTGGATGCCACAAACAGCAGCAGCAAACCCAAGCAACCGACGCCGCCGATGATGATCTTCCAGTTCGGACGCTTGTTGCGAACGACGTACCAGAAGGCTCCGAGCATCGCGAGGATCAAGAAGATGGTTCCGCGGCGTTTCCCCAGGAGCGCCCAGGCGATCTGCGGAGAGGCCACATAGAAGGCGATCAGGAATCGTCCGAAGTTCAGTCTCTGTCCCTGCCAGGCGGCCGCCAGCAGCAGGATGGCGGGGTAGGTGAGCATCGGCATTTCGCCCAGGTAGCCGGTGGCTGAGGCGAGAAATGGCTTGGGATGATAGAGCATCCGCATGGGGCCGCCCGACTGATCCACGAGCCACCAGAACGAGAGAGTGGCCGCGGTCGCCAGGACGAGTGAGAGGTTGAGGAATCGTCTTCTCACGCGCGGGCTGACGTCAATCTCCAGAATCTGAAAACGCTGTGCGTCTCCCGTGGAGCGACGAAAATGAATGGCTCCAAAGCAAAACGCTGCAATGCTGATCAGATTCACGAGCAGGACATGTTCCTGATCGGAGGGGCGGCGAATGAAACTCCCGAGCTGATCCTGAATCACGAAGGGGCGATACACATAGACATAAAGGAGCATCGGCGTGAACGTGACCAGCGGCGACAGCGGGTCGCTGGTCCGGCGGTACGCCACAGCCAGTGATCCCAGGATCACGCAGGCCGTCAGGAGCAGATAGAGATCAAACATGGCCCGTCATGACCTCCGTGTGGGGATGACTCCGAGTCGGTGTCACCCGCAGTGAATCGGGGCACTCGACCACTCCATGCCGAGGCAATCGCAGCAGCTTCCGATACTGATCGATTGTCATCGGTGTTCGGTATTGCCAGTTCTTTAGCGCGGCCCACAGCCCGGCGGCCACGCCCTGCGTGCGCACAGTGAGGTTCTGCCAGCTGAGCCGGTACTTGAAGAGCTGGACCGAGTGTTTAAACAGCGTCCACAGCACGAGCGGAAACGGTCCGTTCAAGGCGTCACAGAGCAGAGCGCTCCGCGCATCGAAGTAGAACTTGCTGCCCTGGTCGCGGCTGGGGCTGACTGTATGAACGACGGGAGCCGTCGGGCTGTAGCCGATCTTCCAGTCCTGGGCGATGAGACGAATCGCCAGATCAGCCTCTTCGCCTCCCAGCATCTCGAACCCGGTCCGGACCCCTCCCACGGAGCGAATCGCATCCATGCGGAAGATCACGCTGCCGCCCAGGAACGATTGCATCTCCAGAATCTCGGGGCCGATCCGCTGGACGGCGTCGATGAACTCGCGATGGCCCTGTGGGAGCCGACTGGGCTCAACGAGGGGCAGGCCAACCGCTCCCCAGGCGGGATGTCTTTCGATGTCTAGGATCGCCTGCTCAACGATTGTCGGAGCTGAGAGCCAGCAGTCGTCGTCGATCGAGATCAAGTAGTCTGCCGTGCAGTTCTGTAAGGCGTGGCTGCGGCACCCAGTGGCCCCGCGCGGGGTGTCCCAGCGGACCCATTGGATGCGGGGGTGCATTCCCGCCAGCTCGCGTGCGACATCCCGGTCCGAGGCGTCGTCGTAGACCACGACCTCAATCGGCTGCAGCGACTGATCGAGCAGACTTTGAATCGCCAGACGGCACTCGTCGAGGCGATTGCGTGTCGCGATGACAGCTGCGATGCGCGGGGCCATCAGGCGAGCCCTCGCGCGGTGAGGGCGGCCGTCGGCACCAGCTCGCGATAGATCGCTTCGACCTCAGCGGCAACACGGTCAACGGTGAACTTCTCGCAGGCGAACTCTCCCGCAGCTCGTCCGAGTCGCTCTCGTTCGGAGGGGGAGTTCACAAGTTGTTCGATTCGTTGAGCGAGCCCTGTGATATCGCCCGGTTCAAAGATCAGGCCGGTCTGCTGATCGATGATCGACTCTTCCGAGCCGGAGACGCGGGCCGCGACGACTGAGCGTTCGCAGTACATCGCCTCCATCAGAACGCGGGAAAGGCCTTCTGCGTGTGACGGGAGGGCGAAGATGTCCAGCCCTCGCAGGAACGAGTTCATGTCGTCGACGGGCGGAATCAGCTCGCACACGTCTGTGAGCCCCAGACGGGAGATGGCCGATTCATACTCGGCCTTCAGGCCTCCCTGGCCTGCAAGGACGAGTCGCAACTGGGGATAGCGAGCGTGCAGTAGTCCGACCGCAGCGATCAGGTCGCCATACCCCTTCTCCGCCGAGAAACGACCCGCGCTTCCGATGCAAATCAAGCCCCCGGGTTGCAACTCCTGGGCTTTGGGCTCTGAAGTCGGGAAGCGTGCCGGATTGATTCCGTTGAGGACGACGCGGATTCGATCCGGGGGGATATTGAGTCCCACGCGAGTGTGCTCGGCAGCGGTTCCCGACACAGCGACGAAGCGGGTGTTCGCCTTCAGAAACGTTCGGCGGTAGAACCAGCGGCGCAGGCGGTCTCGCCAGCGGTTTGAGACCAGCCATTCCGAGGTGCCGCGGATGTGACTCAAGTGGCGGCACCGCGTTCCCCGGCAGGCGAGGGCTCCGATCAGATCGGCATCGAGAAGATGGGTATGCAGGACGTCGATCTGTTCGCATTGCAGGATTTCTCGAACCTGCGACGCAGTTCGCTGGATCCCTCTCCAATCGGAGTGCCGCAAGCGAAAATTCAGGTAACGCGGCGGCGGTTCCGGCAGATCGCTCGCGGTGTAAGTGTGCGTGTCCTCGCTGAGCACCATCAGCTGAGATTGGACTCCGCCTCGGCAAGACAACGCGGACATCAGCTCCAGAACTCCCCGGGGAGCCCCGCCGAAATCGAGCGTCGTGATGAGTTGGAGGACGTTCAACGTGCGATGGGTGCGAGTGGAGTCTGCAGCACGAGGGGTTCGTGCTCGTAACCGTCGGTCATCGACCAGGCCTTGTGGAGGGCTGTGCCTCGGCGTTCAAACACGGTCGCTCGGATGCGGCCATCGCCTTCGTCGACCGTCCGTCCAAGGATCAGCAAGCCGCCCTCGCGGAGTCCGTGACAGGCAGATTGAACACCGACGGGAATTCGTTCCAGCGGGATATGCCCGCCGGTCAGGAAGTTCATGATTCGGACGATGTCGCAGCGGTAGGGGTTCGGCGCAAAGGCATCGTGTCGATGCAGAAGAAACGTCGATCCCGGGCGATCCGCTTCCTGAAGGCACTCTGTGTGGAACAGACGGACGGCTCGGACGCCCTCGGTTTGGCCCTGGGCCTGGAAGCGGCGGAACTGCTCGACGGCTCGAGGCAGCGCACTCTTCCAGACAAATGATTGGACCAGACGATTGACAAGAAATCGCAGCGGCTCCTTGCGATAGGCCGACAGCACGAAACGCTCGCTCGACAGCTGCAGGGGGCGTCCGTGCGCATCAAACGCGACCGTCCAGCCTGACCCAGGAGGTGAGACCAGATAGAGCTGATCGAAATAGTCGGAGGCATGGAACTCGACCGGGCGATCCTTAGCCAGACGGCGATAGAGTTCGAGCGAGGTGATCCCATTTGAGGCGGCAATGTCATGCACGACGAGAGGCCGCGTGTTCGGGAATCGCGTCTGGCAGTCGACGGCCACATGCTCATCCAGCGTCGTGAACCGACCGGGCCGCGTGATCTTGTAGACCCCGTCGCCTGCAGCTAGAGACTCATAGAGACGGGTGACGAGAGCCTCTTCGAACTGCGTGTCGGACGAGCTGTCATCCGCCAGCAGTGTGTAGGCATACGGCCACCAGCCACGGTGCTGCCGCTCCTGATCGAGGGCATACCGGGCATAGTCGCCGCGATGTGTGACGCCAAATTTAATCACGGGGAGTGTTGAGGGCGCGAGGGGAGGAGAGATTTACGACGGAGAAGAATCGAGAGAGGGAGCTTTGTGCATTAAGCCACCTTGGTCAGGCTGCGATACCAGTCGACGAGTGCCGGGATGTAGCTGCTCCAGGACAGTTCTTGGGCAGCATAGTCATGGCAGCGTGCGGGGAGCCGTTCTGGCTGTTCGGCAAACCAGCGGCAGAGGGTGTTACGCAAGGCTTGGTCGCCCTGAGTCAGGTCGGCACAGACTCCCAGATTGTGGTCTTCGACGATGCCGGTGCAGTCGCCCAGGTGCGGCGAGACGACCACGGGAATCCCAGCCGCCAGGTACTCGCCGAACTTGACGGGCGAGGCGACGCGGTTCGTTTCGGTCGTGTCACGGAGCATCAGCCCCAGGTCCGAAGCCACCAGCCAGCGGGGAACTTCCTGAGGTGGGAATGAGCGGATCGTGGTGTCACTGGCTGCGATTCCGGCCTTCTCGACGAGAGCCTGCATCTTGGCCGGGTCGGTTGTGATCGCCAGAAAATGAGCATCTGGCCTCAGCTCGCGAATCAGACGGAACAGCCGCAGTGACTCTTCAGGCATCTGGTACCAAACGAGGCTGCCGAGGTAGGTCACCACGAATTTGTTCTTCAGGCCCAGTGTCTGGCGGACCACATCCCGGAGAGGGATCTGGCTGCTGAAGGCATCCACGTTGGGGCAACAGGGGACGACGAAGAACTTGCTGGCGGGGACTTGGGAATAGCGGGCTCGCAGTGACTCCACCATCGCCTGCGAGACGCAGGTCACGCCGGCAGCCGTTTCGACCGCTCGGCGTTCCTCAAGTACGACTTGTTCGAACAGCTTGCGCTGAGCGGGTGGCCATTGGGACAGCGGTGTATCGGCAAGTCCGGCAGACTGAATCGTCTCGAAGGCCTCGGCTCCCCGGCAGTCGTAGATCACTTTCGCATGTTGCCAACCGCGCACGGCATCGAGAGCCAGGCAGGTCATCCTGGATCCCCGGCAACGGACGATGAACGGATCATCGCCGGGGTACTTCTTCGCCAGCCACTGCCGCAGCATCAGGCGGTCGCTCCACAGCCACGGGACCCGCGTTGGTGGGGACGGCAGCCATCCCAGATCGATACGCGAGCGGTGACAGCGATCCGTGATCTTCTGCACGGCCGCTTTGTGTTCGCCGCGCAGCAGGTGTCCGACTGGTGCATGCAGCCCCAAGGTCACGCGAGCCAGTCCGCGATGCTCTTCCAGCGGTGTCAGCACTTGCGAGGCAAACACCGAGGAGAGGGCCTCGCGGTAGACGAGGTAGACGATCGATGGCAGATGAGAATTCACAGTCGGCAAAGGTCAGCGGATCGTACGTCTCAGGACACCAAGGCAGAGTCGCCCGGAGCGCGGGACGCGAGGAGCGAGTGGAACAGCTGGGCGAGTTGACCCGCCTGGTACGAGCGCTCGAACTCGGGGATTCTCCGAGGCTGGTCGGGCGGAGCTGTTCCTGATTTCCAACGCTGGAACTCGGCGGCGATGGCAGTGGCGAACTCGCTGGCGGAAGTCGGCGAGACCCAGGTGCCGGCCTGGAAACGGTCGATCAAGTCGGTGTTCTCAGACTTCTGAACCCCGGCGAGGATCCGTTTTCCGGTCGCCAGGTAGCTGTAGAGCTTGCCCGCAATGAACATGCACAGAGGCGAGCCTCGGTAGAATGTTTCCAGCTGAAGAAAGAGCAGAAGATTCGCCTGCAAGGTGGCCCCGACCGCCATCTTCTGAGAGACGCGCGGAAACACTCGGATGCACTCGGGATAGGGGAATCCCTGGACGGCCGGATCTTGGGACACTTTTTGATCGCCGATGAACCAGACACGAATCTCGGACGCGTATTGCGGCGACCTCTTCAAGAAGTCGGACAGGCCTTGCAGGAACCACCGGGGAGACCGTGCTTGCCAGTGGGTCTGCAGCGGATCGTAGGAGAAGCCCAGTGCCTGGATGAGTCGACTCGCCGTGGAGGCGGATTGACTCGATGCGATCTCGCCCGTGTAAACGATGTGGAAGTGATTGGGTTCCTGGGCGATGGGCTCAAAGCATTCCGGGTTTTCGAACTCGCTGTTCTCGTAGCCATTACGAAGCAATTGAATCTTCTTCGAGGGAACCTGAAACTCCTGTTCGAGCAAAGATCGCCCCGCCTCCGTCGTCGAGAGTACGGCTGTCGTTTTGCGAAGGAGCTGCTGTTCGACGCGTCTCTCGAGCAGAAAGTCGATCCAATGGGGATAGTTGGGTCTGGAGATGTAAGTCCAGGGATCTCGATAATCGGCCACGAAGGGACATTGATAATGTTCCGCAATCGCCTGGCCGACGAACAGTGCCTCACCGGGCGGGCAACTCCCCAGAACGATATCCGGCCGATAGTTCCGCTGGTGGCAAAGTCGAATCGCGCGGTCGGCCAGACTGTTGCGATTGACCTGGCGGCTGATTCCATAGCCCAGAGGAAACCGGAACAAGTTTCGTCGAATCAGGGCTTGTGGTTCTCTCCAGGACAACTCGATTCGCTGATCGGGAGGCAACACACCGTCCGGAGATGACGCCAATTCGGGAGGTGTGGTGTTGCACAGGACCGTCGGACGATACCCGTGTCTGGAGAGATGCCGAACAAACGACTCCACTCGAATTGTCCCGCTGTTTCGGACAGGGGGAAAATTTCGAACGACGAACAGGACATGGCGTTCGGTGGAATCCAGGCTCATTGAGGAGGGATTCATCGAGTTTCGCTGGCGAGTTCGGAATTCCTGGGAGTCCCCCGCAGAAGTGAGACCGAGCGGTCGCTTCCCGAGGAGTATCCGATGCGAAAACCCTGAAGCCATGATCTGGTCCGTTGCACCCAGAATCGACCTCGAGGAGTGAGCAGCAGGACATCCAGTAACGGAATCGAAGTGAGCCGATTTCTGAAATGCCGAAAATAGCTGCGCTGCGCAGCGAACTTCCGAGGCTGCTGCTGATCGATTGAGGCGGCCTCGATACCGGTCGTCTGGCCGCCTGCGAAGAATCGCTTCAGGCACCACTCGGGGGTGCAGCGGTCGGCGGGGATCTGGTGCCAGACGATGGCCTGAGGAATCAGAATGCCGGTCTCGCCGAGCGCGGCCAAGCCGCGCTGCATGAACGATTCGTCTCCGCCGCCGTACGGTGTGCCAGGGCCGAACTGTTCGGGAAAGCCACCCGCCCGCAGCAACGATTCGATGCGTGCGGCCCAGTTGAAACCGAGGAAGCAGGCGGGGTAGGTGACCTCTGTCGTCCCTTCCGGGAACACCAGACCACGAGCCGACGCAGGCAAATAGGGAATTAGCCACTCAGGCGGTCGTTGTTCGTAGTCCACGCCGGTCGGGCCGCCAAAGTAGTGCCCTTCAGGGGCTTTGGCGATGGTCTCCGTGTATGCCTGAATCCAATCGGGGTTCACCCGCACGTCGTCGTCAATGAACAGTGCCCAGCCGCGCTCGATGATCTTGAGCGCATGATTGAGAGCGACAGACTTGCGAGGTGATTCGATCCTCTCGTGAACGATCGACAGGCGGTCGCGAAACTCGGCGACGACGGCTTCCATGCCGCACTCAGGACCATTCTCCACGAGAATCAGCTGCCGATAGTTCGCGGGCTGATTGCACAGGGCGAGCCCGGCGAGAGTCTGGCGCACGACGTTGCTGCGGCCATGGGCCACCATGACAATCGTGATTCCGTTCTCTTCGGATGGGTTCATCGTACTAGCGGTTCGCCTCGGAAGACGGCGGTGCCACTGCAGGGACGTGTTCCCGGTGGCGGGCGATCTGTGGGAGCAGGGGAATCGATCGCAGCCACGCAATCAGCCAGTGCAGCGACTCCGAAGGCGACCAGCTCGGGAGCAGGTACTTGAGCCCGGTCAGCCACGCCGCTCCGGTGGAGCGGGGGTTGGACTTCAAGTGATAAATCATCCGGCTGCGGTACCAGTTCAGGTTCCAGCGGAAGCTCTTGCGGTCGGCCCGGACCTGGCCACAGTCGTGTCGGACGCGGGCGGCCGGTGCGATGGCGACTTTCCAGTGATGAGCAATCAGGCGATGGCAGAGGTCGCGATCTTCGAGGTACATAAAGTACAGCGGGTCGAAGGCGCTGAGCTCCCGCAAACAGTCGGCACTCAGCAGAATCGCAGCTGCCGGAACGAACGGGACTGTATAGGCTGGCTGCGGTTCGCGGAGCAGCAGGTCATCCCAGTAGGCATCGGGCAGGTAGGCTCGAAAGATCGGGTCGATCGCATCACCCGTGTAGTTCATCTGAAACAGAGCGAGCAGGCCGATGCGCGGGGTCGATTCGGCAGCTGCGATGGCCCGCGCGATGGCCTCGGACTCGATGATCAGGTCTTGATTGAGGACGAGAATCCAGCGGGGGCCAGCGGTCAGGGCCAGCTGGATCCCATGGTTGCAGGCGACTCCGAACCCCAGGTTCTGGCTGCAGATGGAGGGTGTCAGCTCCGGGTACTGCTTCCAGATCTGCTCGACCGAGCCGTCGCTGGAGGCGTTGTCAACGAGGATCACACGCTCTTGCGGAACCTGCATCAGCAGGGACTCCATCAGAGCCGGGAGATATCGGGCTCCGTTGTAAGTCGGGATGACAACCATCAGCTGTGTCATCAGCCGTTGGCCTTCACGATCCAGAAGGCGGCGCGGCTGGCCTGGCCGAGCTGGTTGTCCTCAGCAGCCAGTTGATCGAAACGAGTCAGTTCTTCAACAGTGAAGTGAGTAGCGGGATCGCGGTGCTGACCCGTGGCGGGATCGACGAGTGACAGCCCGCGCTGGTAGAGCTCGCTGGCCCAGTAGGCGAAACGGTCAGAGTCCCAGTCGACTCGCAGAACACGAAAGCCGGTTTGCTGGATCAGATGACGGAAGCTGTTCTCGGTGTGCAGGACGAGGTGCCGCGGGGCATCCCACTCGACCCAGCAGGCTCCATAGCGCGGGATCATGCGATTCCCAGCCATTGGGATGCGGATCAAACATGCCCCGCCCGGGGACAGCAGCCGGTGGATCTGTGACAGAACCTGAGCATGATCGGGCATGTGCTCCAGTGAATGGTGGAGCATGATCAAGTCGTAAGGGCCGTCACGATGTTCGGAGAGATGTTGCTTGCGGACGCGAAGACCGGGGCGAATCTGGCGGTCTGAGGATACGAACGGATCGACGCCAGTCAGGTCCGTGTAGCCAATCTCGAACATGCGGCACAGACGCAACCCGTTGCCGCAGCCGACATCCAGAACGCGGGCGCGGAAGCTGCGATGGGGGCAGTGCTGGAGCCAGTGGCTGATTTCGACGGCTTGCCACGACTTGTGTCTGCGAGAGAGGAGTCCGCCCAGACCACCCGTTCCGAAGACGGTGGCGCGATTCCCCATTCGGATCAGTGGGGCCTTCCAGCCGTGGAGCTCGTATTGGGGCTGGGCGGCATGGAACGAGTAGTAGTTGCTCGGATAGTACCGACCGAGATCGGAGGGGATCTGAGCCAGCTGCATGGCCCCGCAGCCGAGACAGCGCGTGTACTCGAACGTTTCGCCCAGGCCCAGCATCCGTTCCTCGGCCCGCAGGATCTCGGCAAGTTCGTGTCCGCAGTAGGGGCAGTGGTGGTCGCGTGTTTCCAAGAGTCAGGCGTTCGGCGGGGTGTCCCCGCTCCAGGATTGATGGGTCAGGACGGCCCCGTACGCAGCTGGAGGAACCAGCCCGGTGGGGTAGAACGAGTCTTCTGTGATCACGAGATCGGCTGCTGCCAGGACATGGTCGCAGGTACTCTCACCGGACTGCAGGCAGACATCGATCGTGTATTCCCCCACAGCCAGGGCGATCTCCGGCAGGCGGCAATGGATGCGACCTCCGGCGGGGAGCCGACCGGGCAGCTCGGACGTGAACTTGCTGCACAGATAGGTGACTGGAATGCCGAGATCGTTGTTGATGGCCACGTGGACAACGGGGGTCAGATAGTCAGTCTGTGCCTCATAGTCGATGCGCATGATCAGTGGCTGTCCGACGCCAATCGTGGAGATTGGGACCTCATTATTGTCGGTCAGGAGGTCGACGTTCGTGACGCGGACCTTGCCGTTCCCGGCGCGATCCTGACGCGTGGTCAGGTCACCGGACTTGGCACGCTGAGTGACTTCGCGCGTGTAGGCATCGACCTGCTGAGAAGCCGGCCCGCTGTCGATCAGCTGGCCGCGTTCCAGGCGGATCGCCTTGTTGCACAGGCGGCGAACGGCAGCCATGTTGTGGCTGACGAACAGAACGGTACGACCG
>JBIIOI010000056.1:0-38754 GCA_044337025.1 Planctomycetaceae bacterium
GCTGCGCTCGGTGTCGAGGTACTTCGCGATCCGCGCGACCACTTCGGGATGCTTCGCCGCGACATCGGTCGTTTCCCCGATGTCGGTTTCCAGATCGTAAAGTGTCACCGGGCCATCGAGGCCCGTACGGATCCCTTTCCAGCGACCATTCAGCAGTGCTGCCTGCTGGAAGTTCTTCTCGTGAAACTCCCAGTAGAGCCACTCATGTTCGGTCTGGACTCCCTGACCTTTCAGCGTCGGGAGAAAGCTGATCGAGTCGCAGCCCGCCGGAGTCTTGGTCCCCGCCAGCTCCGCAGCTGTCTCCATCCAGTCGCCGAAGTAGGCGACATGTGCTGACTCGCGTCCCGCCGCGATCGTGCCCGGCCACCAGGCGATGCACGGGACGCGGATTCCGCCGTCGGTCAGGCTGCGTTTGATCCCTTTAAGCGGTCCTGAGGGATTGAACCGCTTGAGATTGTGGTTGCTCTCGTTATGCGGACCGTTGTCACTCGAGAAGATCACCAGCGTGTTGCGGTCGAGTCCCGTCTCTCGCAGCGTCTGTAGCATCCGCCCGACCATCGCATCCAGACGCGTGACCATCGCAGCCTGCCCCTTGTCGGGCTCGGGCCAGTCAGTATCGGCGTACGGTCCGAAGTCCGGGACCTGCGCCCCGTTCTTCAGCTCGCGCGACCGCTCGTTATTGGCGTGCGGAATGACCATCGACCAGTAGAGGAAGAATGGCTTCTCGTGCTTGGCTTGCACATAGGCGATCGCCTTCTCCGCCAGCAGATCGTCAGCAAACTGCACAGCCTTCGTGGCGTACCCGCCGCCTTCCGCTCCAACCGGGACCACTTCATTGGGCAGCCCGGTCCGCGACTCGTTCTCCCAGAGGAAGTCGGGAAAGTGATTGTGAGCATGATGCTGATTGAGGTAGCCGAAGAACTGATCGAACCCCTGTTTGCGAGGCAGCCCCGACTCCGCCTGCCCCACATCGCCCAGCCCCCACTTGCCATACAGCGTCGTCTCGTACCCGGCCTGCTGCAGCACTTTGGCGACCGTGGTGTCGTCCGCACGCAGGGCCTGAGCCAGCGGATTCTTCTGCCCCGCATTGCCGCGGACTCGCGTATGCCCATGATGCTGCCCCGTCATCAGCACACTGCGTGAGGGAGCACAAACTGTGGCCCCGGCATAGAACTGCGTAAACCGCAGCCCCTCCTTGGCCATCCGGTCGAGTTCAGGCGTCTGGATCACCTTCTGGCCATAACAGCCCAAGTCCCCGTACCCGAGGTCGTCCGCCATGATCCAGATCAGATTCGGACGCTCCGCAGCCAGAGCCGGGGAAGCGATCAGGAACAGAGTCAGAAACAGAAGCCGAAGCATCGCGGACCTCGAAGTCAGTGACAGTGAGTGGCGGCATTGTAGTGGCAAACGGCGGAGAGTCGTCTTTCACGCTCTGCTGGCTCCCCTCTCCTCCCGGGAGAGGGGCTGGGGGTGAGGGTTCGCGACCACCGGTATCGAACTACGAACCATTCGGGGACCAACTGTTGGCCGAATCCCCGTGAGAAAACCTGCCGCCTGAAGGGCCTGACGCTCACCCGGGACGGGATCTCTCTTGAGCGAATTGGCCAAATGGTCCACATTCTGTTCGAATCCCAAACTCCAGCTGTCTTCTCCCGGAAGCCCCGTTGCCCGCTCAGCCCTCGATCTTGCGTCCTCTCCTCATGAAGTTCGGGCTATTGCTCGGACTGGCCTGGGGTGGCGCGCTGGTCATTCATCTGCTGAAGGGCACGACCTGGCTGGAATCGCTGTACCTGGCGTTCATCACGCTCTCGACGCTGGGGTCGCGGGATGTCGCCGAGGGGCCGAACTCGGAAGCCCTGATGGGCTTCATGATTATCTATATCATTCTGGGACTCAGTACGTTTGCGTACCTGGCTGCGGACATCGCCCGGTTCATCCTGAACGCCGAGTTCCGCAAGCTGATCGAAAGGCATCGCATGGACCGCAGCATCTCGACTCTGAAGGACCATTTCATCGTCTGTGGACTGGGACGAATGGGGGCTTCGATCTGCCAGTATCTGTCTGATCGCAAGCAGCCGTTTGTCGTCATCGACCGGGACGAGAAGCATCTGCATGCCACTTGCGATCCCAAGGGGTGGCTGTACGAAGTCGGCGACGCGACTTCGGATGCCGACCTGCGGCGGGCCGGAATCTACCAGGCGCGATCGCTCGCGACGGTGCTGCCGACGGACGCCGACAACATCTACGTGGTGCTGTCCGCGCGGCTGCTTTCGACCAAGATTCAGATCGTGGCCCGGGCCAGTGAAGAGTGCGCGATCGACAAGATGCAGCGGGCGGGGGCGACGCGCGTGATCAGCCCCTTCAGCAGCGGAGCCCAGAAGATGGCCCGCTTCATGCTCAGCCCCAGCATTGAGGACTTTCTGGAGATCACCGACAAACGCGGCGGCGAACTGGAGCTGGCCGATGTCCAGATCCGCGAGACCAGCCCCTACGTCGGCAAGAAGCTGGCCGAGACTGACCTGCGGGAAAAGGGGGTCATGGTGATCGGTATCCGCCGGGCCAACGGAGACAAACTCCTGCCGCCGCCCGGTACAGCTGTGATCCAGGCCGGGGATAGTCTGTTTGCGTTTGGCAGCTCGCAGGCGGTCAATGCCATGATCGGCGGCGAGGCGCTGTGAGTGGCCAGTTCTCCTCTCGATCCACTGCGTCCACCGAGTCACGTCCCCTCTGCCACGGCGGGTTGACACCCGCCGCTCGCTGTTCCCTGTCGCGGTCTGTTGATCCTCACGCAGGCGAACCATCGACCGGCCACTGAAAGACTCTTCTCGCATTGGCTGTCGTCAATTCCGAGAGTTCCGGCAGAGTGAGGCCGCAGGCCTCGGCCAGGACGCGAGCGGTGTCTCGCACGAAGGCGGGTTCGTTCCGTTTGCCTCGATGCGGCGTGGGGGCCAGATACGGGCAGTCGGTCTCGACCAGCAGCCGGTCGCGCGGCACCGTGGCGGCCAGCTTGCGTAACTCTTCGTTCTTTTTATAGGTCAGCATTCCCGAGAACGACAGCAGCATTCCCAGGTCCAGACAGCGCTTGGCTGTGTCCGGGCTGCCGCAGAACGAGTGCATGATCCCGTTGAGGGGACCAGCCTGGGCAGCGCGTTCCAGCACCTCCAGAGTCTCAGCTTCCGCGTCTCGACAATGGACGATGAACGGCTTGCCGGTCTCACGGGAAAGGGCCAGATGCCGCTCGAAGTAGTCGACCTGCACGTCGATCGGCGTGTGGTCCCAGTACCGGTCGAGCCCCGTTTCGCCGAGCGCCACCACTCGCGGATGTTGGGCCAGCTCGCAGATCACCCGCCAGTCATCGAACGCCGCCTGAGCCGCATAGTTCGGATGAATCCCCACCGCAGCCCGGATGCAGTCATGCTGCTCTGCCAGCTGGATCACACGGCGGCATGAGTCGGCAGTCGTGCCGATGCTGACGATCCCGACAACATCGGCGGCGCTCGCCCGAGCCAGGATGTCGGCAAACTCGACTTCGAACGACTGCTCGTCGAGATGGGCGTGGGTGTCAATCAGCGGCATGGGAAATCTGAGGTGTCCAGGGCAGGGGTATCAGCTGATTGTAAACGACCTGTCTGCTGGTTGTTCAGTGTGCCGTCAGTGACTGGGCCCGCCTTTCTCCCTCTCCCCCGCAATCGATGCGAATTGCAAGCAAGATTTCATTGCGGGGGAGAGGGTTGGGGTGAGGGGGACGAGTTCAGCCCCTCACCCCGGCCCTCTCCCCAAATCTCGATCTTTTCAGCTCTCAAGTTTCTCATGGGGAGAGGGAGAAGACAGACGCTGAGCTGGCTGTTGAGACTGCTCACGTTTTCCCGCGCCTCTTCGGGCTCATGCGGGACTATCGTTCCAATTCCCACACAGCCTTGCTTCAGTGACGGGCGGCCCCGATGATTCCGGAGAGCCCTGATCCCGCGTGCCTGCGCGGAAGATGCTTGTCGAGATCCCTGGAGCCACCCGCCTTGAAAACTGCGTCTGCCGCTCTATCGATTGTCCTGATCCTGCTCGCTTCGCTGGCATCCGCAGCTGAGACCCCCAACATCATTGTCATCATGGCCGATGATCTCGGGTACGGGGACGTGAGCTGCAGTGGCGGGCGCGTGGCGACTCCGAATATCGACAAGCTGGCTGCGGAGGGGCGGCGGTTTACGAGTGGTTACTGCTCGGCGTCGACCTGTACTCCCTCGCGGTACTCCTTGCTGACGGGGACGTATGCCTTTCGCGCGAAGGGGACTGGCATCGCGGCTCCCAACGCTCCCGCCATCATTCAACCGGGCACCGTGACACTTCCCTCGCTGCTGAAGCAGGCCGGTTACTCGACAGCTGTGATTGGGAAATGGCATCTGGGCTTGGGTGTCGGGCAGCCGGACTGGAATGGAGAGCTCAAGCCGGGTCCGCTGGAGATCGGGTTTGATGACTGTCTGCTGCTGCCGACGACGAATGACCGTGTGCCGCAGGTCTTCGTAGAGGGGCACCGTGTACGCAATCTTGACCCGAACGACCCGTTGTGGGTCGGCGATAAGCAGCCCGCTGAGGATCATCCGACCGGAATCTCTCACCGGCAGACGTTGAAGATGGACTGGAGCCATGGGCATAACGGCACCATCCACAACGGAATCAGCCGCATTGGCTTCTATACCGGAGGCACCCGCGCCCGGTTTCGCGATGAGGATCTGGCCGACGAATGGGTCCGCGAATCGAACAGCTGGATCGAGGCCCATCGTGCGTCGCCGTTCTTTCTGTTCTTTGCCGCTCATGACATCCACGTGCCTCGTGTGGCTCACGAACGGTTTCAGGGAAAGAGCGGCATGGGGCCGCGCGGCGACTGCATTCTGGAATTCGACTGGTGCGTCGGTGAGCTGATGCAGACGCTCGACCGGCTGAGCCTGGCCGAGAACACGCTGCTCGTGGTCTGTTCGGACAATGGACCGGTCCTGGATGACGGGTACAAGGACGATGCGGTCGAGAAGCTCGGTCCTCATCTCCCAGCCGGTCCGTATCGCGGCGGGAAGTACAGTGTCTTCGAAGGCGGCACCCGGACCCCGTTCATCACGCGCTGGAAGGGCCGCATCACTCCCGGCGTCTCGGATCAGGTCGTCTGCACGATCGATCTGCCTGCGAGTCTGGCGGCCCTGACAGGACAGCCGCTTCCCGATGACGCCTGCCTCGACAGCTTCAATGTTCTGGGAGCACTGCTGGGGGACCCGCAAGCCCCGGGCCGCGACCATCTGCTGCAGCAGGACAACGGCAGTGGCAGCTTCGGATTCCGCGAGGGAACCTGGAAACTGGTCCGGCAGGCTGCCAAGAAGCCCGCCCGCGCAGCGGGGAAACAGGCGGCCGCTCCAGATCAGCTGTTTGATCTTTCGAAGGATGCGGGGGAGACGACGAACGTTGCCGGGAATAACCCGGAGGTACTCGCCCGCCTGCAGACTCGCCTCGATGAGGTGATTAAGAACGGTCGCAGCCGGTAGGAAAAGCACCACCGACCCGGCGATCAATCCTCCAGCGGCTT
Source organism: Planctomycetaceae bacterium (assembly GCA_044337025.1). Classification (GTDB taxonomy): domain Bacteria; phylum Planctomycetota; class Planctomycetia; order Planctomycetales; family Planctomycetaceae; genus TH-plancto1. The sequence goes on from JBIIOI010000056.1 coordinate 5,564, forward strand.
CGTCGTATCGACCTGCAGGATCAGCGGCGACTTCTGGACGACTTCGGCCCGGTACTTGATGTCGTCGAACTCGTACTTGGTTTTCCAGACCCGGTGACTGGCCTTCCAGCGAACCGGGGGATACGGCTCGGGGTAAGATCCTTCGAAGCGACCTTCTTTGTCGGTATGTACCCCCGCCATCGAGTTCATCACGAACCCCTCCTCCTCGCCCGGGATCTCGGGAAAGCCATCGACGTCCCAGGAGAACCCATCTGAGAGCGGCTTGTTGTTCTGATCGACCAGCGTCCCCTGGACTGGCAGCATTTTGACGAGATCGATCACCGGCAGTTCGAACTCCGCTTCAGACGGGATTTCATGGAGTGGCCCCAGCCCGCCCCGCTTCTCTCGTGGAAGCCACCACGTGGCATCACTGTAGCCATCCACATTCCTCGTCAACCGCAAATTGATTGGTCCGGGGGGCAGGAACAGCTCGAACCGTCCTTCCGCGTCGGACTTCACCGGCTGCGTCATCAGCCACAAATCCGAGCCGCGAAACTTGATCGCCGGTCCGTAATAGACCTCGAACTCATAATCGGCCACACCTGCTTTGGTATCTGACTTCTGAACCCTGCCCGTCACCCGCGTCCCAGTGACAATCGGTATCTCCAGCTTCGTGTTTTCACCGGCTTTGACGTAAGCCCGCTTGCTGATCCATGGTCGCAGTGGCTGGGCATCGTCGAGGAACTTGAGGACCGAGATTTCGCCGACTGGCATGTCTGGAACGCGGAAACGCCCCGCGTCATCGACGGTAACCTCACGAACCCCCATCACACTAATCTTGCCCGTCAGAGTCTTCAGCGGAATCTTCAAGCCCTTGGGAAGCGTGACCCCCGGTGCGGGGACCAGCTGGCCTTCGATCACTCCGGACTCGACTGTCGCGAAGACAAAGTGCGGAGATGCCTCCTGAGGCCGGTAGTTCAGGAAGTAGTTTGGACCGTACTGAGTGCCAGCTGAGTGCCCATCAGGGGTCAGCTCCAGCCGTTCGAGCGATCCCGGATCGATGTACGGAAGATGCACACGCCCTTCGGCATCGCTGACCCCTGAGTTGTCATCGCGCCAGGCGGCGGGCAAGGCATAGCCGACTCCCTGGCTCACGCGCACATACAAGGCCTCCGCACGAACTCCCGCTCGAGGCTTGCCTGACGGATCATGCACCACCAGATGCAGCCCCTCCGTCCTGACGAGCGGACCGTACGTTAGCGGCTCCTCCATGAGCGACTCCAGCGATTGCACCGAGTTCCCCCGCGCTGCTGCAAATCCCGGTGCCCGCCGCCAGACCTGTCCCCACGGCTTCTTTGCAAGTTCACTCTCCGGGATTGGGATCGCGAACTCTCCCTTCTCGTTGGTGACACCCTGCGCAATCAATTGGCCCTCGAGCGGCCGATTCCAATCGGTTCCGACAACGATGAGCACTTCGGCATTCGGTACGCCCAGTTTCTCCTCGTCGATGATCTGACCACGAATCTGCCGTGGAGCCTGCGGGGCTTCCGGAGCCGGTGCAGCCTTCTGGTCCGCTGGCTCGACAACGAACTCAACCTTCCCGCTCCGAGGATTAATGTTCCCCACGGTGCCCCTGGCACTGAGCTTGTACTTCCCCGGCTCCAGGGTGACGTGCCCCGGCTCCTTGTTGTCCTTCGGGCCGGGTGTACCCTTCGCCACCAGCGTGACCTTCACGACGGCCAGCGAGCGGACCTCGCCGGGTTGGAAGTCGTGTCCGCCGGGAATCAGTTCGTACAGGGCGCCGAAGTCGATTTGCCGACTGTTCCCCTTGGCATCCTCAATGCTCGAAAAGAGATCAAGCGGACTCGGGCGGGTTGTCGAGATGACTGCCTCGCTGGTGTTTCGCCACAGAACTTCTGCTTCCAGCGTGTCGCCAGTCGTGTAGCTGGGCTGGGGGGGGCAGGACGCGAATGCCGCACTGCATCCCCTGCTCGACTTCGCCCCAGATCGCTGTCTTGGCGTTGCGATGAGCTGAGGCATCGAGCGTGCCGACTTCGAGGTGGTACTTGGCATAGGCGGGCTTGAGTTCCTGGTCCCAGGATCCCGTGACATACACGACCCGTTCCTGGCGAGTCTTTCCGTCACGAGCAATCTTGGTGACTGAGTCCCTCCCAGCCAAGCGACCAAACTCTCCCCGTTCTTTGAAGGTGAGGGGATGTACCAACAGCGGCTGGACGATCCAGTGAGTTCCAGGCACAAAGTCAGCGATCTGCGGGTATCGCTCGCCGGGAGCTTTCCCCACGTACAGTCCACACTCGGGGAGCAGTACCGATTCCCCCGCATCCAGCGTGATGGCCTGGATCGCGTCGAGCCCATACAGTTCTTTGGCAGCTCCTTGAGCCTGGAACTCCTTCGCAGGCTGAGGCGGTGTGATCTTCCCCTTCGAATCGAGCTTGTCGCTGGGGATCAGGTACGGGACATCCTGGTCGTCAAACGGCAATAGCCGCACGAGGATCTCGATCTCCTTGTCCATCGTGTTCCGCACCACCACGCGGTACTTCACCAGCGAGTCCATCGGTATCCGCAGATTGCGAGGGTCTTCCGACTTCGTCAGCCAGAACCCCGATTCGAGACCATCGACCGCTTCGCCCCACGAGACGACCTTGTCGAGGTCGACATCCGCGCCCGCTTTCGGAGTATCCTCGTTCTGCCCCACCGGCATCGGGTCCTTCTGCTGAGTGTCATCCACTCCTTCATTCTCTGGTCCCGACAACACGCTGAGAGGTCCCATCAACCAAGTTTTCCCGAGGAACGATCCCAGCTCGGCGAATTCATTCACGGGCAATCCCAACGAGTAATCTTCGATCAAGTCCTCTCGATCCCGGTCGATGATCTTCGCTCCCGCGGGCGTGGGTAGGACAAAGAACTCATCGGTCAGTGTTCGGGGGACCTCGACAAATTCACATTTCCAAGTCTCTCGTTCGTAAACAACGAGCGGGACCTTGGCGATGTCTTCCAGGTACTTATCCCTCTCTGCCCCCTGTCCACTGGGCGGAGCTTTCGGCATCTTCTCCTCATCTCGGTCGTACTTGTCGAGAGTTGTCAGCGTCGGATACCAGCCACCCGGAGCAACCTCGGTCAGCTGCTGAGTCGTCATGACATTCCGAGGCGGCTGAGACACATGAGTCGCGAAATCGGTCTTCTCATTCCCGTGCCAGATCAACAGCTTGACAGGGAGAGATCCCCGCGCTGGATCAAGCCAGGCCCGATAGTAATGCACTTCCTTCAATTGATAGCTTTCACCTTTTTCATTCGCGAAGCCTTGCGAGTAGGGAGTCGCCACCGGAACCTCGACAATGACTAACTCTCGTCCATCGATCGCTTCCGCCCCGATCACGCGATAGTTCTCTGGAGGCTGGAAAAAAAAGGCATCAATCGGGTGCCAATCGTGGCTGCGTGTACTTACGAAATTGCTGAACGCCGGGATTGGGTTGGCCCCGTTCGTGTGGTAGGGCTTAGAAGTGATCTGGCGATATTCGGGCTGGCTTCCGTAGACGATCATTCCCGACGGCATAGTCTGCGGAGCCCAGGAATAGAAGCCGATCTCCTTGTAGGTCGTCCCCAAATTGCCAGCTGTCAGTGGCTCAGCCGGGAAAGTCAACGGGCCGAGGGCTTGATCGTTCGAGTGGCGACGGGTACGGATTTGATAAGCCGATCCCTTCTGAAACAACTCGACATCAGAAACTGTTTGGTTGTCCATTTTGGCGAAGGAACGATTTACGTCATAGCTATTCTTGATGGACAGTCTGACGTGCTCCGCACTGATGGTCGAACCGAGATGTGGATTGGATTTCGCGAACTCTTCTTGCGTCATCTTCTGCATCGCTTTGATGTACGGCTCCTGCCGCTCGGCCTGAATCCGATGATGCGCCCGGAACGCGTCGGTGTACTCCTCGATATGCCGCATCTGGACATGCAGGGGTTCCAATCGCTGTCGGCTCTCGCGGAATCGACTCAGTAACTCAATCACTTTCGGCTGAGCCACTGCGGGTTGACTCGGCGTCTGCATACTCGTTTGGGCGACTGTGTCGGCGTCAGAGGCATGCTTCTCTGCGGCCGACAGCACGCGAGCCTCAAGCTGACCAGTCTTTCCCGGGGCGATCTCGAACTCGATTGTCCCGGTGGTCAGGTGCTCACTCCAGTTGGGAGTTTCGACCATCTGTCCCACGGGAGTGTTCGCTGCGTGCTGCTTGGGATCGGCCTTGAGCAACCCGGAGATGTCCGGGGTTCCCGTCGGGAGAAACGGGAGGTCCGTGTTCAGTTGCAGTGTGGTGTTCACATCCCAGATCCCCTGCGGATAGGTCAGCTTGTACTTCCCCGCCACTGGCTTAATGCTCGGCATCCGATCTCCGAGATTCAGACCCGTCGTCGCGATGCACCAGACTTCACCCGGCTGCAGCGTGATCTTCAGCGGGGCGATGAACATCCAGTGCATCACGAAGTTCACCTGGACTGGCTTCCCATTCGCATCGGTCACGGTCACCGGATCATTCATGAAGTCTTGAGAGATATGAAACGTCAGCTCCTTGTCGCCCAGATTGCGGTAGAACAGCCACATCGGGATTCGGCCCCCTTGCGGAAAGGTCCGCTCCAATGAGCCGACAGCCAGCCCGAGTTGAATTCCGCGTTTCGCCTCGCCGAAGACCGGCTTGAGCAGTTCCATCTGCTGCCTGGCGGCATCTCCTTCGAGAATCCGCTCCTGAGTCTCAATGGGTGGATTGGCAACAACGTTCTCTTTCTCAACGGCTTCGACAACAGGTGGCTCCGCCTGCGACGCCGTCGGCTCAATTGGAGCCAGCCCCGCCAGGATCGCTCCGCCGATGGCGAACAAGGCCAGTGCCACGCGCCGCGTCAGCGGGCCATGGCTGCGAGCACTGTCGAACAGCGACTTCACCCGCCGTTCGAGGCTGCTTCCCTCGGCCATCGCCACTCCCAGCGACAACCCGCGCGGGGCACAGCACAGGCGGGCGACCTGGAGCAGCTGTTCAGCATAGTCGCTGGCCTTCTCTCCGGTCCCCACGACGGCATCGTCGCAGGCCTGCTCGCGCTCCTGCCGCAGTTGGCGCAGCGCGAACCACGCCAGCGGATGGAACCAGTACAGGACACAGGTCAGCCGCCCCAGCACCTGGCACGCGACATCCCCGCGCTGCACATGAGCCAGTTCATGCAGCAGCACCGCCCGCCGCATCGGCTCATCCCACGCGCGGGCCAGTTTCGGCAGCAGCACGACGGGACGCCAGATCCCCCACGTGAGCGGAACGACCGACTCCGCGTGTTCGCGCAGCTCGACCGATCGCGAGAGCCCCAGCCGCTGCCGCAGTTCGACCAGCATCCCCGGCCACTCGCCATCGGATACCGCCAGAGAGGTTCGCCGCAGCTTGACCGTTCTCCACAGGCCGACGAGCAGCAGCACGCCGAACAGGGAGACGCCGACCAGCCAGCCGGCACTCACGAGGAGTGACGTCCACTCGATGGTAGTCCATGGTTCCGAGACAGGCTCGACGATAGCGGGGACTGGGGCGGACACCGGCTCAATGACCGGCGGATTGCTGGGTGCCTCCGGTGCCACTGGCGGTCGCTTTGCACCGCCAGTGTCTTGGAGCATGTTCTGACCAAAAGCCGTCGGCGCCGCGGTCGAGTGTCTCGGCACTGGCGAGTCAAAGCCCTCGCCAGTGGCACCCTTTGGGATGGTCGCCGGAAGTCTGACGACTTCCGCTACGGATACGGGGGTGAGGAGTGGCTCGGGGGGCAGGATTGGGATCTGCCACGCGGGGAGTGCCCATGAAGCGACGGGCAGAATCAGCAGCCCTCCCATCGTCATGCACCAGATCGAATGCCGCAGTGCCGCGGAAGACCTCCGGCACAACCACGCCGCCAGCGCAGCCAACAGTAGCAGTGCAGTGCCCTTCGCAGCTGTGTCGAGCAGCAAAGACGCGAACGAGCGAGCGAGTGTGAGCGTATCCATGCTATTTCCCCTCCGCTTTGGCTTGCATGATCAGTCGGGCCATCCGGTCCAGATCCTCGGGCTCCAGCGATTCGGATGAGACATCCAGAATCGCAGCCACCGCATCCGTGGCCGAACCGGCAAAGAACACATCCATGAGTTTGCGCAGCGCCGACTTGCTGGCTGCTTCGCGCGACTGAGTCGCCTTGTAGACATACCGTTTGCCGTCCTGGCGATGCGTCAGCAGCCCCTTGGCCTCCAGATGCCGGATCATCGTCCGCACGGAAGAGTAGCTCGGCGGATCGGCGAGCTGCGCGAGGACTTCGTTCACCGTGGCCTCACCCAGCTGGTGGACCGCCTCCATGATCTGCCGCTCGCGGCGAGCCAGATCGTCCCCCGGCGGCAGTTCCTCAACCGGCTGTTTCTTGGCCATCGTGGACCACTCCCTCATGTGGCAATCAGTTAACACGTGGCAATCTATTGCCACGTCAGCGGGATGTCAATGGGTGAACCACCGTAACCAACCGATTCCTCCGGTCCCGCTCTCCCCCAGGAGAGGGGCTGGGGGCGAGGGTTCGCGGCCTGTGAGGACGATCTACCCCCTTCAGCTCCAGACCGCAGCCTGAGCAGAGACCCGCGTGATCAGACAATTCCAGAGACCCAAGGCCCAACAGAGTGACAACCGGCTGCGCTCCACGAGACTCGGATAGTCCCGCGACTCTGGCCCGCTCCCCTTCCCGCAGCTCGTTCCCTAGAATCCGCTGAGTTCCTCTCTGGAGTTCAGCTGCCATGTCCCAGACCCTCTCCCCCGAGACCGTTCGCAAGGTTGCGAAGCTGGCCCGTTTGAAGCTCTCTGACGCTGAGGTCGAGCAATTCTCTGGACAGCTCGGAGCTGTGCTGGGCTATGTCGAAGTGCTGAATGAACTGAATACCGAGGGCGTGGAGCCGCTGGCTCACCCGCTGGAGATTGCCGACGTGCTCCGCGACGATCTGCCGGTGCCGTCCTTGCCGCGCGACGCGGCGCTGTCCAATGCCCCGAAGTCGGATGGCAAATGCTTCCTGGTCCCGCAAATCATTGATGCCGGGTGAGATGACGCTGCTTCGACGTTTCTCCGGGGGCTGATGCCCGCCGGGCCACCAGGACACACACTCACGATTTCGTTCCATGCTCCCGATCACTCGTTCACTGCATCAATCACTCCGCTCTGGAGAAGTCACCGCCACAGCGCTTGTTCAGCAGTGCGTCTCCGCAATTGAGACCCATGAGCCGCAGATTCACGCGTTCCTCAATCATGAGGCCGCAGCTGCTTTGGAGCAGGCACGGCGAATCGATGCCAAGCGCCAGGCTGGTGAGCCTGTTGGTTTGCTCGCCGGACTTCCGGTGGGTCTCAAGGACAACATCTGCGTTCAAGGAGTGCAGGCCACCTGTGCCAGCCGCATCCTGGAGAAGTTCGTCTCGCCGTATGACTCGCATGTCGCCGAGCGATTGAAGACCGCCGATGCCGTACTCTTGGGTCGCACGAACCTCGATGAATTCGCGATGGGCTCGTCCTGTGAGAATTCCGCGTTCGGCACGACTCGCAATCCGTGCGACCTGGAGCGGACTCCCGGCGGATCCAGCGGCGGCTCCGCAGCTGCGGTGGCCTCGGGGATGCTTCCGCTGACTCTGGGGTCGGATACCGGGGGTTCGATTCGACAGCCTGCTTCGTTCTGCGGAGTGGTCGGAATGAAGCCGACCTATGGGCGAGTCTCGCGATATGGGCTGGTCGCATACGGCAGCTCGCTCGACCAGATCGGCCCGTTTGCCGGAGACGTCTACGGAGCGGCGCTGCTGCTGGAGGCGATTGCCGGTCATGATGGTCGCGACTCGACCTCGGTCGATCGCCCTGTGCCGAGTTACTCGCAGACAGTCGATCAGCCTTTGACCGGGCTGCGAATCGGCGTCGCGAAGGAGCACTTCGTCGAAGGCCTGGACCCCGAGGTCGAACAAGCGGTACGCCGCGCGATCGATGTCTATCGCTCACTGGGGGCCACGATCGTCGACATCTCGCTGCCCCGGTCGAAGTACTGTGTGGCTGTGTACTACCTGATCGCAGCTTCCGAAGCTTCCAGCAACCTGTCGCGGTTCGACGGAGTCCACTACGGCCACCGCGCCGAGAAGTTCGAGAACCTGATCGACATGTACTCGGCCAGCCGGGCCGAAGGGTTCGGCGACGAAGTCAAACGTCGCATCATGCTGGGGACGTACGCCCTCTCGGCGGGCTATTACGATGCCTACTACAACAAGGCCCTGAAAGTCCGCCGCCTGATTCGCGAAGACTTCGACACGGCGTTTCAGTTGGTGGATGTCATTGCTTCGCCCGTGGCCCCCACTCCGGCGTTCAAGATCGGCGAACTGGCCTCTGACCCGCTGGCGATGTACCTGCAGGACATCTACACGCTCAGCGCGAACCTCGCCGGGATCCCGGGAATCTCGATCCCCTGTGGCAAGTCACAGTCCGGGCTGCCTATCGGGCTCCAGTTGCAGGGCCCGCACTTCTCGGAGGAGACGCTGCTCCGAGCGGCCCGGATGTTCGAGTCGGCGTAGCAGAATTCGTAAGAATTCTGAGGTCCGCCTCGGAGTACGAAAGTACCGGAACTGCGCTCGTTGCCTCGGCCCCACGACAGCGGGTTCTCTGATAACACGCCAGAATTCTTACGAATTCTGCTACCAGCAGATCTCTTCATGCCCCCACTCGACCGTTACCGCAAGCAGACGCTGTTCGCCCCTCTCGGCGAAGAGGGGCAAGCGCGCTTGCGTGAGGGCAGGGCACTGGTCGTCGGCTGTGGAGCTCTGGGCTCGGTGATCGCTGAGAGCTTGGTCCGTGCCGGCGTCGGACTGGTGCGAATCGTTGACCGGGACTTCGTAGAAATCACCAACCTCCAGCGGCAGGTGCTCTACGACGAGCAGGATGTCGCCTCCCAGCTGCCTAAGGCCGAAGCCGCTGCCCGCAAGCTGCGGATCATCAACAGCGACGTCACGATCGAGGCAGTGGTGGCCGATCTGACGAGTGACAACATTGGCACGCTCGCCAGCGGCGTCGACGTGATCGTTGACGGGACCGACAACTTTGAAACGCGGTTTCTGGTCAATGACTACGCCTTTGAACACAACATCCCCTGGGTCCATGCCGGGTGCGTCGGGTGTCATGGGCAGGTGATGACGTTTCGGCCGGGGCGGACAATCTGCTTTCGCTGCCTGATGGGCGGAGTTCCCGAACCGGGCAGCGGGGAGACCTGCGACACAGCGGGAGTTCTCGGCCCGGCAGTCAACGTGATTGCCTCGCTGCAGTCGCTCGACGCGATCAAGCTGCTCGCGGGGCGCGGTGAGGCGATCGATCCGGTGCTGACGGTCGTCGACTTGTGGGAAGGCTCGTTTCGCCGCCTCAAGGTCGGAACGCTCGAAGCTGCGGAACGCTGCAGCGGATGCACGCGTGGGGAGCGCCCGTGGCTGCACGGGCAGCAGTCCGCCCGATCGGCAGTCCTGTGCGGCCGCAACGCCGTGCAGATCACTCCGCCTCAGCGGATGCAGGTCTCGCTGGTCGAACTGGAGTCGCGACTCACGCCCAGCGGCCGGGTGACGCGGAACCCGTTTCTGCTCAAGCTGGAGACTTCGGATGGGCAGTATCAGCTGACCGTCTTCGGAGACGGACGAGCCATCGTGCAGGGGACCGAAGACCCCGGCATCGCGCGCGGAGTCTACGCCCGCTACATCGGGATGTGATCTCCAGAGTACTTCCGGCTCCCCTCTCCCTCCGGGAGAGGGGCTGGGGGTGAGGGGGCTTGACCTGCGGCAACAACGTCCGAACACAAGCTCCTTGAAGAGGCAGTCGACGCCGCGCTCGGGACGGGCTGGAAAGCCCGTCCTACTGGACTTCCCCGAAAATCCGTGCCTTAGAGCTGCAATTCTGTTTCCACTGCCGGTTTCGCTCGGGATAGAATCTCCCACACGGCAGTCCAGGACCGGCTGCCTCGGAGGGGTGGACGATGAAGGTTGCAATCACAGCTCTGTTGCTGCTTAGCGGACTTTGCACGGAGGGATGGGCTCAAGGCCGATCCCGAGTGCGCGTGGTCGACCGCATGCCCAAGCCACCCGTGCCGCCGATCCCGCAGATCCAGCCCTCGATTCCGTCGATGGGCCGCGACCGCTGCTACGGTCCTCACCCGTACCATGGCTTTGGATACGGCTATGGAAACCACTGGGGATACGGCGGGTACTATGGACCTGGGATTGGATTCGGCTATCAATCCAATCTCTGGGGCTGGGGGGGCACCAGCTACACCAGCATCAGCTACGGCGTGCCAGGGTTGACCGTGGGCTACTATGCCCCGGTCAGCGGGATTTATGGCTACGGCTACGATCCTTACGGCGGCTTTGGATATGGTCCAGCCCTGATGCCGTCCACCGTTTACGCACCCGCAGTCCCGCAGCTGCAGATGCCCCAGTGGGTCTGGGATGAGTCGGGAATCGATCGCGACGGAAACCCGGTTCCCAAGATCGCCACGAAGACTCACCCGACGCTGATTCAGCCTTCCACTCCTGAGGCCCAGCTGCGCAGCGCCCGGTTGCAGGACGCCGGAGATCGCCTGTTCCAGAAGCTGGATTACTTTGCCGCCGAGAAGAGCTACGCCAAGTCGATGCAGGCCGCTCCCGATCGTCCCGAGCCGTACGTCCGACTGGCCCTGGCGAAGGCAGCTCGCGGGGACTTGCGATCGGCGGTTTCGTACCTCAAGCAGGTGACGGAGATCGACTCGACCTACCCGGCCCGCGCGGACTCGCTGGGGAAGCTGTTCGGTCATCAGAACGGCGTGGCCCGCCTGCGTCTGAAGCAGCAGGTCGCCGATTGGACGAATGCCGATGTGCGAGACCCCGACCGGCTCTACCTGCTGGGCGTCTTGCTGTTCCTGGAAGGGGACGACCGGTTCCGGACGATTCTCGACACGGCTGTGAAACTGGAGGGTGACAAGGGGTACCTGACTGCGTTTCTGAATGCTCCACCGGCAAATGCGACGCCGCTCGTTTTGCCGGTCTCGAAAACCGAGGGTGAGCCGGAACCCGAGCCCGCACCATCGGAACCAACACCCATTCCCGCCCCCTTGCTACCGGGGTTGGAGTTACCACCGGTCCCTGAGCCGTAACAGTCGTAGCGCGATTGGCTTGTCGAAACGAATCGTTGCGAGTCCAATGCACTGACTCATCACTCAGTGCCAGAGACAACCATGCCGATTCCCGTGCAGTGCAGCTGTGGAAAGACTCTCAGTATTCCGGATCAATATGCCGGAAAAAATGTGAAGTGCCCAGCTTGCTCGGCGACAGTTGCCGTCCCCAGTGCAACTCCCCCGGCCCCGGCCCGGCGAGCCCCGCTTCCGTCCGAGGAAGAGAGCCCGGAAGATGGGCGATACACCCTGGATGAATTCGTGCGCCGCAGTTCCGAAAAGGATCACGGCCAGGGGCTGTTTGAACTCGAAAGCGAACGGCTGCTGGAGATCAATCTCGACGGGAAGGTCTGGACCAAGAAAGGCTCGATGGTGGCCTACCTGGGAGACGTGAAGTTTACGCGAGAAGGGATACTCGAGCATGGGATCGGAAAGTTCCTCAAAAAGGCGATCAGTGGTGAGGGGACTCAGCTGACAAAGGCCGAGGGGGAAGGCAAGATTTACCTCGCCGATGCGGGGAAGAAGGTCACGATCCTGGAGCTTCAGGACGAATCGATCTTTGTGAACGGGAACGACATCCTGGCTTTTGAAGACGGGATCGATCACGACGTGAAGATGATGCGAAAGATCGCGGGGATGCTGGCGGGCGGCCTGTTCAACGTGAAGCTCTCGGGGACCGGGATGATCGCGATTACCACGCATCACGATCCTCTCACGCTGCGAGTTCTGCCGGGAAAACCGGTCTGCACTGACCCCAATGCCACTGTCGCCTGGTCAGGGAATCTGACACCGAACTTCAAGACCGACATCTCGCTCAAGACGTTCTTCGGTCGCGGCAGTGGCGAATCGATCCAGATGAAGTTCGAAGGAGATGGATTTGTCGTCATCCAGCCTTACGAAGAGGTCTACTTCCAGGGCCATTAGCGAGATCTCGTGATCGGTGACGTTCATTTGCCTATCTCGCACTCACGCGGCACAATCGGCGAGCGGCAGATTCTTGATGAGATCTGCCACGCCGCCAAGTCTCCTCACGGAACGACTCCATGAACCTGCTCACCACGCTGTCCGGCTCCCTGATGGAAGGTTTTTTCCCGGCAGGATGGGACTTGGCCAAGATCGATGCCTGTGTCGATCACGATCCGGCCAAGATCACCGAGCGGCAGAAGTGGTGGCACCCGAAGTTTCATCCGTTCCCCTGCAAGACGCTGGCAGACTTCGACACCTATATGGGACATGAGATCGCCCAGCTGATCCGCCGCACGCGCGACGCCGGGCAGAAGCTGGCGATGATCCTGCCGGTCGGGCCGATGGGGATGTATCGCTGGGCGGTCTACTTTCTGACGGAGTGGGGCGTCTCGTGCGATCACGTCTATGGCTTCAACATGGATGAGTGGAGTGATGCGCAGGGCAACACGCTCCCCTCGGACAATCCGGGAGCCTTTCAGTACGCGATGGAGCACGCGTTCTACGGGCCACTGGGCAAGCTGACCGTGCCGAAGAAGCAGCGGCACTTTGCGACGAAGAAAGTCCTGCCGACCTATGCCGATCGGATCGGCGAGCTGCGCGATGGGGGAGCGTTGCTCTCTGTGGCTTTCGGAATTGGCCGCGTCTGCCACATCGCCTTCTGGGAGCCGCACTTCGCCGCTGAGTTCAAGACCGAAGCCGAGTGGAAGTCGCAGACCCACCGCCTGGGAGCGAAGCTGCACCCGCTGACGATCGAGCAGAACGCGATCACCAGCTTCAAGAGCCGGACGACTCTGGTCCCAGCCTTCGCCAATACGATCGGGCCGGGACTGTTCCTGGATGCCGACTATATCATCGGCGGCGCGGACGGATCGCTCGGTCGTGGCATGATGTGGCAGGGCCTGAGCCTGTGGATGACCCTCCGCCACAAGCCGAGCCCGTGGATCCCGTCGACCTACATGCCGACCCAGGCTGGACGGCTATTCTTCCTCGAAGAACTCGCCGGGCCGCTTGTCGCGGAGTGCAACTGAGGCCGTAGCAGAATTCGTAAGAATTCTGGCGTCCAGCAGAATGTCGGGAAAAGCCTGGCCGATCGATGCAACATGAAGGAGCCCAAGCATGCCAGGAACAATGACTCATCGACGTCAGGTTGCACGCCAGCTTCAAGAGTTCTTGGACGAAGTCAACTGGATACGATCCCGGATAGAAAGTCTGTCTGAAATGTCCGTGACAGATTGTCGAGAAGTGACGGCAAGATTTGGCGTTCTTAAGGATCGCCTACAGAGCGAGTACCGGCGAACAGACTCAGTACGAAGCCGAGACAAGCTGAATCCTGTCGAGAAAGCGTTTTATGCCCCTGCCGTGCACAAGACTTTCGTCGAACTCACCAAGATTCGAAAGGGAACACGCCCCTTTGTGGATTGGTCGAATGCTCTGTATTGCGCGAAGTTAGAGCTGACCGACTTTATGCCATCGCTTGAATCCGAGTGAGGCGTCCCGGAATGCCCTGCAGTCGGCAACTAACGTCACGCCAGAATTCCTACGAATTCTGCTACGGGTGTCTTTGGAGGCCGGATTTGCGGAGTTGGGAGTAGAGGCTGTCGAAGAGTGACCAGCAGTCCGGTTGAAATGGGGACAGGTCCGGATAACCGGGCATCAGGCAGCTGGTATACGGATAGCTGCGGAACCCGTCGGGCGGGACGAGGTTCTTACGCTCGGGGTTACGGGCGATGTACTCAACGATGTTGTGGTACGCATCGGTCTGGCGTTCGTCGTCTCGGAGTACGTGGTCGTACGACTGGCCCTGCAGGTCATACCCCAGCTTCTTCAGCATCTGGTTGACCTGCCCTCTCAGGAACTTCATCGCGGGCTTCTGGTCAGCTTCATCCGTGATCCCCAGCCACAGCAGGTGCATATGGTCCGGCATCAGGCAGAAGATCGGGCTGCACAGGCCGTAGCGAAACATCGTGTGAGCCAGTAGTTCGCGAAACTTGTAGTAAAAGATCGGGACCAGCCATCCGGTCCGGCGGTCCAGGATCGTCATCGACCAGTGGACGCATACCTGAGCCCGGTAATGCTCCGGCTCCAACCGCTTCAGATAGCTGAACTGAATCTCATTCATGTCGTGCCCCCGTCGCAGAATTCGTAAGAAGTCTGGCGTCCTGCCGGGGGCGTGAAAAGCGAAAGAATCAGATGACGGCAGAATTCTTACGAATTCTGCTACGTGTGGCGATGGGTTGCCACAGTCCAGATGGCATGACCTCTGCAGGTCATTTTCCATAGATCGTGATTCTGCAGCTTGAAACGACCTCGCTGGGTCTGCCATGCTGCGATTAGCGAGTTGGCTTTCCTCTTGTGAGAGAGTGTTACAGCGAGCGACAGCACTGCCTGACTGCTCTGGTATCGTCAGTGGTTCCGGGGCTGAAAAGGGACTGGTCGGGAATCGTTCTCGACCACGGGCCAGTCCCTTGGAAACCTTTAGGTTGGAAGTGATGCAAGACATTACGAAACCGACGGATGCCAGTTCTCCGGATATCAAAAAGACGCCGCAAGGTGTCGCGGAGGAACTGACAGCGGATGAGTTCAAATACATCCGCGCGCGTCGCCTCAAGGCCTACGCGGGGCAGGAGTGTCAACCGAATGATCTCCCGGACTCTCAGGCCGATGAGCCAGATCTGGTGGGACTTGCGCTCTCTGGAGGAGGCATTCGCAGATCGTCAGGATTAATCTCCCAGGACGTCGGCTCGGTAATCTTGCCAGCCCTATCTCGGGGACGAATTCTGTTACAGACGGGTTTCGCGCTGCTGCTTCGAGAGCCACTCGCAGGCGGGTTGCGGCAACCCCTCGTGCCCTCCGTCAAAGATTGTGATCCGGCTGGGGCCTGCGGAACGGCGCAGGAACAGCTTGCGTCCGAAGTCTGCGTCCACACCCTCGTCACCGGGACGCGGCATGGTCAGGTGACCCGTCGTCCACAGCTGTTCGGTTTCCTCATCGCTGACGGGCTCGGCCTTCAGCTCACGGGCAATGATGTTGAAGGCGTTGATCGTGTGGTGAATCGGGACCGAACCCGTCTTGCCATCGGTGACCCCGGCATTCAGATCGAGCGGGACTTTGGCTGCGTACTTGAGAAACGGCAGCGGCGAGCGGCGGTGGTATTCCAGGTCGACCGCAGCTGAGGTGCCGGGGGCTCCTCCGCAGCATTTCTGCATCATCTCGGCGTACTTGCTCGGTTTGCCATCGCGCGTATGAAACGCGTGCCACTGGGCCAGATCACTGATCCCGACCCAGGCCGAAGCCGCAGAGAACCGGTCCGGGTGCCAGGCGACCATCAGCATCGTCATGTGCCCGCCGCCAGAGATCCCGGCCAGGTAGACGCGCTGGCTGTCGATCGGTCGCTGCTTCTGCATCCAGTCGATCGAGTCCAGAATGTCCTGTCGGGCCAGCGGGGAGCCGCACGCTTCGGGATGATCGTTGACTCCCCGGAAGTTCGGCTCGACAAAGGCCCAGCCGCGCGAGACGGCTTCCTTCAGCCACTCCGAATGATCCTGCTGCAGATCGGCACTCCACGAGTGCAGCGAGACCAGCAGCGGGGCAGGGCGGTCTCCGGGGGGAACCCAATACCGAATCGGCTGCAGCGTCTTGTCGAGAGAGCTGGAGATCGTCACTTCCGTGAGTGTCGGAGGAGTCTCAGCGGCGCTGACAGAAGTGGCCAGCCAGAGCGAGACGATGAGCAGAAGTCGCACGGGAGTCCTCGCAGAGATGTAGTGCAGGATCGGACCAGAGTAGCAGAACTCCTCAGAATTCGGGCGTCAGGCCAGGAGCAACGTCACTGGAGAACTTGAGGGATAGATTCTTGATCGTGAACACCCGGGCGAAACAGGGGACAACTATTCGCGTGACTCCTGTGTGCTCATCTGGCACCAAAGCACCGGCTGAGAAGGCACAGAGCCAGCCTGGTTCAGTTTGCCCAATCGCGCATGGCGGAAATCTCAGGGGCCTTTGCGGCACCTGCAGGGTGATTTCCTCCCTTCCGCTTGAAGTCGACTAGTCGGCAGGGATAGAGTTTTCAGAATCGGTCGCGATTTGTGCGGGCCGGTCGCTGGCAATGGGGACGCCGGAGGACAGATGAGCAGTGGACGCTCTGGGTGATCGTGGATCGGACTCGCCATGCGGAACGTTTCTGGCTTTCGGCTCTGGGCCGCTGTGTTGGGGCTGCTGTGCGCCCTGATTGGCCCACCAGCTGCGACTGCACTGCGCGCTGAGCCGATCGATGACTACAACACCTCGCTGAAGTTGTACGAGCAGAAACGCTGGGATTTCGCCGCTCGCGGGTTCGCCGCCTTCCTCAAGGCTGCCCCCGAGCACCCGAAGGCTGCCCTGGCCCAGCTTTATCAGGGGCAGGCGCTCACCCACTCGCAGAAGTACGCCGAGGCCCGCACCGTCTTTCGCGAGTTCCTCAAGAACCACGCCGACCATCCCGACGCAGCCCTGGCGGCCTACCGAGTCGGCGAGAGCAGCTACTTCCTGAATGAGTTCCCCGCCGCAGCCGCCGAACTCGAGGCCTTTGTCACTCAGTACCCTCAGCACGATCTGGCGATCTGGGGCTGGCAATACCTCGGCGAGGCTCAGCTGCAATCCGACAAACCCGCTGACGCAGTCAAGTCGTTCGAGAAAGTGCTCAGTGGTACGGCGGCGGCCAGTGAACAGCTGGAGGCCAAGTTCTATCTGGCCCGGGCCTACGAGGCTCTGAAGGAAGCCGACAAGGCCACTGCGATTTTCCAGGAACTGGCTGCTTCGAGCCACCCGCGAGCTGCTGAAGCTCTCTTCAGTCTCGCGGCAATCGACTACCAGACCAACCAGTTTGCCAAAGCGGCGGCGGGGTTTGAGCTGATGGTCAGTCGCTTTCCGACGCATGCCCTGGTCTCCACAGCGGAGCTGAACGCCGGGTATGCGCATTACAAAGCGGAGGAGTTCGCCAAGGCGGAGACTCACTTCGTCGCGGCGGCCAAGAAGCCAGAACTGGCGAACTCGGCCAACTTCTGGGTCGGGATGTGCCGCAAGTCGCAGAAGAAGTGGGTGGAAGCGATTGAGGTCTTTACCGATCTGGCTGCGAAAGTACCTGGCGAAGAACCGGCCGAGAATGTGCCATTCGGAGGAACGCCTGAGAGAGTGCCAAGCGCAGGACTGGCCGAGAAGGCGACCTACCACTGGGCGGACTGCGAATCTCGGCGCGATCGTTACGCTGAGGCCCGCCGCCTGTATGAGTCGATTGCGACCCGCTGGCCGACCTCTGTGCTGGCCGATGATGCTCACTATTCGGCGGCCGACTGTGCGGTACGGGCTGGCGATGTCGCTGGAGGAATCGCACTGGCTCAAGACTTTGCCGTCAAGCACCCCTCCAGCCCGCTCAAGCAACTCAACGATATTGTGCTGGGCCGGGCACTGCTCGCGCGAGGCGACGCAGCTGCGAAGTTAGACCCACTGACGGGTCAGGACGATTTCCAACAGGCAGTGGCCTTGTTCCGTGGCGTCGTCAACTCCAGTAAGGTGCCGCGAACCTCAATGCAGGCCCGCGTCCAATGGGCTCGCGCTGAGAAGCGTTTGAAGAACTTTACGGCGGTTGTGGAGGCCCTGACTCCGGTTTCCGAAGCCATCGCCAAGGGGGAGGCGGGCAGCACGGACATGGTCGAAGTGCTGCCGATGCTCGGCGAGGCACTGCTGCAAACCGGTCAGGCCGGTGAGGCCGAAGCTGTCCTCGAACGGGCCTTGCAGAGCCTGCCGGCGACTGCAGATCGTCGGCAGTCGCTCATGATGCTCACTGAAGTTCGTGCGGTCCAGAAACGCTGGACGGAGATGTTCGAGGCTCTCGATCAGCTGAAGGCCGCCGACAAGGACGGGGCCCTGACCGCTCAAGCAGCTTATCGTAACGCGGAACATGCCATCGCCGCCAAGAGCCTGGATCATGCGGCCCAGCTGCTGTCGCGCGTCGTCGAGATGGGCGACGCCACCGACTACTACGCCGCCGCACTGACCGAACTGGGCAAGGTCCAGGCCGAGCAGCAGCAGTTCGCCGCCGCCGCCTTGTCCTATCAGAAGCTGCTGGAGTCGACGGTGACCGATCCCGTTGTGCTGGCCACCGCCGCCTACAACCGGGGCGTCTGCCTGGAGAAAGATGCCGCGAACGATCCTCTGAAACTCACTCAGGCTGCGGACGCACTGGAGCAGGGGGTCCAGCGGTTTGCGATTCCCAAGGACCGGGCTCTGCCGGATGACACCGAACTGCGGGCCGCTCGGTTCGTGATCCGTTCGGCTCGTCTGGCTGCCTCGATCCGGATGAGGCTCATCACCACCGAGACGCCCGCCGCGCAAGTCCAGCAACTGGCCTCCGCAGCGGATCAGCTCTGGACAACCGCCAGTGAACAGATTGCCAAGCTCCCTCCCGATGAGCAGGCCCTGGAGACGCCAGATGTGATGCTCTACGAATGGGCTGCCCAGCAGTTCAACGCCGGAAACCGAGTCCGCGCGGATGAGATATTCAGCCGCCTGTATCAGACCTATCCCGCCAGTCCGCATGCGGACGATGCCAAGCTGTATGTCGCCCAGGGCCTGGACGAGGACGGTAAGGCGGACGAAGCCCGGGCCCTCTACAAGTCTTTGCAGGACGACGTGGGAGCGGAAGGGAAGGTCAAGCTGCAAGGTCTCGTCAGCTGGCTGAATTTGGAAGTGCGTGTTGAGAAATGGTCCGAGGGTGAACGCCTCTCCGACCTGATTCTTCAAAACTACCCCGGCACTGCGGAATCGCTGGATGCGCGGTACCGGCGGGCCGAGGCGATTCTCCAGCAAGGGAAGCAGGAGCCCGCAGTCCAAGCCTTGACGGAGCTGCGAGCCGATCCGGCATCGAAGAATGCCGCCTGGACGAACGAACTGGAACTCCTTTGGGGAGAGGCCAAGTTCAAAGAGAAAGATTACGATGCCGTTCGAACCGCAATGAACTCGCTGCTGGCTGCGAAACCGGCCCAATTGATCGTGGATCAGGCTCACTTGCTGCTGGGGAGGGCTGATTTGAATGAAGCGATGTTCGTCGAGGCTCGCGTTCATCTGCAGGCTGTCGTCGACTCTCCGGCCAGTGCCAAATCGCCGCTCGCCGCGCGGGCTCAACTGGCGATTGCGGACACCTTCCTGAACGAGAAGAAGTTCGAAGACGCCGTTCAGGCCTACACCGAGGTCTATGCCAATTATCCCTACCCAGAGCACCAGAGTGCCGCTCTCCTGCAGGTGGGGACGTTAGACATTCAGGGGAAAAAGTGGGAACAGGCCGAGGCCAGCTTGAGTCTGCTGATCAAAGAGTTCCCGAATTCGCCAGAAGCCGCCGTGGCCAAGAGCAAGCTCGTCGACGTCCAGAAGAACCTGCCCGCGAAGCCGTAGTGCTCCGTCCATGCTAAAAGTCCGGATCAGCCGGAACGCGCTAGCGTCCGGTTTCTTCACGAAAACCGGAGACTAACGCCCTGCGGCTGATGGACCCAACCGGCAGCTTTAGTTTGGACTCTGCAGTACTGGTTTCTGGTAGGACAGACAATCTTGTCTGTCCCACGCCTTCAGAGATCACATTCTCTTGCTCTTCGAGGGGCAGGCAAGATTGCATCTGTTTTCTCGAGAAGGGCCGTCGATAGCGCAATCGAGATCGATCCCATACAATTCCTGCGTCCCTGTCTTCTGGAGCCTCGCATGCGGATCGCCTACCTCGAATGTGCCACGGGAATCAGCGGAGACATGACGCTGGCCGCTCTCGTCGATGCCGGTGTTGATCCTGCAGTGATTCAGGCTGCGGTGGCGTCGCTCGGAATCCCCGGAGTGGAACTGCGGTTCGAATCGGTGATGAAGTCCTGCTTCCGGGCCACAGCGGTACGCATACAGCACCCTCCCGGCCAGCCCCATCGCGGCTACTCCCAGATCGCTCGAATGATCGACGGGGCAGCCGCGCTGAGCGAGCGGACCAAGTCACTGGCGAAGGCGATCTTCCGAGTCATTGGCGAGGCCGAAGCCCGCGTCCACGGTTCCACGCTCGATGAGATTCACTTTCACGAAGTCGGGGCGATCGACTCGATCGTCGATATCGTTGGCGCAGCTGCGGGGTTTGATGCCCTGGGAGCCGACATGGTGGTGTGTGCTCCGTTGCCTCCGGGGCGCGGCTCGGTACGGATCGATCATGGCCTGTGCCCGGTCCCGACTCCCGGCACAGCTGAGATTCTCAAGGGGATCCCGCTCGTTGATCTGCCGATTCAGGCCGAGCTGACGACGCCGACCGGAGCCGCGATCGCCAAGGTCCTGGCCGACCGGTTTGGGCCGCTCCCTGCGATGACGATCGAAGCGGTCGGGTACGGGGCCGGGACGATGAACCTCCCGGATCGAGCCAACGTGCTGCGGCTGTTCGTGGGCACTGCGGCGGTCGCTCCTGACACCGATCAGGTGTGCCTGCTGGAGACGAACCTCGATGACGTTTCGGGAGAAGTCATCGGCTACGTGAAGCAGACCGCACTCAAAGCCGGGGCGCTGGATGTTTATTCGACTCCGATCCAGATGAAGAAGGACCGCCCCGGTGTGATCGTCAGCATCCTGTGCCGCCCGGAAGAGTGCGAGAAGTTCGAGAAGCTGCTGTTTCAGGAGACCGGTACCCTGGGGATTCGCCGGCACCGGATCGAGCGCGTCAAGCAGGCCCGGCAGGCCTATACCGTGCAGACGACATTCGGCCCGGTGCAGGGGAAACTCGCCTGGCAACCCGGCGGCGCTCCGCGTTTCGCCCCGGAGTTCGAAGACTGCGCCCGCGTTGCCGGAGGGCAGGGGATTCCGCTGCGCGATGTCTATCGAGCCGCCGAAGGAGCATTCGCGAGTGAGGCGATCAAAGTTGCTCCTGCTCGTGCGGCAGATGCTTCTCACGATCACGACCACTCACATTCGCACGACCACGGGCATTCGCACGACCATAGCCATGATCATTCCCACGATCATGGGCACTCGCACGATCATTAAGTGTTGAATCCGCCCGGAGATTTCGGGTTTCCGGAGACGTAACTCGTTGATGGCAGGGTTCTTGCGAAGTTTGCTACGGGCTTTCGGTCTTTCCGCGAGCCCGAAACGATTCTTCCAAAAAGTTTGTAACACTCTCGTCCAAATATCGCTGAGGTGATTACCGCAGCCCTGAATGTTCATCGCTCGGTGCAGAAACGCCAAACCAACCTCGGGAGCCCAATCATGCTGTCATTCCAGAAAATCCTGAACGCGACCGTCCGAAGCTGGAGAACTGGGGCTGCCCGCCGTCGCTCTTCCAAAACCCATACGGGCCAAGAACTTGAAACCCGCCGGGTTCCGGTTGTGACAGCCACTCTGGCTGCGGGAGTGCTGACGCTGACTGCGGATAACAATGTCAACGACATCGATGTAAATGGGGATGTGTTGGACGGAACCGTCGACCTCGTCGGCAACGCGGGAACTCAGTTTCTGGTCAATGGCGTTCTGGTCAACAACTTTACGTTCGAAGATGTCGCAACACTCAAGATCACGATGGGGAACGGGAGCGACATCGTTGGTTTGGACAATTTGATTCTCAATCAGCTGCAGGTGAACATGGGGGAAGGGAACAACCGGCTTGATATGGACAATCTGTTTGCCAATGCCACCACACTGACGACCGGAAATGGCAACAACACGATCGATGGGGATGTCCTGCGACTCGGTGCCACAACGATTACGACCGGTAATGGCAACGACGTGATCGATCTGGATGAGCTGCGGGTGGTGGGGGCGCTCACGATCAAGACCAATGCTGGTGACGACGATGTCCTCCTCGACGATGGCGGAGTGGCGCGTGGTCTTCGTGTTTTGGGAGCCTTGAAGATCGAAACCGGCGAAGGGGGAGACGATGTGAATTTGGGGAGCAGCGGTACCGCGACTTTCGGATCGTTGACGATCGATACTGCCAATGGAAGCGACGATGTTCGGAACATTGCGGGACGAGTGATGGGGGCATTGACCGTCAAGACGGGCGAAGGGGTGGATGATATCGATACGGACGCAGGCCTTGTCGCGGGGGCCGTTACGCTGGATCTGGGCAATGGGGGAGGTAGCATCGATGTCGATGATCTCTCCGCAACATCAATGACGGTGATCAGCGGATCGGGAGCTGCTGTGATCAATGTCGATGATATTACGGTGGTCGGGGCCACCTCGATCAAAACGGGTGAGGGTGATGATCAACTGTCCTTGCGGGGCGATATCGATCTGGCGGGGCTCACCATCGATGTGGGGAACGGGTCGAATGTCGTCGACTTCGAGGACACCGTAAACGCCAATTCGCTCACACTGACCAGTGGAAGCGGAATCGACACAATCACCATCGATGTGGCCACTCGCGGGGATGTGAATATCAAGACCGGTGAAGGTAACGATATTCTGCAACTCACCGCCGCGATTCTCGGCAAGTTGACCATCGACATGGCGGGCGGGACCGATTTCTTCGAGGCCGAAGAATTGCTCAGTGTGAGGGGAGCCACCTCGATCAAAACCGGAAGCGGGAATGATGATGTCAGCATCCAAGGCTTCGCAGCTGCAGTGGTCAATCAGTTCGGTTCGACACTGTTGATCGACATGGGAAAGAACGACAGCGACAACTTGGCCCTGCGGCAGGTACGCGTTGTCGGTGATACCACATTGATTGCGGAAGACCTGGACATTGATGATGCCCGGTTCAAGGGGAAGTTCAAGGCCACCGTGGAAGGGGGAACGAGCGCATCGGTCGATGTCGAACGTGATACCACGAAACTCGGTGCCACCACCTTTGAGAAGGATGCCGAATTCTTCGTCAATGCGGTGACTTCGGATGACATCGATATCGGAATCGACAACGCTGCTTCGAGGACCGTATTCAATGCAACCGCCAAGTTCAAAGGCTTGTCCGCCGATCCGATCGAAGTCAATTTTGAACTGATCCCCAATGTCCGAGTCTTTTTCAACGGACCGGCCCCGCTGTTCACGAACGCGATTCGGTTCGATGTTTAAGGGGAATGCGTCCGCTTCGCGGACTACCCTCCACAGCTTGCGTTACCCAGACATCCCAGGAGATGTCTGGGTAACTCCGTTGATGTACAAGTGGCCGCGCCGCTCATGTCACGGGGAAAGCAGCATCCACCAGATCGCGATACGTCAGCGAAGAGTGCTGATGGTCAGCCTGGGCCAGCCACAGGTAGCGGTCGATGATGCTTTTGTCGAATTCCCCGGTCAAGGGTTGCCCGGCTGTGGGCTGGGCGTAACCGACCTTGGCTCCCATTCCGAACAAATCGTCGATCAGGTCCTTCTCCGCGGAGAGGAGATTCAAGCCGTACGACTGATAGATGGCCTCCAGTCCTGAGACTGACCACCAGCAGAACGGGGCCACATCGAGCGTGTTAAAAATCCGCCACTGGTAATTTCCCAGAAACAGTCCATTGAAATAGGTATTAAAGTCGGCGTTCCCCGGAGTCAGCCCCGCGAACGACCAGAGCCCCATCCGCTGGGCCGGTCCGCCGCCATAGATGACCTCATTGAGATAGGCAAACATCGTCGGAGTCAACGTGCCGCCCAAGCTGTGCCCGGTCACAAAGATGCGAGGGGGGCCAGCCTGCTGCAGGAACGAAACCAGTGACTGACCGGTCTGCGGGTCGGTCAACTTCAGCAGGTCGCACATGCCGTTGTACGTTCCCTTGGCAATCAACGCGTTCGCCGGGGCCTGCGGTGCCAGCTTCGAAAACGGGACGGTCGACCCAATGTCAAAGTCCTGAAAGATCCAGCTCTGCAGGCTGTCAAAATTCGTCCCGCGGATCACGACCGCATATTCCCCCGTCTGGCGATTCCGACAGGCGTACATCAGGCTGTAAGAGACATCCACGATACTCCTCCGCTCAGCGGGCCCCCACACGACATCCCAGCCCAAAGCCTGCACGGCTCCGGGAATGTCGGTCAAGGAGTCATAGGCGATTACACTGAATCGGACCATGGTCCGCGGATAGACGTTGTAGTTGCCAAGGGATGTTTCGAACTCGGACATGATGGGCCCTTTGGGAAAGGTGGAAGTCGATCTAGAAACGCAGGAGAACGCGACCAGAGCGAACGAGAAATCCCGCCAAGGCCGGTAGCTCCAGTTCCTTTTCTAAACGATCCATCTGCCACTTTGCCATCCCGCCCTCTGCGCCCCGGCTCGATCGCCGTCCGGCTCGCCCGACGTGACATGGGCGGGACGCCCATGCTACGCCTTTCAGCAGCTGTCACGCGCTGGGGGGTGTTCCGGTGAGTTGCCGTGTGAGATTTCCCAAATTTCGCTGCAGCTTGCATAATCCGAACCTATAGTACAAATTGTGGATGGGAACAGGAGTTCCCGTCACGCAGGCAGGCCATTCACCCGATCGATTCGGTATGCCGACACTGGAAGAGTCTCCGTTTGTCGAGTCTCTACGGCGCAGCGAACTGCTGACCGAGGAGCGTTTGGCGGAGATTCTGCGTCGAGCGGGGCCGAATGCCTCGCCCGAAGCACTTTCGAAGGCCTTGGTCGAGCGTAAGTATCTGACCGCGTTCCAGGCGGAAGAACTGGAGCGTGGCAATCACCGGCGGCTGCGTGTGGCCGGATATCTGATTCAAGAACCGCTCGGCTGGGGCGGGATGGGAACGGTCTACCGGGCAGTCGAGAGCCAGACCGGTCGCCAGGTCGCCTTGAAGGTGCTGGCGGATCGCTTTCGCCAGGATGCCGGACTGCGCGCCCGTTTTCGCCTCGAAGCCAAGGCCGGAAAGCAGTTCCACCACCCGAACCTGATCGAGACATATGAGTCGGGTACCTCGGAAGAGGTGTTCGGTCAGGCCGACTATGTCGCTCTGGAGTCGTTCGAGGGGATTACGCTGCAGGAACTGGTCGCCTTGGCGGGCAAGCTGCCGTATGGGGCCGCCTGCGACATGATTTCCCAGGCGGCGCTCGGCATTCACGAGATCAACGCGCTGGGGATGGTGCACCGCGATCTCAAGCCGGACAATATCCTGGTCGACTGTTCGGGGCAGGTGAAGGTCGTCGACTTTGGCCTCACGCTGGCTGACCGCCTGTCGTACGACGAAGAGTTTTCTCTCTCGATGATCTTTGGGCACGACTGCCTGGGCACGTGCGACTACATGGCTCCCGAGCAGGCAGTGGACAGTCTGCATGTCGATGCTCGGGCCGATGTTTACGGGCTGGGATGTACGCTGTATGCGATCATTGCAGCTCGCCGGGTGTACAACCTGCCGACCGCAGCGGCCGTGATCGAAGCCCATCGCAGCCAGCCGGTGCCCAAGTTGTCCGACATTGTGCCGACGGTTCCGAAGGAACTGTCGGAGTTCGTGGCCCGGATGATGGCCAAGTCGCCCGCCGACCGTCCCGCCAGCATGCAGGACGTGGTCGAGGCTCTGGCTCCGTTTGCCAAGCGGAAGCCGGTTCCGTTCGACTACGCAAAAATCGTCCATGACCGTCGTGAGAAGGCCAAACAGCGGGGTTTGCAGGTCTCTTTGGCTGGTTCGATGCCCGCTCGGCGTTCCTCGGCGGCCCGGATTTCGACGGCCGTCAATCAGGGCCCCACGCGGGTCGAGCACGCGAAGCCCGAACGCCGAAGTCCCCAGCTCGCGAATAGCTCAGGCGAGCACTTTTCGTCGCCGATCCCGGCTCCACGCCCCGCGAAGCGGGCTCATGTGCCGGAGGATCAACGACTTCTGCTGGTGTTCGCGAACGGCGAAAAGCTGCTGATCCGGCACACCGAATCTCTGATCGGACGGGCGAACGACTGTCAGATCCAGCTGGCTGATCCGGAACTGGCGCTGCATCACTGCCGCCTGGAGTTTGATGGCGAGAAGTGGATTCTGACGAGTGCGGGCGGCGTGCCGGTCCTGAGCAATGGAGAGAGCCGAAAAACGACGCTTCCGAGGATCGGCGACCGGATTGAACTCTCGAAAAACACGAAATTCCTGATCCAGCGCCCCCGCATGAAGCTCCCCGGCTGGGTTTGGGTGGCGGTCGGGCTGGCGGGTGTGGGAACTGTCGCTGGATTGGCGTGGCTGCTGTTTCGGTAGGGCGCCCGGTCCCGCCGTACGGGTCGCACCGCCTTTCCGGAGAACCTTGAGCAAAAATCCGCGTTCCGGCCGAACAATTTGATTGAAGTGGCCGTTTGCGGAACGATAAGATCGACTGAGGTCTGGTCCCGGTCTGGGACGCGGGCAAGCTCACTCATTTCCCGGAAGGGTTCAGCCATGGTGCTGGGACGTCTTCGATTGATCGCGATTTGCGGACTGATGCTCCTGGGTCTGGCGCTGTCGACCCAAAAGGGAACCGAAGCTGCGGAAAAGGCCCGCAAGCCGGTGATGAAGGTTCTGAAGTACGATCCGGCCGCGCCGCAGGCCGATCTGTTCCAGGCCATCGACGATGAGAAGGTCTCGGTTCGCCTTGTCGCCAAGAATGAGTTCGAAGGTCACGTTCTCGTGGAGAACAAAACCGATGGTCCGCTGACGATCAAGCTGCCGGACGCCTTTGTCGGTGTCCAGGTCCTGCCGCAGTTTGGTGGCGGGGGCGGTGGTGGCTTGGGCGGCGGAGGTGGTGGACTCGGTGGTGGCGGTGGACAGGGCGGTGGTGGACAGGCTGGCGGCGGCGGCTTTGGTGGCGGCGGTGGAGGAGGAGCCGGCGGATTTGGTGGCGGCGGCGGTGGTCAACAGGGTGGCGGTGGTGGATTCTTTTCGATCCCCGTCGCGACGGTCGCCAAGGTTCCCGTCACGATGGTCTGTCTGGAGCATGGCAAGACGACGCCACGCCCCTCGATGAACTACACGATTGTTCCTCCCGAGAAGTACTCGAGCGATCCTCGCGTTCATGAGATTTGCCGCGCTGTCGGAACTGGCAAGCTCGACCGGGCTTCGGCTCAGGCGGCTGCCTGGCACATCTGCAACAACATGTCCTGGGGCGAACTCGCCAATAAGATGTACAACAACCTGGGGACTCCTGACACCCCGTACTTCTCTCGCGATCAGTTGCTTCGCGCTCAGTCGATCGTTTCCATGACCGATGCCCGCGTAGCTGAGGCCAAGGAACTGGCCAGCAAAGCGGGCACAGTCGAAGGTCCGACCTCGGGCTCTTCCGCTCGGTAGTCGGGACAATTCGAATGCAAGTCGATCCCTTCCGTGCCCGCACGGGAGGGATTTTTCGTTTCGCAGCTGGTGATCAATCGATGAACCTTCAGACTCCCTGGCAGGACAGCCTCTGGCAGCAACAGATTCAGCGGCTGCTCGACTCCTACCGCCGCTGGCTGGGCCGGGAATTGATCAACCGAAGCGGCGATTCCGAAGAGCAAGCCCGGCGGTTGTTCGAGGTTCCCTTCGTGGTGGTCTCTCACGGCACCCAGCCAGACCCGATACTGAATTCGGCCAACGCTGTGGCGTTGCAATTGTGGGAGATGCCACTGGATCAGTTCCTGCTGACTCCCTCGCGACTGACAGCTGAGCCGGTCCATCGCGACGAGCGAGCCCGCATGCTGGCGACGACTCAAAGACAAGGGTACATCGACGACTATCAGGGGGTTCGAATCTCTTCGACGGGGAAACGCTTCTACATCGATCAGGCGACGGTCTGGAACATCGTTGACGAGTCCGGATCCCCCGCAGGGCAGGCGGCGACGTTCTCTCAGTGGCGGTTTCTTCCCTGACACGGCGACTCCGTTAGCCGTCGGGCTCGCCCGTCGTGCGTCGCACGATCGCGTTGGCCGGCCTTTCGGATCGGGCCACTTTTATCCCGGTCTCGCGGTCGTTATCGTCTCCTCAACAGCACAGGCTGTGAACTTCGACGAACGACTGGGAAGGTGCCATGATTCGGATTGCGCGCGGTGTGTGGCTCGTTTTGCTGGGTCTGGTCTGGGCTGCCAGTGCGGCGGCGGCGGCGGAGCCTGGGAAGTTCGCCTTTCAACCGGGAGACCATGTCAGCCTGATCGGCAATACGATGGTCGATCGGTTGCAGCATGACGGGCTGTTCGAAGCGGTCTTTCAGACTCAGTTCCGCGAGCAGAAGCTGTCGTTTCGGAATCTGGGATTCTCGGGCGATGAGCTGAACATGCGGCTGAGGTCGCAGGACTTTGGTTCGCCGGACCAGTGGCTCACACGTACCCAGACCGATGTCGTGCTGGCGTTCTTTGGTTACAACGAGAGCTGGCGCGGCGAGGCGGGGCTCGCTGGGTTCCGAGGCGAACTCGACGGGTTCGTGAAGCACACGCTCGGCCAGAAATACAACGGGGAGTCGGCACCCCGGCTGGTGCTGATCACCCCCGCGAAGGTGGCTGATCAGTATGACCATCCCGTCTTCGGGACCCGGAAAGCCACCGCTATCGAAGTGGCTCGCAACGCCGAGATCAATGCTCGCATCGCCGCCTATGCCAAGGTGATGGACGAAGTGGGCAATGCGAATGGCGTTCCGGTTGTGGACCTGTCGCAGGCGACACCGCCCTCGACGATCAACGGTCTGCACACGACCGGCGGCTCGCACCAGTGGCTGGCTGCGGAGATCATCAGCGCGTTGTTCCCGAGTCACGATGCAGCGAAGAACCCCGGCAAGCCGCTGGATTCGAAGCTGGTCGAAGCGATCACGGACAAAGATTTCCACTGGTTCAATCGCTACCGCGTGACGGATGGTTTCTCGGTCTTCGGAGGCCGGTCGGGTCTGGTGTTCGAGCCCGAAAAGCAGACGAACCTGGTCGTGGCTCAGCGCGAGATGGCCATTCTGGACCAGATGACGGGCTACCGCGATGAGCGGATCTGGTCGATCGCCCAGGGGAAGGGCGATATCCCGGTGGATGACTCGAAGACCGAGCCCTTCATTCCCGTGATCTCAAACAAGCCGGGACCGGGACCGAATGGGGAACATGTGTTCCTGGAAGGCGGGGACGAGGCGATCTCGAAGATGACCATCCATCCCGGCATGGAGATCAAGCTTTTCGCTGGCGAAAAGCAGTTTCCCGAGCTGATCAATCCCGTGCAGATGGCCACCGACATGAAGGGCCGCGTGTGGGTCGCCTGCTGGCCGATGTACACGCACTGGCGTCCGAAAGATCCGGTGAACGACTCGCTGCTGATCCTGGAAGACACCAACGGAGACGGGACTGCCGACAAGTGCATCACCTTTGCGGGTGACCTGCACAACCCGACCGGGTTCGAGTTCTATGGCGGCGGCGTGCTGGTCGCGAATACGCCGGACCTGCTGTTCCTCAAAGACACCGATGGCGATGACAAGGCCGATGTGCGCGTCCGCGTCCTCAACGGTCTTGACTCGGCCGATACGCATCACGCGGCCAACAGCTTTGCTTTCGATCCGGGCGGAGCGCTCTACTTCCAGGAAGGGACCTTCCACCAGACGCAGGTCGAGTCAACCTGGGGGCCGCCCGCCCGCTGCTCTAATGGTGGCGTCTTCCGGTATGAACCTCTGACGCAGAAGTTCAGCGTCTATGTCACTCACGGTTTCGCCAACCCGCACGGGCACGTCTGGGACCGCTGGGGAAACGACATCGTTCACGACGGCACCGGCTCCCAGCCTTATCCCGGCTGGCTGTTCTCGGGGCACATGAACTACCCGCAGAAGCACGCGACCCCGCCGCAGATCTATCAGCAACGAACCCGCCCGACCTCGGGGACCGAGATCCTCTCCAGCGAACACTTCCCGCCGGACGTCCAGGGGAACCTGCTGGTCGCCAACGTGATCGGCTTCCAGGGAATCCTGCAGTATCAGCTGCGAGAGGATGGCGGCACGATCGTCGGCACCGAAGTCGAGCCGATCGTGACCTCGACGGACCCGAACTTCCGCCCGACTGATCTGGAGATCGCTGGGGACGGGGCCCTCTACTTCAGCGACTGGCAGAACCCGATCATCGGCCACATGCAGCACAACCTGCGTGATCCCAATCGGGACCGGACTCACGGGCGCGTCTACCGCGTGACCGCGACGGGGCGACCGCTGCTGAAGAGCGAGAACCTCGCCCAGAAGTCCGTCGGTGAACTCGTCGGGCTGCTGGCCTCGCCCTACGACCGTGTCCGCTACCGGGCCAAGATTGAGCTGAGCGGCCGCAAGAGCCAGGAAGTTGTAAATGCCGTCATGGAGTGGACCCGCCCCATGGGGACTGGCACTCCGGAGTACGAGCACCACCTGCTGGAGGCTCTGTGGGTTCACCAGTACCACGATGTGGTGAATGTCGACCTGTTGAAGAGACTGCTGGCGGCCAAGGACCATCGAGCCCGCGCAGCTGCCGGTCGCGTGCTCTGCTACTGGCGGGACCGCGTGCCCGGGACGCTCGATCTGCTCCGCACCGCAGCCGCCGACCCGCACCCGCGCGTGCGGGCAGAAGCGATCCGCACAGCCAGCTTCCTGGAAGTCCCGGAAGCTGTCGAAGTCGTGATCGTGGCCCGTGAGCAGCAGCCGCAGGACCGGGCGGTCGAGTACATCGCGAACGAGACGATGAAGACTCTGGAGCCGATTTGGAAGTCGGCCCTCGATGCCAAGACTCCGATCGCCATGAAGACCCCCGCCGGGGTGCGGCACCTGTTCCAGACGATGAGCACCGACGAGCTGATCCAGCTCGAAGGGGAGCTTGCTCACGCGGAGGCCAGCGACTCGAACACCGCCCGTTACCGGATGGTGGCTCAGGATCTGCTGCTCCGAAACGGAGTCCGCGATGAACTGCGTGAATCGGTTCTGCGGTCCCTCGCAGCTGCGAACAAGGTGTCGGCGTCGGAACTGCTGGTGCAACAGCTGCTGGGGCTCGATGCGACCTCCAGCGGCAGCGAGACGATCGCGTTTGACCTGCTCCGCGTGCTGACGCGTCTCTCCGAAGAGGAACAGAAGCAGGCCGGCCCTCTGCTGGTCAAGATGGCGACCGAGTCGAAGCAGCCGATCACGCGCCAGCTCGGTTACGTGGCGAAGATCGCGGCTGATGGCTCGGTCGAGCCGTCGTGGGAACTGGCTTCGAAGTCGGCCAAGTCGCTGCGCGATCTGGTCAACGCCATGCCAATGGTCCGCGACCCGAGCGTGCGCGCCGCGCTCTATCCGAAGGTCGAGCCACTGCTGGATGGACTGCCGGAAAGCCTGCGGTCCGGGAACGCTAACAACAAGGGCTCATTCGGACGGTATGTCCGCGTGGAGCTGCAAGGGCGTCGCCCGCTGACGCTGGCCGAAGTGGAAGTCATGAGCGACGGGACCAACGTCGCCCGTCGCGGCAAGGCGACTCAGTCGACAACCTCGCACGGCGGCGAACCTCAGCGAGCCATCGACGGCAACACGAACCCGATCTACGCCGCCGGTGGTCAGACTCACACCCCCGAAGATGGCCTGGACCCGTGGTGGGAAGTCGATCTGGGAGCCGAATACCCGGTCGAACGCGTCTCGATCTTCAACCGGACCGAAGGGTTTGAGAACCGTCTGGATGGCTTCACGCTCAAGGTCCTGGACGCCAACCGCGAAGAGGTCCAGGTCCTGCGCGGACTGCCCGGACCGCGGCCCAAGTCGGATTTCGACATGTCCGCGGGCAATCCGGAACTGCTGATCCGCCGCTCGGCGATGCTGGCGCTCACGACCGTGCGCGGTCAGGAAGCCAACACGTTCCGCCGCCTGGTGAAGTTCGCTCTGGAAGGCTCCGATCGCTCTGTCGCGATTGACGCCATTCAGCGGCTGCCGAAGACCGAGTGGGCCAGTGATCAGGCCCAGCCGCTGCTCGATTCGGTGATTGCGTATCTGGCTCCGCTGCCACCGGCTGAACGCACCTCCCCAGCGGCCCTGAGCGCGATTCAGTTCGGCTACGAGCTGACCTCGCTACTGCCTGCCGATCAGGGCAAGGCGATGCGGGCCAAGCTGGGCGAGATCGGCGTGCGGATCATCCGCGTCGGCACCGTGCCGGACCAGATGCTGTACGACAAGGAACGCCTCGTGGTGCAGGCCGGGAAGCCGGTCGAGTTCCTGTTCGAGAACACCGACATCATGCCGCACAATTTCGTGATCATCCAGCCGGGTGCTCTCGAAGAAGTCGGTCTGGCCGCTGAGGCCCAGGCGACCCAGCCGGGGGCCCTCGAGCGGCACTATGTCCCGACCTCGAACAAGATCCTGCTCGCCAGCACGCTGCTCCAGCCGCGTAACCTGCAGAAGCTGAGCTTCAATGTGCCGAAGGAACCGGGCGTCTACCCGTATGTCTGTACCTACCCCGGTCACTGGCGGCGGATGTTCGGAGCTCTGTATGTGGTCGCGGACCTCGATGCTTACGAGGCCGATCCGGAAGGTTACCTGGCCAAGAACGCCGTCGCGGCTCAGGACCCTTTGCTGAAGTTCAACCGTCCGCGCAAGGCATGGACGATCGAAGAGCTGACCCCGCTGCTCGATGAGGTGGCCCACGGAGGCCGCAACTTCGGCAACGGCAAGCAGATCTTCGCAGCCACGAACTGCATCGCCTGCCACAAGCTAAACGGCGTCGGGCAGGAAGTCGGCCAGGACCTCGCCAAGCTCGACCCGAAGCAGACGCCTGCCGACATCCTGAAGTCGATCCTGGAGCCCTCGGCCAATATCAACGAGAAGTTCCAGAGCTACATCATCGAGACGAAAGAAGGCAAGGTGCATACCGGCCTGATCGTCGAAGAGACCGGCGATGCGATCAAGCTCCTCGAGAACCCGCTGGCCAAGACAGCTGCGGTGACGATCGAGAAGTCGAACATCGAGACCCGCACGAAGTCCCCGACCTCGATCATGCCGAAGGGGCTGCTCGACAAGTTGACCCGCGACGAGATTCTGGACCTGCTGGCGTACGTGATTGCTCGTGGAGACCAGAAGAACGCTGTGTTTGGAGCGGCTCACAATCATGATCATCACCATGATCACTAGTGTAGTGCCTCACACAGATGGTGTCTTATCCAGTGCTTTTCGGGCGCGGGAGACTTTTTCCAGGATGTCTTCGGCTTTCTTGGTCCAGACAAAGGCTTTCGGGTTTGCGTTGTGGTGAGCGAT
>JBIIOI010000057.1:0-37841 GCA_044337025.1 Planctomycetaceae bacterium
CGATACCGCCCATAGGACGGAAACCACGACAGCGTGATGAGAATGACTGAGCACTCCTTTGCTCAACACTCATGCAAATGCCTTGCCAACTGAAAGTTGTTGTGGAAGGGTTTTGAAACCGGCTCTACTGAAACCGGTAGTTCGGATTAGTGCGAGAAAAGTCGAGCGTCTTCAGGCCGACGTTCGTCTTCAGGCCGGTATAGGCGTAGTCCTCAATCAGCGGCAGCTCGTTGCCGGCCTGTTGCGGGAACCCGTAGTTCATGACTCGCAGCGGCAGCCCCGACGACTTCTCAATGAACAGCAGCGTCTGGTGATACTTGAACTGCCGACGCGGCTTGGGGTGCGTGACCTTCAGCGCCTCGCAGCTGATCTTTCCGAACTTCGCATCGGGAAAATACTGCACGTCGATCTCGCCGTATTTGGACTCGAACTCCCACTGCTGGATTACGAGTTGGATCAGCCGGCGGAGGCCCAGGTCGGTCACCGGATGACGGGTCTCGGCCATGACCTGCGGATCGTTGATCGGCAAGGCCAATGTGCCGGCCAAGGACTTGAGCCCGGACCCTTCATGGGCCAAGAGCTGGGCGGGATCCTGAGCCGCATCGTACAGGACTTCCCGTCCTTCATTCGGAGCAGCGTACTTCAGGTAAACCGCAAACGGCTTCTCGCGGACCCGAATCTGCATCATCTGCGTGGTCAGGGCGCCATTGATCAGCTCGCGCTTCGTCAGTGTCCCCTCGTAGTCCGCCAGGGCATCGACCTTGGCCAGGGCTCCTCGCGCGATTTCAATCGCCGGGATCAAGGGGTGCTGCTGCGGCTGGCCCGCAGGGCTCTCTTGCGCCCGGACCGACCCCCATCCGATCGACAGCCAGGCGGCTGCGATCAGCAGGGTTTTCCGGAAGGAACTGGTTCCAACCATGGCACGATTCCGAAGAGGCCGAACGTCCCAACTTATCGAAGTACATGGAGACTGACAGGTGGCAGATGGCGAAGTTGCAGTCTCACGGGCTCTGCAGCTTGTCGACATCGTCCTGCAGGTCGTTGATTTCGTTGACGGCGACCGCTCCCAGAACCACACCGGTGATCCCCAGCAGGATCAGTGACGTGTTGACCGGGTCGAGGTAACCGAACTGACCGCGGACCACGTCCTTGTCCGGAACGTAGGCCATATCGAGTTGCTTCAGGGCCTTGGGCGGAGCGACAGCGGCTTTCCAGACGCGAATCGGGACCAGCTGCTTTTCGACTTCCAGCTGGTAGGCTCCCTGAGCCAGATTCGGGAAGGTGTAGATCCCCTTCTCGTCGGTCTGGACCGAGGTCACCTTCCGACCGTCCTTCTTGAGGGTGACGGTGACGTTGGTCATCGGCTTCTTGGAGCCGTCGATCAGCGACCCGCGAAAGGCTCCGCTCGTGCTCAAAGCGATGTCCGGCGAAATCGCCTTGGGCGCCGCAGCGGCGCGTTGAGCCGGAGCAAGTTGTTCTTCAGCCATCGCAGCGGTCGGGACAAGGAGTCCCAACCCGGCGATCAGGGCCAGGGTCTGTTGCAGTCGTTTCCAGTTCGTCATCACTCACTCCTTGTGCCCCTGTGAGGGGCGTTCGCATTGGTTGGGAGGGGCTACTTCCAGGTCCGGATGTGCTCAATCATCCGCACGTCGGTGTGGGGAAGAGCCGCTTCGAGTCGGTCCTTCAGCAGTCCGGCGGGATCTCCGGACTGAATGTCGTAGAGATAGTCCGCCAGAACCTGACGCACCTCGGGCGGGCCATGCAGCATGAAGTGGGCCCAGGCCCACGCTTCTCGATACTCACTGGCCCCCATGTCCGACAGATCCTCAGCCGCTTCCAGCTTCGCGAGGTTCGGTCGCCAGCCGAAAAAGATCGAGCGGCGAAGACTCGTCAGATGGGGATTCCCGGAGCTGCGCTTGTTCGCGGAGACTTCGAAGTATTCGGCCAGCCCCTCATCGAGCCACATCGGCACGTAGGGCAGGGCGTTGTGCAGGACCGCGTGCGTGCTTTCGTGTCGCAGATCGGTGTCAAAGCCCCAGCGTTTGTAGACGTAGACCCGGCCCATGTCGGTCCCCTGTACAAAGAGGGCCGGACGGTTCACCCCTTCGGGAACTCGCTTGGACAGATGGGACTGGTAGCTCGATTTGCTGCGGAAGAGACTGATCTCGACCGGCTGCCGGGTCGGTTCCAGGTTCAGCATCTGCTGGACATCGGTCTGCAGCTGATTGATTTGCTCGACAAGCTTCTGGCTGTCGCCATCGGACAGGGAGTACTCGGAGCGGATCTGAAAGATGCCGGTCGAAGTGCTGTCGACCCACTGCGAATCTTCGGCTCGCAGAGTCAGCGCGCTCCCGCCCGCCACGAGCCACAAGAGCCCGGCGACGCAGGTCGAAATCCATTTCGAGGCTGGCATCAGAAGCACCTGATCGGCCGGACTCGCACCTTCCTGGGGAGTCACCATCGGCAGATTCTGCGGGTGGATTACCCGGAATCGGCCAATCAGGTCAAGATCGGTTTCGCACCGGAGCGATGGACGGAGGGGAGAAACACGCAGTCAGAGCTGATCTTTCACCGCCCACTGCCCATTCCCCACTGCCCCGAAAACTACTGCCCGCCGTCTTCGGGAATCGGCCACATGCGGCCCGCGATCATGCCGCCGTCGACGTAAATTGTCTGACCGGTCATGAATGCCGAGGCCCCAGATGCCAGGAAGATTGCCGCCCCGATCAGGTCCTCGGGCTGTCCGAGTCGTCCCAGCGGGCAGTTCGCCGTGTTCCAGGCCTGCATCGTGGGGAGTGACCAGAGCTTGCGAGTCAGGTCGGTCAGGATGAACCCGGGAGCCAAGCCATTCACGCGGACGCCGCGCGGGCCCCACTCCATCGCCATCGTCCGGGTCATCGCGTTGATGCCGCTCTTGCTCATCGCATACGGAGCGACGTTCTTCAGCGGCCCGGCACTGTTGAGGGAATCGATGTTGATCACCGAGCCCCGGCCCGCCTGCAGCATCTCGCGCCCCGCAGCCTGAGCCATAAAGAAGGCGCCCCGCAGGTTGATGTTCATCACATAGTCGAAGTTCTCTTCACTGAACGCAGCTGAGGGCTTGCGGATGTTCACCCCAGCCACGTTCAGCAGCGTGTCGATTCGCCCGTGTTCCTTCATGATCGCGGCGACCGCAGCCTGACTCTGAGCTGGGTCGGTCACGTCGCAGGTCACCCACCGAACCGGATGCGGACCGACGGAGATCTCCTTCGCGGCGGCTTGTAAAGAAGCCTCATCGCGGCTGCTGATCCAGACCTGAGCCCCATGCTGGGCGAACCCTTGCGCAAGAGCTTTCCCGATCCCTCGGCTGCCACCGGAAACGAGGACGACCTGATCGGCAACGGAAAAGAGCGAACTGGACATCAGAGGATCTCAAGCAGTGGGAGTGGAGGCAGCGGGCGGAGTGACCGACGCCGCAGCGGAATCGGCCTGGCCCTCTTCATCGCCGCGGTACACCTGCCACACCAGCATAAAGAACCCAGCTGTGATCGCCATGTCGGCCACGTTGAAAATCCCCGTTCGCAGCGGGCCGATCCCGAGGTTCAGGAAGTCGATGACGGCGTTGATGCGGACGCGATCGATCAGATTGCCGATGCCCCCCGCGAAGACGAGAGCGAATGTGAAGAACGTCCAGGCATTCACCTTCTTTCCCAGAGCCAGGTACAGCACCAGCCCGACCATCAAGGCCGAGTTCCCCGTCACCAGAATCGCCCAGCGCATTGTCTCTGACAGATTGCCGAACAGCCCCAGAAAGGCCCCTTTGTTCTCGGCGTAGCTGATCCGCAGAATGTCCCCCAGGTAGGACTGCGGCGGTTGCCCCTTTAAGACGGCCACGGCATAGAACTTGGTCAGCTGATCGATGAGCACGGTGAGGATCGTGATTCCGATTAGCCAGCGCACGCGCGCGGAACGCGGCATGGCCTCGGGGGGCAGCAGTTCAGGGGGCATCGTCTCCGGCATCACCGACTCCGTAGGTCAGGCCGAATTGGCCCTCGGCGGGATCGTATGGCGGCTGATTGCCTGGAGGAAAGAGGGATCGCTCCAATTTGGAAACTCCAGTAGTTTGAGCGCTGCGGGCTCGAAGTCGCGGGCCTCAGCGGATCGGCGGATTCCCCGGCATGCAGTACTACGTCGAACACACAGCCACCGTCGTTGCGGCGATCGCCGGAGCCCTGGCTGCGAAGGGAAAGCAGGTCGATCTGTTCGGCGTCATCGTGCTGGCCCTCGCGTCCGCTTTGGGTGGTGGCACGGTGCGCGATGTGATTCTGGATGCGCGTCCCGTCTTCTGGGTGGCCGATTCCAGTTTCGTCATTACGTCGACCGTGGGGGCACTCGTCGCGTTTGTGTTCGCGCGTTATGGCCACCTTTCGGAAAAGCCGCTGCTTTATGCGGACGCCTTCGGGCTGGCGCTATTTACTGTGGTCGGAGTCGAAAAGTCGCTCCGGCTGGGGGTCTCGCCCACGATCGCCGTCGTCATGGGAGTCGTGACCGGCGTGGCGGGGGGAATGCTCCGCGATGTGCTGACGGGCGAGATTCCGTTTGTCTTTCGCAGACAGATCTACTTGTATGCGACCGCCTGCCTGTGCGGGGCTCTGGTGTTCGTCCTGTTGAGATCGTCTGTCCCCGAGAGTTCGCTGCGGTTCATCGCCATGGGAACGACGCTTATGCTGCGACTGGCTGCGATCTGGTGGAAGATTCATCTGCCGGAGTTTGAGACACCCGCTGCGGCGGGCGAAAAGCCGTCCGGCCCGTGATCACGCCCGACCGATCTTTGCCCAAATTGCCAACTCTGGTACTGTCCCGGCGATGGAGCCCGTGCCCCCCCCAGGACGTCAGGACGACCCACTGCCGCGACTCACGCGCGGTCGGCGATTCTACGTCCCGCGCTCACGGCGGCTCACGTGTGATGTCCTGCATTTTCACAAGCAGGTCCCGCTCTGCCCGCATCACCGGACGCTGCATCTGGGGGCACTCGATTCGATTCGCAAGGCGTGCCAGACGCGCATCTCCTGGCCGGTACTGTTCCTCAAGGCCTATGCGCTAATGGCGCGGGAGATCCCGGTCTTTCGCCAAAGCTGGATGCGGTTCCCCTGGTCGAGTGTCTATCAGCACGATTCCAGCGTCGGGATGGTGGCTGTGCAGCGCGAATACCGGGGCGAGCCGTGGCTCTTCTGGGGACGGTTTCAGAGCCCGGATACCCGAACACTCGTTGACCTGCAGAACCGTCTGAGCGGCTACCAGGATCAACCGGTCGAGAAAGTCTTTCAGAGGTTTCTCTGGCTCAGCGCGGTCCCGAACCCTCTGCGCCGCTTCCTCTGGTGGTGTAATATGCAGCTGAGTGGTGCCTGGCGGGCTCGGTCGGTCGGGACCTTCTTCCTCTCCAGTCTGGCGAGCAAAGGGGTCGAGATCGACTGCCCGCCATCGTTCCAGACCGGAGTGCTGAGTTACGGCCCCATCGATGCACAGGGGCACAGCCGGGTCACACTGGCTTAC
Organism: Planctomycetaceae bacterium; assembly: GCA_044337025.1. Lineage (GTDB taxonomy): Bacteria > Planctomycetota > Planctomycetia > Planctomycetales > Planctomycetaceae > TH-plancto1. Next base: position 5,533 of record JBIIOI010000057.1, read on the forward strand.
GATCACAGATTGATGGATGGGATGCTGGTGGCTCAGGCGCTCGAACGGATCGAACAGATCCTGCACGGCCCACTGGCAGATGAATTGCGCTCGCTCCACGGAACCTAGACCAAGACGGACAGAACCCCATGGCAGCGCTGGAAGGCAAAGTCGCACTCATCACCGGAGCCTCGCAAGGGATCGGCAAGGTCGTCGCTGCGGCACTGGCCCGCGAGGGGATGGACCTGATCCTGGCCGCCCGCTCAGTCGATAAGCTTGAGGCGGTCGCGACCGAACTGCGGAAGTCGGGCGTCCGCGTGCTGACAGTCCCGACTGATGTTTCGAAGCTGGCCGACCTGCAGAAGCTGGTCGAGGCCTCGGTCGCTGAATTCGGAACGATCGACGTGCTGGTGAACAACGCCGGGATTGAGGCGTTCCAGCAGTTCCATGAGATCCCGATCGAGAAGATCGAAGCCACGATCCAGACGAACACAATGGGCTCGATCCTGCTGACGCGGCTCGTGATCCCCGTGATGGTCAAGCAGGGGAGCGGCCGGATCATCAACATGGCCTCGACAGCTGCGATCCAGGCTCCGCCGTATGGGGCGACCTATGCCGCGACGAAGGCCAGCCTGCTGCAGTTCTCAATGGCGCTGCGGCTGGAGTACGCCGGGAGCGGGATCAGTGCCACAGCCATCTGCCCGGGCTTCACCGACGAGGGCGGAATCTACGAAGTCATCAAGCAGGAAATGGGCCGCCGCGTCCCCTGGCTGGTCGGCGGCACCACGGCGGACAAGGTGGCCAAGAAAGTCATCCAGGCCCTCCGCACCGACCCGCCTCGCATCATCGTCGAGCGCCCGGGCCCGCGCCTGTTCTTCGCGCTGGCGTTCGTGTTCCCCCGCCTGGGAGAGTGGCTGACGCATAAAGTGGCCACGCGGTTCTTCCGCAAGCTGGCAACGAAGCGGAATGAGGACGGGAACCGGTAGCAGAATTCGTAAGAATTCTGCCGTCCGTGACGAAGTCAGGCCGCCTTCCAGGTGCAACAACCCACAACGCTCCGGTCGCCTGCCCCTTCAAGCCCTGCCAATCGACCCCCGCAGGTCGTAGCGTCCTGTCGCCAATTGGCAACATACGTTTTCGGTCTGCTGCTGGCGATCTGACTAGTCAGGCCTGCCGCCAGGGGGAAGAGTATGTTCAGGAGGTGGAGCGGACATTGTGCCGCGACTGTTTCCTGGCAAGCAGCACTGGAACTCTGACGCGGAGAGAACAATGCAGTGGTGGGTCCATTGGGGGATGCAGTACCTTCTGGCCAAGACACCGGGGGGTGAGCTGGTCCATCAGCTTCTTCAGGAAAAAGTCGGACAGCTCCGGAATCTGGAGCAGGGGAATCAGTTCGATAACGCGATCAAGATTCTGGGACTCGCTTCCAAACATGGGGGCGACCTGAGGGGTAAACGGGTCGTCGAGTTCGGAACCGGCTGGGTTCCCGCCATTCCTGTAGCACTGGCGATTGCGGGTTGCGAGATTCACACGTTCGATGTGTCTTCACTGACCAAGCCGGAGTACCTGCAGCGGACGCTGCGAGCCTGGGAACCGCGGCTGCAGAAACTGGCTGAGGCCACTCAGCAGTCGATCTGCGAAATCGCCGAGCGCTGGGAACAGCTGGCCCGTCACAGTGACCTCGAATCGCTGTGCCGAGCCACCGGCGGAGTGGCTCTCGCACCGTGTGATACGACAAAACTCCCGGACGAGAGCGGGACGTACGATCTGGCGGTCAGCAATCTGGTCTTTCAATGCGTCCCCGAGTCGCTCGTGATCCCGGTGCTGCGGGAGTCGGCACGGCTGCTTAAGCCCTCCGGTCTGGCTGTGCATCGCATGCATCTGACGGATGAGTACACGCGGAACGATCCGCAGCGTCACGATCTGGACTTCCTGAAACTCGATCGAACGACCTGGGACCGCTGGTTCAATCACCGGCTGAAGGTTCAGAATCGCTGGCGGGCGGCGCAGTTCATACAAGCCTTTGAAGAGATCGGGCTGACACCCGTCGAGGTGATTCAGCGCTGTCAGCAGTCGGACATCGACTATGTCCGGTCGCTGAACGTCGCCGCTGAGTTCCAGGGGCGGGATGAACTCGATCTGGCATCGATCGCGCTGACGGTCACGCTGCAGAAGCCCCCTGTGACGGCGTCGCATCCGGGGCTGTACCGACTGCTGCCTGTCGCAGAAGAAGGGGGACTCGCCAGCGACGACCCGCTTCGGCTGGAGTTTGAGGCCCGGGGAGCCAATCCGGCTGGGGACCAGCCGGGGTTGCTGCGGGCGGTTTGAATGGCGATGGCCTCATCGACCGCAGAGGGCGGCGATGAGGCCATGGGAATATCAGAACGCCAGAACTCTGACGAATTCTGTTACTCGAGTTCGCTGTAGTCGATCTCGAACAGCTCGTTCGCGCCATCCATGCTGCCGGTCTTGAAGCCCTTCGTGAACCACTTGGCTCGCTGCCGGGATGAGCCGTGTGTGAACGACTCGGGCTGGACGTAGCCCTTGCTCATCTTCTGCAGGTTGTCGTCGCCGATCTGCTTCGCGCAGTTGATCGCTTCCTCAATGTCACCGTGCTCCAGCAGGTCCCGCATCTCGTTGGCGTGATGCGCCCAGACTCCGGCCAGATAGTCGGCTTGCAGTTCCAGCCGGACCGAGTACTGATTCTCCTTCGGAGTCCCGCGCATCTGGTCGACCTTCTCAGTAATCCCGAGCAGGTTCTGCACGTGATGGCCGACCTCGTGAGCCACGACGTAGGCCTGGGCAAAATCGCCGGGCGAGTTCAGCTGCTTCCGCATCTGGGAGTAGAACGCCAGATCGAGGTAGACCATCTGATCGGCCGGGCAATAGAACGGTCCCACAGCTGCGGAGGCGTTTCCACAGGCCGAAGCGACGCTACCGCTGAACAGGACCAGTGTGGGCTCCTTGTATCTGGATCCCATCTTTTTGAATTCGGCATTCCAGACGTCTTCGGTATCCTTGAGAACCACTCGCACGAATTTGGCGAGAGATTCTTCTTCGGGGGTGAACGGCTGGTCGGGCGCGGCCTGCTGGGGCTGAGCTCGCTGTCCTTGCAGAGCGACGTTGGCGGCCTTCTTGATATCCCCGGTGAGGAACCAGACGATCAGGGCCAGGACGATCGCGCCCATCCCGCCGCCCAGCACCATCGGAGCCGGCCCGCGCTGCCGTCGGCGGTCATCAACATTGCTACTCTCTTCTTGCCCATCAACGCGCATCGCACAGGTTCCTGTTCAGTGGAGGAGCTTCCGGGGTGCAATTCTCCGCAGGAACACTCAGAAGGGCAAGGCACTTTGTTCGGGGCGGAAGGGTCTGTGAACCAGTGAACTCACAGTCCACCTTCCATTGCAAACCACTTCTACTTGCTGCCAAATCGCTCGATGGCTGTCTTATGGAATGTCGGCAGAATCAGTCCCCCATCGGTGTGGGCATACCCGGAGTGCTGAGTCAGGTAGACGAGGACCAGCCCGTTTTTGCGGTCGATCGTCATGTTCGTCGACAGCGCTCCGCCATGGCCAAACGAGTCGGGCGAAACCTGCACGCCCAGACCATAGGGAACGTCAATCGCCGGTTCCGTCTGCTTGGTGCGGATCTGTTTCACCGACTCTTCTGAGAGTATGCGTTGTCCCTCGAACGTGCCGTCGGCGAGCAGCATCTGACAGAAGTGGGCGACATCGGTCGCCGTCGAGAACAACCCGCCTCCGGGCATTGGCTGGCGGATGCGATCGGTGTACGGAGCGTGCAGGTAGCCGACGGGAGCTTCCTGCAGATCGGTTTTGGCAGCTGTGGGCGTGTAGTGTTTGGCCAGCCGGGTCATCTGTTCCTCGCTGGGCCAGAATGTCGTGTCCTTCATCTTGAGCGGGGACAACAATCGCTGATCCAGGAATGTCTCGAACGGCTGTCCGCTGACGACCTCGCAGATTCGCCCCGCCGTGTTGATCCCGCAGTTGCTGTAGGCGTATTTGGTGCCCGGTTCCGACAATAGCGGTGTGATCGCGTAGCTCAAGGTCGCTTCGCGGACCGTCAAGAGGTCGAGCGTCGGGACTTCCATGTCCGACTTGAACGCCATCCCGGACGTGTGACACAGGGTCTGCCGGATCGTGATCTTGCTGGAGGGACGCTTGAGCAGCTTGTGCGAATCGTCCGACTCCACAGCCACCCACAGGTTCTTGAACTCCGGCAAATGCTTCTCGATCGGATCGTCGAGGCTCAGCTTCCCCTCATCGACCAGGATCATCACGGCCGCAGCTGTGAAAGCTTTGGTCATCGAGGCGATCCAGACCACCTGATCGGGCTGCATCGGCTTCTGAGCCGCGATGTTGGCATAGCCGACCGTCGACAGATCAAGAACCTTGTCCCGGTTGGCAACGAGCGTCACCGCTCCGGCCAGCGTGTGCTTCTCGACGAACGGCTTCAGGGATTCCGCCACACCCGCAGGCGGCTTCTCTTCGGCAGCAACGGAACTGGTAATGACGAGTCCCAGCAGCAGGCTGCCGACGATCCATCCGGTACGACAAAGTCCTTGAAACATCGTGCTGCTGCTCCCCGAGGTGAGTTGAACGTCCGGGAGCGAGAGTATCAGAATCGCAGGACTGCTTCACGGCTGCGATGCCTCGGGAAACGTATTGGCTTCAGTACGACAGGACGACCCGCAAGACGGCAGTGCTGGGCAGATCGGTATCACCGGTTTTGGAGATATATTCCACGCGGCGCGAGAACGCGTAGCCGCCTTCGAGCTGCCAGTTGATCACACCGGGCTCTTTGTGTTCGATTCCCACCAGCAGCTGAAAGTCACGATACGAGGCGACATCATCGTCCCCGCTGACGCGGCGGACAGCCCAGGAGCCACCGCCGAGTTCTCCCGAGCAGTAGACCCAGCGCTCGCGCTCCAGATCGTGGTGGTAGCGATACCCGGCTCGCGGCTTGGGAAACATCAGGTCGAATTTCAGATCATCGGTCGGGGTGTAGACCAGTCCCGCAGCGGGCAGTGCCACGACATCCTTACGCCCCAGGTAGACGAACCCGCCGGCCAGTTGCAGTTCCGGAGACCAGACATAGAACGCCAGGGCCCGCCCGGTCATTCGAAAGGCATCTTTCGTCGCCTTTCCATCGGTGTAGAAGCCCGGGGCCAAACTGGCTTGAACCGTCCAGCGATCATTCAATGGCATATAGATCGTTGTATCGACGGAGAGGTCGTACAGCCGGGGTGGCAGATCGGTCGTCGGTGGCCCGTCCAGGAAGTGCCAGCCTCCTCGGGGAGTGACGAACAGAAACGGCACGCGAGCAAACTTCAGAGTCCCTCGGACATCCAGACTCGTGACTCCGAGCCCCTGTTCTCCGGTGGGAAGTGTCTGAGCCTGCAAGGTGATCTTGTGCCACTCGACCCAGGGCTGGTCTTCGAGGGCCACATCGGGGGCCGGACGATGGATGCTGGAATCCCGCCACCGTCCGTTGGCCGCATCGGGGTCATCACCGGTCGGCGCCTCGGCCTCGTAAGCCGAATCATCCAGGGGATACTGAATCGGAATCGCCTCGTGGAAGTTCCCTTTCGAGAACCGCTCAGCGGCATTCCAGGCCTGATCATCCAGGCCGGCTCCGGACTCCGCCCCGGACATGACAGCTGCGGAGTGGTCGAAGGAACTGGCTTCGACGGAGAACTCGTCGGTCGCTGATTCATCGACCGCCGGACGAGGAAAAAACAGGTACCCCGATTCGGCGGGACCTGCCGCTTCTTCGCCCACGGGAATGGAGTCCACAACCGGCGAATCCTGGGCGTAAACCCAGCTCTGCAGGCAGCAATCCACTCCGGCAAGGAGCAGAAGAACGGCGATAACCCCAGACTTCGCCACGAGTTGCGATGTCCCAGTCACACGGTCTGCGTGGCGATGAGAGAGAATCTCTCATCGCATCCGCTACGGAGATACCACTGCCGGAAACGCAGGGTCAAGAGACGATTAGGAACTTCCGTGCGAGCGGCAGAATTCGCGTTTCCGCAGGCGGGGGTTCTGGATAGAGTTTGTGCGAGGTTCCGATCGCTTCCTGGAGGGGAATGTCATGCTGCGAATTGTACGTTGGGGATTGCTTGCGGGGGTCTTAAGTGTCTCGCTGACGGGGATGCTGGCTGGTGAGGAGATCGATGAACTGCGGACGAAGGCCAAGCTGCTGCAAAAGGAAGCCGACGTTCAAGCGAAGAGCGGCAATTCCGAGGGTGCAGAGAAGCTCAAGCGGATATCCCTGGAGTTGCGCAAGCAGGCCGATCTCCTGGAGCAGGCCCAACACGACACTGGCCCCAAGATCAAGCTGGAGCGTGCCGCACAGCGTCTTCGGCATTTGCGCGAGGCCGCCGAGAACCTGAAGCTGGCCGAAGCCCATGATCTGGCCCACGAAGTCATGAAGCAGGCTGACGCTCAGGAACAGCAGGTCGCTGAAATCAAGCGGGATCTGGCGGCTCAACACGAGCGGAAACATCCGGAGCACCCGTCTCCCCAGGCGGAAGAACTGAGATCGGAAGTCGAGCGACTGAGAGCCGAAGTCCGGGAGCTGCGACAAGCCATTGAAAAACGCCCGTAGCAGAACTCGTCAGAGTTCTGACGCACCCGTTCCTCCGGTTGACTGTTCAAGCCGGAGCATCCCCTTCCCGAGGCTCCCCATGCGAACCACATTCAGCCTCGTGCTGATCGCCTCGGTCGTGACGAGCCTCGCAAACGTTTCCGGCGATGAACCAGCGGTTCCCCCGCCTTCAGCAGTCGCCGCGACCAGGGCCATGAGCAACGAGGCCTGGGCGGACATGATCCGCGCGACGGTGCTGGCTGCTCTGCCCGAGAAGAAGATTCAGGACAAACGCTGGGGGCAGACGGCGCCTGTCTTCTCGCGCTACGAAATCAAAACCAAGGGGGGCCAGATCAAGGTTCGGCCCAAGACGAAAGAGGTCAACCACGGCTTCTGGCAACGCCATACGGTGAAGATGCTAACGCCGGAACAGACGCTGCAGCTGGACCTGCATGATGTCACCCGCAACGACAACGGGCTGACGTTTTCGATGCGGGTCGTACTCGAGTCCCGCGTCACCACAGAGTTCGAACACTGGGTCTACGGCGTCAAAGGCTTGAACGGTCAGGTCGAAGCCGATGTCACTATTGCGGCCGATCTCGATTGCAGTATCGATCTGACCACGGTCACTAAGGAGGGGGACTTGATCCCCTCGGTTCAGCTGCTGCCAACTCTCAATGCGCTGCACCTGAAGGTCCGGGACATTCATGCTCGCAAGGTCGGGGTTCTGGGGGGCTGGGCTGCCGAGGAGATTGGGGACAACTCGCGCTCCACGGTGAATACAATTCTCCACGAAGCCGAAGAGTCGATCTTGAAGGACATCCGCAAGCAGATTGCGAAGAAGCAGGACCAGTTTACGATCTCGCCCGGCGCGCTGTTGAACCGGGGAAAATAGGTCAGCTCTGCGTATGAGCAGCGTGTTCCTGCCTCCGAATCGGTTCGGTCTTCATCCAGGATCTTGCACGCGGTCGGCGCTCCCACGAACATCAATGCGAACGGGAGGACTCTCAATGCGTGCCTGGACTCTTTGCACACTGACCGGACTTGCGATTGCAGGATCACAGTTGCTCCACGCCGAAACGACCGCGCGGCAGTCGTTCATCGTCAACATTCCCAAACGCCTGACGATCACCGCTCCTCCGGCCGCCGCTCAGGCCGAGATGGATCAGAACGCCGTGCAGGTCACACTCCCCGCCCAGCTCTGGTCCGTCGCCAACAATTCCCGCGACGGCGCGACAGTGCGGCTGTCGACACTTCACAGCTTCCACAATCTGGACGACGCCACGATCCGCCGCGACGCCGAGCTGGAGGTGCAGATTCAGAACCAGTCTCAGGCCGGTGCCTGGTCGGTCTCGAAGCCCTCAGCCACGACGGACCACCAGGCGGGACAAGAAGAAGCCAGTGTGGAGCTGCGATCGACGGGGCCCGGCACTGCGGACATCGGCCTGAAGGTCACGATGCGATCTTCCGCTGACCAGTTCACCCCGACGGGCGATTATGTCACGACGGTCGTCGGGACGATCACGGCGAACTGAAGCATTACCGGTTCATCCGCCGGTCTTAGACCATCTCGACGATCTGGTTCTTCTCATTCAAGATCGCGACCTGCGGCTTCATGCTCTTGGCTTCAGTCGGAGTGCAATCCGCGAAGGCCATCACAATGACCCGGTCACCACGCTGGGCCAGTCGGGCCATGGCTCCATTGAGCTGGATCTCTCCATCCCCACGTTTGCCGACCAGGACATAGGTCTCGCCGCGCTGCCCGGTACTGCAGTTCGCGACCAGAACCTGCTCAAACGGCAACAGTCCCGTGGCCTCCATCAGGTCTTCCGGCACGGTGATACTGCCGTGGTAGTGCAGTTCCGTCGCGGTGACGGTCGCCATGTGCAGCTTGGACTTGAGAATGCGGACTTGCATCGAGGTGAACCAGACTGGCCGTGAAGAGCGATCTGCCCTCCGGCATGGGAGTGTATGAGGGTAGGGAAAGCGGTTCAATCGGAGGAATGATAGAGGGCAGTGGGGAATGGGCAGTGGGCAGTGGAGTTCAGGCGGTCCCTCCACTGATCATCGCACGCGAACCGTGGCGAGGGCTCGTTCTGGTCCCAGCCAACAGGCCTTCCCCTCCACGGCCAGCTCGCGGCGCAGTATCCCGATCCCGATCGTCTGCCCCGTCGTCGGCCAGACGATGGCTGAGGAGAGTTGACCAGCGGGCTCGGTGGCTTCCGCAGACGCGAACACGTCGGCCCCCGCAGAGATCGATAACGCAGAGGTCGTGATCACGCTGCACAAGGCCCGGTTCACGTGCCCCAGGGCATCGATCCGCGCGATCGGCTCCTGCCCCAGGTAGCACCCCTTCTGAAAACTGATCGCTCGCGCGTTGCGATTGGCCTCCTGAGCGAGGTGGGCTTCCGAGAGATCGACTCCATAGTGCGGAAACCCGGCCTCGATTCGCAGCTGTTCGAACAGCTCCTCGGGCCCCGCTAAGGCGCCGGCAGCCAGCAGTGATGCCTGACATTGCGAGATCCAATCCCGCGGCCCGGCCAGAGACCAGCCCGGCGCTGAGCCGAAGGAGAACTTCCGCAGAAAGCCGTTTCCGACGCTGATCTGAGCCGGGGCGGTCCCCGACGGCAGAGCGGTCAGTGAGAGTGCAGCCTGCAAAAGCTCTTCCGCCCGGGCTCCGCTCAGAGAGAGCTGGCTCCATTCCCCCGACCTGTCAGCCAGCTGGACGTCCTCGGTAATGATGTACTTGTCGAGATGCGCGAGCAGAGCTGGCCCCTGGCCGGGGACGGTTTCGACCAGCAATCGATCGACATCGGCGAACACCAGCACATGACCGAGGATTCGCCCCTTGATGCTGGTGATGAATGCCTCGCAGCCCTGGCCAACGGCGAGCCCCTTGATGTGGTTGCTGCAGAAGTTATGCAGGAACGAAGCCCGGTCCTGCCCCGTCAGCTCCAGGTGGGTACGCCCCGGCAGGTCGATCACGACCGCCCCGTGTATCGCAGCTTCGATCAGTTGGGCAGGATCAGCAGGCATTGGGTGTTCCGGATCGCGGGAGCTTCTATGATGGGCATCATAGGCGGGAACGAGTCAGCGCCCAGCGACTGGCCGTTGCCCCCGCGTCCGGCCCCTCGTCACAAGTTCAACACCGTGAATTCACCCGCTCCTTACGACGCCGTGCTGTTTGTCTCGTTCGGAGGCCCGGAAGGCCCGGATGATGTGATGCCGTTTCTCGAGAACGTGCTGCGGGGGCGCCCCGTTCCCCGCGAGCGAATGCTGGAAGTGGCTGAGCATTACCAGCACTTCGGCGGAGTCAGCCCGATCAATCAGCAGACGCGCGATCTGATCAGTGCCGTCGAGACCGACCTGCGGGCGAATGGGCTGCAGATCCCGATCTACTGGGGAAACCGCAACTGGCACCCGATGCTGACCGACACGATGGCTCAGATGGTGAAAGACGGAGTCAAAAGCGCCATCGCCTTTGTGGTCTCGGGCTACAGCTCCTACTCCGGTTGTCGTCAGTATCGCGAGAACATTCTGGCCAGCCAGACGACCTGCGGTGAGCAGGCTCCTCGCGTCGACAAGATCCGCGTCTTCTACAATCACCCGGACTTCATCGAGGCCAACGCCGACCGGATGCGGGCCGCCTTGCAGCAAATACCCGCCGAGGCCCGGTCCCAGGTCCACGTGGCGTTCACTGCTCACAGTATCCCCGAGTCGATGGCCAGCGGGTGTAACTACCAGCAACAGCTCACGGAGACCTGTCGCCTGGTCAGTGAAGCCATCGGAGTCGACTCATCACGCTGGAAGCTGGTCTACCAGAGTCGCTCCGGTCGCCCGCAGGACCCGTGGCTCGATCCGGACATCTGCGACCATATCCAGACCCTGCACGGACAAGGCGTGAAGCACCTGATTGTAATGCCGATCGGATTCCTGTCCGACCATATCGAAGTGCTGTACGACCTCGATGACGAGGCCGCCAAGGCCGCAGCTGGGTGCGGCATGCAAATGGTCCGGGCCACCACGGTCGGGACTCACCCGCGGTTCATCACGATGATCCGCAAGCTGATCATGGAGCGGATGTCGCCCGACTTCCCGAAAGAAGCCATGGGGCAATACGGCCCCAACTGGGATGTCTGCCCGATCGACTGCTGCCCGGCACCGCAAAGGCCACCCGCAGCGGTACGACCGGCACCATGAATCATGAGCCGCTGACGACTCGCTCGATTCGGGCTCTGAAGTTCTCAATCCCGAAGGCTCTCTACAGCTGGCTGCGGTCAAACCGCCGAGCCAGCAGCAGGCCCACCAGCTTGATGAATCCCTCATCGAGGGTTGCCTTGCTGCGGGTTCCAGTTTCCGTCGGCTGAACCGAGATCCGCAGGCCGTCGCTTTGCTCTTTCAAGGCCTGCTTGGCGAACTCCTGCTGTCCTGCTTCTTCATCATTCTCAGCATCCAGGTTGAGCCACGGTGCGGTCCGCAGAATCATCTGGAACGGGTGAGCTGAGCCTCCAGACGGTTCTGTGGCACTGGCGACTTGAATGCGGTCAATCGCAGATTTCAGCGATGGCAGAGCTCCATCCGCTCCCACGGTAAACCACAGGGTCTGGCTGCTGGATCCCAGATAGACCGAGGGAACACCGCCGTAAGTCCGCTTCTCGCGCTCGGGCACGTTCTTGGCGACCAGTTGATGGAAGACGATCCCGTTGTGGGTGTCGGCATTCAGAACGACCTTGTCGAGTTCGTCGCGGCCCTGAACGGCTGTCAGCAACTGCTCGAGCCCTTTGCCGAACGACTCTCCCCCCACGAGTCGCAGACCGCCATAGAACACGAACTGCTTGTTCTCCACCGGATGGAACTGGACGCAGAAGTCGATTTCCCCTTCCTGAGCGGTCGCCTTCAGTGAATCGAACAACGGATCGACGCTGGGAGCGGTCCCTTCGGGCAATTCCTTGGCCAGTCCGATCCGCATCGCTTCGACCATCTCGCCCGCTGCGGTGCGTTCCCGCTTGTCCATCTTCCAGCTGGCCGACACGGTCAACGGTTCGCTGTCATTGAACAGCGGGGCAAAGTGCGACTTGCGACCGGCCAGGGTCTTGGAGTGCTTGGCGAGTTCGCTGTCGGGAGTGGCATCCATCAACAGCTCAATTTCCACGGTCCGTTTCTCTTGAGACGCATCGATCCCGAACTGAAACTGTTCGACCTGCATGAAGATCTGCTCGATGAATTCGATCGTGCTGATGCCGTTGGCCCGCCGCATCTTGTACGCAGCTTCGGGCTCGGTATCTCGCTGCTGGAGATCGGCCTCGGCCTGACGCCGGAAAATCGCCAGCAGGAACGTCTTGATCGGCAGTGGGATCGTCTTGATAAAGACCGAGATCCCCAGGTCATACTTCGCCGCCATCGGCTCCGCGATCGCTGCTGGCTCCGGGAGTTCAGCCTCCAGCATGTGCTTGTTGGAATCGTTGGTCAGGTAGGCATACCCGTTCTTCAAGATCACATAGAAACGACCGCGGCGCCCCACCAGTTCGTAGTGGTCGACCTTGCCATCGACCTTACGGGGCTTGACGGGGCTCCTCCCGACGATTTCCAGGAGTTCGTCGATTCCATCGACCGGAACATACGCGATCGGCGTCGGAGTCGGTGGCAGCCCGGGAGCCAGAAACAGCATCACTCCAAACGGCTTCGTCCGGTTCAGCCCCTTGAGGTCTCCGACCTGATTCGCAATGAACCCAGTGACCAGTTCCATCATGTCGGGCCGCTCGGCCGTCTTGAACATGTAATCCACATCGGTCAGGACGCGGTCCAGGCTGGCGATGTTGACAACCAGGATCGGTGACTGCGGACCTTCCGGAACCGGCTTTTCGGTCGTCTGAGCCGGAGCGGGTGTCTCCTGAGCTGAGATTCGAGATCCAGCCAGCCCCATCAGGACCGCTGCCCACGTGAGAACCAACACAAAACGACGCATGTCTGACCATCCCGAGAGGAAAAGACGCTCCGCTGCCGCAGCAGCATACCCGATAGGTTCGGAAATTGTTTCACAGGGCTGGAACGAAAACGTCTGAAGTGCCCATCTGCCGGGCTCTCCACTTTCCGCAGTAGGAGGGTAGGAGTGTGGGGCACTCGGCCCAAGCCTCGCGATGAGAATCGAAGCCAACACTGCTCCTTTCAATGGCTCACTGCCGACTCCGCACTCCCCGAATTCCGGAATTGGGGATGCTTCCCGTCCCTGCATTTCCTATGCTGGAATGGTCTTTCCCGCCTGTTCGGAGAGCGATGTCGTGAACGGATTCGTGCGTCGACCCTGGGATCTGCCTCAGAAGCTGATCACCCCCCTGGAAGTCTTTCGAGCAGCTCGTCCGTCGCGGCGCGAGTTTCTCCTCGGATTGGGGGCCTCCGCACTGGCGCTGACCGGTTGTGAGAAGCCACCCACGGATGCCGAGCTGTCCGCAGCTGGGGCCTCTCCGATTGATGAATCGAAGTTCCCGGCCACTCGCAACGCACAATTCGAATACGGTCGCACCGAGACCCTGCGCCGCGAGACCGAGCTGTTTGCGAACTTCTACGAGTTCGCTTCGTCCAAAAACGTTTACCGGTATGTCGGTGCGTTCAATCCGACTCCCTGGTCGGTTGAAGTGACCGGGCTGTGCCGGAATCCCAAGACTTACGACCTCGATCAGCTGTTGTCTGCGTTTCCGCTGGAAGAGCGAGCCTACCGGCATCGCTGCGTGGAGACGTGGGCCATGTGCGTTCCCTGGACCGGTTTTCCGCTGGCGGCGCTCGTCAAAGCGGCCGATCCACTGCCGACTGCGACGTTCGTGCGGTTCGAGACCTTCATGCGGCCCGCCGAGGCGACGCAGCAGGAGGACAGCAACTACCCCTGGCCATATCAGGAAGGGCTGACGATTGCCGAGGCCACGAATGAGCTGGCGTTCATCTCGACAGGCATCTATGGAGCCCCGCTGCCCAAGCAGAACGGTGCTCCGGTGCGGCTCGTGATTCCCTGGAAGTACGGATTCAAGAGCATCAAGTCGATCGTCAAGATCGAGTTCACGGACACCCAGCCCGCGACGTTCTGGAACTCGCTGAATCCCCACGAATACAGCTTCGAGGCCAATGTCGATCCGGAAGTGCCGCATCCCCGGTGGAGCCAGCAGTACGAGTGGATGCTCGGGACCCGCGAGAACTTTGATACCGTGAAATACAACGGGTACGGTGACTGGGTCGCCAAACTGTACTCGTAACGACACGAAATCAGGTCGGTGCCACAAATGCAGCACCGACCTGTTGTGTTTCGTCAGACTCAGAAGTCATGCGTCGTCAGACGCAGCTCAAACCTTGAGCGTGCCCTTACGGGACCGCCGGTGGGTGTGGCTGGCCGGGCGCTTGCCGTGGTTGGCCTTCTTGAGTTTCTTGCCGTTCTTCGCCATGGGATCGCTCCTCGCCGGAAAAATCGTGGAGGGAAGAGTTTAGCGAGCTTCCGGCACGGAGAAAAGCCTGCCCGGCTCGTCGTTAAGGCTCCGCTGGAGAGGCTGCAACATGTTGCTCGGAATGGCTTTGTGGCGAACTGGCTACTTTGGGCCGCCAACTTCCTTCGGAAAACCGGCCTTAATCAGTTCCTCAAACCCCGGCTTGAGGGGCCGCACATCGTACCCGAGCTTTTCGAGAATCTCTGCGGCTGCGACTGAGCGGACACCGGCCCGGCAATGGGTGTAGATCACTTTGTCCTTGGGCAGCTTCTTTTCAATAGTTTCCTTCGAGGCGTCTTCCAGTGCCGACAGCGGCAGGAACGTGGCCCCGGTGACATGACCCGCCTTCCACTCGTCCAGTTCTCGAACATCGACCAGGATCGCATCCTTGGCCTCGGTCGACTTCTTGATGGTCGCCAGGGAGTCCTTGGTATGTTCGGCAGCCAGTACGAAGTTGGAGGCCAAGACGCAGGCAATCAGTGCGGCAGTGCGAGCGAGCATGAACAGTTCCTTCAAGCAGGGACTACGGTTTCGAGACGGGAACAAGTTGCAGATAGTCGATCCCGACCAGCGTCCCCTGGGAAGACGGATTCTTTCCCATGATCTCGACGACCACGAGGTGAGACCCCGACTCCAGCTGTTGCTGGCCCAGAGCCAATGGTCCGGTCGAGATGACATCGGGAGCATTGTAGAGGTCGATCTCCTGCCGGGTGACCGCGGCGTCCAGCTGGACTCGGATGACCGCATAGTCGGGGGCCATGGTGAAGGCTCCCACCAGATCGTAACGCCCGGATTTTTCGACCTTGAGGTTGATTTTGATCTGGCTTCCCGGTTTTCCCTCCGAGCAGAAGACCTGCTTGCCACCACTCCAGCGATCGGAGGCGAATCCAGTCATCTCCTGAATCGAGATCTTCCCCTCACTGACTTCGACGAAAGGGATCTCCTCAGCTTCGACCGCGCCCGGAATCTTGGACTGGTCCGGGTTGAGAGCGGTCTTGGCCCGTTTGAGGGGGGCGATCCACGGCAGGGTCGCCTGGGCGACCGGTTGCTTCCAGCCAGTCGCTGGCTGGCGCAGGATGTGTGCTCCTTTCATTCCCCCCACGACGATATCGGGGCGTTGATCGCCGTTGAGGTCCGCCACCGAGACTTGGCGACCGATTCCCGATTCGTCATCAATCCGGTGCGGAATCCAGTCAACGATGCCGCTATTCCGCTTCAGCTCAAACCAGTAAACCACCGCCCCGGCATCCCACATCGGGCTCTGCTTGTGGTGAGACCCGTAGGTCTTCCCCGTCACGATATCCTTGAGCCCGTCTCCGTTCATGTCGACCAGTGCGACCGAATGCAGCTCCGTGAAGACCAGTCCATAGTGACTCTGCTCCGGGGACTTCCCCAGGATCGTGTGCTCGCGGAAGACGGGTTTCGCACCAGCCGTGTCCTGCTCGTACCAGGCCAGACCGTAGTCGTGCGCTGCCAGGCTGGTGATGACATCGTTGTCGCCATCTCCATCGACGTCATAGGCGTACATCTCCGCGCCGCCGTAGGAGTTCGTGAACTTTGCCTCGTGAAAACGCCACGTTGTACTCTCAGGATCAGCAGCGGGCTGCTCGAACCAGCCACCTGCCGTGAGAATGTCGATCTTCTTGTCTCCGTTGATGTCGCCCACTCCCAGCCCATGCCCGAATCGCTCGGGGGCAGCCTGATCGGAGATGGAGTGAAACTTCCACTCAGAAAAACTGCTGTCGGCTGGCAGAGTGGCGAACCCGAATCGTCCATTGCGGGTACAGACCAGTTCCGGAGTCTCGTCGCCGACCAGCTGCGTGAAGTGCGGCGATTCGTTCGATACGCTGTCGAACACCTGATGTTTGGCCCAATGTCCCGATTTCTCTCCTGGGTTCTCGTAAACGAAGGCCGGCGTGCCCGGGAATCCCACCACGAAAACATCATTCCAGCCATCGCGATTCAGATCGTGGACCCAGCTGAAGAAGTTGTCGGCATAGAAGTCGAGCGGCTGGGGCTTCGGCGGATAGATTTCGTGAGCCTTGGTGAACTCGGGCCCTTCGTACCAGAACGGGCCACAGACGACATCCGGTTTTCCATCCTTGTTCAGGTCACCGGCATTCGCTCCTTCCGAGTAGTACGTGGGCGAAAGCTGTTGCCGGGAACTCGCTGGGTCAGCGGCAGAAACGAACCCGATCAGCAGTACGAGCCAGCCTGTGGCGGAATAGATTTTGAGAGACATCGCTGACTCCGAGTGGGATCTCACGGAAACGGAACCGCGCGTCCGTGCCACACAGGTTGGGCGATCCGGCAGGAATTCGCAATCGATTCGGAAAACAGCGGGCGTGAATTCCGGGCTCTGTTCCGTCAGAATCACACGGTTCCCTCTGGAGGTCCGTGATGTCAGTTCCCCTGCCGATCGAAGTCGACTGTGCCACAGTCAAGAAGCGTCTGGATGCGGGCGAAGACTTCTGGTTCATCGACTGCCGCGAACCGGGTGAATACGAGACCTGCAAGATCGCAGGTGCGATACTGGTCCCGATGAGCCAGCTGGCCGACCGGACAACGGAACTGGAACCGCACCTCAATCGAGAGATCATCGTGCATTGCCACCACGGCGGTCGCAGCCTGCGCGTCGCGAACTGGCTGCGGCGAAACGGCTTTGAGAAGGCCCGCAGCATGGCGGGCGGCATCGACCAGTGGTCGCTGGAGATCGACCCGAGTGTGCCCAGGTACTGAGGAACGTGCCGGATCAGCTGACGAAACAGAGCCTGCCAGGCTTCTCGAAACCGTAACTCAAGTCGGTCAGAACTCGCCGATTTCCTCGCCGCCAGCGACCGTGGCGAGGCTCTGGCGCGTTTGCTCCTCCAGATTGGATGAGAGGAACCGCACAGCTCCATCGGCCATCCCGACATGCCCTCCGCCGGTGTGGTGGGAATCGGTCGGGCTCTTCAGTCC
Source organism: Planctomycetaceae bacterium (assembly GCA_044337025.1). GTDB lineage: Bacteria > Planctomycetota > Planctomycetia > Planctomycetales > Planctomycetaceae > TH-plancto1. The sequence continues at coordinate 22,542 of JBIIOI010000057.1, forward strand.
AACAAATATCGCCAAATCGGCGTCCCGCGGCGCCATCCAGGGAACAGCTTGCGCCTTGTTGACCTCGATCACTGCGACGGTGCTGCTGGTCCCGTCGGTGATTTCGGAAATTGCACGCGGAGTCGCAGGCCGCAGGAAGGCACCTTCTCCCACCATTCCCAAATAGGCCGTTTGTCCCGGATCAAGATTGGCACTTGGGCACTGATAGATAGAGGGAGTCTGCTTTACGGCTTCAGCATTGACTGGATCGTCCCAAGGTTTGGACAGATCGATCCGTTCATACAGTGGCACTTGATCCGCAAACGGAAGAATTAGTGTCCGCCAGCTGTGCAGCCGCCGCCCGCTGGCATCGACAGTCCACGCGGGTGGGAATGCCTGATACTGATCATGGTAGTTGTGAAGAGCCAGCAGGATCTGTTTGAGGTTGTTCTTGCATTGAGATCGGCGAGCGGCTTCTCGCGGTGTGCGGACCGCCGGGAGCATGAGCGCGAGCAGCACCCCGATAATCGCGACCACAACCAGGAATTCCACCAGGGTAAAGCCGCCAGAACCGGCCTGGGGCGATTCACAACGGCGCGATCTCTGGGACATGGGATGAAACATGCTGACTCCTCCAAATAGAACGGAGAGCGGAACATTGACTTCATTTACGTTCTCAGCGTCGGCATTGAGAACGGCATTTCCCAGATTCCCGGCCTGGTCGTATCAGAGGCTGTGGATTTGTGCAGCCTGCGTCACCCGCGAAAAACTCCCCTCGCCCTCAATTGAACCGGAAGCCAAGTTCCAGTACACTTTCGGACTTCCTTCCAGACCCGGCCGGGAGCCGGGTGCAGAGTCGCAGTCAGTCAGAGGTGCAAGTCGTGTCCACGAAAACATTTATGGCCAAGAAGGAATTGGTCAACCCCCAGTGGTTTGTGATCGATGCCGAAGGGCAGATCGTCGGACACTTGGCTACCAAGATCGCCACGATTCTGATGGGCAAGCACAAACCGGAGTTCACCCCGCATGTGGTGACCGGTGACTGCGTGATCGTCACGAACGTCGGCAAGGTCCGCTTCAGTGGCAAGATCACTGCCAGCGAAGAGATGCCTTACCTGACCAAGAAGATGAGCCAGAAGGAATACGACTACTACACCGGCTGGCCCGGTGGACGTCGTGTTTTCACGGCCGAGCAGATGATCAAGAAGAACCCTGGCTACGTGCTGCGGGAAGCTGTGCGTCGGATGCTTCCGAAGAACAAGCTGGCTTCGATCATGCTGAAGAACCTGCGTCTGTTCGCCGGTGCGACTCACCCGCACCAGGCACAGCAGCCTCAGGAACTGCCTGACTACCTGAAGTAGTTGTCGCTGAAGTACGATTCGCCTGCGTTCTGGTGAACGCGGCCCACGAGACACTGATTCCATCACGACTTGTTCGGAACTCGGTTTATGTCGACTGACACCCCTGCTGAAATGCCTGAAGTCACCCTCGGTGGCGACCTGACCCTCGGTGACGCTCCTGTTGAAGTTGTCAAGACGCCTCCGACGATCCGCGGCAAGGTGGATCGCTTCGGCGTCTGCTGGGGAACCGGTCGTCGTAAGACCGCCGTGGCCCGCGTTCGTCTGAAGGACGGAACCGGCAAGATCACCGTCAATAACCGCGAAATGAACGAGTACTTTCCGCTGCTCGTCGATCAGGCCTGCGTGCTGTCGCCACTGAAGGCGACCAGCATGGAAGGCAAAGTCGACGTGATCATTCAGGTCGAAGGCGGCGGACAGACCGGTCAGAGCGGAGCCATTAAGCTGGGCATCGCCCGGGCCTTGACCGCCAAGAACGTCGAACTGCACCCGATCCTGGCTGAAGGCAAGTTCCTCTCCCGCGACGACCGTATGGTCGAACGTAAGAAGTACGGCCATAAGAAGGCCCGCCGCAGCTTCCAGTTCTCGAAGCGCTAAGCTCGAGTTCGAAGCCGAATCACAAGAACCTCGCAGCTCCATGGCTGCGAGGTTTTTTCGTTGGTCGTGGAAGACCAAAGATCGAGACTCACTCGAAGTGCCCCGCACCTTCCACCAGCACGATCCGCTTCGACTTCAGTGACAGCGGAATCGTCTCCCGCAGCCCGCTGGGCCAGTGGACCTCCAGCCGGGTCAGGTTCTGCTGGTCGGGGATTCCAAACACGAACCGCGTGTCACTCGTTGATGCGAAGCTTCCGCCGCCGCGCCACTGGCGGATTTGTGAACCCTGCGTCGTGATCAATCGCACAAATGCTCCCACCGGGCTCCGTGGAGACCGCGTGCCGATCAGCTCCACAGTCAGCGAACGGGCTCCCGGAACTCCCTGGTTCTGCAGCACAGCTACCGGCTGATTGATATGCGAGACGACCAGATCGAGATCCCCATCCCGGTCCAGGTCCCCCGCAGCCGCCCCGCGTCCCGGATGCCCGGTCCGGAAATAGGCACCGGACTTCTCGGCGATGTTCTGGAACTCTCGCCCCGCGATATTGTCCATCAGCAGCGGCAGCTGCTTGATCGGAGATTTGTGAGCATTGCGAACCACGTGGCCGTTGCTGACGAATACATCCTCGTCGCCGTCCAGGTTCCAATCTCCGAAGACCACGCCCCAGCCGACATAGGCCTGGCCGATGCGCGAGACCTTGGTTTCCTCGCTCACGTGCTGGAACTGCAGCCCGCCCAGGTTCTTGTAGAGCGCGAACGTCTCGTCCTCGAAGTTGGCCACCCACAAGTCTGGCAGCCCATCCAGATCGAAGTCGCCGAGGTCGGTCCCCATTGATCCGTAGGCAGCTCCGAGTGGACTGAGGCTGACACCGCTCTGGAGCCCCCGCTCGGTCAAACGCCCGTTCTGGTTCTCATACAGGAAATTCGATGACGTGTCGTTACCCACATAGACATCGACATCCCCGTCCAGGTCCATATCGGCAACGAGGGCACTCATCCCCTTGCCGCCTGGAACCAGCCCGACGTCACTCGTTCGGTCGACGAAGCGGCCCGCACCATCCGATTCGAACAGCGAGTCAGTCAGCCCCTCGAACACCAGCGGCGAACAGACTTCGCGTTTCTCGCCATGGGAAAAACAGGGAGGGTCATTCTTCAAAGACCAGTCCACATAATGCGTGATATAGAGGTCCAGGTGGCCATCGCGGTTGAAGTCCCCCCAGGCGGCACTGGAACTCCAGCTGCGATCTGCCGACAGCCCCGTTTCCTCAGTGACATCTTCGAAGGTCCCGTCTCCCAGATTGCGCCACAGCCGCACACCGCCGTACCCGGTGATGAGGGCATCGACGAACCCGTCCTGGTCAAAGTCAGTGGCTGCAACGCCATGCTGATAGTACGAGGCCCCAGCCACGCCAGCGGGGCGTCCCGTCGCAGTGAACCGTCCGCCTGACTGGCGAAACAGTTCGGACGGCAACCCGCGTGGTTGGCCATCCGCTCGAAACTTGCCGCCCGCGACGCACCATAGATCGAGCTCTCCGTCGCAGTCGTAGTCGAGGATTCCGATACCGCCGCCCAGCGATTCCAGGATGGCAAACCGGCCGGCCTGCTCCCCGTTTTCGTATTGAAACTTCACTCCCCAGTCAGCAGCCCGATCCACGAACGAAGCGTTGGCCGGAGGTTTGACCGCAATCGGCGCAGGGGGCGGTGCCTGCTGCGGGCAGCCCCCGAGCAGTGGCAGAACGAACAGCAGTAAGCATCTCCAGCGCATCGACGCCTTCAGACTAGCAGGAGCGACGATTCCCGTCAGCGTCGTTTGCGTGGCTTGTCGCGAACTCGACCACTCGCCAGTCGAGCCAGCGATTATCGGGATCGGTTGAACCTTGACTGACATATCCGAGATGGCCGCCCCCGGACGCAATCACCAGCTGGACGGCCTCCGGCCAGGCAGGGGCCAGTTCCCGAAACATCTCGACCGGGACCAGCGGGTCATCCGCTGTGGTCACAATCGTCGTCGGGAGTCGGATTGCCCCGATCTGCGACTGAGCACTGGCTGCGGCGTAGTACTCTTCGGCGTCCGCATAGCCGCCATGCGGAGCGGTATACCGGTCATCGAAGTCGTACAGCGACCTGGGCAGGGGATTCGGAAGCGGAGCAAAGTCGGGCCGCAGCGTACTCTGACGCCGGACATGCTCGATCAACAGCTTCGTGAAGTGCCGGTCATAACCGCGATTGAGAGGCCGCGTGAGCGTCTTCACGCTGCGAGACAGATCAATGGGAGGATTGGCGACCAGAGCCGCCCGCACAGATCGCGGCACGCTCGCTCCAGCCTCACCCAGGTACTTGAGCAGGATGTTGCCACTCAGCGACATCCCGAACAGCACGAGCGGGCTTTCAATCCGCGGACGCTCTTGCAGCCCGATAGCTCTGGCTCCCTCGCCCCCGCGAAAGATTGAATCACTGGATGAATCAGGAGTGCGGGGGAGAGGGCTGGGGTGAGGGGGAACTGTGGAATGCCCCTCACCCCGACCCTCTCCCCATAGCGACGGTTTCTCAGTTTCTTGAACCGATTGTGGGGAGAGGGAGCTGGTGTCCGTTCGGCTTGCCCCACGGCACCAGCTCACCACCGCCTCAACAGCCACCCTCAGATCATCCGACCTTCCCGCATGATACGGCAACCGGCACAGCCCCGCTCCCGCTCCGCACCCGCGGAGATTGAGCCGAAAGACCCGCACTCCAGAGGCCACCAACTTCGCAGCTGTCCGGACCAGAAACGCATTCCGGGCACAGCCTCCCAGCCCATGCATCATCAGGATCGCGGGATCACCGGGCCGCCAGGAACTCGGGCAGTCATCGACGGCGACGAGCGCATCTCCATCGGGCAGATCGACCCGTCTGGGAATCCCATTTTCGACGGTCTGAGGCCCTCGCCAATAGGCGGCGGAAAGCGTCTGCAGATGCCCACCCGGCAGCCACCAGGCGGGACGAAAGTGGCGATCTTTCAAGAGGGGCGTCCGGAAGAGAATGAATCGTCATCGATACGATCCCAATTCCCCGGAAAAGCAACAAGGTCACGAGACCGGCTGTCTCGTGACCTTGGAGAAATTTGCTCGCTCGTGAACTCTACCGACCTTGGGTCTGCCGCTGTGTCAGTGAGTTCCCCGTGGCGGCTGTGGCTCCGGCCTGGATCACCTGGCGGCCGCGACCGGTGTAGAAGTCGGCCAGCTGGATCACGGCGGGACCGAGCAGGAACAGGTACACCGCTGGCATCAGGCACAGCACCGTCGGGAACAGCAGCTTGAATGTGGCTGAGTTGGCCTTCTGGTCGGACCGCTGACGCATCGTTTCCCGCATGCTGTCCGAGTAGTCGACCAGGGCGTCACTCATGCTGGTTCCCATCCGCTCCGTCTGAATGATCAGCGAAGTGAACGAGTGAACTTCGGGCACGTCGACCCGCTGGCTGAGACCGGCCAAGGCCTGCTGCAGGGAGCCGACTCGGGACTGTTCAGTGACGATCTTCAGTTCTTTCGACAGCGCGGGATAGACCGGCTCCAGCTCGCGACCGACCCGGCCTAGGGACTTGGGCACGGTCATCCCCTGGCTCACGCACATGTTCAACAGGTCGAGCATGTCGGGCATGCCGTTGCTGATCTCACGCAGCCGGTCTTCAGCCTTGTTCCGAACGATCAGCGTGGGCAATGCCCAGCCAATCAGCGGCAGGACGACGATTCCCGCCACGAACAGCGGCTCGAGCCGCGGCGGTCCAAACACCAGCAGCAGAGCACAGGCGATAATCGGCAGGAAAATCCCCAGGTAGCGGATCGCCGACAGATTGTGCCAGGCGTTTCGCGAGTAGTAACCGGCGTTTTGCAGCGTGCGGGTCAGCTCGCGGCGGCGGTCATCCGACTCGGGCAGCATTGACGACAACGTTGTCGTCAGCGGTCCCAGCACCAGATCGCTGCCGTCGATGACTTCGTCTTCGAGCGTCTGCGGAGCTTCCGGCTCGGTCTTTGTCATCGCACTGGCGGTGACGTAACCGGTGTTCCAGATTCCCGATCCCGCAGCGGGCTTGTTGCCGAAGATCCGCGAGCGGCTGCCCTCGGAACGAGTACTCGGGGTTTCGTCTTCGTGAATCGAGGCCGCAGCCTCCCGAGTGATCCGCGGAGCGGGGGCCGGCACCACTGGGACGGGCGGCGGAACAACAGGTGCGACCGGCGGCGGCTGCAGCGGGCTGTTGGCGATCGGTTCGGCAGCGGCTCGCTTCTGAGCGACTGGCTTGTCGGGTCGGCGACGGATGGCACTGTCGCTCTGACGGGCACTCCACCACTTGTAGATGATCCGGATGACCAGGATCACGCACAGCAGCATCAGCAGAGAGACGATCGGAATCTTGTTCATCGCAGGGTCCGTCGATCAGGTCAGTGTACGGTCAGGGGTCAATGGAACAGGGCTGCGGTGATTGCTTATGTCTTGCGGCTGGAGGCCAGCACCCGGAAGACCCAGATTGTTCCGACGATCTGCAGGATGATCGCCAGAATGGTCAGGCGGCTGGCCCAGGTCGAGTCCATCAGGTTCTGCAGGTAGGCCGGATCGCGGAAGATAAAGAAGGCCAGAATCAGCGGCGGCAACGCGACCATCAGGATGGCCACAGCCCGGCTGGCTGCGGTCGCGGCGGCCAGGCGGCCCTGGAACTGGATGCGGTCGCGAATCGTCTGAGACAGGCGTTCCAGCACGCGAACCAGGTCACCACCCGTTTCGCGGTGGACGCTCAGTGCGGTCCCCAGCACGCTCGCACTGACCAGCCCCGTACGGTAGGGAAGTTCTTCCATCGCATCGTTCAGGGGCAGTCCCATGGCGATCCGGTCGGTGCATAGACGCAGTTCCTGACCCAGAGGGCTGGGAGTGTCGTTAGCCACGACCTGCAGGCAGGCTTCCACGCTGCGTCCGGTCTTGGCGGCACGGGCCAGTTCGTCAATCATCGGCGGCATCTGGTTCATCATTACCGACTGACGCCGGGCTCTCATCAGGACGGCGATCACAATCGGAGCCACAAAGCCGAAGAAGGCTCCGATCGCAGCTGTGATCGGGTTTTCCTGGAGCACGAAGACCAGGCCTCCCAGGGCGATTCCGCTGAGCAGACACAGAGCCAGCACCATGCTCGGGGAGATCCCCATGCCGGACTGGATCATCAACAGGTCGAACCACGAGTTGATCCGGTTGCCAACGTCTTCCGATTCTCCAGCGGCGTAGGTCTCCTGCTCCCGCAGGATCGCGGAGAATTCGGGACGGGGTGTAATCAGGTCGGTGGCCATGAATGCCTCGGGTCGTCCGTGGAAGTGAGAGAACTCGGAGTGACACTCGATTCTGACCGCTGGCAGACAAGCTGCGGGCCTGTCTCACTCGAATGGCCAGAAATCGGTGTTTCCAAAACGCAACAGACAGGACCATCCCGGTCCCGAACATCAGGAGAAGATCGACTGAGCTTCGAAACCGCTCTTCAGCTCACGAGCCGAAAACAGCTTCGGATTCAGTTCGACGCCGCGAGCGGCGATCCGGCGGACACACTGCGGTTCGTATCCGGTGGCATAGAACGAGCCGAGCACGCGGCCCGCTCCGTCCATCCCGGCCATCCGGTAGACGAAGATGTCTTCGATGTCGAACTCGCCGTTCGTCACACCGGTCAGCTCGGAGATACGCATCACTTTGCGTTCTCCGTTCGCCAGACGGGCGACATGCAGGAAGATTTGAATCGCGGAAGCGATGTACTTACGGGCCACGCGGGTCGGAAGTTCCGCACCCGACAGGGCAATCATCAGCTCCAGACGCTGCAGGGCATCACGGGTGTCGTTGGCGTGGACGGTGCTCATTGAGCCGTCGTGACCGGTGTTCATGGCCTGCAGCATGTCCAGGACTTCGCCGCCGCGGGCTTCGCCGACGATGATCCGGTCCGGACGCATACGCAGCGAGTTGCGGAGCAGATCGCGAGGCGACACCGCTCCCTTGCCTTCCACGTTCGAGACGCGAGTCTCGAGGCCCACGACGTCGGCCTGCTGCAGCTGGAGTTCGGCCGTTTCTTCGATCGTGACCACACGTTCCGAGGCAGGGATGAACCGGCTCAAGTTGTTGAGCATCGTGGTCTTACCGGCACCTGTACCGCCCGAGAGCAAGACGTTCTGACGCCCCTTGACGCAGGCGATCAGGAACTCGGCCATCTCGGGAGCGAGCGTCCCGGTCCGGACCATGTCCTCGAACTGCATGATCTTGCTCTTGAAGCGGCGAATCGACAGCGTCGGTCCCCGCAGAGCCAGCGGAGGAATCACCGCATGCAGACGTGAGCCATCGGGCAGCTTGGCGTCGACCATCGGAGCCGTTTCGTCGACTCGACGACCGGCTTGGCCGACGAGCCGCTGGATGAAGTGCAGCAGGTGCGCATCATCGGCGAACTTCACATCGGTTCGCTCGAGCAGACCGTTCCGCTCGACGAACACCGTGTCGTGGCCGTTGACCAGCACGTCGGAGACCTCGGGGTCATCCATCAGGTCCTGCAGTGGTCCGAAGCCGTAGATCTCGTCCATCAGCTCCTGCACCATCAGGTCGCGGTCGCGGCCCTGCAGGTTGTTCTCGGGACGGGAAGCCAGGTGATTGGCCAGCCCCTTGAGCTGCTTGCGGAACTCTTCTTCGCCCAGGTCACCCGCCTTCGACATGTCGATCGAGTCGACAATCTGGCGGTGCAGGCGGGTCTTCAGTTGCTGAAAGGTCCGGCGGGTATCGATGCCCATGGCAGGTGATCCTGTCAAACAGTCCGGGAAGGTGAACGGGTGAGACTTGAGGATTCAGTGACTGACACTCAGTGGCTGGGGAACAGCCAGCAAGTCATCAGTGACTGAGGAACAGCTTGTAGATGTACGGGTTGGACGGTCCGTCGCTCTCGCCACCGATCCAGGCGGCGTCCTGGCGTTCGAGCAGTGCGGTCCGGGTCGCAATCACGGACGGCTGGGCCGTGATCTGCAGCTTCTGAGCTCCGGTCTCTGTGACAGCCAGGATGCGAATCGCAACCAGGCTGACCACCGCAGCTTGTCCGAGTGTGTGGTTGGTCGACTTGTGATCGATATACAGCGTGCAGATCCGGGTCTGGCCGATCAGGTTTCGCAGCTCGTCTTGAATGGCTCCGATCATGGCGGCATCGACATCCAAAGTCTGCGGGCCTTGATCCGTGCGGAACTCCTCTCCGAACGACTTCAGGTCATCGACCGTCCAGCCATTCTGAAGCTGCTCCGCGACGCGTGACTCCTTGAGTCCATTCCCGACGTCAGCGGTCAGCAGATTGACCTTCTTGGAGTCCTCTTCGCTGTCCGCGAGAGCCGCTGTGTGCAGCAGGATTTCGGGGATTCCGTCCGGCCCGGGAACGATCTCATTGGTGACGGGATCGACACTGTAGTTGTCGACACCCAGACGCATCTCAATCTGCCGCTGCCAGGTATCGAGGCGGCGGGGATCGGGATGCGTGTAGAGAATTGACATCGGAATCGCGGGAACCGGAGAGCCGGTGTTGGGCTGGACGCCGATGATGCGGTTGTCGACGCTGGCTTCGGCGATCGCCATTGCGTTGCCGCTGGAGCGTCCGGTCAATTCCTGAAAGAAGAGTGCGACCGGATTGCCGCGTCCCTTGGTCCGGGCGGCCTTCACGACAACAGTCGTCGGGCGTTCGGTCTCTTCGACCAGCTCGGCGTGCTCGTTGTCCGGGTCCATCTGAATCGTGCCGACCAGAATGTCCTGATCCTGCAATGACACCGAGGAGCCAACCGCATAGTTCCGGGTCGCCAGATTCTTAGCGGCCTCGCGAGCGGGAGTGATCAGGTCGACCGGCTTCGGGTTCAGGCGTTCATCGGTCGCGAGCTGGGCCGCTCCAGCCAAGGCCGAAGCTTCGGCCGCAGCCTGCAGTTCGACCTGAGCGTTGTCGAGCCACAATCGGTCAAACACGAGAGCCAGGCAGCAACCAATCACCAGCAGAGCCATGGCGACGACCATCACCAGGCTGCCGCGTCGTGAGCGGGCCTGGGAAGTTCGTCGCTGGGGCTGCAAGGTGAACACGGTTGGTTCCTGGCGGAAAGGTCTCGGTCTCAAACTCGGTCAACTGAAACAGCCCCGCCGATCTGGAGGTCGGCGGGAGCTGTCGAATTCACGTCTTACTGGCCTTCGGCAGGAGCTCCGCCAAAGTTACCGGCTCCCCCTTGGAAGCCACCGGCAGCTCCGGCTCCGCCCTGAGCGGCTCCGGCTGCTCCCCCGATGGCGTCGGAGGCACTCTGAGCTGGCACGGAGTAGAAGCCGTTGCCACCGCCGTAACCACCACCAAAGCCTCCACCGCCGTAATCATCGCGGCGACGATCCATCGGAGGCGGCGGGGGTTCGTGGTAACCGCCGTTGGCACCGAATCCGAGGTCATAAGCTCCACCGTAACCGTAGCCCGCACCGTAACCAGCAGCGAAGGCAGGACGGTTGTAGTCAAAGCGTTCGATGGCGTAGCGGTCGCTGCGGAGGCCGTCCTTGAAGGTCTGCAGGCGGCGGCTGGCTCCGGAGAACAGTTCGGTGACCGTCGGTCGGGTGACCTTCGGAGCTTCGGGAGCTTCCGGAGCCTTCAGGCCCAGGATCTCGTCGAGATAGGCCCGGTCCTGATCGCGGAGAGCGAACTGGTTCTCAGCCTTTCCATCGGGTGTGTAGACCAGAGTCATCTGGCCTTTCTTGTTAGCCAGCAGCAGCACGTTGGCGTGATCCGGAGTCATCTCCAGAGTCACATTGTTGGTGCCGCGATTCGTTTCGACCGAGCCCGCGGTTCCACTGTTCAGGCCGATGACTTTCACGCCCTTGAACAGGGTCATGATCATGCCGCCGTTCTTGCCGAGGTCACGGTAGTACGAAGGCACGAAGTGGATATCCACATAGTCGCCCGGCTTGACCAGTCCGTCGACGGCAGCTGTGCCATCGGTCAGCGAAATGGTGACAGCTCGCATGCCTGGGCTGATCCCGAGCGGCGGGCCTTCGTTCGGAGCGTACAGGTCCAGGGTGCTGATTCCCTGAGCGGCCTTGATCTTCGTCTTCACGACGCGACCGACCAGAACGCGCTCGCTCTTGACGATGTCGCGGGTCATCTTCGACTGGAACATGCGGCCTGTCGCCAGGTGAGCAGCGGTGATCTTGGTCCCCGGGTCGAGGTCGGCGATGGCCATCGGCACATCGATCGTGGGATCAACCACGGGTTTGTCTTCGCGGGCGAGCAGCTTCTTGCCCACGTAGGCCAGCACGAGGCCGCCGACGATCAGCAGCATCAGCAAGGTGAGTGTGGCGGGTGTCAGACGTTTCACTTCAGAGTCTCCAGAAAGTCGCGGACGTGATTTGAGTGGCGGGGTGAAGCCGACGATCCTTCGTCCGGCGAACTGGGTTATTCCTTGACCATGCGGGTTTCGCAGAGGAGGTCACGGCCCTTGAGGCTGTAACCCACCATCCACAGCAAGTCGGGAGCGGCGGCAGCCATCGGGACCTGAACGGTCACGCTGACTTCATCCCCGGTCTTGTCACCGAGGTTGGTATGAACTTGAGCCTGGGAGGCCAGGCGGGCTCCCAGCGAGTAGCGGACTTCGTCTTCCACAGATTCCTCAGTCGCCCCGTGCAGACGGGCGGCCCGGACACCAGCGCGGCTGGCGTCGACGACGTCTCCGCGAGCGAAGAACAACAGCGAGAACTCCAGCAGGCCGAACAGCAGGATCAGCAGGATCGGGAGCGTGAGCACCAGCTCCATGCTGAGGATTCCGCGTCGTGTCCCCCGCGTATTGAGTCGGGTGCGTGGCTTCCGAGTTGTGGTCAGGGGTCGCAGCATTACACCGCCTCCGAAGTCTGAGCAGCGGGGACCGCCGGGGCGGCTTCTGCCTGAGGACGGTCGAGTGTGGGCAATTTCCAGGCCAAGACAGCCCAGGTCGCAATACACACTGGAATCGCGTATCCCATAGCACGGCGACGTTGCTTTTCTTCAACGGTTTCTGCTCGACGTTTCCCTTCGGCATCAGTCCTCAGCTGCGGCAAATACTGGCTTTTCACGCCGCGAACACCTTTGGTGAACACTCCGTAAACCATCATGACAGCCGTTCCCATCACCACGGTGATCGTACTGAGGATGAGGACATAGAGAGTCAGTTGATATCCCAGCCAGACGCTTAAAGCGCCCATCAGTTTGACATCTCCGCCCCCGCCTCCACCGACGATCCAGAGAACAAACAGCACCCCAAATCCCACCAGGAAGCCAGCTGCGGCAGTGCCCAAACCAGACCAGCCATGGAAGGCCACCTGATAGATCAAGCCTGCGGCAAAGACGGGCAGGGTGAGCTTGTTGGGAATCCGGAACTGCCAGTAATCCCAGAAGGCAGCGATCGCGGTGAACAGCGCCACCACGACGACCAGAATCCAGGAGGCCAGGCTCAACGAAGGCATCAGATGTTCCTTGCACTCTCAAGGAGAGAGATTCCCGCAACCCTATGTTGCGTGTTGCAACCGTAACACACGTGGTGAAAGAGGACGGTCGATGTTGCCGAACCGTCACATATTTCCTGCGTGTCCTGCGTGTCATTGTTCATCCTGACGGTTGAGACAGAAGATGTTGCCTGTTTCGGAAAGTCGACAAACGACACATTGAGGGGCTAGATCCATTGCAGCCGGAACAATCGGAATAATCGGTTCGCTCCTGGGGTGTGGGTCCCGCAGTGGCCCGCATCTCCGGCAGGTTTCCTACACGCGTTACAAGCGGAACAACCGGAAGGGATCGCGTACGACGAGGCGTGTTCGCTCTTTGCCGGGAGCTGTTCGGTTTCGGGAGTCCGAGTTGAAGGAGTCTGGACGAATCCGACGAAAGCATCCGATGTCGGGAACCGTTTTCCGAACCGGGTTGTGGCTAGACGCTGAGGGCGAATCATAACGCCCATTCGTACGCCAGAAGGTTTGGGAACGTGTTGCACCGAGTGCCGAACGGAGTTCTTCACATGCTGGCAGCTCAACTCTCAGATGATCAGATTGCGATCATCGGCTGTGCCGTGGTCTTTGGGGCCTGTCTCGTAATGATGGTCATCAGCCAGAAGGTCGGTGATCGCGTGCGGGGTCGCGGGCAGTCGAACCGCCCAGAGGTGGTGCCGTTCCCGGTCGCGACCACGCAGACGGAAACCGAACGCAAGGCGGCCTGAGCAACCAGTCCGATAGGGATGGAACCCGATGGTCACCGGGTGATACGATCCCCCTCTCGGCAGCTCAATACACAATTCGCCTCGGAACCAGAGGCTCTGACACAGAGGTCTGCAATGACGAAGTTCAAACTGCTGGCACTCAGCCTGGCCATGTGGACTGTGGGGTACTGGTGTGGTCAGGGGGCCTGGCCAGTCGCGTCTTCCCAACTCACCGCACAGGATGGAGCGGCCGGTTTGTCGGACGAGACCTCAGGAAAGATCAAGGCGGCCCACGAATCGTTGAAGGCCGCCATGGATGCGCTGCAGCAGGACGGAAAGTACGAGGGGATCAGCGATACCCCCAACGCTTACCTGATCCTGGCTGGCGGCGGCAACGCCATGGGAGACCTGCAGTCCGGCCAGGGCGTCGATCCCGAATCGTTCGCGGCGCTCTATTCCAAGGCGGTGAAGCCCGAGATCCTCGATTCCCTGACGACCGACGATCAGGGGCGAGTGCTCTACAACGATCAGCTGGTTCGTCTCTATTCTCGCACCCGTTTAGAGAAGATGGCCGCTGAGCGGACCAAGCTGTCCCTGGTGGGCGGGGAATCGAAGTAACGAACAAACCGTCCGTGTCGGTCTTGCCGCCTGATGGCGGCAGTTCTGACGGGCGATCCGGAAATGTCGGGGAATTCGGACAGAATCTGTTTGAGTCCCGGTCGAACAGGGTGATATGCTGAATTCCCTTCGCAGGGTGATTCAACGCGCCCTCAACTGTGTCCATGTCTCCGGTCCTCGTTCCGAGGAGCCGGGTTATCCGATCAGGTGTTTCCTGAGGAGTTGGAGTATGCGTTCCCTCAAGGTGAATGCGTTTGCCTGGCTGGCCAGTGTCGCGATCGCTGGTCCTGCGTTTGCCGCCGATCCAGCATCCGCCGAGCTTTACAGCCATCAGGCTCTGGATGGCCACTCCTATTATGCGGTTTCGCTGAAGGGCCCGGCTCAGCCGACCTCCCTCGCGCCGCATGATCACCTGATTCTGGTCGATACCTCGGCCAGCCAGGTGGGTGAGCATCGCACGATGGCGATTAACGTTCTGAAGGAACTGCTCGCCTCGCTGCCCGCCACTGATCGGGTACAGATTCACGCCATCGACGTGAAGTCGACCGCTCTGACTAAGGGGTTCATTTCCCCAGCCAGCGCTGCCAAAGAGACGCTGCCAGTCCTGCAGAGCCGCCTCCCCGCCGGAGCGACCGACCTGCTGGCCGCACTCCGGACCGCCTCCAACAGCTTCGAGCAGGGACGAGAGTCCTCGATCGTTTACATCGGCGACGGAATGAGTTCGGCTCACCTGCTCCAGCCGAAGGAACTGCAGGAAACGGTCTCGAACCTGCGTGAGCGTCACATCCCGATTCACGGTTTTGCCGTCGGGGCCAATAAGGACCTGCTGCTGCTCGGCGTTCTGGCCGAAGCCACCGGCGGGATGGCCCTGATTGACAACTCCGAACTGAAGGCCGCTGACGTCGGCAAGACCTTGGCTGAGGCGATTGATCGTCCCGTCCTTTATCCAACTTCGCTGTCGGTTCACTGGTCCGGTGCCGAAGTCCTGCCACAGCAGGCTTTGCCGCTGCGTTCCGATCGCGAGACGATCTACATCGCTCGCGGCCAGTGGGAAGCCGGGGCGTCACTCTCCGTTCAGACCTCGGAAGGGGAACTCTCCTGGAACGTTCCGACCGCCAAGTTCGAGAAGGGGAATCAGAATCTGGCAGGGATCTGGCAACAGGCTGAGTCGACCGGCGGGCTCGTCGTCCCGTTCGCAGGTGTCGATTTTCTGAATGCGTCGCGGCAGGCCTTTGCCAATAATGTGGAACGACTCGAAATCACCGTCGACCGGGCACTCTCTCGTGGAGATGTGGTTCAGGCCCAGGTGGCCATGCAACAGCTCAGCGAATTGGACCCGGCCAATGTGAGGGCCAAGGGCCTGAAGAACCGCGTCGGAAAACTGATGATCCAGACGGTGGCCCAGGTCGAGGAGGCTCCTGCCGGTGACGCAGCTCCTGCCGAAACTCCCACCCCCGAGGAACTTCAGGGCCGTGATAAGCCCGTCGATCTGTCCCCGATTGCTCAGGAAGAAGCCCGTCGCAATGCTCGGGCTCAGAAGCTCCGTCAGCAGC
>JBIIOI010000142.1:0-3134 GCA_044337025.1 Planctomycetaceae bacterium
AAAAAAAGAGAAGCTGTTCAGATGCCGTCGCCGTAAAGCATTTCCTGGCTGAACACTTCGTCTCTCCGGACAATTGAACCTGTGAACACAGTGGCCAAGTTGGCTCCGTCCATCACGCGGGCGATGTAGTTGCGAACATCCAGGAGAACACGCCGAAACCGGCAGACACCCTCCTGGGAGCAGGCTTCATAGTGCGACGTCGAAACACAGCTGATTGGAGCCAGAATCCCGTCGAAGTGACGCACAATCTGCCCCATCGTAAGCTGCTCCGGCGAAACGGCCAGTTTGAACCCGCCATCCCGCCCCGCCACACTCTCCACCCACCCCTTCGCTTTCATCTCCAACATGATGGTTTCAAGGAACTTGCGCGGAATATCGTTCCGCTCCGCCAACTCACGGACAGACACGACCCCCTTCCCGTGATGCCCCACCAGAGACATCAGAGCTCGAAGAGCGTAATCAGACTTCCGCGACAGTTTCATCGGCACAACCGATCCGGCAGGAACAGATATTCCACCACTCAGGTGATAGATATATCTGTGCCGACAGTCCCTGTCAATTGATCATCGAACGAATTCATGCCTGGATGTCCTCCCGCGCGCGAGGTAACTGGTGTCGCACGCCCGACGATCGTCGTCGGGCCACCAGGAACCCTGACGGGAGAGATGATGATGGCGACGAAGACCAAGACGACAGCGAAGGCCAGCAGCACCAACGCGACGAAAAAGGCGGCGGCTTCCAAGGTGGCCAAACCGGCCGCGAAGGCCAAGGGGACGCCGACTGCTGAAACAAAGTCCCCAGTCACCGGCAAGCTGAGCCAGATCGCCGCAGCCGAACGCGTGCTGGCCGAAGCCAAAGAGCCGATGACCTGTAAGGCGATGGTCGAAGCGATGTCGGCCAAGGGATACTGGTCGAGCCCGGGCGGGAAGACGCCTGAGGCCACGCTGTACGCCTCGCTGCTGCGTCAGATCCGGGACAAAGGGGCTGACGCGACGTTCCAGAAGACCGGTCGCGGGTTGTTCGCCCTCAACCACTAAGGACGCCCCTGAGCGTGTTCCAAAACGAACCGCCGGAGGCGCGCCAACGCCCCGGCGGTTCTGACCATCACCAACCCTTGATAGGAAAGGGAAAGCCATGGCTAAACGCCATTCTGCACCTGCGGCCAGTCCGCGAAACATGATCCGGGCTGTCGGCTACGCTCGCCGCAGCACCGACCTTCAAGAGCGTTCCATCCCCGACCAGCAGGCCTATGTCGAGAAGTGGGCCAAAGAGCATGGATACGAGATCGTCCGCTGGTTCATCGACGATGCGATCTCCGGGACCAGCACCAAAGGCCGGAACGCCTTCGAGCAGCTGATCACGACTGCTGAGAACGGCCGCGACTTCGAGACGGTGCTGTGCTACGACATCAGCCGCTTCTCGCGCGGCGGGACGAACGAAACCGGGTTCTACCTGCATCGGCTGAAGATGGCCGGCGTCGATGTGGTCTTCACCGCTGACGGAATCCCGGAAGGCGATGAGGGCGAACTGATCCAAGGCGTGAAGTCCTGGCAGGCCCGGCAGTACTCGGTAAAGCTGGCCCGCGACACCATTCGTGGGCAGATCAGCAACATTCGCGAGCGGAAGAGCGCCCCTGGCGGGATGGCCCCCTACGGCTACGACAAGCAGCACATCACCGCAGACGGCACCGTACTCCGCACGCTGCGATGGTTGCCTGACGGCAGCAAGCAGGAGTTCGGGCATGACGGCAAGCTGCTGCGAGTGATCGACCCCGGAGAGAACATCAAGAAGACCAAGAGCGACATCATCCGCTATGTCTTGAGCACGCCCGACCGCGTGGCGACGATGAAGCGAATCTACGACCTCTGCGTGCAGGGATACGGATTCCACACGATCGCCCAGACGTTCAACACTGAAGGCATCCCCTCGCCGGGGGGAATGAAGTGGAACACCTCCCGCGTGGCGAAGCTGGTTCGCAACCCGGTCTACAAGGGGGCCATCGCCTGGAACCGGCATACGATGGGCACGCTCTTCGGCCTCGATGGGAACGGAGTTCTGAGGCCCAAGAAGGGGCGAGGTTGGAAGGTCAACGCGATTGCCGACTGGATCATCTCCGAGGGAGTTCACGAACCGATCGTTACTCCGGAAGTGTGGGACGCCGCTCAGAAGTCGGTCGCCAAGCGCCGAGCCGACGCTGGCAAGGCACGCCCGACCAAGCGGTCCCTACTGGCGAGCCGACTACTCTGCAAACGCTGCAATCACAGCTTCACCACAATTCGCGACCGCCGTTGGCCAGGCCCCACCGGAGAGGGGTATCGGTGCTACACGTGTTCGGGTTACCACCGATACGGCAAGTCCGTATGCGGGGTGGTCAACCTCCCTGGGCCCGCCATTGACGCCTTTGTGCTGAAGACGGTCCAACAAGTCTTGATCGGCGACAACAAGACAACCGAGAAGGCCATCGACGCATTCGTGAAGGCGATCCTGGCCCCCAAGAAGGCCGAGCCGAAACGGGCCAAGAGCGACGAACGGGACCTGGACCTCCTCAACAGGAAGATCAAGGCCACGCTCGGGATGATGGCCGACCCGACGTTCGACGGGATGGACGAGCTGCAATCGACTCTGGCCGACCTGAAGGCCAAGCGGGACGCGCTGACAGCCCGCCTCAAACCACAGGCCGCTCCCGCCAAGCCGGAACCGAAGGAGGACGAACTGCGGGCTTGGGCACTCAAGCAATTCGCCGGGCTGCACGAACTGACCACGCGAACCGAGATTACCCTCCAAGACCGCCAATTGGTCGAAGCGTACGTCGAGCGAATCGAAATCTACCCAGAGACTAAAACTGGCGTGGTCGTCCTCTCCGGAGGCTTGGAAAACGCCTACCGCGAAGGTTCCACACGCCTGCCCATAGGGGACTTCATGGGAGCGCACGAATGGTGCTTCTACGGGTGGAAGGAGGGTGCGGCCCACACTTACCTTGGCCCGAACAATGCCACCGATCTGTGGCACGTCAAGAAGGTCAACCCGCAAAGCATGGTCCACCTGACCGAGAAGCCGGTGGAACTCGCCGTGCGGGCCATGCAGTACTCCTCCCGCACGGGTGAGAACGTCCTCGACCTCTTCGGCGGCAGCGG
>JBIIOI010000109.1:0-10309 GCA_044337025.1 Planctomycetaceae bacterium
GGTAAGCCGTCACCGGTGGTCAGGGCCATGATCTTGGAGCCCTTTCCACACTTGGTTTTTCCTACGCTTTCGCCCCTTTTTTGGCCTTGGCAAAGGTGCCGTCAGCGATGGCTTCGGACCAGTCGAGACTGACCTCCCTGATCGACATCCACTTACAATCGACAGCTCCGTCGCCGCTGAATCGAGGAATCTTCGAGCAGACTTTAACCGCGCTCGACCAGCGAACACGGATGAGGATCTATCTGACGTCTGTCGATCCTGCGACTTGCGAATGTACGTTGCTCAGTCCCTACCGCCTTGTGTTTCAGGACCAGAGCTGGCAAGTGATCGGCCGGTCGTCGCTGCACCGCTCAGTCCAGACATTCTCGTTGTCCGAGATTGAGCGAATTGAATCGACAACCGACCGGTACACGATCCCGCCGCGGTTCACGACGCAGAGTTACCTGGCTCGGTCGGCGTGAGTGAGCCTGCAAAGTCGCTGGCCTCTCCGAGGCCAGTGGAGCCCGTGTGTTTGGCACGGGGCAGGTCATAGGTCAATCAAGCGGGTTGGTCACGCGGGTTTCAGCGACTTCGGAGAAGTCGCCGACAGGGAACGATTGTGGGCTCCGCTGGAGTACTCTCACCCCCGGCCCCTCTCCCGGGGGGAGAGGGGAGATAAGTCGGGTTGGGATTCGCGGTGTCTTGCACAGAACCGCCCTGCCCCGCCGACCACCCCGATCGGGGGGCAGGCGAGTTCGCCTCGCCTTGCGGCATTTGCTACTCTCATAGTTCGGCGAACTCCGATGCGTGAGGGAATCGCCGACCGATTGCGTGGAGTGTGGTGATGCGCTGGAACTGGCAACTTCTGACTGTGGCCCTTGTGGCTGTTTCGACCTCGCTCACAGCCGGGGAATTGCGGCTGTTGCCAGCTGAGGCCACCCTGCAGGGGCGCGAGGCGACTCAGCGGGTTGTGGTGCAGAATGTCGAAGGCGAGCTGCTGACCTCGCAGGTTCGGGACGGAGTGACCTACACCTCGGACCATCCCGAGATCGCGAAGGTCTCCAGCTCCGGAGTCATCGAACCGGTCACAGATGGAGTCGCCACCATCACGGCCAAGGTCGGCGAGCAGACAGCTACGGCCAAGGTCACCGTCGTCGGCTCCGCAGCCCTGCATGCATGGAGCTTTCGCAATGACGTGCAGCCGGTGCTGGCCAAGACCGGCTGCAACATGGGGGCCTGTCACGGGGCCCTGGCCGGCAAGGGCGGATTTCGGCTCTCGCTGCGGGGGTATGACCCGGTGGCCGATTACTTCAATATCGTCAAGCAGGACCGCGGTCGCCGAGTCGAGCTGGCGGCTCCCGGTCGCAGCCTGTTCCTCGCCAAGCCGACCGGAGCGATCGCCCACCGCGGTGGAATGCGGTTCGAGACCGACTCGCTGGAGTATCGCATCCTGAGCGAGTGGATCGCCCAGGGAGCCACGGCCCCGGCAGAGACGGATGCCACCGTGGAACGGCTCGACATCCTGCCGGGCCGCACCCGCCTCGCCAAAGACGAAAAGGTGCAGATGCTCGTCAATGCGCACTTCAATAATGGACAGGTGCGGGACGTCACGCACTGGGTCAAGTGGACCAGCTCGAACGAAGCGGTCTGCCGCATCGACGACAACGGAGTCGTGACCGTGGTCGGCCCCGGCGAAGGAGCGATCACCGCCTGGTACAGCAGCAAGCTGGCCATCGCGCGGATCACGTCGCCCTATGGAAATCAGGTGGCTCCTGAGACGTTCGCGGCCCTCAAGCCCAAGAACTTCATTGACGAGCACGTCAACCGCCAGCTGCAGGCTCTGAACATACCGCCCTCCCCTGTCTGCACCGATTCGGAGTTCGTGCGGCGGGCGTTCATCGACACGATCGGGACGCTGCCCACCGCCGACGAGACGCGGGCCTTCCTGGTCGATGCCGATCCCGAGAAGCGAGCCAAGTTGATCGACAAGCTGCTGGCCCGGCCGGAGTATGTCGACTACTGGTCCTACCGCTGGTCCGATGTGCTGATGATCAATGGCAACCTGCTGCGGCCCGCAGCTGTGAAGTCGTACTACATGTGGATCAAGAACCATGTGGCTGCGAATACTCCGTGGGACCAGATGGTCCGCGAGGTCCTGACAGCCACCGGGGGCAGCCTCGAAAACGGGGCGACGAACTTCTACGCCATAAGCCAGTCACCCGAGGATATGACCGAGAACGCCTGCCAGGCGTTTCTGGGGCTGTCGATCGGGTGTGCCAAGTGCCACAACCACCCGCTGGAGAAATGGACCAACGACCAGTACTACGGCATGGCGAATCTGTTCGCCCGCGTGAAGGCCAAGGGCTGGGGCGGCGAGCCGCGTAACGGCGACGGCAACCGCACCGTGTACGTTTCGACCACCGGTGATCTGGTCCAGCCACGGACCGGCAAGCCCCAGCCGCCGACGCCGCTTGATGGCCAGGCTCTGGCGATCGACGATCCGAGCGACCGCCGGGCCCAGCTGGCCACGTGGATGACCTCGCCCGAGAACCCGTACTTTGCCCGCTCGATCATGAACCGCGTCTGGAAGGCCTACTTCGGCGTCGGGCTGATCGAGTCGGTCGATGACCTGCGCGTCTCGAACCCGGCCAGCAACGAAGAGCTGATGGCCGCAGCCTCGAAGTTCCTGATCGACAACAAGTTCGATCTCAAGGCCCTGATGAAGCAGATTCTGCTGTCGGAGGCCTACCAGCGCTCCAGCAATTCTGTCCCCGGCAACAAGGAGGAGCTGCGGTTCTACAGCCGCTACTACCCCAAGCGGATGATGGCCGAAGTCCTGCTCGACGGCGTGTCGCAGGTCACAGCTGTCCCGTCCGAGTTCACGCGGATCGCCTTCCTGGGGGCCGATTTCCAGAACACCGACTTCTACCCCAAGGGAACGCGGGCGATCCAGCTGTATGACTCATCCGTCGATTCGCAGTTCCTGCAGAAGTTCGGCCGCAACCAGCGCCGCATCGTCTGCGAGTGCGAACGCTCCGACGAGCCGAGCCTGGTGCAGGCTCTGCACATCTCGAACGGAGAGACCGTCAACAAGAAGCTGAAAGACCCCGCCGGCCGCGCCGCCCAGCTGGTCGAGCTGCGGAAGCAAGGGATGGCCGACAGCGCGATCATCGATGAGGTCTACCTGGCTGGGCTCTCTCGCTACCCCACCGCCGACGAGCGAGCGGGTCTCTTGAAGATCCTGAGCGAGACCCCGCCAGACCAGATCCGCGAGTCGATCGAAGACCTGTTCTGGGCCGTCTTCAGCAGCCGCGAGTTCCTGTTTAACCACTGATCGGCCGCCCCTGACGTAGCAGAATTCGTAAGAATTCTACCCTCCCCCAAGAGCGGCATGGCGTCAGCCTGCCGAGTCCACCTGCACAAGGCGATCAGGGAATGAGGCCGAAAGCTCTGCAGATCGAACGGGACGGGTTCTGCTTTGCGGATGTGACTCCGCAGTCGTTGGAAACAGCATGAGCCACTCGAACGCCGAGCTGGTCGAAGGGATCGACTACTACCTGGAATCGGGCCGGTGGGTCTTCACAGCTGCCTACCACCTGAAACGCGGCTACTGCTGCCAGAACCGCTGCCGACACTGCCCCTACGATCCCGCGACAATCAGCCCGCCCGACACAACTCCGGGTGCTGTTACAGGCGATGTCCCAACGGCTTCTGATTGGCCGTAGCACCGTAGCAGAATTCGTATGAATTCTTCCCTCCCCAGGAGCGGCACGGCGCCAGCCTGCCGAGCGGTCGTGCGTCTCAATTCCAAACCGCCCTGCCCCTCTGCTGCCATGCGAGAAGGGGCATGTGTGGCTGGGGTCGACCATCAGGAGCCCCCAGTCTTCGGACTTCATCCTCAGTCCCAAACTCCAGTTTGGGGCGGCAGTCACAGCACGGCCCTACGGCTTTGTCGGCACACGCAGGTGTTTCCCGGCCATGAACTTCACCCACGTTCCATCGGGATTCTGGTACTGCGACGACAGCAGGTACTGGTCGGCGTCGATGATCTCAATGATGTCCTGGTACTTGGCCAGCGTGCCATCGTCGGCGAAGCTGGGGCCTTCGGTGTCGAGGGTCAGGAGATTGCGGGCGGGGTCGAGCTGTCCGTCGTAGACCCATTGATGGGTCATGCACGAGGCGATGAAGGTCCCCACGAACCGACCTCGGGCGGGGTCGAATCCGAGCGTCATCACAGATCGGGCGGGCTGCTCTTCGGGGCCCGTGCTCTCCATCTCCCCTTGAATCCAGAGTGAACCGAGAGCACGGTTCGTTTGCTTTCCGGTCGACTGGATCGGCGGCTGGTCCGGGCCCATGGAGCATTCACAGGCGAAGGTCCAGTCACCAACGAGTTGGAGGAGCCACTGGTGCTCGAGCGCGGGTTCGGGGGTCTGCATCGTTGGGCCTGGTTGGGAAGGTGTCGGAGTGCCCCCAATTTACGAAGGAGCAGGTCCTGGCACCAGTCGCCGAGATGGCGATTTACTCGCGTCACCGAGTCCACGGACCTCTATTGAAAATCCGGGATTACCAGTCGGCTGAGCCCCTGCATTTCTGTTAAAAATGACCTGTGCAGGTCATGGCATTCGCAGGAGTGACGGACACAATGTCGTTCTGGATCAACCTATCGACGTGAAACCCGCCGAAGCGACCAGTCTGTCGCAATACGAACCTCACCAGACGAGCAGGCCCCCTCATGCCCAGCGATTTTGAGTCAAACGGAAAGAACGCCAAGGCCCCCTTCACCTTGCGAGTACATCGCGGCGATGGGATGGCACTGCTCGCGATGAATTGGAAGAAGGGGAAACCACCGAGGGATTTCGTCGGATTCGGCATTGAGTTCCGCCCCCCCGGCGCTGAGAAGTTTCTGAACGTGCTGAACCGGATCAACTTCCCGAACTCCGACGGAACAGTCTCGGGAGAACGCAGGAAGTCCCTGGAATCCCCGATTCAGAAGTTTCGCTGGGTCAATTTTCCCGCCATGAAAATTCCCCCTGGCGAGTTCACGTACCGCGTGACCGCCATGTTCATGGACAGCGCCGGAAACCTCCGCGCCGGGGAATCGCAATCGGCTTCCATCGAGTTGAACCGCGAGACCTGCCCGGGACAGATGAATGTGACGTTTACGCGAGGATTCATTGCGTCTCAGGCGTTTGTTAATCAGTTCGACCCCAAGGGGGACGCGATCAAGCAACTTCTCCCTTCGAAGTCCTCGAAAGGGCTTGAGTTCGTTCCTACGCATCCCAGAGCGAAGGCCGCGTACGAATGGATGGGCTTCGAGGCCCGTGGTGCGATCCTGGACCTTCTCGATCAAGCGATTTCTGAGGACAAAAAAGCCCAAGTGCGGGTTGTGGCCTATGATCTGAACCAACCGGAGATTGTCGAACGACTGGAGAAACTTAAGGATCGGTTGAAGGTCATTATCGACGACAGCGGTGAACACCACGAAGCCGAGTCAGCCGAATCGATTGCGGCCCAGCGACTCATGAAGAGCGCCGGCAAGGACCACGTCAAGCGGCAACATCTGGGACAGTTGCAACACAACAAGACGATCATCGTCGATGGTCCCAAGATCAAAGCCGCCATCGGCGGTTCGACGAATTTCACGTGGCGAGGCATGTACGTCCAAAACAATCATGCCGTCGTCGTTCAGGGGCAGTCGGCAATCGCCCCCTTTCATGCGGCGTTCGAGCAGTATTGGTCCAGTGACACCGTGTCGGATTTCGGAGGCTCCCCGGCCGCCCTCTGGAACGATTTCGGTTTGAAGAAGCTCGACGCGCGTGTGTCATTCTCGCCTCACTCGAAGAACAACGCTCTGCTCCAGGAGATCGCCGACGACATCCTGACCACGAAATCGAGCCTGTTCTACTCGCTGGCCTTCCTGTATCAGACAAAGGGGACAATCCGTGATGCCATCGAGGAAGTCACGAACCGCAATGGCGTCTTTGTTTACGGAGTCTCTGATAAGAAGGTTGGGGGATTGCAATTGCTCAAGCCCGACGGCAATCTGGCTCCGGTGCGCCCGGAGTCCTTGAGCAAGAACGTACCTGAGCCGTTCAAATCCGAACCGACAGGTGGCGGTGGAAACCGCATGCACCATAAGTTCGTCGTGATCGACTTTGGACTTCCGAGCGCTCGGGTCTACTTTGGGTCCTACAACTTTTCCGGGACAGCGGACACGAAGAACGGAGAGAACCTGTTCTGCGTTCGAGACCGGAGGGTGGCTGTGTCTTTCGCGATTGAAGCATTGAGAATCTTCGATCACTATCATTTCCGCGTGACACAAGCCGAAGGCCAGAAGGCCCGCAAACAGATCGCCCTCCAACTTCCTCCCCAAGCGGGGGAAACCGCGTGGTGGGAACCGTTCTACACCGATCCGATCCGGATTCGAGATCGCGAACTGTTCTCGTGATAACAGCGAGCTCTTCAGAGTGGGCTCCTCGCCCCGGTCGCACGATCAGCTTGCGATTGTTCTCCGCGTGGGACAGAATCGGGGCGAGTGACACTCCCTCCTGAATCTCCTCCACTAGGCGTTCCCCATGTCGAACCGGCGTTCGTTCTTTCAGACCACTGCAGCTGCGGCTTTGGGCGGCTGGGCCTTGTCGAGTCCGTCTCACGCAGCCGACGCTCCGGCGGGCGGGCTGGTGAAGGCGGGGGATGTCGTGCTGCTACAGGGGGACTCGATCACCGACGCGGGTCGCAGCCGCGAGACAGCCAGCGAGCCCAACAATCAGAAGGCCCTCGGCGGCGGGTACGCCTTCATGACTGCGGCCAACCTGCTGACGGCGATCCCCGATCTCAAGATCTTCAATCGCGGCATCAGCGGTCACAAGGTGCCCCAGCTGGCTGACCGGTGGCAGGCGGACTGCCTCGATATCAAGCCGAATGTGCTGAGCATTCTGATCGGCGTGAACGACATCTGGCACAAGCGGAACGGCAATTACAAGGGGACGCTGGAGAGCTACGAGAGCGACTACCACGCCCTGGTCGAACGCACGCTGACCGCCCTGCCCTCCGTCAAGCTCGTGATCTGCGAGCCGTTTGTGCTGAAGTGCGGCGCCATCGACGACAGCTGGTTCCCCGAGTTCGACGGCTACCGCGCCGCCGCCCGCCGCGTGGCCGAGAAGGCCAAGGCGGTGTTCGTGCCGTTTCAGACGATGTTCGACGAGGCGGTCAAGCTGGCCCCTCCGGAACACTGGGCCAAGGACGGAGTGCATCCGTCCCCATTCGGAGCGGCGCTCATGGCTCACACCTGGACGCAGGCTGTGCTGTAGGTTGGCCGAGTGGAGCGACCACACCGTGAAGAGTGACAGCGAGCCCCCGACGTGAGTCGGGGGTGCCACGCGGGAGATCTCTCCCCACTGCAACTGGCGGTGTCAGGCCGCATTCAGTCAGGCACGGAGGACTCACGTCCTCCGCTCGCTGAGTTCTCGCGACATCGAGACGATTCGCGGAGCATAGGAACGAGTATCCGAAGCGTGGCACTGCTCTGTGAGCTCACAGAGCAGTGCCACCCGACAGTTTACCGTACAACAGGGCCACGCCCGCCCTCGCGGGGAGGATGCCCGTTCCACTTGGATCTCCTCGGAGCCAAAGGCGATGCACACTTTTCGGCCACACCCTGCGGCGCGCCCTCTTCACTTCTTTTGCCGGCAAAGGAGAAACAACTTCCCCATAGAAGGCCTACATGAAGAATTGGAACACAAAGGCTCGTTCGCTGTGGGAATACCAACTGTTCGACGAGAACTTGAACAACAGTTCCGGCACAGAACACCAACAGTGACGACTGCCCGCAGGCAACAATCCGTCTGGTGAACCACATGTTCCATAACCGATTCTCAGGATCGGGCAGAAACGTCATCAGCAGGAACACCACACTGACACCGTGCAGATAGACCAGCGGCCCCAGATAGCTCTTGTCGGTCCATATTCCGTGCGTCTTTCCGAAACACAGCGCATCGAGGCAGCTGACATCCAACATCACAATCGATGCGATAATCAAGAGTCCTCGACGAGAAGATCTCTCGCGTTCACGGAACTGCAGCAATGGATAAACCAGTATTCCCGTCACAAATAACAGCTGCCATGAAAGAGGCTGAAACCCGGTGATGCGAAACAAGACGGAGGGCGATTCCCTGCCCGGTTCAAGTAGAAGTGCTGCCAGGTAAACCAACAGTGAGGGGAGCAGCAACCACAACCAGTGGCGTTCATTCAGCCATACCATCAGAGGGAGCATCGCCACGAGAAGACAATACAGTGAAAGAATCCCAATGATCTGAATTGCACACGCGGGAAGTTCGACACCGAAACCTGGATCAAGCAGAGAGAGCTCTAGACGAGTGGCCATACAGTTCGTTACGAACACCGTAGTGACAATGGCAACGGACAACTGAAGAATTCGAACAAACGCTTTGCCACAGCACGCCAGGAACCCTCTATCCCGGAGAATTCCTCGAAATACGACGCCTCCCGCACATCCGGATACGAACACAAAGATCGAGGCCATATCGGAGTAACCAAACTTTCCGGGCGACCACGCTGAGAGGGCATTCGAACGAAAGTGGTCAACAAACATGACCAGCAATGCAGCCCCTCGCATCCAATCCAGTCTGAGGTCACGCGGGGGTGATCTATCCGCTGAATCGAACAGAACATCGGGTATGTCGTCGGGACGCGTAGTCATCGAATCACGATCGGAACGACAAAAAATGGGGAATCGCGTCCCACTCGCCGAAATCCAATCCCGCGATCACGTGTCGGATCGGGGGATTCCTTTGCGGTGATACGAAATCGACGGGAATCCACGTCCGTTGATTCCAACTCATGAAAGATGAATCCATCGCCGAAAGCAATGGACTCGACATGACTCCATTCCGAGGCCGAGGAGTTCACAGTGACCGTCGCCTGGCCCTTCGGAGAGATCACAACTCGCAATGGAGAACTACTCCAGCCGTCCAGGATCTCGGCCTGGACGGAAACATCCATTGGCCAGAATTCGTCGCCCTGTCTGCAGGAAACACGGATCACGTTCTCCTGAGGTCCCGTCCTCCCTCGGAGTGAAAACGTGACAGGAACGAGAAGGGTCCCTCCGCCGTCAATCTCAACATCGGCTTGCTCGACCACAGTACAGCCACAGCCCGGCTGAATATGAGCTTTCACAGTTTCCGGGGAAGAGTTTGTGATCTCGATAGAGAACTCAGCGATTTCCTGAGACCCGCTCAGTTCTCCGAGGTGAATCTCGGTCGGACTCAGCCTAACCGGACAGGAAGACAGCACTTTGCCCTCTTGACCACCACAACCGACGAGCATTCCGAGCAAGACAAAAAGGAGAGGCAATCGACACACATCTAGTCTCCTGCAACATCCTCAGAGCGTCGACGCTTCCAGAGGAAATAGGCGAGGCAAGTGACGCCGACAAGGTTAACAATCACGAACAAACCCCTCAGCAGCGATGGCTTCTCTGAGATTCGCCCAAGAGCATTCTCAACCGGTTCGGAGGCAACCTGCACACCCTGAACTGCCGAAAGATCCGCGACATTGTCTGCCGCGAGAGAAACCTGAGTCGTCGAGACATAATTCCTGCCATCGTGAAGGGTATCCAAAATGGATGTGCGGGCGGGCAACCGAACCGCAAAGCGTTCGCTAGGGATCCTCTGGTTCAAAAGAACAGTTGCCTTGTCAAACTCGTATCGCTCAACGTGTGGATCTTTCTTGCCGGGAACGAGACGCCGCGACTCACAACGCCCTGGGAACCATAGTTCTGATCCAGCGACAAGAAAGTAGTCCTCACACTTCCACTCCAGAACAACCTGTCCCTCACGGTCCATTTCGCGAATCATTGGAGTGATGAACCCTTTGCTGGGAACGATGTGCAATTCGATCGCATGCAGGCTCTTGTTTGCACCTTGCATCTCGATTCGTGGCTCAGCGGAGTTGATGTGCAGCAGAATCTCAACTCGCTCGGCACCATCCACTTCTTGGGACACCCGGCTTTCCGTCTTTGAAATGTTTTTTTGCAGCCAGTCCCGGATCCCGTCTGGACTGAGATTCCTGGTCGCCAATTCCAGACCACCATTGATCCGCCCCAAGATATGTGGATCATTGGCAGGGAGGTAAACGTCCTTTCTGCCGTGCCCCACCAAGCACATACCCTCCGCCATCGGATCATAGAGCCGGTTTCAAAACCCTTCCACAACAACTTTCAGTTGGCAAGGCATTTGCATGAGTGTTGAGCAAAGGAGTGCTCAGTCATGCTCATCACGCTGTCGTGGTTTCCGTCCTATGGGCGGTATCG
>JBIIOI010000058.1:0-35952 GCA_044337025.1 Planctomycetaceae bacterium
CGCCACTCCGTTGGCATCTTCACCAGACCCGCTCGCACGGGATTCATATGCATGTAGTTCAGCTTCTATTCGACCTCGGTTTGTAGATCTCGAACGGGTAAAAGCGACATAAAGCAGGACTCCGATTCACGCCAACAATGTGGTCCGCCCTCTTGTTGCTCTGCAACCCAGACGCTCAAAGCAGCGTCCGGGCCACCCGATCCGAAGAACCTTTGGAACGCCGCAGCTTTACTCGGCGGGCGGCTCCGTGGCCACTTCGTGCCACTTCATCGCCTGGTCCATTGGTTCGATTCTCAGGACCACACAGCCGTCCTGGAAGATCCGCACGGTCCCGGTCGACTCCGAGACGGCGATCGCGATGGCTTTGGTCGCCTTGGAGATTCCAGCTGCGGCCCAGTGGCGGGCTCCCAGGCCCTTGGAGAGGGTAATGTCCTCGGCGGCGGCATCCAGAATCCGGCCCCCGGCGATCACGACGCCCTCGGCCGAAATCACAAACGCTCCGTCAATCTGGGCGAGTTCTTTGACGCTCTCTCGAACGCGGGCGTTCGTGATCATCCGCTCTTTGGCGGCGTAGCCTCGGAAGGGGTCGTGAACTCCTTCGTGGGACATCTCCATGACCTTGCGGTGCTGGCCGACGACAAACAGCGTTCCCACCTTGTGGTTCTCGCGCCCCTCGCGACCGATTTCCACAGCCAGATCCACGACCCGCCGCAAGGTTTCGAGCGGAACCTGCGTCTCCAGCCGCTGCAGGTCGCGTGTCGTCAACCGGGCCAACCGTTCGGACATCCGGATCACGCTGACCGTGTCGATATGTTCGCGGTCAAACGCCGTGTAGACCACCACGACCTGATCCCCGGTATGCACCAGATTGTCGGCGATCGCCTCCAGCAGGGCCTGGCTGACCTGCACCTGCCGAGTATGGGGCTCGTGGATCAGCGGGACCAGCGTGACCTTCTCATCCAGACACGATTGCTGCACCTCGGACTTGTGCGAGGCTACAATCAGCCGGTGCGGAGTCAGGAGCTTGGCGATTACGTCCCAGTCATACGGGACGTCAGCGAGCACAAGTACGCTCTTCGCCTCGGTTTCCGCCGCCAGAGCAGCTGCCGCTTTCAGAAGTCCAGTGAGTGTCGAGGGCAGCGAATCACGAGCCATGAATCGGGGGGCCAATCAGTCAAACAGCGTGGGAAACCTCATACGAAGTCGAAGGGACAGGGAAGTTTACGCGGGGACACGTGAGCGTCAATGGGTAGAAGTGGCCCGTCTGCTGCAAAACTCAAGACTGGTAGATTTCACCTCGGACGGTCGGTCCCGGTAGCATGCGTGGGATCATGACTCCCTGGAACTCGACCGTGAATACCTCCCGCGACATCGTCGAAGCGATCTGGCGGGCTGGGGTGCGGGCTGTCGACTCGCAAGTCCTCGTCGAGCAGTCGATCTCCGTCACTGCGGAAGCATTGACCGTCGCCGGAGTCGCAATACCCCGCGATCAGCTGCGGGGAATTGAGGTCGTGGGAGCTGGCAAAGCGGGGGCTGGCATGGCTGCCGGAGCCGAAAAGGGCTTGGCTGCGATCCCGATTCCGCTGTCCGGGTGGGTGAACGTCCCCGCCGACTGCGTTCGTCTCCTGCGATCGATCACCCTCCACCCCGCCCGGCCGGCGGGACTCAATGAACCAACGCCTGCGGGAGTGGCTGGGGCCGAAGAGATCCTGCGGCGGGTCTCAGCCCAGGGGCCGGGGGACCTGTGTCTGGTGCTGATCTCCGGTGGGGGCAGTGCTCTGTTGCCCGCACCGATTGAGGGCATTTCACTGGAGGAGAAGGCCGCCACGATCCGCCGGATGTCGCTGAGCGGTGCCGGGATTGAGGACTTGAACTGCGTTCGTCGCCAGCTGTCGCGGATCAAGGGCGGCGGGCTGGCGCGGGCCTGCCGGGCTCAGTGGTTGATCACGCTGGTGATCTCGGACGTGATTGGTGACCCGCTGGAAGTCATCGCCAGCGGGCCGACGATAGACTTCCCTGCCGAGCCGCAGCGGGCGCTCGAACTCCTGCAGCAGTACGCCCCCGGGTTCGATGGGATCCCCGCCGCAGTGGTTCAGGCACTCCAGGCACAATTTCACGAAAGCCGGTCCAGATCGGCTCCATCCACCGTCTCGCAGCGCCATGTGGCCATCATCGGTAACAACGAGACATCGGTGCGAGCTGCCGAACGAGCTGCTCGGGAGCGGGGGCTGACTGTGCGAGTTACCGGCATCGGTCAGGCTGGTCAGGCTGGCGAAGTCGGACGAGAACTGGCCGATCAGTGCCTGGAACTCCAGCCGCGGATCACAGCTCCGCTGTGCCTGATCAGCGGCGGCGAGCCGGTCGTGCGAGTCGAAAAACGTCCCGGACCGCAGAAGGGCGGTCGCAACCAGGAACTGGCCCTGTCGTCGTTATGCCGTCTGATCGAGGCTCAGGCCCGCGGGATCACGATCCTGTCGGGCGGCACCGATGGCGAGGACGGACCGACCGATGCTGCTGGGGCGATTGCGGACGACCCAGTGATTCAGAGTTCGGAAGCTCAGAACCTCGATCCGCGCCCGTTTCTCGATCAGCACAACAGCTACGAGTTCTTCGAGAGGTCTGGCGGGCTGCTCAAAACAGGTCCGACTCACACGAACGTGATGGACCTGCGAGTCGCGCTGATTGAACCGCTTCCTGCCAAACACGGTTCACAGCCATCCTCAAATCGATGAGATGTGCGTAACCTGTGAATCGCCTGCACCGTTTCCCGCGTGACCACTCCGTGCCTGTTGTCCTCATCACACTCGACCATCTGGCTACCAGCCGCCTGAGCCCGTATGGCCAGTACACTGGTCGCACGCCGGCGTTCGATCAACTCGCGACCCGTGCAGCTGTGTTTCACAACGCGCTTTGTCACGCCGTGCCCTCCGCTGGGGCTTCGCCAGCCGACGAGTGGTTCGCCTCTCGACCCGAGAGTCTGGCGTCAATCGCCTGTGTGCAGCAGCAGAACGATGAGTCTCCGAAAGACTGGATACACCGGGCGACCGAGGCCATTCGCGCGACCTTGAGTTCCTCGGCGTCTGAATGCCTCTGGATTCGTGGGATCGGTATCCCGGACCCCTGGATTCCCACACACACGGGCTGGGAGGAAGCGGTCGCGCATCAGCTGCGAACGACCTGGAACGATCTGCTGGCTGATGAATCCCCCGAGATGACCGCACAGATCGCGGTCCAGGAGCTGGCGGCGGAGGGGCATTTCTCCCGCACCCGAAGACCCGAGAAGCCGGACCGCGATGCAGATCGGCTGAGCATCGCCCTCTATCAGACCTGCGTGGAGAAGCTGGACGAGCGAATTGGCCGACTGATTCGCGAGTACCAGCGGCATGCGCGGCCCGACAGCCTGCTGATCATCGCCGGGCTCCAGGGAGATGAACACCCCTATGCATGGCCGACGAAGCGACCGGTCTCACTGCACACGGAGAGAGTCCAGGTGCCACTCTTCGTCCAACCTGGAGTCGGGCTCGCTGCGACTGGTGAACGCGATGCCGAAGGGGCCACCGTCCAGGAGCTGGTCCAGACAACCGACATCTGGACAACCATCAATGACTGGCTGAATCTGGGCGAGAGTTCAGCTGCGGGCCAGAACCTGCTGAAAGTCGCTCAGCATCAGCAACCTGGTCGAGACTGCGTGATCGTTCGAAGCTCCGCAGGAGAAACGTTGGTTCGGACCCCGTCCGCTCAGTGGGTGGGCCGACCTGGGGACTCCGACACGGAACCGGTCGAGTGGCTGACAATCAAGCCGCATGATGCCTGGGACCTGCTCAATGTGGCCTCGCAGAATCCGGAACTCGCCGAACAGCTGCAGGCCCAGTCGGCGGGAGTTACGGACGTTTAAACCCGATTTGAAACGGAACGTCCAGCCTCTCGTCCCCCTGGTCGTCCTTTTCATTGTGACCCGCACTGTAGATCAGCCATCCGGTCTCATCCTGGCGGAGCAAGAACGGTTGGCCGGTGAACGGATCGATCAGGGGATCCCGCAGTACTCCCAGCAGCTTGGTGTCGACCTTGTCCAGTGATTCGGGCCACGTTCCGTGCAGTCGATGGTGCCGGTAGCAGGCCAGTGCAATTGTCGCCATGCGCAGTTTCGCGACTTGGCGGCCCGTCGCATTCCTGATTTGTTCCAGAGAGGGCGTATAGAAGCTCAGCATGGCATATCTTTTTGACAGGAACGATGTGCCAATCTTCTGCTTCAATTTCGCGACGGCTGCTGACTGTCGCTGGAACGATTCTGGCCAGGGATGATTGAACGCTTCGATCGACTCGTCCATCAGGTCGAGCAGGAGTGCCTGATTCGTTCCCCGTAACGGGCCCAGTGGAACCTGATTCATCTGTTCGAGAATGAAAGCGGTCTCCCCGGCCAGGGCCCGTTGGATACCTTGTTCAAAGGTCATCGCGGACAAGCGTGCCTGCATTCCCCGCAATTCCTCATCCGACCAGTTGAGATCTGGTGCCAGCTTCTCGATTCCTGATACTGCCATGCTATTGAGCGCGTAGCGGACCAATTGCGAGATGACAGTGGGCTCACCGCGCAGTGCCTCGGACAAAGTCAGCTGGTCATGAATGTCCTGAAGAACGCGCCGCGCGTCACCACGGTGGGCGCTGGCCTGAGCGTCCAGCTGAAGAATCCGCGAGATTCCACGCATTCGCTGTGTATCCAGTAGATCGGCCATGAAGCCAGCACTGTAGTCGACCGGAAACCGGACCTGACCGCCGATGGCCGCTGCCTTGCGGATCGACTCAATCAACGCCGCGTTGTCACTCAGAAACTTCTCGACGGCTTCGCGTTTGTCCCAAGGATCACCCGGCGGCGGAATCTCGCAGTCAGCGCAATCTTTGCCAATGATCGGCAGGGCGTTGGCTGCTACCGAAGCCGCGGCGGCTTCGGCCGATTTTCCAGCTGCGATCCAAGCCAGCGTGCAGTCAGCGACTCCTGCGGGGACCACATGGAAGGCGTTGATCCCCCTGGCCGTAGTCGGCAGGCCCTTGGCCCGCATCTCGGCCAGTCGATGCTGCACACCGCGAGAGGACAACCACCACAGAGTCCCGCCGGCCAGCAGACCGATCAGAGTCACGAGTCCCAAGACGCGTGGAATCGTCCACTTCCGACGGCGAGGGGTTTCCGGCTCCGGAGCTTCGGTGGGATGGCTCATCTTCGTCTCTGGGAGGACTGTACTGGGAGGAAGGCTCGCTCCACTGTACGCAAGAGCCTTGGGATCAGATCAAAAGAATCTGTTGATCCGAATGGCTTTCGGTTACGTTGCGAGAGGGAGTGTCCAATCGACAAACCACTCACGCAATCACCTCCACGCAGGATTATTCCATGAACGAGCCGATTTCCCATCGCGACGAACCCCAGGGCGGGCTGGAGTTCTGGCTGGTGATTCTGGTTTCGATTGGCTTTCCACCGATCCTGCTGGCCGGCTTTTTCATCCTGAACCCCCGTGAGGAAATCGTCGTACTCCGCTTCGGCAAGTACGTCACGACGCTCAAGACTCAGGGAATCCGCTGGATTCATCCGGTGGGTCGGACCCTGCACCGGATCTCGACCCGCGATGCGACGCTGGAGATCCCCAAGACGACCGTCGTCGAAAAGAACGGAACCCCGATCGAGATCAGCGCGATCGTGCTGTACAGCGTCGACGATACCTACAAGGCTGCGCTGCAGGTCGAAGACTATCACCGCTTCCTCAGCAATCAGGCGGGAGCGGTCATCAAGCGCGTCAGCTCCAAGTTCCCCTACGAGTCCGCCGACGATCAGATTCCGTGCCTGAAGAAAGAGAGCGAAGTCGTCACGCAGGCCTTCGTCGATGAATTGCAGGAGGCGATCATGGCCGCCGGTGTCAAGGTGCTGGGCTTCCGCCTCAACGATCTGACGTATGCTCCGGAGATCGCTCAGTCGATGCTGATGCGGCAACAGGCAATGGCCCTGATCGATGCCCGTAAGACGATCGTTGACGGAGCTGTACAGATCGTCCGCGATGCAGTCGGACAGCTGCAGGCCGAAGGGTTCGAACTGGACGCCACGAGCCGGGACCAGCTGGTTTCCAACCTGCTGGTGGTCCTGTGCAGTGGCGAAAAGGCGCACCCGGTGCTGCAGGTCCAGTCCGGTCGATCAGCGTAAACGACACGCTCTCAAACAGACACTGGGGTAGGAGTTCCAAGAACAATCGGACGGCCATTCGCATTTTCTTCATGGAACCGAATACTCTATCGGCAGAGATTCCGCCTCCAGAAGTCTGCGCGCCTGTCGATGACACCACTCAGTCCACCCGCTGCCCCCGTCTCGCGGGACGCCACCGATTGGGGGCTGATCACTCGAACTGCCGTGCTGGTACTGGCTCCAGCAGTGTTCGTACTGGTCGTTCTCCAATTCGGCCAGTCGTTCTGGTGGGTGATCACAGCAGTCGCAGTCGCAATCGGCACCTCAGCTGTCAGCATTGCTCAGCTGGTGTCACCTCTGCGGCGAGTCGAGTCGCGACTGCGCAAGACCGACCGCGACCTGCAATCGGTGCTGGAGGAGTTTGATTCGCCCTCCGAGACGGTTTCGATCCAGACCGGGCTATTGGCTGCGGAAGAACAGCTGTATGCGACCAGCAGCCGGGCGCGTTCGACAGTCACATCGCTCCGCGAGCTGGCTCGCCGCCTGGAGGAGAACACCAGCCTGTTCGAAGGGGTGCTGGAAACGATGCAGGAGGCGGTGCTGGTCATCGACGCTTCGGAGAACTTGCTGTACATCAACTCGGCGGCCCGGGCTCTCTTTGATGTTCCCAGAGCTCGCGGGATCGGCCAGCTGGCCTGGCAGAGTGTCCGGTCCGGTCAGTTGCAGGCCATTATTCAGAAGGCCCTGGTCAGTGGAGAGTCGCTGCGCGAGGCGGTCGAGTTGCCGCGTCAGAAGCGCGTGCTGGAGGTCTCGGCAGTCACACTCTCGCTGCAGAATGCGATCGGCTGTCTGGCTGTGGCTTACGATGTGACTGAGCTGCGACGACTGGAATCGATGCGGCGGGACTTCGTGTCGAACGTCTCGCACGAGCTGAAGACCCCGTTGACCTCGATCCAGGCCTATGCCGATACGCTGCTGAACGGCGGACTCGAAGACGAAGACAGCTCACGCATGTTCGTCGAGCGGATCGCCGAGCAATCAGAGCGGCTGTCCGAGCTGATTCAGGATCTGCTGCGGCTGGCAAGAATCGAGTCGCAGACGGAAGCGTTCAGAATCGAGCCGTGCGATGCGCGAACCATTGCCCAGATGGCCTGTCAGGATCATCAGACAATCGCCCAGACGCGGCTCGTGGAGCTGCACGAGACGATCGCCGACGGGCCGCTGGTTGTCGTGGCCGATGCGGATGGACTACGGACAATCCTCAACAATCTGATCAGCAATGCGATCATCTACACTCCCGCAGGCGGACATGTGCGGCTGACGGTCCGAAAGGACGGAAAGCGGGTGCTGTTTGAAGTCCAGGACACGGGGCTGGGAATCGCTCGCGAGCACCAGACCCGCATCTTTGAGCGGTTCTATCGTGTTGACAGAGCCCGTTCCCGCAGTGTGGGAGGGACCGGACTCGGCCTGGCAATCGTGAAGCATCTGGTGGATGTCATGCAGGGTGAACTCGCACTGGAAAGCCAGCTTGGAGCCGGGTCGACATTTCGGGTCTGGTTACCAGGTGGAGTGAACCAGGAATGAGTCAACCTGTTCGCCTGCGTTATCGACCCTCTCAACGGCTGCATACGCCGGCCGACTACGAAGCTGTGTTTGCCGCCAAGAAGTCTGCGGGCGATGGCGTGCTGCTGGTGTTCGCCCTCCGTGACGACGCCGGTCCGGCCCGCCTGGGGACCAGTGTGGGCAAGCGGTGCGGCAACTCCGTCAAGCGGCATCTGCTGAAGCGTTACATTCGCGAAGCATTTCGGCTGCGGCAGAAAGAATGGCCCGCTGGCCTGCGGTTTGTCGTGGTCCCGCGTCCCGGAGTCACCCCGACATTTGCTCAGGTGGATGAGTCTCTGCGGCGACTCGTGCCTCGCGCGGCCAGGAAGTAGAGGGAACAGTGCTACGAACGGCCCGAGGCGATTTTTGAGGGGCAGTGGGCAGTGGCAAGGCGGACCAGAGTTCAGCCTAAACAAACAGCCCCGGAATCACGCTGCCGCCGTCGACGATCTTCAGCGGTCGGCCGATCGGACTGACGTTCTCGTAGGTCGGGTCCACCGTCAGGCTCTTGCAGATTGAGGTAAACAGATCGGGCACGGTGACCGGCGACTCGACCGGAGCGGAACCGTCTGCTCCGGAGCTGCCGATGACCTGTCCGCCCTTCACGCCGCCCCCCGCCAGGGCCACGTTGAAGCAGCGCGGATAGTGGTCGCGACCGCCGCGGGGATTGATCTTCGGAGTGCGACCGAACTCGCCCATCCAGACGATGATCGTGTCGTTGAGCCGACCGCGGACCTTCAGATCGTTGATCAGCG
This sequence comes from Planctomycetaceae bacterium, assembly GCA_044337025.1. Taxonomy (GTDB): domain Bacteria; phylum Planctomycetota; class Planctomycetia; order Planctomycetales; family Planctomycetaceae; genus TH-plancto1. Next base: position 8,518 of record JBIIOI010000058.1, read on the forward strand.
CAGCCATCCCTTGATCGACTGGCGACGAGAGCGTGGCCAGGCGGGATTCGGCGTCAAAGTGTGTGTCCCAGTTCCCCATGCGGACTTCGACAAACGTCACGCCTTTTTCGATCAGCCGCCGTGCCAACAGACACCCGCGACCGAATTGTGAGCTGCCGTAACTGTCTTTGGTCGCCTGGGACTCATCGGCGAAGTCGAACGCCTTCGTCAACGGGCTCTGCACGAGGCGAGTCGCCTTGTCGTAGATCCGGCGCTGGTTGTCCACGACAGTTTGACCGCCCTTGGCGGCGAACTCCGCTTCGAGCTTTTGCATATGCTCGAGTCGCCGGGCTAGGCGATCCTGACTGACAGGAGTCCCCACATTGGTCGGCAGCGAGCCGGGGTTGTCGACGATGAATGGCTCGTAGTCGACTCCCAGGAAGCCGCCGCCCGCTTCCGGACGACCGATCGAGACGACCGTCGGCAGATCATGTACCGGATCAGCGATCTGCTGAGCAACCGCTGCTCCCAGGCTCGGGTGCTTCAGGCTGCCGGCGGGGACGTACCCCGTATGCAGCTGATAACTGGCCCGCTGGTGGTTTCCCTCCTTGTTGGTCATCGAGCGGATCAGCGTGATATCGCCCATCGTCTTGGCGACGTTGGGCCAATACTCCGCGATCTTGATTCCCGAGACAGCTGTGTCGATCGCCTGAGTCGGTCCGCCGTTCTCGTGTCCGGGCTTGGGATCAAAGGTCTCGAACTGCGAGGGACCGCCCTGCATCCAGAGGAGGATCATCGACTTCCCCTGCTTGCGGAGGTCCTCTGCCCGCAGGCTGACGAGGTCGGTGAACCCCAGGCACCCCGCAGCCAGTGCGGAGGCCGAGACCGTGTGCAGGAAGCGGCGGCGGGACAGGGCCCCGCGAGAGAGTTGGATCTGTTCGTGGATCGTGGAGAGCATGATGGTGGTCCTGTGGGATGGGCGCATTGGCCCGTCCGAGTGAGTTCGATCCCGAACGGGTCAATGGACCCGTTCCACGTTTCGCCTAACGCTTGGTGATGAATTCGCTGCTATTGAGCAGGCTCCAGAGGATGTCCTCGAATGCCTCGTTTCGGTTCCCGACCGAGGTCATATAGGCCAGATTGAGCTCGACTTCGGTCTTCGAGGGCTCGCGGCTGAGTACGAGCAGATAGAGCTCGGACAGAGCATCGCGGTCGTCCTTGTTCTGTGACAGCAGGTTAGAGAGTCGCGTGCGACCGGACGTACGAATTGCTCCGTTGACCCCCTGCTGATTCATCAGGAACAGGGCCTGCGGGACGTTGCCGAGGATGTCGGCCTGTGGCGTGCTGGGGTCAAAGCCGAACAGCTGGGCGAATCCATTGCGGCCTCCGCGGTTGGCGAACCGCTCGGCGGGCGAGTTCCCCCCGCGATTTCGAGGCACGAGCCCTTCACCCAGAATGGCGATCAGCTCGTTGTAGATCTGGTCCGAACGGAGGCGGGTCGGGCTGGCCGCGGCGAAGGCTCCGTCGCCGGTCGCTGAGGTCTTGAGCTGGCGCTGGTAGACGTTGGTGTGCGTAATGACTCGATAGAGCCACTGAATGTCATAACCACTGTTCGTAAAGTCGGCAGCCAGTGTGGTCAGGACCTTCTCGGCTTTGGCCTCGTGTCCGGGCCCCATGTCGTCGACCACGTCGGTGAACGGTTGTCCGACCAGTTCGGCCCAGATGCGATTCACGAAGGCCCGTGAGTACGCTTCGTTATTCTTGGCTGTGATGAACTTCGCAGCTGCCTCACGCCGGTCGAGATCGCTGGTCCCGGTCTTGATCTTGGCTTGGTTGATGAAGAAGACCGGCTGCATCAGCTTGCCTTCGGCCGACGGGTCATCCAAGTCCGGCATGTGATGCTCAGCGGAACCGCGACCGGGCTGGTTGGCATCGGGACGCGGGACCTTCTCGAACTCTTCCTTGGTCATCGCCCCGTCTTTATTGGCATCGCCCAGGGCCAGGATCTGGTCGAAGCGATCGGCCAGGAACTTCACGCGAGAGACTTCGGTCTTGGTGATCTTGCCGTCCCGGTTCTGATCCATGCGGGCAAAGGCCTCCGTCGGGTTGAAGTTGGCGCGCAGCCGCTCCCGTCCGGCGAGGTCATCGGCGGACCGCACGCTGAAGTTCCCCGGAGTGTCCGGATCCTGTCGCACCTGGATGCGGGGGAAGAAGGCGGCGAACTGGTGGAAGTCCTCGCGGGTCCACTTCTCGTACGGATGGTTGTGGCAGTTGGCACATTGAATTTGAATCCCCAGGAAGATGCGGGCCACTTCTGCGGAGACCTCTTCGGGCTCTCCGGTATGGGCGAAGATCAGGGCCAGATCTCCGTCTTCTCGCGTGCTGCCGGTCGCGGTCAGCAGCTCGGTCGTGATCTTGTCCCAGCTGACGTTCTGAGCCAGCTGATCGCGCATCCAGGACTCGAACAGATCCTGCATTGAGCGAGCCCGGGCCTCGGTGGCTCGGGAGAAGATGACCTCTCGCCAATAGCTGGCCCAGATGTCGGCGTAGCCCTCGGACTTCAGCAGCCTGTCGACCAGCTTTCCGCGTTTGAGCGGATCGGGGTCGAGGGCGAAGTCCGTGACCTGATTCGGTGTGGGAATTGTGCCGGCCAGATCGAGCGAGGCCCGGCGGAGAAAGGTGTCGTCGTTCACGAGTGGAGCGGGCTGGACTCCGGCCTTTTCGAGTTCCGTTTCGATCAGCCGATCGACTTTCTGAGCGGTGGCTGTGACGCTGGGCTTTTCGGCGTAAGCCGTTTCTAGGCCGACGATTCCGAACGCCAGACACGCCAGGGATTTCAAGAAGCGTTGCATGGGACACTCACTGACAGAGGCCGTGTGCGGAGGTGTTCGATTCACAATACCTTGAACACCGGGGTTTGCCGAAGGTGTCGATGGAAATCGGAATGAGTACCGAATGTGAACAAGCGCACCCGGAGAGCAAAACCTGGGCCTTGGAATCAAGAACTTTTCTCTTCTTCCGATCCTTCGGCGCACCCACGATTTCCGTCGACACAGGCAATCCGACCGGCAAAATCGGCACACAGATTCTTGACAATGCGCTGGCATGCCTTATAACCGTGTCCCCGCTCCCGACAACAAGATGTTGGGGGTTCCATTCTCTCTCTGCACAACTCGTAGTGCGAGGAATCTCGCATTCTCCGCTGAAATTCTGCTGGTTCCACCCCCTGTCGGACGATAGGATTGGGTAGGCAGCGGATGTTCACATGATTCGGTTGTTCAGGTGTCATTGCGCGCCGTGACATAGCCCACTGGATGGATCCACAAGTCTGATGGAGCGACCTCTCACGCCTGCATTCTCGTCAGGGGCGTGACTCTCAAACTCCCCACTCGGGGAAACAGTGCACGAAGCACGAACGGAAAGGAATGTCGATGTCTGTGAAGTCCGGCAACGCTGTGGAACCGATGCGGATCGATCCTTACTTCTGCCCCGTCAGCGGCGACCCGTTCGACACCGTCGAATGGGATCTCCGGACGGCTGCAATTAAGGACGAAAACGGCAAGGTTCTGTTTGAACAGACCGACTGCGAAGTCCCCAAGGACTGGTCGGCTCTGGCGACGAATGTGGTGGTCTCCAAGTACTTCTATGGAGAACACGGAACCAGCGAGCGTGAACGCTCCGTGCGGCAGGTGATTCACCGCGTCGCCCGCACCATCGCCGACTGGGGGATGCAGGACGGTTACTTCGCCACCACCGGGGACGGCGAGAACTTCTACCGCGAACTCGCCTGGCTGTGTCTGCACCAGCACGCGGCCTTCAACAGCCCCGTATGGTTCAATGTGGGGTTATACCACCAATATGGCGTGAAGGGCTCGGTCGGCAACTACAATTATGATCCACGGTTGCGCCAGGTCCACCGGCCTGACACCCCGTACGAGTTCCCGCAAGCTTCGGCCTGCTTCATTCAGTCGGTCGATGACAACATGGAAGGGATCATGCGCCTCGCCACCAGCGAAGCGATGCTCTTCAAGTTCGGCTCCGGAACCGGCTCGGACCTCTCCACGATCCGCAGCTCCCGTGAGAAGCTCTCGGGCGGCGGAACCCCCTCCGGCCCGCTCTCGTTCATGCGGGTTTATGACCAGATCGCAGCTGTGGTGAAGTCCGGCGGCAAGACCCGCCGCGCCGCCAAGATGCAGTCGCTCAAGGACTGGCATCCCGACATCCTCGACTTCATCCAGTGCAAGCAGAAGGAAGAGAAGAAGGCCCGCGTCCTCATCGACAGCGGTGAGTACGACTCGAACTTCAACGGCGAGGCCTACTCGTCGATCATGTTCCAGAACGCCAACCTCTCGGTCCGCCTCAGTGACGAGTTCATGAAGGCGGTCGAGACCGACGCCGACTGGCACACTCGCTGGGTCACCAACCCCCAGAAGGAAGGCCCGACCTACAAGGCCCGGTACATGCTCCGCCAGATGGCCGAAGGCGCCTGGCTCTGCGGCGATCCCGGCGTGCAGTACGACACGACGATCAATCGTTGGCACACCTGCAAGAAGACGGGGCCCATCAACGCCTCCAACCCCTGCAGCGAGTACATGTTCCTCGACGACACAGCTTGCAACCTGTCGTCGATCAACCTCAAGAAGTGCATGAACGCCGACGGCACGTTCGATGTTGATCGCTTCCGCCGCGCTTGTGCCATCATGATCACCGCCCAGGAAATCCTGGTCGATCATGCCAGCTATCCCACCCCGCCGATCGCTGAGAACAGCCACCTGTTCCGCCCGCTCGGACTCGGGTACGCCAACCTCGGCTCGATGCTGATGTCGATGGGCATCCCCTACGACAGCGACGCGGGCCGTGGCATCTGCGGAGCCCTCACCGCGCTCCTCACCGGCCAGGGCTACGCCACCAGTGCCCAGATGGCCAGCACGATGGGTCCGTTCGCCGGTTACAAGGAGAACGAATCGTCGATGCTCGGCGTCATGCAGATGCACCGCGACTCGGTCGAGAAGATTCATCCCGCCTGCCCGGCCTACCTCAAGGACGCCGCACGTCAGGTCTGGAACGAAGCCCTGCAGGGCGGTCGCCGTCACGGCTACCGCAATGCCCAGGCGACGGTCCTCGCCCCGACCGGCACGATTGCCTTCATGATGGACTGCGATACCACCGGGATCGAACCCGACATCGCACTCATCAAGTACAAGTCGCTCGCTGGCGGCGGCATGATGAAGATCATCAACCGCACCGTCCCCGCGTCGCTCCGGACCCTCGGTTATACCGAGGACCAGATCACCGCGATCATCAAGTTCCTCGAAGAGCACGACACGATCGAGGGCGCCCCAGAACTCAAGGACGAGCACCTCCCCGTGTTCGACTGTGCGTTCAAGGCCGCCAAGGGCAACCGCTCGATCGCCTGGCACGCCCACGTCACGATGATGGCCGCTGCTCAACCGTTCCTCTCGGGAGCCATCTCGAAGACGGTCAACATGCCCTCCGACTCCACCGTCGAGGACATCGAGAAGGCCTACATCGAAGGCTGGCGGCTCGGACTCAAGGCCCTCGCGATCTACCGCGATGGCTCCAAGCAGTCCCAGCCTCTCAATACCTCGAAGGCCAAGAAGTCAGCCAGCGGCGGAGAGTCAGCCGAAGCCGCCCCTGTGGCAGCGGCTCCTGCCCGCCGTCGCCTTCCCGATACCCGGAACTCCATCACCCACAAGTTCGTGGTGGGCGGACATGAAGGGTACATCACAGTCGGCCTCTTCGAGGACCACACCCCCGGTGAACTCTTCATCACCATGGCGAAGGAAGGCTCCACGATCGGCGGTCTGATGGACGTCATCGGGACCGAAACGTCGCTGGCCCTGCAGTACGGCGTGCCGCTCGAAGCCCTGGTCACCAAGTTCAGCCACGCTCGCTTCGAACCGAGCGGCTGGACCAGCAACCCGGATATCCCGCACGCCAAGAGCGTCGTGGACTACATCTTCCGGTTCCTGGGCAACACCTTCATCCCCGGCTACAAGGAAGCCCATGCTCCTAAGCAGTACGCTTCCCCCGCAGCCCCGAAGGCGGAGACCCCCGCCTCCTCTGAGGTCCCCGCAGCTGTGAGCACGACGCCCCCAGCTGCGACGGTCACCACCCCGGCAGTGGCTACGAAAGCCACCCAAACTGCCGGTGGTGTCTCAGTCGCAGGTCACTTCGTCGGCAACGGTCGCCCCGCCGAATCCAGCAACGGTCACTCCAGCGGAACGAACGGTCACCAGACCGCTGGTTCTGCTCTACTGCCACTGCTGAACCCGGATGACACGCAGCACGACAACCGCAGCACGCAGTTCGCCCGCTTCCAATCCGACGCCCCCGCCTGCGACGCCTGCGGGAGCATCACGGTGAGGAACGGCAACTGCTACCTCTGCCACAACTGCGGCCAAAGCATGGGCTGCAGCTGACCTCGCGTGAGCCGTCGAGCTCGCTCGACGTGCCCCCGCCGTCACAAGCCCGTAGCAGAATTCGTAAGAATTCTGCCATAACACTCCAGAACGCACGCCAGTCCCCACTGACGTGCGTTCTGTCATTTTGCGAGCCGTTAGCCGTCAAGCTTGCTCGACGTGCCCCCCGCGCGTCATCCTCTCGCAATCAACACGTCGAGCAAGCTCGACGGCTAACAAGCTCCCAGTGGATCACCCCCGATGCCACTCGCCCATCACATCGTATTAACCGCTTACGGATTCTGGCTCCCCAACGACCCCCGCGGCTCCGGCTCCACCAGCGTCGGCTCCTGGAACCTCTTCCAGCACGGCGGACCCACCCGCCTCGATGACCTCTCCGTCTCCGTCGCCCACCAACCCCACGATCACCAAAAACGCCTCGCAGCCAAACAATCCCTCCAACATCCCCCCGTCCTCTGGACCGGCGAACAAGCCCTGGCCATCGCCCACAGCTTCCGCGAAACCGCCGCCGCTTCCGACTACCAGTTCCACGCCTTCGCCATTCTCAAAGACCACATCCACCTCATCCTAGCCGATGACGAACTTGCCGTTAGCCGTCGAACTCGTTCGACGTGCCCCGCCCCCACAACACCGCGCCCTCCACGTTCCCCCCACCGCATCGCCGGCCACCTCCGCTCCCTCGCCACCCGCGCCCTTCGAGAAAAACACGCCTGGCCCGCCACCCGCCCAGTCTGGGGCAAACGCGCCTGGGTCACCTTCCTCGACACCCCCGAAGCCGTCCTTGCAGCCATCGACTACACCAACGCCAACCCCGAGAAATCCGGCCTCCCCCGCCAACACTGGTCCTTCATCACGCCCTTCATAATTGACAATGCCCGTTAGCCATCAAACTCACCCATGAGCCAAATAGCCCCGCACCGTTAGCCGTCGAGCTCGCTCGACGTGCCAAACTCGCGTCACGATCTCTCCATGCACCGAGCACGTCTGGCAAGCCAGACGGCTAACAAAACACGTTCCAAGTTAGCCGTCGGACTCGTCCGACGTGCCCCTCGCACTTGTCACTCTCAAATCGCTCCGAGCACGCTCCAAGTGCGCCATCGAACTCGCCAAACGTCCCCATCCTTCGCATCCAATTTCCACATCACCGTTAGCCGTCGAGCTCGCTCGACGTGCCCCTCGCCCAAATCCCCGTGATCCATTCCCCCCGCTCCAACGTTGCATCTTGATCCCCCGCCTGACACTCTGCTCCCAGTGCCAACCCTCCCCTGCGGATGCCCTCCATGTTCCGCCCGCTATCTGACCACATCACGACACCCAGTGAAGAACTCCTCCACTTCACGAACCGCGTCAGTGAGAAAGCCGCCTTTCAGCGTCTCCTCGACATCCCTGCGGGAGACCCGATCCCCGTCCTGATGTTCTACGGAGTCGGCGGCACCGGAAAGTCGTGGCTGCTCAAACGTCTGCAAAGGCAAGCTGCCAAGCTCCCCACAGCCTACCTCGATCTCGACCCGAGCAGCGGCGGAACCGCCTACCACATCGCCTGGGCCAAGGCCCTCGCCGAACTCCGCCGCCAGCTGGGACCGCAGATCAAATGCCCGCGCTTCGACCTCGCCTACACCTGGCTCCGCTTCAAAGATGGGGCCCAGGATGAGCCCCATTTCCACGGCACCGGCTTCCTCGCCGGGCTCTGGGACTTCACGATGGAAGCCGGGAACGTCGCAACCAGCAGCATCCCCGGAGCCTCGCTCGTTGCCTGGGCCATCAAGAAAGTCGCCGCCCCCGTCAATCAAAAGCTGAAGGACAGCGGTCTTCACGACTGGCTCGCCCTCGAATCGGGCCAGATCGACTTCCTCAAGCTCAAGTCCCAGCAGACCAGCGACATCTACCCCCAACTCCATCGCCGCTTGCTTCAAGACCTGCAGGAGAACCTCCCGCAAAGCGGAAAAGCCGCCCGTGCTGTCATCTTCCTCGACACCATCGAGACGATCCACGCCGACCGCGACAGCGACTCCCGCATCCTCGACCAGCAGCAGTGGCTGCGCGATCTCTACCACCCCGAATCCGGTCTGCTGGTCGTCCTTGCCGGTCGTGACCATCTGCATTGGGGCCACGATCCGCATTCGGACTTCGCGAAGCCCGAGTACCTCGAACAACACCTCGTCGGCGGCCTCTCCGAACCTGATGCCCGCGAGTACCTGACCAACTGCGAAATCACCGACCCCGCCCTCCAGTCCGCCATCCTCCACGTCTCCGAAGACCTCGAAACCGCCGCGCTTCCGTTAGCCGTCGAACTCGTTCGACGTGCCGACTCTCTACAAAAGTCCTACCACCCCTTCTCCCTCGGCCTCTGCGCTGACACCTGCCACAACCTCCGCCTGCAAAATCTCCCAATCGATCCCGCGACGTTCGACATGCCGCCGGACGACACCCGGAAACTCGCCGCCCGCTTCCTCCGCTCTCTCGGCGGAGATGGCACCTACGCCCAGTGGCTGCACGCCCTGGCCATCACTCCTCAGTTCGACGAAACCGCCGCGCGCGCTGCCTTCTCCGACCACCCCGGAGCCGAACAAGACGCAGCCTGGAAAGCCCTCCTCAGCTACAGCTTCGTCCGCCCGCTGCCCGAACCCGGCTGGTACACCCTGCATCTGCGCATGCGCGACGCTCTCGAAGAGCAGCTCCACCACACCGCCCCCGCCGACTGGACCCGCCTGCATACAACCTGGCAATCCCACTGGACCACCCGTTCGAAGACTAAGCTAGACCGAAATGCTGCAACTGCGTGGTACCACTCCTGGCAGATTAAGCCCAAAGACGCTCGATTACGATGGGAGAGCTTAGTCGTAGAGGAGCGCTGCCAGCACCGGATGGCACACCACCGAACTCTCCTCGACTGGTGGAAGCCCTGCCGACTAGAAGAACGACTCATTGTCCCCGGCCTTCGTTTCGAAACAGCTTACGTCCTGAACACCCTCGGCATCGACTTCTGGAACGCATCTCAGGGGGATCGGTGCACTATTTTGCGTGCTGGAATCAACTGTTACACAGCCGCATTGCGATTTCTAACTGAGGTTGAGTTTCCAGTACTATGGGCTCAAACGTTAAACAACCTTGGAGTTGCATATCGCAACTTGCCGACGGGGGAATCGGAAGAGAATCTGCGTCATGCGATTGATTGTTTCACGGCTTCGATGCGAGTTCGAACAGAGTTCGATTTTCCACAAGACTGGGGGGCAACTCTAAACAACCTTGGCAATGCCTACAATTCACTTTCGAGTGGGAGTGAGAGTGGGAATCAAAGGATTGCAATACAATGTTTTACGACTGCCCTTCGCGTCTTCCCGAAGAACAAATTCCCGATGGACTGGGGTAGAACTCAAAACAACCTCGGAAACGCCTACTGGAACTTGCATACTCATGGAGACGACAATAGTGTTCGTGACTCGATCGATTGTTACAGTGCAGCTTTACAAGTTCTGACGAAGGAAGAGTCTCCCCTGGAATGGGCGATGGTTCAGCACAACCTTGGTGTGGCGTACTTTGTCTTAAATCGTGGGAATCGAGGGGAACACTTGCGGTTCGCGATTCAGTGTTTCTCCGAGTCCCTGTATGTCTATGACGTAACTGAATTTCCGTTAGATTGGGCATTGGCTATAGCAAACATTTCACTCATCCAATGGTCCGCTGCAAAGGAGTGGGATCCCGGATGGACTTGCTACGGATGGAAGTGCGATGTGCTTTGGCATCATGCAGAAACAGGTCTTGACGGCGCGATTGACCAGTTCCAAGCCATTGGTCATGAACACTATGCTCGTCATTTTCAACAGGCCCTCGCCGACCTCCGCCGCGACCGCGACTCCCACTCCCCCCGTTAGCCGTCGAGCTCGCTCGACGTGCCCCCGCCCGCTCACCGACTCCCGCTCACTCACCAAACCACACGTCGGACAAGTCCGACGGCTAACCCCGCGCGCAACGCCCCACCCTCTCTGTGCCCCTGCCCCCTCCCATCATCAATCGACAATCATCAATCGACAATCATCAATCGACAATCATCAATCCTCCCTCTCCCATGCACCGCTTCACCCGCGAGCAGCTCCTCTCCCTCGCCCGCGACATCGCCCAGACCTATGGTGAGTCCCTGACCCTCACCGCCTTTCGTCGCGAGACTGGTCTCTCGCAGCATCTGATCTTCGACCTCTGCGGCTCCTGGTGCGAACTCCGCACAGCAATCGGACTCACCCCCGAAGCGTCCCGTTCCCGCAGCAAAATCACGAACGCTGCCATTCTCGAACAACTCCGCTCCGCCATCGCCGAGCATGGCGAGAACCTCTCCGAATCCCGCTTCTGTCAGCTGACCGGACTCTCGGGAACCATGCTCGCCCGACGTTTCGGAACCTGGGGCCAGCTGCGACAGCTCGTCGGCCTTTCCGCCCGAGCCCGGATCGAGCCGCACTACACCGACGAGCAGATCTTCCAGGACATCTTTCAGGTCGTCGAACGCAATTGCCGAAGACCCACCTACGGAAGGTATAACTTTCACGGAGGCCAGATCTCGGCCCAGACGATCCGAGCCCGCTTCGGCACCTGGAGAGACGCGCTGAAGGCCTTCGAGTCCTACCTCGAGTGTTATCTTTCCGAGCAGACTCCCGCCCCGCTATTTCGCCGCCCAGAGCACGGCAACGCACCTCTTCACATTCGAGAACACTCTGCTGACTGAATACTGAGAACTGACAACTGACAACCTGCCCACTGCCTATCGCACACTTTGCGGTGCAGGGGCAACTTGGCGCGACGCAAGACCGAGAAACACCCGGGCCACAAATGCCCATCCCTGAGAATGTCCCCGCTCGCGGATCGGATCGAATTCCGGTGTTTCACATTCCCGGCGACTCCGGATACATTGGCGGATGGTCTGCCCGCCGCACCGGATGGCACGGGCAGCCCAAGCCGCTTTCTGGGAGTCCGCGATGAACAACATGGTCTGCATCGTCCTTGGTGGAGGCAAAGGCACTCGGCTCCTGCCATTGACTGGCGAACGATCCAAGCCTGCGGTGCCCCTGGCTGGGAAATACCGGCTGATCGACATTCCGATCTCCAACTGCATCAACAGCGGAATTCGCAAGATCTATCTGCTGACCCAGTTCAACTCGGTCAGCCTGCATCGACACATCCGCCAGACCTACAACTTCGACGCGTTTCAAGGCGGTTTCGTCGAGATCCTGGCCGCTCAGCAAACCAACGAGGGAGCCGACTGGTATCAGGGAACAGCCGACGCTGTTCGGAAGCAGCTCCGCAACCTGCAGCAGCCGGGAATCGACTATGTGCTGATCCTGTCGGGCGATCAGCTCTATCACATGGACTTCCAGCTGATGCTGAAGAACCATCAGGCCAGCGGAGCCGATGTGAGCATCGCCGGTCTGCCCGTTCCCAAGGAGCAGACCGCCGGATTCGGCATTATGCGGGTCAACGACTCGGGACGAGTCGAAGGGTTTCTCGAAAAGCCCAAGACCGACGCTGAGCTGAAGATGGTCTACACCGATCCCCAGTGGATCGATCAGCGCGGCATCAACAGCAACGGTCGCGCCTACATCGCCAGCATGGGGATCTATCTCTTCAATCGGACGACGCTGGTCGACCTGCTCGAAAAGACCACCTACGAAGACTTCGGCAAGGAAGTCTTCCCGATGGCGATCCGGGCCCGCAAGGTCCAGCTGCACATGTTCGATGGCTACTGGGAAGACATCGGAACGATCAAGGCGTTCTACGATGCCAACCTGGCTCTCTCCGGACCGAACCCGCCGTTCGATCTCAATCGAGCCGATGCCCCGATCTACACCCGCGCCCGTTTTCTGCCCCCGACCCGGATCGAAGGGGCCACGGTTCTCCGCAGCATGATTGCCGACGGCTGTACCATCGACTCCGCAGCTGTCATCAAGAACAGCTCGATCGGTCTGCGGTCCCACATCGGGGCCAATGCCCAGATCAAGGACTCGATTCTGATGGGAGCCGACTACTTCCCCCACGAGGTCGGGGCCAATCGCAAAGAGGGCGATCCACCGCTGGGGATCGGATCCGGAACGATCATCGAGCGGGCCATCGTCGACAAGAACTGCTCGATCGGAGCCAACTGTGTGATCAAGCTGCCGCCCGGGTTCCCCGAGAACGGCGAGCGCGGCCCGCTGGTCGTCCGCGACGGAATCATCGTCGTGCCCCGCCGGACCGTCCTGCCGGATGGCTGGAAGTTCTGAGGAAGTTGTCAGTCGTCAGTTCTCAGTCGTCAGTGAAGACTTGGGAGCTGTGAGTGCCTGGCTTCACTGAGAAATGATCACTGAAAACTGACGACTTCCCCATGACGCTCGACGAAATCAAGCAGGCCATCCCGCATCGCGATCCTTTTCTGTGGCTCGACGAAGTCACAGAGATTTCGGACACGCGGATCGTGGCCCGCAAGCATCTGCCCGAAGATCTGGACCTGTTCCGGGGACACTACCCGCACTTTCCGATCCTGCCGGGCGTGATTCAGTGCGAGGCCGCCTTTCAGGCGTCGGCAGTGCTGATCTCGCGGACGCTGCCCACGGGGACCAACATGGCTCCTGTCGTGACCCGCCTCAACAACGTGCAGTTCCGGTCGATGGTTCGGCCCAGGCAGACGATCGAAATGGAAGTCGAAATCACCGAACGTTTGCAGAATACCTTCTACCTCAAGGGGAAGGTGACCTGCGAAGGCAAAGTCAGCTGTCGTCTTGAATTCGCCTGCACAGCCACGGAGATCGGTGAGAAGTAAGAGAGGAGAGACGAGAGAGGAGAGCCAGCGGAGCCGGTCGGTTTTCTGTCAATCGACCACCGTCCTCTCCGGCCATCCGCCTGCCGAGAACCAAGAACCAAGAACCTCTTCTCCCCTCAACCCTCAACTCTCAACCGCCTCATGTCCCAAGACGATCCGACTCCCGACAACCTCTACCAAGACCGCTGGACAGTCCAGTCGGGGGCTCAGGACTCGGCACAGGCTGGGGATTCCGAACCCCCGCTGCCCCCCGTTGAGCCCCCCTCTGCGGGGTTCATCGTCCAGCTGTTCGTTGTGCCCGCCGTCATCGTGGCTGTCGTGATCGGGGTCTATCTGCTGTTTGGCCGACTGGCTGCGGGTGAGGCCGACTGGCGTCAACTCGTGACCGATGTCCGCAGCGAGAACACGCATGTACGCTGGCGGTCAGCTCTGACTCTGGCCCAGGTACTCCAGGACGATTCGCTTCGTAAGGACCGGGGTCAGCAACTGGCGAAGAACCCCGAGATCGCGACGGCACTCACCAACCTGCTGGCAGAGCACCTCAAGCGGACAGCTCCGAACGAAGAAGAGATCCAGCAGACCGACTACATGCTGAAGGCGGTCGGACTGCTGGATGTGCCCGAAACTGTCGTTCCGGTCCTGCTGACAGCGACCGAGGACAACCGCGATCGCGAGGTCCGCAAGCAGGCTCTGAACTCTCTGGCCCTGGTCTGCGGACGAGCCTTCGAACAGCGAAAAACTCCCGTCGCCATGCCGGAGCTGACGCAGCGGATCATCGCGGTCTCCAAAGAGTCCGAACTGCTCTCACGGCATCAGGCTGCCTTCATTCTCGGAACGCTCACCTCGGAGACCGCGAAAGCCCGGCTGACGGAACTGCTGGATGACTCGGACCAGATGACTCGCGTGAACGCAGCTGTGGGGTTCGCCCGCCAGAAGTCAATTCAGGGGCTGCCGGTGTTCGAGCGGCTGTTTCGTGATGCCGCAGACTGGACTCTCAATCCATCACTCGTGAAGGGCGAAGAGCAGGCCACGCAGCACTTTGAACGGGTGATGCTGATCACCAATGGCATGACAGCCGTACAGAACCTGGCCCCGCTGCTCGATGCAACGCAGAAGTCGAACCTGCAGAAGCTGATCACCCCGATCGCCGATCGAGCCACCGACATCGCCGTTCAAAGGCAATGGGCCGCGACACGGGCAGCACTCGGCTCGTAAACAACATGGTGCCTGTTCGCCGCCGGGCTTGCCCGACGTGCCTCGTGGGGCCTACTCCTCTGCGTCTCTGCGGTGCCCGGTGACCTCTGCTGCCCCTACCCGTGTCTGGCTCTACCCGGCGCTCATCGCGCTCGTGCTGGGTGCGACACTGCTGCTGACGCTGGACCCGGCCGGAGATCGACCGGGACTGCCCCAGGGACCGGGACTGACAACCGATGAGGTCCTCAACGTCGAGCCGGGGCTGGTACTCTATCGCCAGCTCGGATCGTACGGCTGGGGGCTGCTCGACCCGACCAGCTGGTACGAGGTCTACTCCGACCCGCAGTATCAGCACGACTATCCTCCGCTGGGGCGTCTGATCCTGGCCGGGACGCACGACACAATGCAGGCCCTCTGGCCGGTCGCAACCGATCCCGCAGAGCCGCCCAGAGCTTACTGGACCGTGCAGGCCCGCGCTGCCTCGGCTTTCGCGCTGGCACTGACGGTCTTCCTGGTCGGTTGGGCCACCGGACGCTGGTACGGCCCGCTGCCAGCAGCTTGCGCCGCCCTCGCCCTCGCTCTGATGCCCCGCGTCTTCGCGCACGGTCATATCGCCAGCATCGAGACGCTCGTCGGGCTCTTCTTCACAGCCACTGTCCTGTTCACAGCGGACCGCTGGCCAGCCTTGCTGGCAGATGCAGCAGGGACTCGCTCCCACTGGTCCATTCCCTGGAAACCCGTGGTCATCACGGGCGTCCTGCTGGGGCTGACTCTGCTCACCAAGATTCAGGGAGTCCTGTTCCCGGTGCCGTTTGCCATCTGGGCCGTGTGGCGTTTCGGTCGCAGAGGCGTCACCGGCGTCGCCGTCGTCGGAGTGGTCTCCGCGCTGGTCATGTTCATCGGGTGGCCGTGGCTCTGGATCGATCCCCTGGCCAACATCCGCGAGTACTTTGGCCAGAGCGGTCGAGATCACCTCTACTGCTGGTACCAGGGCCAGAAGCTGCTCGACAGCGATGTCCCGTGGCACTACCCGTTTGTGATCTTCGCCGTGACTGTCCCCGTCGGTCTGCATCTACTGGGGCTGGTGGGAGTGGCTGCCAAGGACACGAGCGGCAAGCGCGGGGGAAGCGACTCCCGCCTGCAGCTGCTCCTGGCGGTGATCGGGTTCTCGCTGTTGCTGTTCGCCCTGCCCGGTGTGACGGTCTACGACGGAGAGCGGCTCTTCCTCGTCGCCTACCCTCTGTGGGCCGTCGTCATCGGAAAAGGAGCCGGGCGGCTCGGGGAACTTCTTTGTCCCGCATCACAGCCCGCGAAACGCTGGGTCGCGACCGCCGTACTGGGCGCCCTGCTCCTGGCCGAGTCGTACACGCTCGTCACGCTGCATCCCTGCCAGCTCAGCTACTACAGCTGGGCAGTCGGCAGCCTCCGCGGAGCCCATCGCCTGGGTCTGGAACCGACCTACTGGGGCGACTCGATCACGCGCGAGTTCCACACCGAGATCACGCGCCACCTGCCCGAAGGAGCCACCCTGCACGTCGCTCCCGTCCTCCACCCGCTCCAGCTACCGGGCCTGGCGCTCCAGTCACCCCTGCTGCAGCAACACCGCATCTCCCTGAGATCCTGGGACGACCGGATCCGCTCCGAGGTCCGCTACGTGCTGGTCTTCCGCCGCAGAGCGGACTATTGGGAGACGCTGGAGGAGACCGACCAGCCACCGGCCGGACTTCGCCGACTGGCAGAAGTTCGACGAGACGGAGTCCAACTGGCCGCGCTGTATGAAATGGCTGACTGATCACCCAAAACTGATCTCACGCCTCCCGTCATTGACAATCGTACTCCGGCAAGACAGCATGATATCCGCAGGTTCGATTCTCGGACCTGTTCTCTGATCCCGCCTCGACTGACTGGATGTTTCGCCCCGACCGGGCTGGAAGATCTGGTTCCCGCCAAATCGATTCCAAAACACTCAGTCTGTCTCGTCGTTCCATCCAGGTCTGTTGTGACTGCTCCCGTTGAGCATCCCGGTCCCTCTACGATCCCACTTGTGGGACTGGTGGGAGGCATCGGCTCGGGGAAAAGCACGGTGGCCCGCGAACTGGCTCGGCGTATGCAGGCGACGATCCTCGATGCCGACAAGGCGGGGCATGAGGCCCTGCGGCAAAGCGGGGTGAAGGATGCCTTGCGAACTGCGTTCGGAGACGGAGTCTTCGACGGAGCTGGGGAAGTCGTCCGCAGCCAGCTGGCCCAGCTGGTCTTCGGCGACGACGAGGTCGCCAGACAGAACCGCCGCACGCTCGAATCGATCGTGCATCCGGTCCTGCGAGCCGATCTCGTGCAGCAGTGGCAGACCGCCCGTGACCAGCGCCTGGTCGAGGTCGTGCTGCTGGACGCTCCGATCCTGCTGGAGTCCGGCTGGAAGGAGCTGTGCGACGCGGTCGTGTTCATCGACACGCCGCTCTCACGTCGGCAGCTGTGGACCAAAGCCTCGCGCGGCTGGTCTGCGGAAGAGCTGGCCCGCCGCGAGGCGAGTCAGTGGCCGATCGCAAGGAAGCAAAGCGAATCTGATTTCATCATCGACAATTCCGGAATGCTGTTCGAGACGGTGCAGCAGCTGGAACGAGTGGTCCGGGAAGTGATCTCCCGGAAACGCACGTCGGACAAGTCCGGCGGCTAACTCGTTCCAGCAGCAGCGACTCGGACGATTCCGACCATCCCACCCTGGCGGGGATGACGTGGAAGTTCTTTCCACCCGTCCCGGCCCGACCGCCGATCCTTCCTACCCGACCGGGTTCTGACTATGCCACGTCCCTCCGATACCCCTCAGCCCCGCGGCCAGCGGCCTGACTTTCCTCGTGCAGATCGAAACGCCCCTCCCATCCGGCGGCGTGGGCCCGACACCGGCGTTCCCGATCCGGACGATGCCGGTGGCAACGTGATCCCGCCAGCGGAACGGGCCGAGAAAGCCGTCCCCCAGGATGACGACGAGGAGCATCTGGATGCGATCTATAACGATCCGTCTCTGCATGCGGCCGAAGGGGAAACCTCCGACATCAACGTTGCCGCGCTGCAGCGGATGACGATGAAGGAGTTGATCGATCTCGCCAAAGACGAGAACGTCACCGAAACGGCCGGCCTCAAGAAGCAGGACCTCATCTTCCGCATCCTCAAAGAGCGGACCAAGATGACCGGCCTGATGTTCGGCGAAGGGACGCTGGAGATCCTGCCCGACGGGTTCGGCTTCCTCCGCAGCCCCGACTACCACTACCTGCCATGCCCGGACGATATCTACGTCTCACCGAGCCAGATCCGGCGATTCGGCCTGCGCAAAGGAGCGACCGTCGCGGGGCAGGTCCGCCCTCCGAAAGAAAACGAACGCTACTTCGCGATGCTCCGCGTCGAGGCCGTCAACGGACAGGACCCCAACGTACTCCACGACAAGGTACCGTTCGATGACCTGACCCCGCTGCACCCGACCCAGCGGATCAAGCTGACCACCGACCCGGCCGAGCTGAGCACGCGCATCGTCGACATGGTCTCGCCGATCGGATTTGGCCAGCGGGCTCTGATCGTATCACCCCCGAAGGCCGGTAAAACAATCCTGCTGCAGAAGATGGCCAAGTCGGTCCTGCAGAACCACCCCGATGTCTACGTGATCGTGCTGCTGATCGACGAGCGGCCCGAAGAGGTCACCGACATGGAGCGGCAGGTCAAAGGTCCCAACTGCGAAGTCGTCTCCAGCACCTTCGACGAACCCCCCAGCCGCCACATCCAGGTCTCCGAAATGGTGATCGAGAAGGCCAAGCGGATGGTCGAGTTCGGCCAGCACGTCGTGATCTTCCTCGACTCGATCACACGCCTGGCCCGCGCCTGGAACACCGAGTGCCCGAACTCTGGCAAGGTCCTCACCGGCGGGATCGACGCAGCTGCGCTCCAGCACCCGAAACGGTTCTACGGAGCCGCCCGCTCAATCGAAGAAGGCGGCAGCCTGACGATCATCGCCACGGCCCTCGTTGAGACCGGGTCGAAGATGGACGATGTGATCTACGAAGAGTTCAAGGGGACCGGCAACACCGAGCTGCACCTGGACCGCCGGATCGTTGAGAAGCGCATCTGGCCCGCGATCGACGTCAACAAGTCCGGCACCCGCCGCGAAGAGCTGTTGATGACCGAAGAAGAGCTCAAGCGAATCTGGATCCTCCGCCGCGTCCTCAGCGAC
Organism: Planctomycetaceae bacterium; assembly: GCA_044337025.1. Lineage (GTDB taxonomy): Bacteria > Planctomycetota > Planctomycetia > Planctomycetales > Planctomycetaceae > TH-plancto1. The sequence goes on from JBIIOI010000058.1 coordinate 27,131, forward strand.
ATGAACCCGGTCGAGGCGATGGAACTGCTGACCAACCGGATGAAACGCTCCAAGACGAACGAGGAGTTCCTGCAGAGCATGAACCTGAGCTAACCCCCCATCTCTTTTCTTACCTCCCCTCTCACCCCGGGAGAGGGGCCGGGGGTGAGGGTGCCCCAGCTTCAACCAACGATTCCCAACGTACGGACTATCTCTGAACAGTCCTTCCTCAGCCCCCTGTCTGCGGTCTAACATTCAGAAACGCTCGAGTCGCCCCAATCACGTCGCTCCGTGGCAGTTCTTGAACTTCTTGCCGCTGCCGCAGTGGCAAGGATCGTTGCGACCGATCTTGCGCTCGGTATTGCGAATCGGCTCGACTGCGGCCTGGGGCTGGTTCGTCTGCGTCACCGGCTCATCCACGGGCTGAGCCACTTCCTGTGCGATCGGGGCAGCGGATTCGTGAATCGCAGCTGTCTCGTGCCAGACGCTGCTGAGGAACTGCCCATCCGCTTCGCGCTCCAGTCGGAATACTGCCGACGTGACCTCTTCGCCAATGCGGTCCCACATCGCTTCGAAGGCCTTCATCCCCTGGCGTTTGTACTCGACCTTGGGATCTTTCTGCGCATAACCCACCAGCCCCACGTTCTGACGCAGGAAGTCCATGTGGTACAGGTGTTCTTTCCACGCTGTATCGAGCAACTCGAGCAGCACCTGCCGTTCGGCCTGACCCATCTCGGGCCGGTACTTCATCTCGTAGGCCTTCATGGCCTGGGTCTTGATCTCCTCTTCGGAAAGCTTCTTCAGCTGTTCCAGATCGAGAGTCACGTCGAACTGCTGTCGCACGTACTCTCGCAGCAGAGTCAGCCCGCCCACATCCTTGAGCGGACCAGGCTTCCCCTTGATGCGCGGGAAAGCCCGCTCCAGAAAGCCGTTGACCTTCGAAGAGACCTCTTCCTTCGGCAGCCAATCCCGGCTGGCGTTGAGGATTTCACCCGCCAGGGCCTCGATCGAGAGCGAAGCCGTCGCCACCGGATCGATGTTGCAACGGAACCGATTGTTGGCCCAGCGAATCAGGCCATCCCGGTCTCCGGGCACTTCGGCGGTTCCCTGGAACCGCATCAGACTGATGATCACCGGGAAGCGGGCATCCTGCTCATCATAGCGCTGCCGCACCTTCTCCATGATGAAGCTGATCGTCTTCTCGGGCTCGTCATAGATCCCGAAGCTCGACGGCGGAATCACCAGTCCATACTGCTTGTGCAGCCACCCCGAGAGCTGATTGCGCCCGAAGTCCTCATGCAGGAACAGATCCAGCGGGGCAAAGTCGGTCTTGCCGATATGCTCGACCGCCCGGTCGAACAGGTTCCGCTGCAGCCCATCCAGGTCGAACCCCTCTTCCGGCTTCGCCAGCGACCGCAGCTCGCGCGGGTTCAGGTTCTGGCCATAGAGCCGGTTCATCCAGCTGGCCATCGCGCCCCAGTTCCACTCACTCTCGGGCTGTTGCTTGGGCAGGCTCTCTTCAATCTGCTCGTACAGCAGCCGGTCCGCCTGACGCTCAGCTTCACCCGTCAGGTAGTTGACAGCCATCTCCTTATCCATCCCGCGGACATCGGACTCGACCAGCGTCAGCCCGAGTTCCTGCGAGGCCCACGCCGCCACGGTCTCGTACGGATACTTCTTCGACAGGAACGTCTCGACCGACTTCGTTACCTGCCGCTGCATCATCTGCTGGTAGTTCTCACGACAGCTGGCCCCCTCCAGGATGCGCTGCCGGAACGAGTAGACGCTCTTCCGCTGGAAGTCCATGACTTCGTCATACTCCAGCAGATTCTTGCGGCTTTCGAAGTGCCGTTCCTCGACCTTCTTTTGAGCCTTCTCGATCTGCTTGGTGACCATCGAGTGCTCGATCGCTTCCCCTTCCTGCATTCCGAGCCAGGCGAGAACATTGCGGACCCAGTCGCCCGCGAAGATCCGCATCAGGTCGTCTTCGAGCGACAGATAGAACCGGCTGGAACCGGGGTCCCCCTGGCGACCGGATCGGCCGCGCAGCTGGAGGTCGATGCGGCGCGAATCGTGCCGCTCGGTCCCGATCACATGCAGCCCGCCGACTTCGGCGACCTTGCGGCCTTCGGCCTTCATGCCGAGCTGGTCGGCGATCTCATCGCTGGCGGCATCCCACTCGACCTTGGGAACCTCCAGACGCGACGCATAGCGCTGCTTCAGCTTCTCCCAGGCGAGGTATTCCGGGTTCCCGCCCAGGATGATGTCGGTCCCGCGACCGGCCATGTTGGTCGCGATCGTGACCGCCGCCGAGCGACCCGCCTGAGCGATGATCTCAGCTTCGCGTTCGTGATGGCGGGCGTTCAGCACCTGATGCTTGATCCCCTGACGACCGAGCATTGCCGAGAGCAGTTCGCTCTTCTCGATCGACTTGGTTCCGACCAGGATCGGGCGACCCAGCTGGTTGACTTCCTGAATCTCCTTGACGACCGCGTTCCACTTCTCGCGCTCGGTCCGGTAGATCACGTCCGGGCTGTTGACGCGCTGACTCGGCCGGTTGGACGGAACCGCCACCACTTCGAGGCCGTAAATCTTGAGGAACTCGGTCGACTCGGTCATGGCGGTTCCGGTCATTCCGCCCAGCTTCTTGTACAGCTTGAAATAGTTCTGCAGCGTGACCGTCGCCAGCGTCTGCGAGACCTCCTTGATACGCACCCCTTCTTTGGCTTCGCAGGCCTGATGCAGTCCGTCGCTCCACTGGCGACCTGGCATCTTGCGTCCGGTGTTCTCGTCGACGATGACGATCTCGCCGTTCTCCACCACGTAGTTCACGTCGCGCTTGTAGAGATGATGAGCCTTCAGCGACTGATCGATCAGGTGCGGCCACTCCATGTTGCCGGTGGTGTAGAAGCTCTCGACGCCCGCCAGCTGTTCCGCCCGGCGAATCCCGGCCTCAGTCAGATGGCAGGAGTGCTCCTTCTCCTTGACTTCGAAATCCTCGTCCCGCTTCAGCTGCCGTGCGACTTTGTCGGCCTTGGCGTACTTCGTGACATCGTCATGAGCGGGGCCCGAGATAATCAGCGGGGTCCGGGCCTCGTCGATCAGGATGTTGTCAATCTCGTCGACGATCGCGAAGTCGAGCCGCCCCTGCACCTGCATATCGAGCCGCGGCTTCATGTTGTCGCGGAGATAGTCGAAGCCGAACTCATTGCTCGTTCCGTACGTGATGTCGCACGCATAATGCGGCTGACGATCCCACGGCTGCATCGGCGACTGAATCGCCCCGACTTTCAGACCCAACCCGATGTGCGTCGGGCCGACCCACTCCATATCGCGTTTGGCGAGGTAATCGTTGACCGTGATGACGTGGACCTTACCCGACAAGGCATTCAGAAACGCCGGTAGAGTACAGACCAGCGTCTTCCCTTCCCCGGTCACCATCTCGGCGATCTTGCCCTGATGCAGCGTGTACCCACCGACCATCTGCACGTCATAGTGCCGCATCTTCAGGTAACGCTTGCTCGACTCGCGCACCGCGGCGAACGCCTCGGGCAGGATGTCATCCAGCGTCTTCCCGTCGGCCAACTTGGCGCGCAGCTTGGACGCGGTCTGCTTCAGCTCCCCTTCGGTCAGCTTCTCGTAGTCGGGCTCCAGCTGATTGATCCGGTCCAGAATTGAGCCGGGAATGATCTGGCTGCGACCGTCCCGGTGACGGATAAATCCGACGCGACGGACAGCTCGATCGTTCGACGATCCAAAGACCCCCCGAATTCCTCGCTCGGCCAGCGCAGTCATTCCGTGAAAGAACTCGCCAACCTTGTCGAACACGTCCATGGTGTCTCTCGTTTTCGTCCGCTCGGTCGCTCCGGCGACATCTGCCGGTCATCTCGACCCAATCCGCCTGGTTTTCCGCGCCGGTTCAAGAGACGCAATCGCCGTTCCGGGAGTGGTTCCCGACTCGAACGACATCCCGCTCTCGTGCCGGAAATCCCTGTCGGGCAGGAGTTTATTGCTCGCAGGAAATAGGGTCAATATGGCACAGCCCCGTGGGGGCCCGCGCGACGGTGCCGATCTGGCAGTTCGCCCACGGACACCAAGGCTCACCTACTGTCCGGCACTCGTCGCACTCGAATCTTCGATTTCGCAGTGCGGTGGCAATTCCGTGGATTGTGTGCGAACATCGGAGAGGCTGTTGTTCCAACTCCTTTCACAGCCAGCGTTTCATCCCCTTCGTACAGCGGTCGCGTCATGATCTGCATCACGGTTGCCCCCACCTCGCGGACCCTCGCCAAAGTCGACATTCTCAACGCCTGCCGGTATGCAGACGTGGTGGAGTTGGCGCTGGACCACCTGATCAAGGAACCGGACGTCAAAGACCTGATCGAGGGGTTCGACAAGCCGATTATCGTCTCCTGCCGCCGCAAGCAGGACGGCGGGCAGTTCGAGGGCAGCGAACAGGAACGAATGGGGCTTCTGCGCCAGGCCATCGTCGCCGGCCCGGCCTACATTGAACTCGACCTGGATATCGCTCCGAAGATTCCACGCTTCGGCAAGACACAACGGGTCATCAGCTTCACCCGCATGGACCGGCCCGAGACCGACATCGACTCGATCTTTGACGAGGCCGCCAACGCGAACGCCGACGTGGTCAAGTTCACCTGGCCGACGCCAACGCTCGACGACGCGTGGCCGCTGCTGGTGGCTGTCAGCCAGAAGCGGCGCTTGCCCATCGTGGGGATGGGACTGGGGCGAGCGGACCTGACCTTCTCGCTGCTCGGGGCCAAGTACGGCTCGCCGTGGATCTATGCCGCGCTCGAACGCGGACTGGAAGCGTTCAATGGTCAGGCCACCGTGTTTGAGCTGGACGAGACCTACTCCTGCCGCGAGATCGACAAGTCGACCGTGTTCGTCGCGATCGCCGGATTCGGGGACTCGCAGACGATCACGACGCGCATCCTGAACGCAGCCTTCAAACAGATCGGAGCCAATGTACGGTGCCTGCCGATCGAACTGGGCGATGTCAAGATGCTTAAGAAGATGCTCGACGTCCTCAAGATCAAGGCGATCCTGGTCAGCGAAGGCAACGGCCAGCGACTGATGCCGCTGGCCGAACATATCGACAAGCACGATGCCCAGAGCGAGTACATCGACCTGCTGCTGCGGCGGGACGAAGGCTGGCACGGCTACAACACCCTGTGGCGGAGCGGGCTGCGAGCCCTGGAGTCCGCCGTCGGCGGCGACACGAAGCGCAACCTCGAACGCCAGAACGTGCTGGTCCTGGGAAACGGCGGCATGGCTCAGTCGATGGTCTATGGCGTCACACAGCGGAAGGGCCTGGTCAGTATCTGCGGCCCCAAGGACAAAGAGTCGCAGAAGATCGCCGTCGCAAATCAGTGCCGGTTCGTACCGTTCCACAACCTGTATGACACCTTGTCAGACGTCATCGTGATCGCCGATCGCGAGATCGTCAGCGGGCAAAATCAGGGGAACGTGAACCCCTCGCTGTTCCGCCCCAGCCACACAGTCCTGGACGTCAGCGAACCGCCGAAGGAACACACGCTGTTCACCGAAGCCCGCGAACGCGGCAGCAAGGTGATCGAGCCACAGGCTGTCTACGTCGACCAGCTCAACGCCCAGTTCAAAGCCATCACCGGCCGCGACTTGCCGATGGAGGCGTTCGCCAAGGGCCTGGCGGAGTAGAGATCGCTTTGTCGCCTTTCGCTCCGCGAAAGAGCGCCAACCAGGCGGAACCGGAATCCGCAACCAGGGAAGGGAATCATCATGGAACGACGAGTCATCACCATCGCCCTGCTGGTCTGTCTGGGAGTGATCTCGGCGCAGGCCGCCGAACCGACCGCGCCCGACCCGGCACGGGCCTTCGGCTATCTCAAACAGGTGTGCGACATCGGCCCGCGGATCAGCGGGACCGAAGGGATGGCCCGGCAGCAGGATCTGCTCGCCAAGCACTTCTCCTCGCTCGGCGGCAAGGTCGGCTATCAGGAGTGGGACTCCCCCCACCCGCTGACCGGGCAGCCAGTCCGCCTCAAGAACATGATCGTCAGCTGGCACCCCGAGTCGACCGATCGTGTCCTGCTCTGCTGTCACTACGACACGCGTCCCTATCCCGATGAAGAGCTGTTCCCCAGCCACCGGACAGCTCCGTTCATCGGGGCCAACGACGGTGGCAGCGGAGTGGCTGTGCTGATGGAGCTGGCTCACTTTCTGCCAACGCTGCCAGTGAAGACCGGAGTCGACTTCGTGCTGTTCGACGCGGAGGAACTGATCTTCAAGAAGCCCGGAAAGTTCTGTGTCGGCTCGGAGTACTTCGCGACACAGTACCGCGACCAGCCGCCTCCCTACCGGTATCACTGCGGAGTCCTGCTCGACATGGTGGGGGACAAAGATCTGCAGATCTGCTACGAGGTCAACAGCATGAAGCTGGCCCCCAAGATCGCTCAAAGCGTGTGGGCCTCAGCCAAGAAGATCGGCGTCAAGGAGTTCATCCCCCGCAAACGCTACGAGCTCACGGACGACCACCTGCCGCTCAATCAGATCGCGAAGATCCCCACGTGCGATGTAATCGACTTCGACTACCCGCATTGGCACAAACGCAACGACATCCCCGCATCCTGTTCCGGGGACTCACTGGCCAAAGTCTCGCGAGTGATGCTGCACTGGCTGCAGAACCCGCCCGTGCCGGCCCGTTAGCCGCCGGGCTTGCCCGACGTGTACCGATCTCAAAGAAACTGAGCCGTACTCTGATCGTCGTGTCTCGCGATGACCAAGACTGGACGAATCGAATCCTGCAAGCAGCGGAAGCACTCTACCCGGCTCGCTGACAACGAGCCCAGACTGCCAAACCCGCGAGTTGTATTGCAGCTGTCTCCGCACGCAAAACTCCATCGGCGATTCGCACGCGGACCGCTCCCGCCAGTTCCGCACGCGAGAGCTCCTCGTCGGTCCAGCCACCTTCCGGGCCGATCAGCAAGACAACCTCTCTGGTCCCCTCGGGAATCATGACAGGGTCAAACAGCCGTCCCCCAGGATCTCCGACCAGCACGATCCGCTCGGTCCCCGCAATCTCGATCAACTTTCCGAATGGCAGATTCTCCTGGACCTGCATCACCCGGTTCCGCCCCGACTGCTTACAGGCCGCCACAACGGCTGCCTGCAGTTTGTCGAGCTTCCCGGCCCCCGGTTCGACCACTGTCCGTGTCGTGATCAGCGGAGTGATCTGGTCGACCCCCAGCTCTGTGGCTTTCTCGATCAGCCACTTGAACCGATCCCCCTTGGGGGGCGCCACAGCCAGATGAATCCGGGGCAGCGGCTCGGGCTCGTCGGGATACCGTTCCAGAATTCGCACATCGACCCGATCCTTTTTGACGAGGGTGATCTCAGCCAGCGCGGACCGGCCACACCCATCAAAAATCTCAATTCGGTCGCCCGCCGATTTGCGCAGCACTCGTGACGCATGGTGCGATTCTGCCTCATCGAGCGAAAGCGTCGATTGTGACAGTCCTGCCGAATGGAAGAATCGATCCATGGGAGCGGAGAGTTCTTGATTCAAGTTCTCTGACGGGAATTCCGAACCTTGCGGGACACGCTCGATCCGATCCGATGCAACTCGCAACGATCAGTCCGCCGGGGTTCGCACTGTCTCAAATCCTGAGACAGGAAGAAACCCTGACGAAATCTCGGGTGACAAGCACTGCCGGATCCGTCCGGCGGAATCTGCCGTCCGTCCGGCTGGTCCGGTCTTTGCGACGAGAAGGAATCTCGATGTCGGTGTCAGTCCGTCCACAGCGCACTCAACGGGGCCGCTTGGCTCCAGCCAGCTTCGCCCCCTTTGCCGAGGCTCCCGCTGCCGAGTTCTATTTCCCCAGCCCGACCCACGAAGAGGCGATCGCCCGGCTGAGCTATCTGGCCGAAGAGCATGATCGCTGCGGTGTACTGTTCGGAGCCCCCGGCACCGGCAAGTCGATCACCCTGCTGCGTCTGCATCAGCTGCTCAAACGCTCCGGCTGGAACTCGACCCGGATCGATCTGGCAGGGCTCGACAACACCACGCTGCTGCATCAGCTGGCTCTCGGACTGGGCACGAACCCCGCTTCTGATGCCGAGCCGATCGAACTCTGGGAGCAGATCGACCAGACGATCGCCGCAGCTCACCGCACCCAACAGCCGCGCGTCCTGCTGCTGGACCATGCCGACCGGCTCCGCCCAGGAGCGGTCTCGCTGATCGAGCATCTGCTGCACCTCCCCTATGCTCACGGGCTGGTGACTCTGTTTGCCGGATATCGAGAGGCAACTCCCCTGATGAAGGTCATCGGTGAGCGAACCGGCCTGCGGATCGAGCTGCAACCGCTGAGCGCCGAAGACACGGGTCTGTACGTCGATCAGATGCTCGACCGAGCCGCCGTGAATCACTGCCACTTCACGCGCGATGCGATCCAGCTGATCGCTCGCATTTCCCAGGGAGTCCCCCGCCGGATCAACCGACTCTGCCGGGCGGTCCTGCTGGCAGCCAAGACCGACTATCGGACCGAAGTGAACTCCGAACTGGTGCTGGCCGTGACCGAAGAACTGCTGGACGCCGAAGTCCTGAGCTAAATCGCTGGGTGCATTTGCTCATCGGTGGTCCCCCGAAAGGCGATCACGCAAAGCCCCGAGTCGGCCACTGTGGACATCACCAACACCAACGCTGAGTTCCTCCAGACTCTCTTCCGCCCCGAAGGGGCATCACAAGCCAGCCCAGGGCAGAGCGCAGCGGCGACAGCCGCGTAGCGCCGCCCTGGGTTTGAATGGCTGGAATGGCCCAAGCCCTGAAAGGGCGAAACAGGAGT
>JBIIOI010000143.1:0-3003 GCA_044337025.1 Planctomycetaceae bacterium
TGGCCCGTGCTACTCGGTCGCTGGCCGACTCACGCAGCCTTCCGCGACTCTCCGGAGATCAAACCGGGAAACACCGAGCTCAAGGCCCGCCGGAACTCCGCCTGTTCAGCCAGACGCTGCAGCTTCGCGAGCGAGAATTGCAAATCCGCTCTGCGTGCTGAAGGTGCCACGCAGTTCTCCAGCAGAGAGACCAGTCGCTGAGGTTCCGCGAGCAGAGACCGGCCACCGCGGCGGGGCTTGAGGGCGTCGTCAATCAGTCGGAGGTAATCGAACGCCTGCTGCTGAGGCGGTGTGACCCAGTCGACGGGGCCGAACTCGAAGTCGATGATCGAAATGCCCGGCCCCTGCGGATCAGCCAGCAGATTCCCCAGGTTGAGATCCAGGTGGACCACTCCCGCAGCGTGCATCTGGGCAATGGCAGGCAGCGTCCGTTCCAGCATCTCCCACACGCGATCCGGCTGCTCACGCAGGGCATCCGACACTCGCCCCCACGGGACCCAGGCACAAGCGATCGCCTCGGCACTCCGCCACAGCGGCTGCGGTGCGAGTCCCAGGGGATACAGTTGAGAGTACGCCGCCCACTCGCGTTCCAGCCGCTCCGGTGGCCCCAGCGGGACACCCGGGTCGAGCGGTCCGATCGGATCGTTGATTGTCTTGAAGTCGCTATTGATCCGGACGACCGCCAGCCGCCGCCCCGCGTATTCAGCGAGGTAAATCTCGTCGTACCCGCCCTTCACGCTGGCGGGGACCAGCTTCACGGGATGGCCGAAATGGGCGCGCAGCTGGGTTTCGACTTCGGCTTTACGGGGGGCCTGCCGAGCCAGTTCCCAGCGACGCTTCAACCACTTCCACGGGGATCGCATGGGGTTCCTTCGTCAGACGTGACAGGCCAGGACCAAGTCCATGAACCCCTGACCCGGCACGCGAATTGACTCCGGGTACGTGTCGCAGGGCTGACCGTCCTTCAGGATCTTGTTCGTCAGCTGGAACTTCTCAGGGTAGGCCCCCGAGCGGAACTCGACGACTTTCCGGAAGTGCCGCTGAAACTGCTCAATCAGGTCGATCCCGATCTCGCGCGAGCGGTAGTTCCGCATCTCACCGAACTCGATCGTCTTCTCGTGCGAGTAGGTCTCAGCCACGATCAGCATTCCGCCGGGCTTGAGAATGCGCCGCATCTCTCGAAGGCTGCCGTCAAGATCCGGAGGAATCGTCAGTACCCGCGACACGAACACGCAGTCGTAGCTCGCGTCCGGGAACGACATCTTCTGGATGTCTTCCTGGAAGTCGACACCCTTCATGAACAGGTCCGCAGTGTGATAGACCCCGAACAGTCCAGAGAGCCAGTCTTTCAGACACTCTTCCGGGGCGATGTGCAGAATCGATTTCTGCGGGGTTGCCCACGGCTGCAGCACATCGCGAATCACCAGCCGGAGCATGCGATGGCGCTCGGCCGCTCCGCATCCGACGCACTTGGAGTCAGGGCGAACGATGTCGGGGCTGCTGCTGACTCGCTTATCCTTGAACGGTCCCACGTATCCGCAGATCGGGCACTCGTACTGAGTCTTGCCCGGGCGGATCATCCGAAACAATGTCGGACGCAGTGATCGTTTCAGCCATTCAGTGATCGCGTGCGGCACCTGAGTCTCTCCGTGCGGGGGCTGTCGAAGCGGGAGCGGGAGCCGAGTCACCGCGATGGTTCAAGAACCCCTGACCCCAGGAACTCGATTGGATCAGGTCCGCAGTCACACCGCCGGAGCGGTAGAACTTCTCAAAACGCGGCCAGGCCTCCGCGATCCGGCGTTCGATCTTGGATCGTCCCAGGGCCGGAATCCAGCGAGCCAGCGGGAGCAGGGCCGGGTCACCCAGGCCATCGATGATGACCAGTCGCCAGGTGCCGTCGGCTCGATGCTGTGCTGCGATGTTGTGATCGAGCAGCGTACGCGTGATCACCAGGTAGGTTCGCAGAAAGTCACTGAGCTCGTCATACGCGGGCCGAAACAGCTGTGGCTCGAAGCCGGTCGACAGCAGTTCCCGCAAGCTGCGCGAGATCCGCCCGTCGGCATCCCGCACCAGATCGAGTACCAGCCCCGGCCCCTGGTCCGTTTGATGCATGCCGAACGATTCCGGCAGATGGAGCTTGGCCGTTGGGCCGATCCGCTGGAACTCATATTCCAGGGTCTGCATCTCATCCGCATTGTTGTCATAGACGCGGCGCAGCGCAGCTGGAATCCAGCCGGACGACTTGGCCATCCGGACAGTTCGCCGGTCGTCCTGCCGCAGCACTTTCACGCATTTGGTGCGATCAGTCGGGTGTTCGTAACACAATCGGCGACCGCCCACGCCAAACGGCTGAGCTGACCCCAGGACGATGACTTCTTGCGTCGCGTTCCCTGTGGATGTGATCACTGCAGCGCCCCCCGAGCAGTGGGCAGTGAGCTCTCTCTAGAGCGTTCCCAGGGATCCGCTTTGTGGAGACTGCCGATGACGAGGAGAGGAATCAACACGAGCCGCGCAGTGCCATGGGGAAGGTGGCCAGCCATCGACTTTGATGGGGCGCGCGGAGTATGACCGTGCTGCGGTTTTTGCCGCAAGATCAATCGGCGGAGAGGGCAGTGGGGGAGTCCGAGACGCACTTTGCAAAGTCGCTGGACTCTCCGAGTCCAGTGGATCGACGTGACCAGATCGAAACCTGTCCGAGTGACATCCGACTTCGCTCGGCCCTCGGATTCTCCGCTCAAGCACCCTCACCCCCAACCCCTCTCCCGAGGGGAGAGGGGAGCCAGACTGTTTGGGGAATGGGCAGTGGAACTGTTGCTCAAGTCAGCATCTGCCCGACGATTCGGGTCCCCCCCTACTTCGCCAGCAGGATCACGGGTTCTGATTCCCCGCCTTGGAGATCGACCGTGTGCGGTTCTGTCTCCTCGTTGGCGCTGCCGGGGTTCGGGCGGCCTTTCAGGACATACTTTCCGGGCGGCACGTTCTTGAACGTGATCGTATTGGCCT
>JBIIOI010000110.1:0-9898 GCA_044337025.1 Planctomycetaceae bacterium
TGATCTGCGAGGCTCCGACTGTTTGAAAGGAATCTGCAATGCTGCGTTCTCTGATGAATGATGAAGCTGGCTTTATCGTCAGCGCCGAACTCGTTCTGGTTGCGACTCTGCTCGTGATCGGTCTGATTGTCGGCCTGAGCGAAGTCCAGCACGCTGTGGTCTCGGAATTGAACGACGTCGCTGATGCAATCGGCGAGATCAATCAGTCCTACAGCTACACCGGCTTCTCGAAGGAAAAGTCCTTCGGCGGCGGAGTGGCTGCTGTGACCTACGGTTCGGACTTCGAAGATCAGCGCGATGATTGTGACAACAATCAGTGCGACATCGCTTGCGATGCTCCCGCCAACGAGACCCGTAAGACCCGTTAATCCAACAACAGGTCTGGATTCAAGAATCAGACTCTGGTCTCCAGAGTCTGATTCCGTTTCTGGACTTCCCTTCAGGAGAAATTCTCATGCTGCGTTCTTTGATGAACGACGAAGCCGGTTTCATCGTCAGTGCGGAACTGGTTCTCGTCACCACTCTGCTGGTGATCGGTCTGATCGTCGGGCTGAGCGAAGTGCAACACGCTGTGGTCTCGGAGCTGAACGATGTCGCTGATGCTGTCGGCGAAATCAACCAGTCCTATGCCTACACGGGCTTCCACAAGGCCAAGTCGTTTGGCGGTGGCTGTGCCGCTGTGACCTACGGCTCGGACTTCGAAGATCAGCGCGATGATTGTGACAACAATCAGTGCGACATCGCTTGCGATGCTCCCGCCAACGAAACCCGCAAGACCCTCTAGTCGATCGGCAACGATCAGCTGGTTCTTACGGCCCCAAACCGAGCGCGGTGTTCAGTGCAAACTGGACGCCGCGTTTTGCATTTCTTTGAGTCCGCTCACGGCGAAATTTGTGTCTGAGCTTCGGGCGGCGGCGGGGGAATCTGGCTCGCCTGCGACTTCATAGCAGGCAACCGTCCCGCCTGCTGCTCCTGCAGAAGCTCTTGAATCACGCTCGCGGGAATCATCAGCGACTCGGTCCGCCCCGAACGGGCGATGTTCAGTCCCACGACCTGCCCATTCAGATCGACGACGGGCCCGCCGCACTCTTCCGGCTTTAGCACGCTGTCATGCTGGATTGCCGCTGGAAATCCGCTGGACCGGCTGCTTAATGAACCTCCCAATCGATTCTGCTGAGCGATGCGGGACAGGAAGTCGCCAAACGGATGCGTGAGCGTGGTCGTCAGATGGAGCGTCTGACTGTCTCGACGAATCTCGATCACCAGCGTCTCACCCGGCTGATGCTTCCGGATCTCTTCAATCAGTTGCCGACGGGTCCGAATCTCCAGGGTCCCGATCCGCACGATCGAGTCGCCAATCTTCATCCTGGCAGCCGCAGCAGCACTGTTATCAAAAATATTCCGGATCACGGCCCCTTCATCGACGGGCTCCAGTTCGATCCCCAGCACGCCGTGCATCTCGTCCTTCTTGATCGAGCGGCGTGGCACGCTGACGACCCCGATGCTCAGCGGCAGTTTCTCCGGACCGGGTGATACCAGCAGCTGACCGACGGGCGGGTCGGTCGCCGCGTTCCAGGGCACCGGCGTCCAACCGGAGCCTTCGGCTTTGAGAACTGCCAGATCGTGAGCTTCGGACCAGCCGATGACGCGGGCTGAAACTGTCTCGCGCCCGCGCTGAATTGAGATCTTGCGCAGGGCATCGACCTCGCTGGCCTTGGTGAGAATCAGTCCATCGGCCGAGACAACCGTCCCCAGCGACACGTTCTGGGTATCTCTGAGCACCCGGACCACCGACGTCCGGAACTGCTGGATCACGGGTTCGAAGGCGACCAGAACCGCATCCCCTTGCGTCAATCGGTCGGTCTGCAAGGCTCGCTGAGCCTGGACCGGACCGGTAGAGACTGCCACACCGACAGCCACTAAGAACAGCTCGCGGAGTCGTCTTCGCTGGGACATCGCGGATCTCGAATCGGGGAAGTCTCTCCCCATCGTATCGGCACTTCTGTGCCAATGTGAGTGCATCAAACTGAGATTCGTATTCCAGGACGCCTTCCCACACGCGGCTTCAGGCGCGATGATGCGGAAGTTCCGGTGCGGAATCCGGTCCAACAGATTCGCGAGGGGGCGATGTCGTACCGGTCATTGAAGCGACTCTTCGGAGAAACCAGCCTCGAACGAAAGTTCCGGTTCCTGCTGGGCAGCTCCCTGATGATCCTGATTTCCGGCAGCTTTTACTGGTATGCCCAGCGGAGCCAGAAAGTCATCGAGCTGCAGTATCGGCAGCGGGCTCAGCTGTTGATCGCTCAGAACCTGCAACAGGTTCACTGGCAGCACTCCGATGCGGAGAGCGTCAAGAATCGCGATGTGATCCAGGCCCTGTCCAAGGCACTCAAGCCCGAGGATGTCCGCGAACTGAGCTGGAAGTTCATCGACACGACTCCACAGGATGCCCCTGCCGACTTTCGCCCCAGTGAAGAGCAGGAGAACGAAGCACTGCGCCTGCTCACCAAGGGCGAGCCGTATTACGTCTACGAAGATCGCGACAACGAGAAGGACGAAGAGGACACCTACCAGTACTTCGAGCCGGTTCGAGCCGCCAAATCGTGTCTGGAGTGTCATCAGGCACGCCCCAGCGGTTCCGCCGCAGCCGCAGACCTCACCCGGCAGTTCGCCCGCAAGCAGGTCAAGCGGGAAGGGGACATGATCGCCGTCGCGAAGATCGAGTTCCCGCTCAGCGCGACCGACAACGAAATCGCCCGCAATAACGCGCTGCTGATCACATTGGCCATCGTCACCGGTTTCCTGGCAATGACTGTGGCCTATGTGATTGTGCGTTACATCATCGTGAAGCCGGTGCTGCATCTCAAAGATGTCTCCGACGCTGTCGCGCACGGGGACCTCGATCTGCGGGCCGACATTCGCACGGGGGACGAGTTCGAGGAGCTCAGCCACGCCTTTAACCGCATGCTGCGGCACCTGGTCTCCATTCAAGACGAACTGCGGACCGTGAACTCCAGCCTCGATCACAAAGTCGAAGAACTGGCCCAGGCGAACCTGAGCCTGCACGAGATGAACAAGCTCAAGAGCGACTTCCTCTCCACGATGAGTCACGAGCTGCGCACGCCGCTGAACAGCATTCTGGGTTTCAGCGAGATACTGACAGATGCCGAGGGACTGAACGAACGACAACGGAAGTACATCAGCAATATCCAGTCGTCTGGCAAGCACCTGCTGACTCTGATTAACGACATCCTGGATCTGGCCAAGATCGAGGCCGGCAAGATGGAACTGCACCCCGTGGAGTTCCCGGTCGTCGACCTGATCGATCGAGCTGCGGGCAGCATGCTGCCCCTCGCGGAGAAAAAGAACATTGAGCTGACCACGCAGATCGATCCCGGTCTGCCAATTGCGCATCAGGACGCCGGAAAGCTGCAGCAGATTTTGTACAACCTGATCTCCAACGCGGTGAAGTTCACTCCCGAGGGAGGACGGGTCAAGGTCTCGGCGCACCAGCATGGCCCGGACAGGGTCGATCTGGTCGTAGCCGACACAGGGATCGGAATTCCGCTCGACGAGCAGACGGTGATCTTCGAAAAGTTTCGTCAGGGCCGCGCGATGCCCGGAGAGCAGGAAGGGGCGATGACCCGCCAGTACGAAGGGACCGGCCTGGGTCTGTCGATTGTGAAAGAGCTGTCGCGACTCTTGGGCGGCGAAGTGGAACTCAGCAGCGAATTCGGGAAGGGCAGCACCTTCACGGTCACCGTCCCGCTCCAGCTCGACGCGAAACCGGGCTTTGATTCCGACTCATCGACATTGCCACTGGACCTGCGCAAAGCCCGGCTGGCTTCGCTGGGGATTGGGATCAAGGACAAGCCGGAGTAGCGGGTCCGCCGAGTTCACTTGGTCAATTGGCGTTGTTCGACAGGTCCAATTGATCGAGTTTGGATCATCCACAGATTTCGCAGATTTACGCAGATTGCAAGAGTGTGTGGGTACGGCAACATCGAGCCTTCTGCTATTCGGGCCCTCAAGTCACAGGAATTCTGAGAATCTGTGTAAATCTGCGAAATCTGTGGATCGAGTGAACTGCTGCAATGAATTCGTTCAGTGCTTGCGCCCACGCTGTACTCGATGATCTCTCGAAACTCCTGGGCGGCGACGTACCCCGTTGACGGTGGCTGCCTGAGATTCGTAGCTTGATGATAGAGTTGATACCGAGTACCTCACGCTGATTGGAGTCCCCTCGATGAACGATCGACTTCTCGCGATGGCCCTGGCGCTCTGCGGCCTTCTCTTGTCAGCCACCACGCCGACAGCCCGGGCTGAGTGGGGCTCGATTGAGGGCCGGTTTGTGGCCGAGGAGGACTTTCTGGTGCCGGTCAAGATTCCGCCGGGAGCGATCTCCGAGGAATCGCTGGTGCTGAATTCCGAGAACTTGGGCGTCGCCAATGTCGTTGTCTTTCTCAAAGCCGCCCCGGCCAAGGTGCATCCCGAGCTGATTGCGGTCCCGACCACTCCGGTCAAGATCGACATCGACGGGCATCGCTTTCGCCCTCATGTTGTGGTCCTGAGAACGGGCCAGCCGATCCAGTTCACCAACTCGGACCCAGGTAAACGGAATGTGAAAACGAATCCCGTTCGGAATGACGGTCACAGCTTTCATCTGGAGGCGAAAGATCAGGTGGGTGTGACTCTGAATTGGAACGAGACAGAGTCGATTCCGCTCTCCATCACCTCCGACACTCACCCTTTCATGCGCGCGTACTGCCTCGTCAAGGACCATCCGTATGTGGCTGTGACCGACAACGACGGACTGTTTCAGATCGAGAACTTGCCGGCCGGCGAACACAGCTTTCGTGTCTGGCACGAGCGTCACGGGTATATCGATCGGGACTACAAGGTCACCGTTACGGCGGGGCAGCGAACCGAACTGCCGGATGTCACGATTCCGGTCGAAAAGCTGAAGCGTCCGTGAGATCTACTCGACTTCGTCCGTGTGCGACGTGTTGACGACGGGCGCTTCTTCATGCAACTCGGCGGAGCGATACTGTCCGTAACCGTGACCGACGAGCGCTCCCCCGATCACACTGATTGGCACACCAGCGAGGCTGGCGCCAATCATATTCCCGAAATCGGCCCCGTATTGCGGAGCGAGGATCTCCCAGGCCGCCTGCTGCTCTTCGGGAGTACCTGTGGCCGCGTAGTAGCTGAGCGCGTCGTTCGTGGCCAGACTCTGGTGCCAGATCGAAATCGGTCGGAACGCCTGAAACGTGGCATACGTTCCCGGATAGGTCCGACTCGCGATATCGCGGGCGTAGGCAGCCTCGCGGACCGCGATCTCAGGAATGTCGGAATAGATATTCAGAGAATTCGTGAACGGGTTGTAATAGTCCGCTCCGAAGACTCGATCCGGCAACACGGTGTAGACAACCCACCGTAAGCCCCCGGCGGTGTACTTCCAGCCGGGAGCCACCCGGTCATTGTCAACCAGGCGTCGCCACTCGCCGCGCGGGTCGTACTGGTTCACTCGAACCTGCACATCATCCAGCCCGTGAGCGGCCAGATACTCCACAGCCTCTTGTTCGGTCTCGGGACTGACATCGTGGTTCAGAGCTCGCGAATTCCACAGCAGGATCTTTTGAGGAATCCCCAGCACCCACCCGGCCCCGTCCACGATGACATTCGGTCTGCCGCGGGAGACGGTGATCGCCTCGCCATCGCAGTCTTCGCGCTCACTGCGATGTGCGACTCCGAAGGTATAGGGATCCGACACGCAACCGCTGCAGATCATCACAGCTGCCAGACACAGACCGATCCATGAACGCGGCATGATTTCCTCCTGTGAAATCGTCTTCGTCCTATTCGTAACATATTTATCGACATTCGATAAATGCACATTGACATTCGTGACTCGCGATTGCAAAATTTGCTCATGGAAACGGACAGCCAGCCTCCAGCAGCCCAGGAATATCGCGAATTGCAGCGGTGGAACCGCATGCTCTTTGGCATCACCGCGATCGCGATTCTCTGGTCACTGTTTACTCTCGCAAGAGCGGTGTGGGGGAATGATTTCCGGATTGGGTTGCCGACCCCAGACGGAATTAAGCTGTTTGACGAAAAGGACTTCACGCGGCCACAGCGGTTGATCCTGACCGCGATTGCAGGGCTGCCAGAGATCTGTTGGATTGGATGCATGTGGCAGATCGTGCGCATGTCACGTTCGTTCTCGGCCGGCCAGGTTTTGTCTCTTGGCATGGTCAAGTGCCTGGAATGGTTTGGGCGCTGGTTGGTCGTCCTGGCGATATCGGAAGCCGCTTTCTATCCGCTGGTGGTTGTGTATCTGCGGCGACTGGGGAAGTTGGGGTCTTCGCCAATTCAATGGGACATTGTCATCGGGTCAGGGGCACTCTCGTCTTTGATGGCTGCAGTGCTGGTGATTGTGATCGGCCGAATCTTGCGAATCGGAGTGCGGATTCGAGAGGATTCGGAACTGACGATTTGATCGATTCGGAGTGGACTCATCGCGATCGTTGTGAATCTGGACGTGATGCTCGCCCGGCGAAAGATGAAGCTCAATGAGCTGTCAATCGCTGTGGGAGTCAGTGTGCCCAATCTGTCGATCCTGAAGACCGGAAAAGCCAAAGCCGTGCGGTTCAGCACGCTCGAGGCGATCTGCCGAGTGCTCAACTGCCAGCCAAGCGACATCCTCGAATACCGTCCAGATCTGCCACCAACACCCGATGCTGACCCGGAGTCGCCGGAGTGAGATTTCCGTTACCAAGTCACAGGTGAATCGATGTCTCGTCGTCACAGATCGAACTGGTCAGGTTGTGAGTCTCTGGAGTCTCGCCAACTGCCAGCTGCAGTTGCTATGGCCACCGTTCAACCGGGGCCGCAGTCCGCAGCAACGAGTGTTGCATCCGTTCGGCAACAGATGCAGCAGATCCTTGAGGACGCCGTGACGAAATACGGAGTTCCAGGTCTGTCCGCGAGCGTCATTCTGGGGGACCGCATCTGGACTGCAGTTGCCGGCGTTCGTGCCTCGACGGCCCCGAACCGCGTAGAGAACGGGGACCGCTTTGGCAGTGGCTCAACCACAAAGGCCATGACAGCCACGCTCGCAGCAATTTTAGTGGAACGGGGAGTGATCCGCTGGGACACAACGATCAGTGACCTGTTTCCCAAGTGGTCCCCGACGATTCGCCCTGAGTACCGAGACGTCACGATCGAACAGCTTCTGCAGCATCGCGGAGGAATCATTGCCGACGATGACGCCAGTGAAGCCCTGATTCAGAAGATCGCTGCCGTTCGCGGCACTTCCCGTGCGGCCCGCCTGGCCTTGGCGCCGGAAGTTTTGAAAGAGCCAGTCCCCGTGTCGACAGGCACGTTTCGGTACTCCAATGCCGGATATGCGATCGCGGCCACGATGATGGAGGCCGCGACCGGGCAAAGCTATGAGCGGTTGATGCAGCGTTACATCTTCAACCCGCTCGGGATGTCGTCAGCGACGTTCGATCCTCCCGTTTCGAATCCCCTGCGACCAAAGCAGCCAATCGGGCACCTGCCGGATGGGACTCCAGCGCCCGGAGACCAGGCTCCTTTCGCATATCTGAGCAAGTTCCTGCATCCCGCTGGGGCGGAACTCCGCATGAACTCAATGGATTGGTCCAAGTTCATTCAGGTCCATCTGGGCCAGAAAGTGAATGGAGTTCAGCTTCTGACATCGACTTCGCTCCGCCGCTTACATCTTGGTGTCCCGATTCCGGATGCCGGGCCCGATGTGGGTTATGCCATGGGGTGGGTGACTGTCCCTGCAGCTGTGGCGGGACTCGACCCTTCGCTCGGGCGAGTCCTGACCCATGATGGCAGTGACGGTGTCTGGCTCTCGCAGGTGGCCGCACTGCCGGATGCAAACATCGCGATCACGATCATGGCCAACGGCACTGTCGACCGAAACGGCACGGATCTGGGAGCCGAAGCCTTCGTGGAGATTCGAAATCGACTCGTTGCCGAAGTGCTCCGCTGGAAATTGCCGCAGACAAGGTCACGAATCGCGACTCCGGTTCATCGCTAATGCGAGACCCGATTTCGATTGCACACGGACTCAGTACGGGGCAACGCGCCACGAACCCGATATTGCCGACGTCAACTTCGGGGCTCTATGCCTCTTTGGAGCCTCGGAACAGCGCATCCCCCGACCGGACATCGAGTACGCGCGACGGTGCTGGCTTGCTGCCCGTTCGCAGCTCTCCCAGCGGGACGAATTGGCCGCAGGTCGTGTCATATCCGTAGACATCGCCAGACTCGATCTCGTACATCCACGCATGCAGGCTGAGCTGACCTTGGGCGAGTGCGACTGCGACTGCGGGGTGCGTCTGCAGGTTTTCGAGCTGGGTGAGGACGTTCTCCTCCGCAGCCACTTCGACAAGAGCGGCCTTGTCGAGGTCCTTATACTTCGACTTCACGATCCGGCGGGTTGCCTCCGCATGCTTGAGCCAGTCGCGGACCGCGGGCATCTCATCGAGCTGATCGGCGTTGAGCAGCCCCTTGATCGCACCGCAGTGAGAGTGCCCGCAGACGACAATCTGCTTCACTCCCAGGCCCGCGATCGCGAACTCGATCGTCGCAACTTCTCCCCCCGCTCCGCCGGAATACGCCGGGACGATGTTGCCCGCGTTCCGCAGCACGAACAAGTCGCCCGGTTCGGTCTGTGTGATCAGGTTCGGATCGATTCGAGAGTCCGAGCAGGTGATAAACAGCGTCTCCGGGCTCTGCCCTTTGGCCAGACGCTCGAACAGCTGCCGCTGATCGCGAAAGACGTTGCCCTGAAAGTTATGAACACCGGCAACAAGTTGGTGGATCGGCATGTTGTTCGAGTCTGTTGAGAATGGAGCACCGCCGCGAACGGTCAAGTGCGTACCATAATCGGCAAACGGATTCTGAACACTCCCAGAGAAGAGTTACCAAGTCTTCCAGTATCCACCGCGCGCGTGGTCATACAACGCTTCCTGCCCGCGCTGCGTGTCGTCGACCTTCCCATCGCGGAAGACCGTTTGCCCCATGACCCACGTCCGCACTGGCCAGCCGGTCAGCTCGACTCCGTCCCAGGGGGTCCAGCCGCACTTGGTCAGCTGATCGCCGTTGCGAACGGTCTGCTTCTTCTGCAGGTCGACCAGCACCAGGTCGGCGTCGTAACCCTCGGCGATGCGGCCCTTGTTGACGATGTCCCAGACGCGGGCGGGGGCGTCGCACATCCAGTGGACGATCTGCTCCAGCGTGCAGCGGCCCTGGTGCATACTGTTGAGCATCAGCGACAGCGAGTTCTCGACCGCGGGCAGCCCGGACGGTGACTTGGGGTACGGCTGGCGTTTCTCTTCGAGCGTATGCGGAGCGTGATCGGTCGCGACGACCTGGATCAGCCCATCCCGCAGGGCCTTCCAGAGCCCGGCATTGTCGGCAGCGGTCTTGATGCTGGGATTCATCTGAATCAGCGATCCCAGCCGGTCGTAGTCGCCGACATGGAACAGCAGGTGGTGCGGGCAGGCCTCGGCTGTGATCAGCCCGCGCGGATCGCAGAGGAGATCGACCTCGCCCGCCGTGGAGACATGCAGCACGTGGAACCGGTGGTTGTGGCGATAGGCCAGATCGATCGATCGCCGCGTCGACAGGAACGCACAGCGTGCATCACGCAGCTGAGAGTGCTGCCGCACATCGTGGAGTTCACCCAGACGGGCCTTGTTCTCGGCGATCGTGGCCTCGTCCTCGCAGTGAGCACAGATCGGCAGCGTCGTCTCGGCAAAGATCCGCTCGAGCGCCGCCTGCTGATCCACGAGCAGATCGCCCGTACTCGACCCGATAAAGATCTTGATCCCCGGCGTCCGCTTCGCCGCAGCCAGTT
>JBIIOI010000111.1:0-9828 GCA_044337025.1 Planctomycetaceae bacterium
GCCACGGCATGCGAGCGACGGCCTTCCGGGCCGAACGCCAGTGATTCCGCCTGGGGCCTGATTGGGTTGGCCACGATCTCCAACATCGTGGTCGAACTGGATCTGCTCGGTCCGCGTCAACGCAAGCAGATGTTTGCGGCCGTCGCCCAAAGTCTGGTCGGCGATTCCTCGTGATCTCTTTTTTTGGATCTATTGTAAGTATTTGCTTACGGTTCTCTCACGTGCCGTGCCACGTCTCCCATCTCAGTTCAGGAGTCCACCCATGTCCGTCGAAACACACACTGTGCAGAACTTTGGTCGCAACGTCAGCTTTCGTCCTCGGACCGTTTACCGGCCGAAGACTGAGGATGAAGTTCTGAAGATCATGACCGAAAATCGCGGTTCCGGAATCCGCGTCGTCGGTCGATTGCACTCCTACAGCGAGGCACCCTGTGCCGAAGATGTCCTCCTCGACCTGCAGTTCCTGAATTCAGTGCGCGTTGAACAACGTGACGACCAAGTCTGGGCCACCATCGGGGCTGGCTGTCAGGTGAAGCGAGTCCTGGCTGAACTGGAACGGCAGGCGGGTGTCACCTTGCCTGCGGTTGGCCTGATTACCGAACAGGCGATTGCGGGAGCGATCTCTACCGGAACTCACGGATCGGGGAAGCACAGCCTGTCGCACTATGTCGCGGAGGTGCGAGTCGCCACCTATGACTCCACCACCGGTCAGTCGGTGATTCGCACGATCAACTCGGGACCGGAGCTGCACGCCGCGCGATGTTCACTGGGATGCATGGGAGTAATCGTCTCCGTGAGCTTGTGGGTTCGTCCGCAGTATTCCGTCGAGGAGCATTTTCGGCGTTACGATACGCTGGAAGAGGTCGTCGTCGCCGAGGGCGCTTACCCGCTTCAGCAGTTCTACGTCATCCCCTGGCGCTGGGACTACTGGGTGCAGCATCGACGTGAAGTACCAGAATCGCCCGGTTGGTCTGCTCCGCTCTATCAAGCGTATTTCTTCATTGTCATGGAAGTGGGACTGCACCTGGCAGTTCTGTTCCTGACCAGGCTGTTTCGATTTCGCTGGGCGACGCACTTCTTCTTTCGCCGCATTCTGCCGCTGACGGTTATGCGCGGCTGGAAAGTCACCGGCAAGTCTCAAGACATGCTGGTGATGGAGCACGAGTTGTTTCGCCACGTGGAAATCGAGCTATTCGTCAAAAGGGACCAACTCGACGACTCGATCCAGTTTGTCAGAGAACTGGTGTGTCACTTCGATGGCGAACGTGACGCGATGTCTCCAGCCACAGTCGAGCCGCTCAAGCAGCTCGGACTCTTCGAACCCGCCGATATCGGAACCTACACCCACTGCTACCCCATCTGCATCCGACGCATTTTGCCCGATGACACGCTGATCTCGATGGCCAGTGGGGACGACCAGGATTGCTACTCCCTCAGCTTCAATTGCTACACCTGCCCCTCTGAGCTTCAGGCATTCAATCGCTTCTGTGAAGTTCTCACTCGCGCCATGGCCAACCTGTTTGAGGCGCGGCCCCATTGGGGAAAGATCTGCCCAATGGATGCAGCCTCCGTGAAGTCTCTCTACCCGAAACTGACAGAGTTCCAACGAGTCTGCACTGAGTTCGATCCCGAGGCTCGTTTTCGCAATCAGTGGGTCTCGCGTCTGTTGTTCGCGGAGTAGTTCCTCAAGCGGGTCTCGCGTCGCACTGAATCGGCCGATCTCTTCCAATCGTACTTCGGTCCGGCTTTGTCCGCAGGCATCAATCACTTACGATGAGTTCATTCCTCCACCAGCATCGCGGAGTGGGACATGAGGTCGGTGATTCTCAGCTTGATCATTCTGGCTGTCGCACAGTCGTTCGCGGCAGCGGCAGAACCGGTGCAGTTCAATCGTCAGGTGCGTCCGATCCTGTCGGATGCGTGCTTTCAGTGCCACGGGCCGGACTCGGTGCAGCGCAAGGGCGGGCTACGGCTCGATCTGGCGGATGCGGCTCTCAAGGCGGGTGACAGCGGGCCGGCGCTCGTCCCGGGGAAGCTCGATGAGAGTGAGCTGTGGAAGCGGGTGACCTCGACCGATCCGGATGTTGTGATGCCGCCGCCAGGGTCGGGCAAGACGATCAAGCCGGAACAGCTGGCCACACTGAAGCAGTGGATCACCGAGGGTGCGACCTATCAGGGGCACTGGGCCTTCTTGCGGGTCGAGCGGCCTGCGGTGCCGGAAGTGGCGGGTGTCACGAATCCGATTGACCGGTTTGTGCGCGACAAGTTAACTCGCGAGTCGAGTACCCTCACCCCCAGCCCCTCTTCGCTTTCATCTTCTGCGGAGGGGAGAGGGGAGCAAGAGCTCAGGCCGGCCACTGAGGCTTCCAAGGAGACGCTCATCCGGCGAGTCACACTCGACCTGACAGGCCTGCCACCGACGCTCACAGAGGTCGATGCCTTCTTGGCGGACAGTTCGCCAGACGCTTACGAGAAGGTCGTCGACCGGCTGCTGGCCTCGCCACACTATGGGGAGAAGATGGCCCAGCAGTGGCTCGACTTCGCCCGGTATGCCGACAGCAACGGGTTTCAGGTCGACTCGTCTCGACAGATGTCGGGCTGGCGGGACTGGGTGATCGGGGCCTTCAACCGCAACCTGACCTTTGACCAGTTCACGATCGAACAGCTCGCTGGCGACATGCTGCCAGAGGCGACTCGCGACCAGATAGTCGCGACCGGTTTTCACCGCAATGTGAAGTTGAACGGCGAAGGGGGCCGGATCGCCGAAGAGTGGTTCGCCGAGACCGTCATCGACCGCGTCGAGACGACCGGCCTGACCTGGATGGGGCTGACCTTCAACTGCTGCCGCTGTCACGATCACAAGTACGATCCGATCTCGCAGCAGGAGTTCTATCAGCTGTTCGCGTTCTTCAACTCGGTCGACGAGTCGGGCGTTCTGGAAGTAGAAGGAGGCAACACGCGCCCGGTCCTTCCGCTGCCGACGACCGAACACGAACAGAAGATCACCGAACTGAAGAAAGCCATCGAAGCCGCAGTGGCCAAGCTGGCAGAACTGAAAGGTTCTTCGCCCACGCGACAGGATGCCTGGGAAGCGGAGTTTGCCAAGCTGATCCAGGATCAGCCAGAGACGTGGCGGACTCTGTCTCCTACGGACGTGAAGAGCGCTGGCGGGGCGACGCTGACCAAGCAGTCGGACAACACCTGGCTCGCCAGCGGCCCGAATCCGGCCAACGACGAGTACACGATCACAGCCCCGATCAGCGAGGGGAACCTGACCGGGCTGCTGCTCGAAGCGTTCCCCGATACGTCGCTGCCGAATCAGAGCCTGGGCCGGTACTCCAACGGGAACTTTGTGCTGACCGATGTTGATGCGGTCATCTCAGCCCCCACGCTGGCCTCTCCCGTAAAGGCCGACATCGTGCGGGCCGAGTCGGACTACGACCAGCCCGGCTGGCCGGTCAAGGCGATCGTCGAGGGGAAACCCGGTCGCTCGGGCAAGAACCCCAAGGGCTGGGCCGTCGATGGACCGACCAAGCGCGAGCCGCGCAAGGCGATGTTCCTGACCTCGGCTCCCGTGGCGATCCCGGTGGGGGCCACGATCACGATTACGCTGAGGCACGATGCGATCGGCGGTCACAACATCGGACGGTTCCGACTCTCGACCACCGGCTGGGCCACCGAGAAGGTCAAGCTGGATGGGCCCGCAGTTCCCGAGTCACTGCGCAAAGCCATCCTGACAGCCAAGGCAGAACGGACTCCGGAACAACTCAAGGAGATCGAGACCCACTTCCGCGAGCAT
Source organism: Planctomycetaceae bacterium (assembly GCA_044337025.1). GTDB lineage: Bacteria > Planctomycetota > Planctomycetia > Planctomycetales > Planctomycetaceae > TH-plancto1. The sequence continues at coordinate 3,800 of JBIIOI010000111.1, forward strand.
GCCGACGCCGTCATCAAGCAGGGCGAAGCCGCCGTCGCAGCTGCGAAGAACGCTGTGCCGGATTATGAGAAGACAATCCCGACGGTCATGGTGATGAAGGAGTTGCCCCAGCCTCGGGATGCATTCCTGCTCAAGCGGGGTCAGTACGATCAGCCGGGTGATAAAGTCACGCGCGGCGTACCGGCCTCGCTGCCTCCGCTGCCCGAGGGGGCTCCCGTGAACCGACTGGGGTTCGCCCAGTGGCTGGTCTCGCGCGAGCATCCGCTAACGGCTCGCGTGTGGGTCAACCGGGCCTGGGAAAAGTTCTTCGGTGCCGGACTGGTGCGCACGACCGAGAACCTCGGCTCGCAATCGGAATGGCCCAGCCATCCGGAGCTGCTCGACTGGCTGGCTGCGGAGTTCATGGAGTCAACCGCCCTGCCCTCCGTCGCTGGGGAGCCAGCGAAGAAGTGGGACATGAAGGCCCTGCAGAAGCTGATTGTGATGAGCGCGACCTACCGCCAGAGCTCACAGGTGACATCACCGCTTGATCCCGAGAATCGTCTCTTGAGCCGTGGACCGCGGATTCGGCACTCGGCGGAGACCGCGCGCGATCAGGCCCTGGCGATCAGCGGGCTGCTGGTCAACAAGCTCGGCGGCCCGAGTGCGCGGCCCTACATGCCAGAAGGCGTCTGGGACGAGACCAGCCGGTATGGAGACCTGCGTGGGTACAAGGCAGATGCGGGCGAGGGACTCTACCGCCGCAGCCTGTACACGATCTGGAAGCGCACAGCTCCGCCGCCGTCGATGATGCTGTTCGATGCCCCGGCCCGCGAGATCTGCACGGTGAAACGTTCGCGGACAAACACCCCGCTGCAGGCCCTGGCTCTGCTCAACGAGATCACCTACGTTGAGGCGGCCCGCAAGCTGGGCGAGCGGATGCTAACCGAAGGGGGCAACACTCCCGAGGAGCGGCTGGCCTACGGATTCCGGCTGGCGACCTCCCGCCGCCCGACGGCTGCTGAGCTGTCGGTGCTGATGCAGGGCTTGGCCGAGGACCTCGCGCTCTTCCAAGGTGATCCCGAGGCGGCCCGCAAGTATGTCAACTTTGGGACGACCAAGAGCGTGGCGACGTTACCAGCTGCGGAACTGGCAGCGTATGCGCTGAGCGCCAATGTGCTGCTGAACCTGGATGAGGTCGTGACGCGCGAGTAGCTTGGCTTTGAAACTCTTTACCCGTCTTGACCCCGAAGGGGTCACGCAACACAGCCCAGGGTCGCGACCGCAGAGAGCGCACCCTGGGTTGTGATATGAAATCAACCAGAACCCTGTAAGGGTTCCACACGGGACACCCGCATTTCTGTAGAACCCTTTCAGGGTTCGCCAGACGTGGCGGTCTTAACCCAGGGTGCGCTCCCTGCGGTCGCGACCCTGGGCTATGGTGTATTGCCCATTCTGGGCAGCGAATGACGATTCATGCTTCCGCACATGGAACTAATGAAGTCAATACGGCCTACTTCGTGCGTTCACGCGAGAGTGTACACGAGCGGATCATATGCTGAGAGGTCACTCGCCCGATCCAACTGTTGGAGGACAGCGGCACATCGATGGTCACCGTGACCGCGTCCGTGGCATCGGTGATGGTCGAGGGGGTGGTGGTGACTACGATGTTCTTGGCGCCGACGGCCTGCATGATGGAGCTGGCGGTCGCCTGGACATCGGTCGCAGCGGCACCGGGGACAATCCCGCGGCGGGCTCCCTCATAGACTGCGTTTTCGATCGTGTTTCGCAGTGTGTTGAGACGAGCCGCTTCGAGACTCATCAGCAGGATGGAGATAAAAATCGGGAACACGAGCGCCACTTCCACCGTAGTCGCACCACGGCGGCGAGTCGAGCGAATTTGGGGAGTGGAACGCAAAATCAGTATGCTACTTGGTCAGAATCACGGGCAGCGACTTCGCCAGTTCGGAGAAGGCATCGCGGAGTTCGGCCTCGTTGTCCGCGTGGTAGTGCCGCCCCCCCGTGGTCTCGGCGACAGTCACCAGATCGTTCTGAATCGCTCCGGGCAGGAACGAGATGGTGTGGATCACGATGTTCGAGTTGCGAGCCTCCTGGGCACACAGAACCGGGCTGCGCCCCAAGTTCCATTCGCCGTCTGTCATCAGCACGACGATCTTCTTCGAGAGCGGTCGATCAGAACTCTTGAGAACTGCGATCGCCTCATCCAGCCCGGCGGACATCTCGGTTCCGCCCAGCATGACGTTGATGCTCTTCTTCCCGATCGCCTCTCGGACATCCTTGTAATCGCTATTGAGGCCCGCATCTCTCGCAGTCTTTTTCGAGGTCTTGCCCGTGTAGGCATACTCAGTCGTACTGGTCGTGATTTCCGAGGCCCAGGTCACGAGCCCGACGCGCGGCGGTGGCTGAATGTCATCCACGATTGCCAGATAGTCATCCACCGCCCGGCGGAGCGAGGCCCAACGACTCTTGGTGGGATGCGGCGGGTTCTTGAGTTCGATCGTCCAGGGCCTGCCTGTCGGATAAGTCCAAGAACTTCCCGACAGGTCAAAACACATCGAGTGCGACCGGTCGATGCACAGCAGCACATCCTGGCGGTAGACGGTGGCGACCGCCTTTTCGGTTGGCTGGAACTTGCCCTGCCCGATCATTCCGGCAAAGAACAGATTCACCGATCCGTTCGCGTTCGAGTCCTGCAGCGAAGACAGCACCTGGACCGAGTTGTACGGAGCCACGTTCCCCTGAAACGCCCACTCTCCTGAGCGAGACTGAGTCGTGTTGCCGAACACGACATCGCCGGTCGCAATCTGCAGCGGCTTGCCGGCGACCTTGTTCAGGGCGGCCATCGATTTGGCAGCGGCAACGGCCTGAGCGGTGTCCTGCGTACGCATCAGCGACTCGGCGGCGGCCTTGGCAGCGGCGTCAGTCGCCACACGCAGCTCAGTCCGGGTCAGCTGAATGTAGGCGGTGTCCACGCTCAGAATCGTGGTCGCCAGCAGGACCAGCAGTCCCACAGCGGCCAGGATGACGATAATTCCCCGTCGTGGGCGGCGTGAGTTCGACGAAGAATGCACAGATCGCACGGAAGCGGTCTCCACGGGTTACATGCGGGGGTGGTGGCTGTTCCGGTCATCTGCTTGCCACGAAAGTACTTCGTGACACCGACCGAGTTATTCGCGACCGAGGCGGAAACGCTGACTGTGATCGGAATCCCCGGTGCGGTCGCAGGAGTGATGGTCGTGCAAGTCACAGTGGCTCCGTTGATCTTCCGCGCGGTCAGCAGTTGTTGACAGAGAGCCTGAGCATCAGCTTCGGTTCCCCCGGTGTTGCTGGCCACGCGGGCCCCCTCATAGGCAATACTGGTCAGGCACTGCTTGAGGTAAATCGCGTTGGCAGTCTCGATGGCTCCCAGCGTGATGAGCACCATCACCGGCAGCACAACAGCCAGTTCGACGAGCGCAGCTCCGCGCTTTCGAGGCGATTGTCGAGGATGTCGGCGAGCCCACATGGCACACTCCGGGAACACTACGAGTCTCTTAACCCTAGGTCACTTCGCAGAACAAGACCGTCGGACAACTCGGGATTCCCGGAAAACCTGGACCAAGCGATTCCGAGGTCCGGTTATGACGGCACGTTGCGTATTCTCAACACATTCTGGAGATTCGCGCCTTGATCGACACTGCAGTTACCACCGCCAAGGAGCCAGAAAACCCGCTGCCAGCAGAACGCCAAATACCAGCAATCCCAGGCACAATACCCCATGAAACAGCCGGGCTCGGGCCAATCCCAGCGACTCGACCAACATGCGGCCCTTGGGGGTTTCCGCCAGCAGCCACTGCTGGCGCAGCAGTCCAACTGCTCCAATGAGAGCGGTTCCAATGCCGAGAAAGATCGATTCGCGTGACATGCAGAAAGTTTAGTGGCACAGCGACACGATTTCAGGGGTCTGCCAGCCGCTCCTTCTTCGGATTTACTTCAAGGTCACGAGCAACCCGCGAACGTCCATGACCTGCTGGCCCGGAATCGACAGCGCCCGCAGCTTCAAGGGACCGCGCGTGGCGGGCAGCGTGAACTCGCCCAAGCGGAGGCGGCGGAAATCTTTGACGAGCGACTCGCCCTCGCGAGTCACTCGATCGTTCTCATTGCCGCGTGCGGGCGGATCATGGGGCTCAGTGACCTTGGCGGTGAAACGTTGATCGCCGAACGAGACCTCGATTTCTGAGCCGACGTCCGCCGCGGGGCAGGTGTATTGGACCTCGACGACGTAAGTTCCAGCTGTGTGGACTTCGACGTCCCAGGTGATCGAGTCTTCGAGTTTGGTCCAATTCGTGAAGTACGAGCAGTTGGGGGCCTTGGCGCTGCGCTGGACACTTCCGTGTGGGACGCCATCGCGGGCCGGCAGCTGGGTCAGCGGCAACTCGCGATAGCCGATCAGAAACGGTCGGTCGTCGATGCCCCGAGGATGCGCAGCTCGCCATGTCTGGAGCGCAGCTGTCATCTTCGCGTGAACTTCGGGACGCTCCGAGCTGACATCGCGGGTCTGTCCTGGATCGGCCCGCATGTCGTACAGCTTGCCCGCTGCATCGAGCCGGTACTGCTGCGAGCGGACGCCGACCTGGTTGTTCCAGTGGGAGAAGATCATCCGGTCTGGCCAGTCCGAGGGTGCCGAACCGGTCAGCAGCGGCTTGACGCTGATCCCGTCGAGCGGGCGGTCCGTGGGAATCGAGATCCCCGCCAGATCGGCCAGTGTCGGCAGCAGATCAATCGCTCCGGCGACGGGCTCGACCCGCTTGCCAGCGGGAATCATGCCCGGCCAGCGGACCAGCAGTGGCGAGCGGACGCCGCCTTCATCGGTCTGCCCTTTGCGGCCCTTCATCCCTCCGTTCCAGCGGAAGCTGTTGGGGCCGTTGTCGCAGAAGAAGGCCACGATCGTGTTGTCGGCCAGCTTTTGCTCGCTGAGGGCATCCAGCAGCCGCCCGACGTTGTCGTCGATGTTCTCGACCATCGCGAGCGCCGCCCGCGTCATCGGCAGGTTCTCCTGGGCGGGGTTGGTGGCCTTGAGCTGCGGGTCGAGGTCTTGGAATCGCTCCCAATACGGATCAGGGACCTGCATCGGAGAATGCGGAGTATTCAGGGCGAGGTAGCAGAAGAACGGTCGCCCCTGCTGCTGTTTGATGTAGTCGATCGCGTGCGCGGTCAGGTCATCCGCCATGAACCCCTGCCCCTGCACAATCTGCCCGTTATGGTCGAGCGGCGGGCTGAAGTAGTCGCCCCAGTGGCCCGAGCAGAAGCCATAGAACTCGTCGAACCCGCGCCCGGTCGGGTGATAGGGATACTGAATCCCGTTGTGCCACTTGCCGAACATCCCGGTCGAGTACCCGGCCCCCTTGAAGATGTCGGCAATCGTCCGCTCATCGAGGTCCAGCCGCTCGCCACCGGTGGAGACGTTGACCACGCCCCCTTTCAGGTGATACCGCCCGGTCAGGAACTCGGCCCGCGTCGGCGAACAGACCGGGCAGACGTAGAACCGCTCAAACAGTGCCCCATCGCGGGCCAGCGAATCGATCCGCGGCGTTCGCAGATTCGTATTCCCATGACAGCTCAGATCGCCCCAGCCCTGATCGTCGGTCAGGATAACGACCACGTTTGGAGGAGTCGCATTAAGGTGTGACTGGAGGCACAGAACCAGCAGCAGTGGAACGAGACAGCGCATGAATCGGACTCCGGGTGGCAGTCTGTGTAGAAGAGTCGGTCAGGAGCTGAGGGTCAAGGGTGATTGGTGATTGGTGATTGGTGATTGGTGATTGGTGATTGGTGATTGGTGATTGGTGATTGGTGATTGGTGATTGGTGATTGGTGATTGGTGATTGGGAGCTTTCGCTCCATGTTCTGCCGGCTCCCCTCTCCCCCCAAAAGAGGGGCTGGGGGTGAGGGTGCTGGAGCGCGCGGGATGAAGTGTCGCCTGACTCTAGTGTAGTGCCTCACACAGATGGTGTCTTATCCAGTGCTTTTCGGGCGCGGGAGACTTTTTC
>JBIIOI010000112.1:0-9810 GCA_044337025.1 Planctomycetaceae bacterium
ATCTTATATTCCTGAACTGCCAATACACGATCAGAGCTGCGGGCAGAAAAATCAGTACCCACTTCCATGGTGCGAGAGTGGATGGAGTGGGGGCCGGGATCTCAGGAGCCGGTACGGACGAGGGTGTCACAGGCTGAACCGTCTCCGACTTTTTGACGGTGCCTCTGGAAATCAGTTCTCGCCGATCTGAACTCCCCTCCACGTACGTGAGATTTCGATCCCAATCGTGAATCGACTCTCCTTGAATTGGCGTTAAGTGGAAGAATGATGGATCGGTCGGACACTGAAACGAAATTGTCTCGGGGAGGATATTGTAGGTACTCTTCCTACCTAAGACCGGACCATGCGCTGAATGCTCGACGTACACTTCAGTGGGAAGATGCCCTCCCGATTTCGCAACAAATTTGGTTGCCGTGACATGTGCGAGGACAGCTCCGCTCTCATCTTTCATTATCTGTTCAACCGGGTAGAAGTCACGGTTCTCATCAAATGAGACGAAAAACGGACGATTCTTGTGATTTCGAAATTCAATCGTGGCGATCCTTTCTCCAGCAGTTTCCCGCAAACTGCATTGTACGGGTTTCATCGCATCCCAGATCGCAGGATCTCGAATCGTCTCCCAATTGAACTTGCGCTGAACAAATCCCATCCATGTGTAACTCGCTTCAAGCGGCGTAAAGCACGGACCTCTCATGACCTTTCCACCGATCGGCGTACGGGAGAACGATAGTAGCGAGACCTTCTCCGTCCTCTCTTGAAACGTATCCCCGTCGAATACGTATGTGCATCTTTCCATCTCCGTGCCGCCGCCGGCTGCGGGTGATGGCAATTCCGCGATACATTTGGTCTTCACACCGTCGGCCCAGAATTCGACGACTCGATCACCGTAGGTCGAGAGTCGAAACTGAAACTGCACACACTGTCGTCTGATTGCTGCATCCCTGGCTGCTCTTAAGACTCGATATCCGTCTTCATCAGCTCCAACAATGCGTGACTGAAAGCACACGACAAGAGTGAACAATAGAATTGTACGCATCCTCCCCCCCATGAGTCGAATTCCTGGAAGCGACTCGCCCATCCGTGAATATGCGAAGAAATCTTGGAACTACGAGTTCGGCATGCAGTTCGCGGGGGTACACATCGGTGCACCTAGACCCTCCAGAGTTTTGGAGCCACCGCAACTGAACTCACTAACCACCTCGACACATTGATAGATGTCAGACATCGGGTAATAGTCTTGTACTCCCAGATCTCCGCACTGCTTGTTCGGATCCTGGACAAGAGTGGTTTGTGTGGAACCTGAGGCGCATCCTGAAACATACGCGGAACCGCGATACATACAGCAGTATCATGGATACGGACCCGGATCAGAAGTGTAGTGGCCAAACGTAAAGCAATCGGCACCGTGCCCTGTGCAGTTTGCAGCGAGAACTTCAAAGGATAGGGCGAATGAGGCAAAGGCCGCGAGCAGAAGCAATGTGTTCCACTTGGTGATCATAATTGACATCTCCGGCAGAGAACCTATCTCTCCCGGCAGAGAACCTATCCCTCCCGGCAGAGAACCTATCCCTCCCGGCAGAGAACTTGAAATTCGTGGTCTTTTTTACAGAACACCTTTCAAGAATTCAAGACGAATCCGACAGGAATCATAAAAGACACGAATCTCTCCGTAACTGATTTAGATTGGCGGTATTCCTTGAATTGAATCTCGATAGCCTAGCTCACCAACGGAACCAGGAAGTCCGATTTTGCGGCTTTTTCAGATCGGCCTGGGGCTTCTCACTGGGAACCTCTTTGGTTTTCGGGCCAGTGGTCTTGGACTTCGAAATGCTAATCAGTGGCGGCTCCTCAACATCGGCGGGTGTCGGTGCTGGAGCGGCGTCTTCTCGAATGATCGTCTCGGTCCGAGTCTCGCTCTGAGTGGGGTTCTGACAGATCAGCAAAGTTCCCATCGCCCGCCGAGTGCGGATCAGTGCGATCGAGTACGAGACCTGAGACTGGACGAATTCGCCTTCCGTATCCGCCAGCCGCTGCTGGGCATCGAGCAGGTCTTCCAGCAGCAATGTTGTGCCTCGGTCAGCTCCGGGCAGCACCTTCCAGCGATCTTCCAGGTAGCTGGCTTCGGTCTCGGCGGCGATGAGCGATTGGAACTTCGCCAACATCTCTCGATACGAAGTCTCCGACTCGCGAACGGCCAGTTCGACATCAGTCAGACCCGTCTCGACAACGGTGCGGAAGTCATAGACCGCCTTGGTCAGCTCCCACTGTCGCCGGTCCTGGCGCGCTTGTGCCGCCCGGTTCCCCAGCGGCATTTCGAACTGACCACCGACCGTGTAACCCGGTCGGCCATCGGCAAACTGATTCCCCCACGACTGCAGTATGTCGTGATCGCCTGAGAGGCCGGCGACATAGCTGTTGAGAACCAGATCGAGCTTGGGCAGCAGTTCGTTCTGCGCCACACCCAGCCGCACCCCAGCTGCTCTTAGATCGTGAACCGCCTGCGAAATGTCAGGACGATTCTGCAGGGCCTGCTGCAGCGACCCCGACAGCGAAAGCTGCACATGATCGGGGCGAGGGGCCTCAATCGGAACCAGCTCGGTCTTCGACAGATCGAGGAATCGCGGGTCGTTGACGAGCAGCCGCAGCCGCGACTCGGCGTTGCGGATCGAGGCCTGGGCTCGCACGATCTCGGAGCGGCGGCTGGCGACGGCCGCCTTGGCTCGATTGACCTGCCGCTGCAGGGCGTCGATCTCTTCACGACCGCCGAGCGTATCCAGAATGTGAATCGCACTGTCGTAGACACGTTTCCGCTGCAGGTAGACCACACGCGAACGATAGAGATCCCAGTAGGCCTCGGTGACCTTGACCAGATGGTTCTGGATCTCTTCCTGCACCACATCGAACGAGCGATTTAGCTCCACCTGGGCCAGGACAATGCGGGACTGGTTGTAGGCCACCCCAGCCCCGTTGAGCAGCGGCTGGGTGTAGTTGAGCTGCAGCCGCGTTGTGCCTTGCGGAGCCGGGACGAAGAACCGCGAGTTGTTGTCCTGCCAGCCCCACTTCTGAGAGACTTCGAGCTCGCCCCCATATTGATTCCGCCGGCGGACACCGGCCTGAACGGTGGCGACCTGATCAATAAATCGATTCGAGTTGTTGCCAGTCGTCAGCGTGTTACCGACCGGATCGTTCAGGTCATCCCACTTCGAGTTGACGAAGGCTGTCCAGTCAAAGGCCGCGTTCTCCGCAGCCATGATGCTGTTGTTGATGTCGGGCTGCGTGCGAATCCCCATGACCTGCGGGGCGTACTGCAAGGCCCCGATGACCAGGGAATCGACATCGACGGGCAACGTGTCCTGGCTGGCTCGGATCGGCAGTGGCACTTCCGCGACCCACCAGGGGCTGTAGCGCCTCGGCAATTCGGACAGATCCCCACCGACCATGTCGATCGATTCATCGACAGGAGCTCTTGCCGCCCGGTCCTCGTAGGCTGCGGTCCAGGGCAGCGCATCCGGGGATTGATTGGAGGGCAGATAGGGGGGAGCAAACGCCCCTGCTCCGCTGAGCTCGCTAGGCGACCGCCGCATTTCGATGACTGGATGCTCAGCAAGATGCGGATGCGGTTCGTTGTCAGCCGCCTCGGGCATCGGACGAGCTGCGGGGGTGGGCTCCGAACTCCTCAGATTTCGACTGGGCGGCGGTGGCTCGTCGAACAGCTCTTGAGCGATCGCCGGATCGCCATCGGTCGCCTGCGTCTGACGAATCGTTGATTTGCTCTTGGGGGGAACCTTCTTAACGACAGATGACTTTGGGGACCGTGCAGCTTGTGGCGCAGGCGTTAATACGTTTGCCGATTCATCGAAGACTGGAATACCCAACGTGACGGTGGGCGCACCTTCGGGCGGCCCACTGAGGGCGCTGCTCACCACCCATGTGGTGGCTGTCAGCGCCGTCATGGCGGCGAGCCATTTCCGATGACGATCCATGTCCGATTGCCTTCCTCTGGCAATACACCAGATCCCGAACCCGGTCCGGGATTTCCTACCTCTGCTGATCGACAGTCCGCCGTTCCAACACAAGTTCTCCGAGAGTCAAATGGAGATCGGAAGGTGAGGATCGGATTTCGTCTGTCAGTACTGATAGAGCCGTTTCGTCTCGCAATTCCCGGAGATTCGGGACCGCCCTCATCTTCAGCACGACCAATCGACCGATAGATTCGATACGAGCGGCAAGGTCTCGCTCGATTACCCGGTCCCCCGGAAGTGCAAACTAGGCTCCATGCAGAAGAGCCTCCCATCGGTCGATTGGACCCGCATGCTGACTGCATTGCTCCACTGGATGAGACAAACACGCAAGGATCAGCGTTTCGACTTGCCTCGCACTCTCCGATCACGACGATCGCGGGAGAATTCGCTGTTTGATCGCCTCATACCGGAGTCGCTGCGCTCACTGTTGCGCAGTTCCCCAGGCGTGCGGGCCCTGTCGCTGGAATCGTACGAAGACCGACTGCTGTACAGTGCGGCTCCCGCCCCGGCCCCCGCGCCCGATGCTACTCAGACTGTGGCTGTCGAGCCGGTGATCGAGCCGCAACCTGCGACGACTCCCGAGTTGCCGCCCTCGGTTGCGAACGATGCCGAGGCTCTGAACTCGGAGCAGGCTGGGCTCGATCTGATTGTGATCGACCGTGCGATTCCCGAAGCAGAGTCATTGATTTCTCGGCTGACCGCTCTGCAGACTGATCCGGACCGAATCCTGATTCTGGATTCCCAGCGTGACGGGCTCGAGGAGATCGCTGAGCGCCTGGAACGTCTGGGACAGACCCAGGCGATCCATATTTTGTCACACGGCGATGAAGCCGGGCTGCGGCTGGGCAGCAACTGGCTGAGCGGGGATACGTTGGCTTATCGGGCGGGGACGCTGGCCTCGTGGCAGCCGTTTCTGGCTGCGGACGCAGACGTTCTGTTCTATGGCTGCGACCTGGCTGCGAACGAGGCGGGCCAGCAGTTTCTCCGCTCCTTCGGTCAGCTGACCGGAGCCGACATCGCGGCCAGTACCGATGCTACCGGCTCCTCTCTGCTGGGAGGAGACTGGAATCTGGAGTTCCAGTTCGGCTCGATTGAGGCCCCGTCGCTCAGCGAGCAGTTCTCGCTGTTTGACTGGAATGGTCTGCTGGCGACCAGCACCTACCAGGAGGGGGTTTCCAGCTACACCGGCACTCAAGACACGGCAGTGAGTGCCGCGAATCCGACTACCAGCTACGGGACTTCGACCACCGTGATCGTCGGCGGGCCCACCGACCGGACCGGCTTGATCCGCTTTGACAGCCTGTTCGGAAACGGGCCCAACCAGATTCCGCTCGGCTCGACGATCCATTCGGCCAGCTTGCGACTGAATGTCACCACTGCCACGAGCGCCGATGCTTCGATCGCTCTCCATCGAGTCCTGAAGAGTTGGACGGAGGGTGCGACTTACAACAGTCTGGGAAGTGGAGTCGCGCTCGACGACACAGAAGTCAGTTCTGTGGCCGATACGACCGTGGATGCCCCTGGGGCGACGGGCAGTCAGCTCGTGAACGGACTGGAAGAATCGCTGCAAGCCTGGAGTGACGGAGCTGCGAATCTGGGCTGGGCGATCTCTGGAGATAACGCGACCAACTGGGCGTTCTCCTCGTCCGAGGCCACGACCGCTTCGCAGCGTCCGATGCTGCTGGTCAGCTACACGCCTCCCGCAGCTGCGACCGTCGAGCTGCGGACCACCGGCGAGATTCGCGTCAACGCCGTGACTACGGACACGCAGACGACGCTGGTCGACAGCCGCAACGCTCACGGAACCGTTGGCACCGACGCAAACGGGAACTACGTTATCGTTTGGACCAGCAGCAACAGCGATGGCAATGGCACGGGGGGCTATGCCCAGCGCTACAACGCCCGCGGAGTGGCCCAGGGGCTCCCGATTCGCGTCAATACCACGACGACCGGGGACCAGAAATGGGGCACCATTGCGGTCAAATCCGACGGCGGGTTCATCGTCACGTGGACGAGCGTCGGCCAGGACGGTAGCGGCAGCGGAAACTATGCCCGCATCTTTGACTCCAGCGGAGTCGGCGGCAGCGAGATTCTGGTCAACTCAACGACCAGTGGCGAGCAGTACTCCCCATCCATCGGTGCGGCGTACGATGGAAGCTTCGTCATCACCTGGGCAGGAAGCGGCTCGGGTGACTCGACAGGGATCTTCTTCCAGCGGTTCACCACTGCGGGAGCCAAGGTCGGCAGCGAGCAACGGGTCAACACAATAACAACGAATGCTCAAGATGATCCCTCGATTGCCGTCGGCCAGGACGGGCAGTTCATGGTGGTCTTCGATGACGTCATCGGAACTTATGGCCGACGTTACAGTGCCAACGGAAACGCACTGGACAACAATCAGCTTCTGATTCATGCCGACGCAACTTCGGGCAACGCGGACGTCGCGACCAACGGAACGGGCGATTATCACATCGTCTGGAGAACGACCGGCGCGGGCGATGGCAGTGGACGCGGGCTGTGGCGTCTGAGTCTGGGAGCGGGCGACACAGCCGCAGGCACTCCGCTGCAGGTCACCACCGACACCATCAACGATCAGACCGAGCCCGCGATCTCCAGCGATGCGGATGGTGACTTCATTGTCACCTGGCAAGGCTCCGGCCCCGGCGACACGGCGGGCGTTTTTGCTCGCAAGTTCCGCAGTGATGGCACAGCTGTCGGCACCGAGTTTCAAGTGAACGAAACGACAACCGGGGCGCAGGTCGGCATCTCAACCGCACTTGTGAATCTCGACAACTATGTAGCTGTCTGGTCCGGTCAGGGCCCCGGCGACGGCTCGGGGGTCTTCCTCAGTGCCCAGGGGACTCTGCAGAATCAGGCCTCGATTCTTTTTACGACCAGCAACAACATCACCGGTAGCGGTTCGACCACAGTCCCGAACTGGACCACGGGAGATGTACTGGGGCTCGGACAGCCGAATCTGACACTGGGAGCCAGCACCAGCGGCACGTTGTCGATCGTCGGGAACGTCAATGCGATCGCCAATGACGGAAACGTCTCTCTTTCCGGTCTGGATGTCATCCAGCGTGACGTTGTCGTCGCAGCGGGTGCCAATCAAGTTCAGCTGTATGCGGGGGATGTACTGTTCTCGGTGGCCAACACCGAGACGCTGGGGGCGCTGACCGTTCATTCGGACGACATCCTGATCTTCCGACCGGCAGCCCCCTGGAACTATGCCGCTGGCCAGATCTCAGTGCTTTTCAAGGGGATTCACGACGTCGGCGGCGGCACCATCAATCAGATGGCCGACTTCGATCTGGTCGATATCGATACTCAAGTCGGTGATCTCCTGCTGAGTGCAGGCACCCTGGTCGTTGCAGATCGAACCGGGGCAGACGTCGTTCAAGTGTTTCATCCGACCGGCGCGGGATTGACCATGACCGCGGGGACCACGCAGACCCTGCTGAAGAGCACTGAGCTCCCGCTCGACAAGAAAATCCATGGTCTCCACCTGATCGAACGCGACGTACGAGTGGGTGGATTCAATCTGCAGTCGGGCGAACTGCTCATCTCGACGAACGAGGACGCCACCGTAGGTGTCAACAGTCTGGCGGTCACTCGCAACGACATCGCCCGTCTGCAGATTGATCAGACAAGTATCAATGGCCCTGCCGATGTGACGGCCACGATGCTTGTCGAGGGAGAAGACGTGGCCCTCGATACCAATCAGGAGGCGTTCCTGTCGCTGGCTCTCGTCCATGTCGGTGATCCACCGACAGCGCAGGACGACACCTATCATTTGACCGAAGGTCAGACCTTCCGCAGCGAGGACAGCTGGCATATGACGGGCTGGGAGTCTCGGACCCAGCTGACCTTCAACAACAGCTCACGGGCCGAGAACCTGAATGATTTCCCAATCCTCGTGACTCTCGACACGAACCGCTTTGACTACTCGAAGGCCCAGATCAGCGGTAACGACCTGCGTTTCGTCGATGTCGACGGCACGGTCCTCTCCTACGAGATCGAGACCTGGAACCCGAATGGCCAGAGCCACATCTGGGTCAAGGTGCCGCAGATCGACGCCAGCTCGGCCAGTGACTCGATCTGGCTGTACTACGGAAACAGCGCAGCTGCGGCGGGCCAGAATGCTGCCGATGTCTGGTCGAATGGCTATGTCGGCGTCTGGCATATGAATGGGAATCCGAGTGGCACGCAGGCGATCCAGGATTCCTCCAGTAGCAATGTTGACGGTACCTCCACCGGGATGGACTCGACCAATCAGACCAACGGGCCGATCGGTGGCGCACTCAGGTTTGATGGCACCAGCGAATACATCCGCGTAGCGACGACTGCGTCGGATCCCACGGCGGTTGATCCATCACAACTGACGGTCGAAGCCTGGGCCAGTTCCAGTGGTGATACCGGAGCCGCCGAGCGGATCATCAATCGGCGAAATATCATACTTGTGGTCCCCGTCGAATCGTACGGCCTGGGAACCTCGGCCTCCGATGGAACCCAGTTGGTCAACTCCACGGGAAGTCCCGACCTTGTGAGTACAACGGGGGCACTGCCAGCGGACCGCTGGCGATACGTCACAGGCGTGTACTCCGGCTTCACATCCAGTCTGTATGTCGATGGAGTTCTCAACTCCACTCAAACTGGGGTGACCTCATTTGGCAGCGGAGAGGATGACATCACGATCGGTGCGGGCGAGATGGGCCTCAACAGCACGATCTCCCAATACTGGAGAGGTGGCATCGATGAAGTGCGGCTGTCCAACGTGGCCCGCTCGGCGGCCTGGACATCGGCTCAATATGCCTCGATGACCGATACGATGATCACGTACGGAGAGCGGCAGACCGTCGCCGGGGTCCTCGACAATGATACTTCAACGGTCGCTGGCGGCCTGACGGTGACACGCGTCGATCTGACCGAAGCCGCGGACTTCGCCAGCATCACCGTCCTGGATGATGGCCGACTCGTCGCTGACCCCGGAAGTGCCTTCGAGTCCCTGGCGGAAGGAGACACTGCCACTCGGCAGATTCACTATACGCTGATGGATGCCCTGGGGAACTCCGACCTCGGGACGACGACACTGGTCGTCCACGGACGTAACGACGCCCCGGTCTTGAACACGGCTGTGGGGCCGCTCCGGTTGGCGGACATCGTGGAAGACGCGACTTCGAATTCCGGGACCACCGTCGCACAGATTCTGACTTCTGCCGTGGGGACGTTGATCACTGACATCGACAACGGAGCCCAGCAGGGGATCGCCGTCACCAGTGCAACATCCCCCAGCGGCAGCTGGCAGTACTCGCTGGATGGCAGCACGTGGTCGTCTCTTACTGGCGCGAGTACCACGAGCGCGACATTGCTGGATGCCACTGCACGAGTCCGCTTCGTCCCGAATGCGAACTACAACGGAAACGCTGGCTCGATCTCGTTTACAGCGTGGGACCAGTCGACCGGGACGAATGGCCAGACCGGATTCGACGCCACGACTCGCGGCGGTTCAACAGCCTTCAGCTCCTTGTCGGCGACAGCTTCGATCACGGTCACCCCCGCCAATGATATCCCCACCCTCTCGACAGGCCCCGCGCTGACCGTCGGTGAGGGTGGCCAGGTGACGATCAATTCGGCATCTCTGCTTGCGACCGATATCGAGAACTCTCCGGCGGCGCTGTCCTATAATGTCACGGGAGGACTGGGCTTCGGCCATCTGGAACGGACCACCGCTCCCGGAACTCCCGTCTCTACCTTCACCCAGGCCGAGATCGATAGAGCCGGTTTC
>JBIIOI010000059.1:0-34938 GCA_044337025.1 Planctomycetaceae bacterium
CTGACCTGTCGCTGACTGCACAGCCAGCGTGACCTTCGCCACAGCCTGACCGCTGAGCCGAGCGGCGACTTCCGGCAACGTGGGAGCGGCGGACAGATGGCGAGTCAGCGTGACCGACTCACCCGGTGGGACCTCAACTTCGTGGTCTTTGGTCTCATCGACGTACTTGATCTCGGTCCGCCGGGCGTCACTGTTGGTCAACAGCTTCCTCCCGCTGGCCTCAAAACCGTAGGCCTGATGCCAGAACCGGTCCTCGATCGTGAACCGGTCTGCGGTGCTGTTGGGAGTCTTGAGCATGTCCTCCTTGCCACCGTCACAGCGGAGGTCATCGGTCAGCGCGACCTTCACGGCTGCGGTCGCTTCGTTCTTGTAGGTCGTCGTGACTTCGAGGAACTGGCTGTCGGCCTTTAGGGTGTAGCGTGTCTCGACGGCGGGCTTACCGGCGTTAGCGGGGGCCCGGACGATGATTGATGCCGAGTCTTTGTCGCTGAGCGCTGTGACCTGATCACCCGGCTGGGCGTCGCCCGAGCCCGCGCTGGCGGTCCACTCGCGATAGGCGTAGTCCCGCTGGCCGGGGTAAAAGGCACTCAGCTGATCGGACTGCCCTTCGCGGCTCGTGAGATCCAGCAGGGCGCCCGCCACCGTCTTAACCGTCATATTGGCGTTACGGGTCGCAATCGGCTGGGCAATCGTCGCTGTCAGAAACTGATTGCGGATGACCAGATCACCCACGATCGCGTCGGCTTCCTTCCCGCGCGGAGCGACGGCATCGAAGTTCTCGTCGGTCAGACGAATCACTTCGACAGGAACCGCTTGGTGTTCCTGGCTGGAGACCGCACACCACATCCCGCCCAGAGCGAGAACCACCAGCAGAATTGGAAGGAACGATCTCATCGCAAGCACCCCAGAACGATCGCGAAACTCGAAGTCCTGAGGCTATCGGGACCGCATCGAATCGGCAACCGGGGCGAGTGGCCTTGGCGAGAATTTCACGGGGCCAACTGCTGCCGCAACAACCTACCTTGCGAACATCACCTGCAGGCTGACCATATGCGGTTCGATCTGGGCCATCGTTTGATAGAGCAGCTGCTGGTGCTCGGGCTGGCACTGCGTCACGCGGGCTTTGCAGGTGGCCCAGCTGCGAATCAGGCTGCTGACGTGACTGGTCAGACGTCCGCAATCATGATTTGTGCTGGCCTGATCGTGGAGCGTGTGAGCTGCGGTATGGAGGGCTTCGAGTTCTTGCGTAAACTGCGTCTTGAACTGTGCGTTGTATTTGCTGGAGTTCAGTACTCGGGTGAGCGCGGTCTGCTCGAACAGGTAAGCCAGTTCATCCAGGCTGGCCGCCAGCTGCATCACCTGATCGCGATCCAGTCCCGTTTCAATGCCGAGCGCGCTGCGCAGCATTGCCATCCGGGACTCCACTTCGTTGAGCTGCTGCTGGATCACCGGGGAGTTGAAGGTCTGGCACTGATCGGCGAATTCTCGCCACTGCACATCGAACAACCGATAGTCCCAGAGCAGCGAGTTCCGCTCGAACGGACCGGCCGCAGCAGTGATGAATGGTCCACAGGTGTTGTGGAACTCCCTGGCCGCGTTCAGAATTTTGTCCGGCTGCGGATGCGTCAGCAGGTCGGGCAGCGCGATCATCGACATCAGCCGCTCGACATCGGCTTCCACCGTTTGCACCAGTTGCCGAATCAGCACGGCATCCAGCTCAATCGGAATCCAGAGTTGCTCCTGAATCGCACGCCCCGACTGCTCGACGCGCAGCATGCTGCGACGAATTCGATCGGTGGCCACCGGATGCAGGGCGGCCGAGAACGTCCGCCAGTTCTGCTGGCACTTCTTGTACTCCACGACCAGCTGATCGTATCCCGCCCGGTCGATCAGCGAGGTCGCCTGACGAAACCGCAGCTGCAACTGTTGTCCCTGTTGCAGCAGCGCGGGCAGCTGAGGCGACCGGCGAAGATCCAGATACAGATCATCCATCAGCTGGCGATAGTTCGTCGTCAGCTCCCCCGACAGCCGTACCAGTTCCGTCCGATCGAGCTGAGGATCGATCCCCAGCATCTGACACAGCTTGCGGTCGTGCTCGGAAACGGCTTTCACCAGGAGCTGGCTGCGCTGGGTCAAGTCTGCAGACTGCAGCAGCTTGTACTCAATATTCCGCCAATCGCGGTCGATCGCCGAAAAGTCGACGGCCATCTGGTCCAGTGAGTGCCCTCCGCGTCCCAGGCTCTGTGCATCGAGAGCTGCCTGGACCTGGATCAGCCGCCCCAGCTGGACGCGCAATTGCGGCTGTGAGCGGGCCTCCATCTGCAGAGACTGAGCCAACTGCATCGCGTCGGCCGACATCGCCTGGACCTCAGTCCGCGCGGCCCGCGTCGGCGAATCGGGCCGAGGCGGTGGAACGACCTCGGGTGGGCGCTGAGGAGGTCGTCCCCGATTCAGCTGGGACTCGATCAGTGCTTTGAGCAGTTCATCGACGATCTCTTTTCGTTGAGCCCACGCTTCGGAAGTGCAGACATGAAACGCCAGTACGGCAATGAGCAAGCGACAGGTCCAACGCATGATTCTCTTCCCTGACTGAGGTGATCTCAACAGCACCCGCCGAGCGAATGGGCCTACTTCGGCTTGTGAATCTCGTGGCAAACCATGCAGTTCGTGGCTGTCCGAAACAGGGCCGGCCCCTCTTCCTTTTTGTCGACCATCGCCTGTGCAGCGTCGACCAGTTCCTTGGTCTTCTCTGTCCAGCTTTCGGCCTCCCCTTGCGGCGGGGTCAGCTTCTGCAGAGCTTGTGAGAGCTTCAGAAATTCGCCCTGCTCCTGCTCGGTGGCTTTGCCGGTGGCGACTTTTCGAGCCAGCCCATCTTTGAAGGCGACCTTCATGATCGACTTGATAGTGTGTTCCTCCTTGGGCTCGTCAGCAGCGAACGCCAGAGGAAAGAGAGCGACGGGGGCCAATGCAGCCCACAAAAATGCAGCCCAGCGAAATCGAGTCACGATGCATCCTCCATGTTGGGATCGGGGTCGTGGAACCACGATACGGCGTGCCAGTGATGGATTCAACACCGATTTGGAAAGTCACTGGACTCTCCGAGTCCAGTGGGCCGAGTGGCTGGTCACAGCCTTGAGGAATCGAAAGCAGTGGTTGCCGGTCAGATCAAGACATGGGCGGGACGCCCATGCTACGCCGCAAGAGCCCAGCTTTATCGCATCTTTGACGCGAGGTATTCTGGGGACAGTCCGAACTTCCCCACGAGTGACACCCATGTCCGTCCCGGAATCCGCGAATTCGACCGAGAACGACGTTCTGTCCGTGATCCGCCAGCGGCGGACGATTGGATCGTTTCGCCCGGAACCGCCTGCTCGTGAACTGGTAATGGCCGCTCTGGAGGCGGCTCGCTGGGCTCCCAATCATCGGAAGACCGAGCCTTGGCACGTGACATGGCTCGGGTCCGAGACGATCGCGGCGGTGGTTGAACTCAACTGCCGGATCGTCGCGGAGGATAAGGGGGCTCAGGCTGCCGATTCCAAACGTCAGCGCTGGCTGGCCGTTCCTGGCTGGTTGCTGGTGAACTGCGATCTGTCCGATGATCCGCTACGCCGCGAAGAAGACTATGCCGCCTGCTGCTGTTTCATTCAGAACCTGTCGCTGGCCCTCTGGTCGCTGGGTGTCGGCACCAAGTGGTCGACGGGCGAAGTGATCCGCCATGCCGACTTCCCCACGATCACCGGCTTCGATCCGACCCGGCAGCGCCCCGTGGGGCTGCTGTGGTACGGCTTTCCCGAGTCTATCCCGCAACAGACCCGCCGCGAGGTCAGTGCGTTTCTGAAGGAACTGCCGTAGCCCGGCGTTGCCACTCAGTCCGACATGGCCCGGCGGCGGTTCTCGTGCCGCACCAGCTGGCCGCACGCCGCTGCGATGTCCTGCCCCAACGAGTAACGCAACGTCGTTGCGACTCCCGCGGCCTTGACGCGGGCAGCGAACGCCTCGCGTGTTGCCTTGTCGCTGCCCACCAGATGCGGCGAGTCGTCGATCGGGTTGTACGGGATCAGGTTCAAATGGACCTGCAATCCGTTGAGCCACGCGACCAGTTCGTCCGCCTCTTCCTGCGAATCGTTCAGCCCGGCCAGCAGCAGGTACTCAATCATCACCGCCGAGCCAGTCCGGCGGTTGACCTCGGCAACGGCCTCTCGCAGCTGATCGAGAGGATGCAGCTTCGCGAGCGGGATGATTCTCTCGCGAGTACTCTGGCGAACACTATGCAGGCTGAGCGCCAAGTTGACGCGAGGAAAACGGTCGGCACAGCGCAACATCCCGGGGATGACTCCGACGGTCGAGACGAGTGTCTTGGTCGGCGAGTGATGAAAGAACTCCGGAGCGGCGAGCAGGTCCAGGGCCTCGAACAGTGCTTCCTCGTTGTGAAACGGTTCGCCCATTCCCATGAACACGATGTTGCGGATCGACCGACCTTCGGGAGCCAACATCTGGCCCGCGATCAGGACCTGATCGAGGATATCACCCGCCGGCAGACTGCGGGCAATCCCCATCTTGCCGGTCGCACAGAAGTCGCACGCAGCTGCACAGCCGACCTGACTGGAGACGCACAGGGCCGTGCGTCCGGAGGCGACACGCAGGATCACGGACTCGATCAGCATCCCCGCAGCGGTCTTCAGCAGCAGCTTGCTGGCTCCATCCCGTTCGGAGTCGATACGGCTGTGTAAAGCGAGCGTGTGAACCTGAACTCGCTCACGACTTGGAAATCCCGCCAGTGCGAGATCATCAGGTTGAAAATGCTTAAGCAGGTCAGTCCGAAGCCGCTTCACGACCAGCGGATCGACGCGCAGCTCCTTGCGCAGGGCTTCGAACCCGCCGCGGTCGTACAGGGACACGGGTGTGGACATCCGGGAAGCATCTCAGATTCGATGTCGAGACGCCAAGCGTGCGCCGGCGTTCAGGCTACCCCGCTGCCAGAGAACCTCGTAGCATTCCGCGTGTCCGATGGCAGGCGGGGTCGCCCGCCTCGCACACCAATCTCCGACCAGTCCACGAACCTTCGATTCTCCATGTCACAGATCAGCCTTCCTCTCGGATTTCAGGCCGCCGGTCACGCTTGTGGGATCAAGTCCGACCCCGGCAAGCTCGATCTGGCGCTGCTCGTCTCCGATGCCCCCTGCTCGGCGGCGGGAGTCTTCACGCGGAACCTGGTCTGCGGAGCTCCTGTCAAAGTCTCGCGCAGCCGCGTTCCGGGCACCGCGCTTCGCGGGGTCGTGATCAACAGCGGTAACTCCAACGCCTGCACCGGCGACCGCGGAATCGCCGATGCCGAGTGGATGACAGCCACCGCAGCGGAGGCTGTCGGTGCCCAGCCCGAGCAGTTCCTGGTCTGCTCGACGGGCGTGATCGGTCGATTCCTGCCCAAGGAAAAGCTGGCTGCCGGGATTCCGCTGGTGGCGAAGAAGCTCGGGAAGAGTTCCGAGCACCTGGAAGCTGCGGCCCGCTCGATCATGACGACCGACACCGTACCGAAGATCGTCACTCGCAAGCTGACCTCCGGCGGTAAGACATGGACCGTGACCGGCATCTGCAAGGGAGCGGCCATGATTGCTCCCAACATGGCCACGATGTTGTCGGTCATCATGACCGATGCCGCCCTGACTCCTTCCGAGGCCGATGCCCTGCTCCGCCACGGCGTCGACCGCAGCTTCAACTGCATCAGCGTCGATGGCCACATGAGCACCAGCGATACCGTCCTGCTGCTCGCCAACGGTCTGGCGGGTCCGATTCCGAAGGAGCTGACCGCTCAATTGCAGTCGACTGTGGATGATGTCGCCATGGCCCTGGCCCAATTGATCATCCGCGACGCCGAAGGGGCCAGCCACTTCGTGACGATCGATGTTCACGGACTGCCGACGCGCGCTGCGGCGTTCCAGATCGCAAAGACCGTGGCCGACAGTGCTCTGGTCAAGACAGCTATCACCGGGAACGACCCGAACTGGGGCCGGTTCGTTTCGGCAGCTGGGTATGCCGGGATTCCATTCAAGGAGGAAGACTGCTCGCTGACGGTTAACGAGATCCCCCTCTACCGCGAAGGAGCCCCCGTGGCCTTCGACGCGAAGCAGGTCTCCGACGCGATGAAGACCGGCGAAGTGCGGATCGTGCTGACCTTCACGCTGGGCAAGGAGTCGGTCCGGTTCTGGACCAGCGATCTGACCGCTGAGTACGTGCGCCTGAACGCCGACTATACGACGTAGCCGATCTCGTGAAAGATCGGACGTATCGGAACCATCGAGCCCCCGTCATGTCCACTGACTCCACGAGTGTCCCGGCCATTCCCCCGTTGGCGGGTCTGTGTACCTACGATGAGGCCAGCCGGACCGGGCTGTCGGTCGAGGGCTGCGTTGAGTGGCTCAAGCGGCTGCATTACGTCTGGAAGCGTCTGCATCAGGTCTTCACCGCTCATATCACAGCTGAGCCAATCTACGAGCTGAAAACGGCGATCAGCCTGCATGCT
This sequence comes from Planctomycetaceae bacterium, assembly GCA_044337025.1. GTDB lineage: Bacteria > Planctomycetota > Planctomycetia > Planctomycetales > Planctomycetaceae > TH-plancto1. The sequence goes on from JBIIOI010000059.1 coordinate 6,521, forward strand.
CATCTGTGTGCTGAGCATGCCCAGGCGATCCGTGATCGAGTCAGCGAGATGCGCGAGCCGCCACTGGGGCTGGAAGTGGTGCCGAATGCCGCGCTGGAGATCGCCTGCGACGAGGTGCTGTGTTCTCCCACGACACGCGAACGCTGCTATGGGCTCTATGGAGTGCTGTTGCCGGCCTTGAATGAATCGATTCAGCAGTACCTCAACCAGACGAACCGATTGGCGGATGCTCCCAGCGTCCGCATCCTGCGGTTTGCCCAGCTCGAACTGGCGGACATGCTGGCCTTCGGGGCACAGACGCTGGCAGCTTTGGAAGGCAGCGGGACGATTGATCCGCAGTATGTGAACGTACTCCGCGCGGCGATCACCCTCACCCCCAACCCCTCTCCCGGGGGGAGAGGGGAGCCTGAACCTGCGCCGCAGCGTTACTATTCTCGGACAGCGTTCCAGTACGACCGCGTGCCGAAGCGCGACCCGCGGTTTCAGGACTCGTTCAACGCGGGGGTCAACCCGGAGGCGTTTCTCTACGATCCGCAATACTCGCCGCGCGATAAGACGCTGATGATGTATTACAAGCGGCTGCGCGAGATCGATGTCCCCGAGATGATGGCCAGCATCCTGGTCGAGATGCCGCACAAGCCGTGGGCCTTTCAGCGCGACATGACGCGCCAGCTGTGGGACGAGGCCCGGCACGCGATGCTGGGCGATGTCGGTTTTCGCTCGGTCGGGATCGACTGGACGCAAATCCCGATCAGCTTCATCTGGTCGTACAACCTCAACACTCAGCTGACGGCGACCGAGCGGCATGCGGTGCTGTTCTTTATCGAGCAGGGGCTGATGCCGCGCACGGGGAAGCGATTCGAGTGGGAAGTCGGACTGGCCTCGGGGGATGCACTTTCGACTTTGTTTCAGGACTTCGACTGGGCTGATGAGGTCCTGCATGCCCAGATCGGTCGCGAATGGTACGTCAAGGAGTTCGGCGACCTCAACAAGGCTCTGGCATACGGCGACCAGTGCTGGTCCAAGGTGATGTCCCACTGGCGCGAGTACCGCGACAAAGGGCTGACCCAGCATCGCAACTGGTGGCCGGAGATCTACACCCAGGCCTGCCAGCAGTGGGGCGTCGAGCCCGATCCGCGGGCGCTGGCCTACTGTGAGACGTACGAATCGAAGCGGGCGGATCTCAAGACGCTGGAGGCAGCCACGTAGTCGCCTCGCCTTCTCGCGAAGTAGACAGCCCAGATAACAGGTATCGAAATTCACCACGGAGACACGGAGAAGATCACAAGAGTTCCAACAACTTTCTGGGCACGGCCTGGGAATCCCACCGCGTTGCTCGAACCATTTAGGCTCTGATTTGGTAGCGTTTCCTCTGCTGGCTCCGTGCCTCCGTGTCTCCGTGGTGAATCTGCCTTTGGCCCAACAGCGATCCGATGCGCACTTCCAGCGACCAATCTTCTGGGTTGCTGACTACGCCCCAATCAGCTCCGGCAGCGGCTTCCCCAAGCCATCTTTCGTCACATGGAACGGACGCCGCTCGACTTCCACATGGAAGTCCGGAGCAATCCCCAGCCGGTTGTAGATCGTGGCGTGCAGGTCCGTGATCGATACCGGCCGCTCGACCGTTTCGCAGGGGAACTCGTCGGCAGTCTTGCCGACCACGACGCCCTTTTGAATTCCTCCGCCCCACATCAGGATACTGGCCGCTCCGGCAAAGTGACCGTGGACTCCGTACTGATTCGGCTTTTCGAGCTTGGTCCACGAGTTCCCGCCGCGGCCCAGTGAGCACCGGCCAAACTCGGTCGCCAGGATCACCAAGGTCCGATCCAGCAACCCGCGCGACTCCAGATCGCGAATCAGCGTCGCGACCGGGCGATCGATCAGCTGCTTCATCGTCGCCTGACCGTTGTGCCCATCAGTGTGCGTGTCCCAGCCTTTGGCGTTCTCGAAGTCGACATGCACCTCGACAAAGCGGGCCTTGCTCTCGACCAGCCGCCGAGCGAGCAGACACCCGCGTCCGAACGGGCCCGTGTCGTATTGCTCCAGAATCTCTTTCGGCTCGCTGGCCATTTCAAAGGCCTCGACCGAGGGCGAACGCATCAGGCGATAGGCACTCTCCATCGAGGCCAGCAGTGAGTCACCGCCCGCGCCGGCCTGCGCAGCGGGACTGGCCGCAGCCAGCTTGCGAAACGCCGCCTGGCGATTGTCGAACCGCCCGACCGGCAGCAGCGACTTCACGATCTCGCCGGCCCGGTCGGCCAGCGGAATCAGCAAGCTCCCATGCTCGACCCCCAGACACCCGGAAGCCTGAAACGCCGCCAGGGAGAGAAACACGTTGTGCGTCTTCTCCGACCGCCCGATCTCGATGTACGCGGGCAGATCGGGATTCAGCGGGCCGAGTGCCTTGGAGATCCAGGCCCCGAGAAAGGGTGCCGGGACTGTGCTGGGCGTGGTGTAGCCCGTGTGCCACTTGTACTGATACGGGATGTGCTGCAGGTTCTCGCCAAACGCATCGTAGTCGCGGGCGACGTAGCTGCGGATCAAGGCCCCGCGATCCATGACCTGAGCGAGGTTCTCGACCCCTTCGCAGAACTTGATCCCGTCGACGCTGGTGTCGATCTGCGGAAAGGTGCAGAGCAGATCCTTGGGGGCCATCCCTGCTTCAAACGGCGTGTAACGCTTGGGATCAAACGACTCCGTCTGCCCCATCGCACCGCCCATCCACAGCAGTATGCAGCTGTCGGCTGTGGCGACCGGTTCTGCGGGTTCGGCAGCGGGGAGCCAGCGCGGGGCCAGAGAGGCCCCGGTGGCCAGGATGGAATGCTTCAGGAAATCTCGCCGTCCGGTTCGGTGCTTCTCGTGATTCATCGGGAGTCCTCTGTTTCGCTCATCAGGGGGCACACTCGGAACGGGCCAAGGGGGCCCATTCCACCGTCACCGCACCCATTGAAATTCCGGCAGCATCGTGACTGACCAAATCAGGTCAGACAGTGGAAACGGACCGCCCTCCGCTGTGCGGCTGTTAACGAGCTCAGTCGCAATCGCCAGCTCGTCCGCACTTGGCAACCGAGCGACGGCTGACAGGAACAGATAGCGGACCTGCTCCTCGGGGGACTTGCCTGCGTATCCGCTGTAGTCGGGCGGCGTGATCTTGGTCACCTCAGCCCGATCTTTGGTTCCGAGTTTGTCCTTCTCGAGTTCTTTCGCCGTCACATTCAGCGAGGAGGGACGATCCCCATAGATCATCTCGTGCAGCACTGCTCCGTTCATCAGTTCCATCGACTGCAGCGTCGAGACCGGCGCCAGCCGCTGCGACGTCACCGTCCGGCGATCCGGGCGGCCCAGAGCTTCCATCAGGCGGTCGCCGTTTTTGACCCAGGCCCGGCCCCGTCGTCCGGTGAGCTGGGAGACCGAGTCCTCGAACTGCTCGGCGGTCATGCGTTTGGCCAGCGGGCCGCGGAACGGTTCCGCGTCCGCTTGGGACTCGACCGCTGCCATCTGATAGGCCCGCGAGGTCACGATCACGGTGATCGTGTGCTTCAGGTCATACCCGTGCTCCACGAAGTCGCCGGCCAGCCACTCAAGCAGATCGGGATGAAAGGCATCGCGGTGCATCTCGTCGACCGGTTCGATCAGTCCCCGACCCATCAGCCGAGCCCACAGCCGGTTGACGATCGTTCTCGGGAACCGGCCGTTTTCCTTCGCCGTGACCAGTTCCGCGAACCGTGCCCGGCGATCTGCCGTCGCAGCTGCGGGGTCGATCTGACCGACTTCTTCGAACAGGAACTTCGCGACTGGTTTAGTCCCGGTCGGGATCTCGCACCGGAACGCCTCAAGCGGCTCGTCCGTGTAGATGCTGGCCAGCCCCCAGGCGTCGTCCATCTTCCAGTCGTCGATAAAGCTGTCGTGACAGGTGGCACACTTGATCTGCACGCCGAGGAAGACCTGGCTGATATTCTGAGTCGCCTGAACCTGCCACTGCTGGTCGCCGTGCGGGATCTCCAGCCCGGCCTGCAACCCGGCGACGAAACCCGCGGCGTCGGCGGCGTCGTACCGGCGGTCCTCCTTGGCCTTACCCGACAGTGAATCGTGCTTGTACTGAATCGCAGCTTCCAGCCCGACCGGGTTGATCAGCTCGCGGGCCATAACGTCGTAGGGGAAATTGTGTTCGAGGGCCGTCCTCAGCCAGACCGTGATCGGCTGAAAGACATCGGTCGATCCGACATCCAGCTTGCCATCACGCAGCAGATCCTGCCAGAACGAGATCCAATGGCTGGGATAGAGGGACAAGTCATTCAGCAGTCGCCGCACGAGCTTCGCTCGCTTGTCCGGGGTTGAATCCGAAACGAAGCCTTCGAGCTGTTCCGGAGTCGGCAGCACTCCGGCCAAGTCGAGCCAGACACGACGGGCAAAGCGGGCATCATCGACGACGGGTGCGTCGGTCACTCCCAGGAGTCGATCAATCGGGTGTCCTTCCCCGGGTGGGAGTGAGACAGGCAGCAGTCGCAGCGACACAGCGGGCGTCGCGACCTGCTCTTCCGCTTGGGTCCATGAACTCAGAGACAATAGGCAGAGGCCAATCAAGGTGATTGTCCAGCTGCAATTTCGAAGGCCGTGCAAGCGAGTCTCCCATTCACGATCTCAGATGCTTCGATAATTCTCTCCCGGCGGAGTCTCTCAATGCAAGGCACGTGGTGATGCGGTTGGGCCGGCTCAGGTTCAGCCGTTCCTGCCGGGGCAGGACCAGCTGGAGATTGTCCCGGCAGTTTCCGGTTCTCCTCTGGGGTGGCTGGTCGAATCGGGATTCGTCGGGCGCGAGTGGCACATTCGAACGCAGGCGAATCATGCCCGTTCGAAGACCTTTCCACGCGGGTGATCGACGGCGTGCAGCGCGGTCTGCCCACAGTCGGGGTCGATCGGTTGGTGGACTGTCACCTAGAATCCGGGCACACCTCACCCGAGATCCGATCCATGCCGACCATCGCCACTGACTCGCCATTTGTCCTGCTGCATCCCGAGGACGACGTCATCGTCGCCCGCCGGGCTGCTCCGGCGGGAACTGTCTGGACCGGACCGCAGGGGCAGTCGGTCACTTGCAGAGAGCGGATCGATCTGGGGCACAAGCTGGCGATCCGGGCGGTCCCCAGCGGCGGAGTCGTTCGCAAGTATGGCCAGCTGATCGGTTATGCCACGCGCGACGTCGCGCCCGGGGACTGGGTGCATCAGCACAATCTGGGGCTGGGGACACTCTCGCACGATTACGAGTACTGCACAGCGATTCCGGAGACTCCCAGGTCCCTCGTCCCGCGCACGTTCCAAGGTTATCGCCGTGCCGATGGACGAGTCGGCACTCGCAACTACATCGCAATCGTCAGCACGGTGAACTGCTCGGCGACCTCGTCGAAGTTCATTGCTCAGAAGTTCGACCAAGCGATCCTCGAACAGTTCCCCAACGTGGACGGCGTGATCCCGCTGATTCACAAGGGGGGCTGCGCGATGGAGTTCGGCGGGCCGGACCATCGCCAGCTGGCCCGCACGCTGGCGGGGTTTGCGCAGCACCCGAACATCGCGGGGTATCTGATTGTGGGACTCGGGTGCGAGACCTCGCAGGCGTCGTTCCTGACGGGAGAGCACCAGCTCGTTCAACTCGGGAACCTGGGGCCGAAGGCGGCACCGATCTCGATGAATATCCAGGACGAGGGAGGCGTGGCCAAGACCGTGGCTCGCGGAGTCTCGATCCTGAAAGAGATGCTGCCCGAGGTCAACAAGCTGCGGCGCGTGGAGATCCCCGCGAGCGAACTGATGCTGGGCCTCAACTGCGGCGGCAGCGATGGAAACAGCGGCATCACCGCCAACCCAGCCCTGGGCTATGCCAGCGACCTGCTGGTGGCTCAAGGGGGCACAGCAGTGCTGGCCGAGACTCCGGAGATCTACGGAGCCGAGCAGGTCCTGATCCGCCGCGCGATCAACCGCGGCGTCGCGGACAAGCTCGTTGAGCGGATCCGCTGGTGGGAGGACTATGCGGCGAAGTTCAACGCCCACATCGACAACAACCCCTCGGTCGGCAACAAGAAGGGGGGGCTGACGACGATCTATGAGAAGTCGCTCGGAGCGGTCGCGAAGGGCGGCACGACGGCGCTGCGGGCAGTGTATGAATACTCCGAAGCGATCACCGAGAAGGGGCTCGTTGTGATGGACACCCCGGGCTACGACCCGGCGTCAGTCACCGGGATCGTCGCGGGCGGCTGTCAGGTCGTTGTCTTCACGACCGGCCGCGGCAGCTGCTTTGGCTGTAAGCCGTCGCCGACGATCAAGGTCTCGACGAATACGCCGCTGTACGAGCGGATGCGGGATGACATGGACATCGACGCGGGCCCGATCCTGAACGGGACAACGATCGAGCAGGTCGGAACGGAGATCTTTGAAGAGATCCTCTCGGTCGCCAGCGGCAAGCCGACCAAGAGCGAAGCCCAGGAAATCGGGGACGAAGAGTTCTGCCCGTGGACCTGGGGGCCGGTGTTTTGAGCGCGGCAAAGTGAACGTTCGGCGTCAGTTGAACCGTGATCCCCGGGCTCAAGCTTCGATTGCGATCGGTTGAAGTCAGCCCGTCAACTTGGGATATACTACAGTCTCTATCAACTGGTCTGTCAGCGAAGGATGATCCGTCAAGAGGTGCATCAGCTCTGCATCCACCTGTTGAGCTACAAATCGACCGATCTCCGGGTTATGGAGAACGGACTTTGAGGGGGACTCGTATTGCGGATTGTCGGCAACCACTGATACCTCAGCAGCGAGCCCCCGCAGGACAGTTTCTGAATCGATCTGATCCGCACCTGTGATTCCGCGACTCTTCGCAAGGCGACGCACGCATGATGCAAGCCCCAGAAGGAAGCCCTTCACGTGGCTTCCATCGCAGGTGGGTTCAGCATTCACGTAGCTGCGGATCAATGAGTCACCACCGTGATGAAACGCGATGTCGAACTTCACATCACCTGATTCGATCTGCACGGAGACAGGGGGATACGGCAGGGAACGACCGATATCGCGATTGATCAGCAGGTCCAAGAAGCCTTGGTGGGATTGAAAGGCATGCGATCTGCCAGCTGTTGAGTCCTCAAACTCGATTCGAATGCCACGATAGGTGCAGGCCAGAATTTCGAGATGCCTCTGCAGTAACTCTGGCTGTATTCGATTCTCGCCAAAGATGGCGGGATCCGGTTTCCACCTCATGCGGGTTCCGCGACCGTCTGCTGCGCCCAGTTCCTGGAAGGGGCGTGCGATCACTCCGCGTTGAAACTCGATGAGATATCTCCGCCCGTTCCGTTGAGTCTCAACTGAGAACAATTCTGCTGTTCCCGTTACGCTCGCGAGGATGTACCAATTGCAGCGGTTTCCACTCCGAAATCCATCGCCCCAGATCTCGGTCAGTGCGACCTCCAGAAACGTGCGACCGTCAAAGGCGGGGTCGATGTCGACTCGTACGCCCTCGCCGTCGTCACTGATCTCAACGGTCCCATCAGTTTCCAGGCGAACACGAATGACGGTTCCCTGTCCCGCGGTGAATTCGGCGAGCGACGTGTCGATCAGGCAGGACACGGCCGTCTGAATGCCGGTCGTGTCCGTGAAGCCCAAATACATGCTCGGGCGTTTACGAATACTCTCAATCGCGGGCGTCGCAAAACGCATGGTCACCTCCGAACCAATCAGTGGTCCGAGCACTGCATGGGATTGTCGCAGAAATCAGTCCCCCGTTCCCTCAAGTGGCGAGGTGTCCCAGACGCTGATTTGAGCGTCTGGCTTGTGAAACAACAAGAGGATTACAAAGGGCACGATCACGGTTCAATCCCTCTTGCTCCTTCGTCACCCAGACATCCAAAGCGATACCTGCGCTGTGGCACTTGGTGTCCAACGAGAACACTCGGCAGGCTGACGCCGTGCCGCTCTCGGGGACATTGGAAACTCTGTTCCAAACCTGGCTTCAGCCGAGCTCTGGTTACTGAGCCCCGCGGATGTTCAGTGTCGACTGCCCGGCACCGCGGGAGGCTCCGGCGGGGAAGGCGTGCTTGGGCGGTTCCAGCTTCATCAGCTGCTGTGCGGCGTCTTCCCCTTCGATGTCGTGATTCCAGAGAGGTTTGCCCTCTCGAGAGAGTTCCAGACGGTAGCCGCCTTCGACGCGATCACGCACGATCAGCTTGATCTCGGCTCCCAAGCTGACCTTGATTTTGGCCCCCTGATAGCGGTCGGTCAGGATGTTCTTGACCTTGGTCGCGAAGTCGGGGGTCGCCGGGTCGTTCACATCGACATCAAGTTCGAGCATTCCACCCGGCTCGAGCAGGGTCTTGCCCCTCAGTTCGGCGGCTCCGATACGCTGCACGACACCGGCGTCCGGCATGTCGACTCCGCGGACGGTGTAGACATTGGCCCGGGCCGGATCGGCGGCGATGTACCAGTGTCGCTGATCCGGGCTGTCGCGCAGGTGCATTCCGTCCGGCAGCTGGTAGTTCCAGACGACGCATTCGCGGTTCACACTGACCAGAGCGCTGCCGTCGAGCAGCAGATAGTCGTCTCCCACCCACTGCAGGACGCTGGCAGAAACCGGCAGAGGGAATTTGGTCTTCACCTCGCCGTCTTCGAGTCCAACGATGCGCACATCGCCCCCGTCCAGCCGCCGCGTGATGGCGGCGAAGTACGGTTTGCCGGGGTGAAACGCAATCGCCGAAACCTTATCTCCCGCCAGTCCCGACAGAGAGACCGTCCCCGCCGACTTGCCGGTGCGGGTCTGGACGAAATAGATCGCCCGCTCGCCGGGCTCGCTGACTGCGACAAAATCACGAGCTGGGGACAGCTCAGGACGAAGCTCGCCGATCTCCATTTCCCAGGTGGCCTTGTTCGTGGCCAGATCCCAGAGGGTCATTCGCCCGGCAGTTGCAGTTAGCAGGGTCAGACCGTCGATGAACTCGGCATATTGGACCCGCTGACCGGGACCGGGCTCGGAATCCATGTACGGGTGAATCGTCGACTTGAGCGATCCATCCCGAGTCAACCGGATCTCCAGCTTGTTGAGACCGTCCGGGTTTTGAAAACAGCCATAAATTCCGTCTGCAGACAGACTCAGCAGCAGCATCACAGACGGCAGCGGGACCGACTTCTGGCGAGTCCCTTCCTTGAGGTTCAGAGGCTCCAGCCAGGCCTTGGTCCCCGGCTCAACTGTGGGCAGCCCCTCTTCACTGAGAGTCAGGTCCTGGCTCAAGTACATCGCATAGCCCAACCCGCTGGCAGCCTGCGACAGGCATCCCAGGTAGATCCGGCCTTGAGGAATTTCGACACCGCTGGCTCGGGCTTTGACCGGTTCCGGCGGACGGCCCAGGGCGACGGCCCAATCCACTTCTTCCAGTTCGGTCATCGCGGTTGCCGAGCGGTCGGCGGGCATGACATCAGCCACCGGTTCGGTCGGCGTGGAGTTCTCCGGCATCGGTGTCGGAGCGGCGGCGGCCTTCAGGATCTCCGACAGGTCGATGTTGACCAGCGACCCATCGGTGTAGACCGCGAGTTGATCGCCTGCGACGACTCGCACTGGGTGCAGCGACGAACTCGGGACATCGAAGACCGACTTGCCGTCCTGAGAATCGAAGACCAGCTTGCCGCTGATGAGCAGGTGGCGACTGTCCGCACACCACTCCAGACGGCTCCCTTGATAGTTATCGCGCGGGGCTGCGTTCGTAGCGATGGCGGTCAGATCGTGCTGAGCGGCTACGGCGCCGCTCTTGACCTGCCACACGCGCAGCTGAGGAGCATCCGTCCCCAGAAACGCCGCCAGGAGCTGTCCGTTGGGGGAGAAGGCCACACCCTGACATTCGGGTTCGCCCTTCAGCGGGATCTCTGCAGCCGTCGCGCCGTTGTCGAGATCATAGACTGCGATCCCTGGGGTGTTCCCTTTGCGGGTGACTGCGGCGAAGTACCGACCGCCACCGCTGATCGCCCACCCTTCTTCCGGTTTCCAGGCTCCGACCTTGATAATGGTCTTCGGGGTGAACGCAGGCACGCTGAAGACCTGCAGCTCCTTGTTGTCTTCAAAGACCAGCCGCGACTTCCCGGCAAAGGCCACCAGCTTGGACGAAGTGCCGCTCAGCTTGATGGGCGTCAGTGCCTTGTTCTGTGTGACGTTGAAGATGGCGATCGCGCTGTCCCACTGCGGCTTTCCGGCCAGGTACTTTCCATCGGGGCTCAGCGTCTGGGCCTTGCTGCTGCCAAACTCCAGATTACGCACCTGCCCGAGCTTCTTCTTGTCGGCCAGGCTCCAGACTTCGCGGTACTGCTTCTTTTCGTCGTTCAGTCCCAGGGCGGCAAATGGCCCGGGAGTCGCTGAATAAAGGACACGCTGGCGATTCGCCTCGATGAATTCGGCTCCCACAGTTCCCAGATTGGGAGCTTTCAAGCTCAGCTGGAGACCGTTTCCGGCGAAGCTCCCCGCCGGTGCCGCATCAACTTCCAAAGCCCAGCCGCCAGCGGGTACGGCGGGCTTCTCCGGGTCGGCGTTTTCGGGTGCGTCGGGCGCGGGAGCATCCTGACCGGCTTCGCTCTTCGCGGTGTCAGCGGCCGGTGTCGATTTTGCTCCGGATTTCTGTGTGGCCTGGGCCAAGCCTCCAAAGCCGGGATTCGCAGCTGCGGGCTTCTCGGTCTCGGCGGGCATCTCCTTCTCAGGAGTCGCTGCCACCGAGGCGGCTGGCTCTTCGGGAGATGGGGACGGGGGCTCTGGTGAAGGCTCGGGAGTTGGAGGAGTGACGGGCGGAGTGACACTGGGCTTCGGGGCCACAACCGCGGGCGGCGCGTCCGGCTTCTCTACTGGCATGGCTGCGGAAGTAACCGGGCCGCCAAACGGATTTGTGGGCGTGGATGCGACGGTGGTCGGCGCTGGACCTCCGAATGGGTTCGTTGCCGCAGGCGGATTCTGGGCCACTGCGGGAGGTGGTACGGGAGCAGGGACCGGCGCGGGAGTGCCTGTCGCGTAGGGATTCGCTGGCGGAGGCGTGGGTGCGTTCCCGCCGCATCCGGCCAGGGCCGATACGCTCAGTGCAAATGCAATTAGAACCTTGGGGTGATTGGCCACAGTCACTCACTTTGGATTCGGGGTCGATCTCGCTCGCTGGCAGTGTACCGGGACGAGTTTCAGACACTCAAGCTCTTACCGCGACTCTGAGACGCTTCTACGAATAAATCGTTCGCGCAGTTCACCATTTTTTTTAAGAAACACATCTCGCCAATAGTAGGACGAAAGGAGTTCCTCGACATATCGCCCCATCTGACAGTGAGCGGCATACAGCGCTTCGATCGTCGCCAGCCCTTCGACCGGGTCAACGAACAGCTTCGAGCGCCGCGGATAGGCGGTCTCCCAGGCTGCCAAGCTGCGAACGGGCAGGTCCTGGTAATCCTTCTCCATCTCGGCGGCCCAGCGCCACGACCCATCCAGCAGCACTAGCCCCTGGTCGCAATCATCGACCGTCAGCTGCGGTCCGCCGATCCCCAGGCGTACATACCCATCGAGCGATTCTGTTCCGCGTTTCGGATAGTTCCAGAACACGAAGCCCGGTTGCCCGCGCAGCGGCTCGACCGAGCACTTGCTGCGTTTTTCCGAGGGATGAACCACGATAATCGTCGGACGACTCATGCTTCCGCTTTGAGCTTGTGAATCTCGGCCAGCAGGTCCGCCACTTCCTTTTCGAGACGAGGAATGTCCGCCGGATCATCAGGCTGCTTACGAGCCCCTGCGAGTTGTTGCTGCACGTTCTGCAGCTTCTTCTTGGCAGCCTCAAGCTGCTTCTGAACCTTCTTGTTCATCGGAGTCGCCCTCAGAAGTTGGTCGGACGCGGCATGATAGCGATCGACTGGCGATCCCCGGAAGGTTGCCGTGCCAATCACAGGGTGCCGCACTGTTTCACAGTTGTCAGTTGTCAGAAGGTTTTCCAATGTGAAGAAAACATCCACAGATTTCGCAGATTGACAGAGGCGGCAAGCCCCGCGAAGCCCAGACATGATGGGCGACGAGACTCCGAATCCCGTTGCTGCTTGAAAATCTGCGTGAACCTGTGAAATCTGTGGATCACTTACGCCGCCGAAGTCAGGCGGGAATTTCCGCTGATGAGGAGATTCGACCGGACCACCATTTGGCGAATGCGCCCGCCCCTCCTGGAATTGCCTGTTTCGGTTGCGTTCGTTGGCGGTGGCGTTATCATGCGTTCACTTCACAGAGTGTGAAAACCCATGTCTCCAGTCCCAGCGGTGCATAACTGCGGGGTCGGAAAGGAACTTCGATCGTGTCCATCTCGAAAGAACGTAAGTCTCAGGTGATTCAGGAGTACCGTCGCGACGAACAGGACACCGGATCTCCGGAAGTCCAAGTCGCGGTGTTGACCACCCGGATCAATGAGCTGACGGGTCACCTGAAGGCTCAGGTGAAAGACCATGCAGGCCGCCGGGGTCTGCTGCAAATGGTGAGCAAGCGACGTCGTCTGCTCGAATATCTGCGTCGGGTGAAGCCCGCCAGTTACGTCGAGCTGATTGGTCGCTTGGGTCTGCGTAAGTAGTCGCAGCCGTGTTCGCGGAATCAGGTCGAGCAGGAGGATACGCCGGGTGAAGGGTTCGAGACCTTTCGCGCCGGCGTATTGGCTTTTTGTCGACGAGTTGATTCCGCCGGGGAGTTTGTTCGACTTTCTTCCCATCTGTCGTGCATTGAGTCGGCAATTGTGTCGGTGACGTCGGGGCAGTCCGTTTCAAAGTCGTTGCATTGAGTCGTTGTCAGGAAGGTGTTATCCAGTGAAGGTCACTGTTCAGCGAGAAATCGCAGGTCGCAATCTGTCCATCACCACCGGTGAGTGGGCCAAGCAAGCCAGTGGAGCCGTTCTCATCCAATACGGAGAGACGGCTGTTTTTGTAGCTGCCCAGAACGGTCCTTCGCGACCGGGCACGGACTTTTTCCCCCTCACCTGTGACTACCGCGAACGGCTTGCCGCCGCGGGCAAGTTCCCCGGAGGGTTTCTGAAGCGCGAAGGTCGTCCGACCATGCGCGAAGTGCTGACGAGCCGCCTGACGGACCGGCCGATCCGTCCGCTGTTCCCGGAAGGGTACATCGACGAAGTCCAGGTCATGGCCAACGTCCTGTCCAGCGACGGGGAAAACGATCCGGACGTCTGGTCGATCACCGGCGGCAGTGCTGCTCTGGTTGTCTCGCCGCTGCCATTCGCTGGCCCGATTGCCGGTGTCCGCGTCGGTCTGATCGATGACGAATTCGTGCTGTTCCCCACGGTCCAGCAGATCAAGGAATCCCGCCTCGACCTGATCGTCGCGGGCAGCAAAGACTCGGTCCTGATGATCGAAGGCTTCGCGGATCAGCTCCCCGAAGACCTGATGGCCGACGCGCTGATGTTCGGCCACAAGGCGATCATCGAACTCTGCGATATGCAGGAAGAGCTGGCCGAAAAGGGCGGCAAGGAAAAGGTCCCGTTCAAGGCTCCGGCCAAGAACCCGTTCCTCGACCAGGTCAAGGCCGAAGCCTACGACCGCCTGTGCGAAGCTCGCTCCAATCCCAAGAAGAAGGAGCGCTCCGCAGCTGCAGGCGTTGTCAAGCAGTCACTCGTCGACAAGTACTTCCCCAATGGCGCAACAACGCTCGACGATGGCCGCACGGTGCAGCAGCTCAAGGACGCTGTCTCCGCCGTCGATCATCAGGCCTGCCGCGATCTGACGATCGCCGGTAAGCGCCTCGATGGCCGTACGCTGAATGAGCTGCGGAACGTCGATTGCCAGGTGCAGGTTCTGCCCCGCGTCCACGGTTCGTCGGTCTTCACCCGCGGGGAAACCCAGTCGGTCTGTACCGTCGTGCTGGGCACCGTTCGCGATCAGCAGAAGTCGGATGGCCTGTGGGGCGAGACGGCCAAGCCGTTCATGCTCGACTACAACTTCCCGTCCTACTCGGTCGGTGAGTGCAAGCCAATCCGTGGACCGGGTCGTCGCGAAATCGGTCACGGGGCTCTGGCAGAGCGCTCGTTGCAGTGGGTTCTGCCCAAGGCGGAGCAGTTCCCGTACACGATCCGCGTGATCTCGGACATCACCGAATCGAACGGTTCCAGCTCGATGGCTTCGGTCTGCAGCGGAACACTGGGTCTGATGGACGCCGGTGTGCCGATTCAGCAGCCTGTGGCAGGTATCTCGATCGGTCTGGTCAAGGATGGCAGCAAGTTCGTGCTGCTGACCGACATCATGGGCGACGAAGATCACTTCGGCGACATGGACTTTAAGGTGGCCGGCTCCCAGAAGGGGATCACCGGGATTCAGCTCGATCTGAAGATCGACGGAATCAACGAAGAGATCATCCGGGGCACTCTGGCGGCAGCTCGTGAAGCCCGCCTCGAACTGCTGCGAATGATGCTCAGCGCCATCCGCCGTCCGCGTCCCGAGATCTCGGATCACGCTCCCCGCATTCTGCAGACCAAGATCGATCCCGAGAAGATCGGCCTGCTCATCGGCCCCGGCGGAAAGAATATCCGCGCGATCCAGGAGCAGACCAAGTCTCAGATCGACGTGACCGACGACGGCAAGGTGCTGATCTCCGGCACCAACAAGGTCGGGTGTGAAGACGCCCTGGCCCGTGTCGAAGCGATCGCCGAAGAGATCAAGGTCGGACGGATCTACAACGGCACCGTCAGCTCGATCAAGGACTTCGGCGCATTCGTCGAGATCGCTCCGGGCAAGGACGGACTGTGCCACATCAGCGAACTGGCTGAAGGGTTCGTGAAGTCGGTCGGCGACGTCTGCAAGATCGGCGACAAGCTCGAAGTGAAGGTCATTGCCGTCGATGAGCAGAACCGTGTGAAGCTCTCACACAAGGCTGTCCTCATCGAGCGGAACGGTGGACCGTCCGAACCAGCAGCTGCAGAAGGCGAAGAGCGTCCTGCTCGGACCGAGCGTCCGCCCCGCGAAGACCGTGGGGAGCGTCCTCCGCGTGAAGATCGTGGACCTCGCGAAGACCGTGCTGAACGCGCACCTCGTGAAGATCGTGGAGAGCGGCCACCCCGTGATGATCGCGGCGAACGTCCTCCTCGCGAAGACCGGGGTGATCGCCCCCGTCGGGACGATGGCCCGCGTGGTGGTGGTGACCGTGATCGGGCACCTCGTGCTGATCGCGGCGCTGACCGTCCTCCTCGCGACGATCGCCCGGCCCGTGACGACCGCCCAGCTCGCGACGACCGTCCCGCCCGGGATGATCGCCCTGCTCGTGATGACCGCCCGGCCGATCGCGGTGGTCGCTACGAACGCGGCCCTGATCGTGACCGCCCCGCTCCGGCTCGCGATGATCGCGGCGGCGAACGGGCTCAACGCGACGACCGATTCGACTCGGATCGCGACCGCGATTCGGGCGACCGCTATGACCGCGGTGCTGACCGTGGCGGCAGCGGAGATCGCTACGAACGTGGACCAGATCGCGGCGGCGACCGCTACGAACGCGGTCCACGCGACCGCTAGTCGTCGATAAACGATCTGAGAAGTGACATCAGCCTCTCGCGGCACCCGCGAGAGGCTTTTTGCTTGATTGCGCTCACGCTACATTTTGCATGGGGATCAGTCCTACTGTCCATTCAGTTCGCCTGTGAGAAGAGTTGAGGCAATGGTGGATGACACTCCGTCATTTTTCAATCTTGTAGCGCCGGAGGTACTAGGTAACTGGGGGGACTACGGGTCAATACTTCTCAACGGGATGTTCCAAGAAGCGACGCAAAGCCTTGATCGTTCGGGGCCATTCGTGCCTCCAATTTCATTTCCAGCCTTCTCCGATGCGGTTATTGTGACGAGGGATACTCGAATGAGACTGGAAGCATCGGGAATGTCTGGAGTAGGTGAGTTTTCCCCAGTGCAACTCAGAAAGGTTGTCTTGATCGATTGGCAGAAATGGGACAAGCATCGTAAGTTGAGAGGAGATCAACTTCCTTTTAATGGTGAACCGGAAGAGTACATTCTCCACAATCCGCACGACGCGGAGACCGCCGCGAAGATACAGCCGCTTTGGACATGGCACCCGGCCCGAATCGGAAGATTCTTGCGAGAAGATGGAGTCTTGCGAGTGGAAGGAATTCTAGGAAGGCAAGATGTGTTCCGACTGGGTGATTCGGGAAGAAGAGTTGTAGTCAATGAGAAGGGCATGCAATGTGTCAGGAGCATTTGTGGTGAGTGGGTGAAGTTTGAACGAATCGAGTACGAGATTCTCAGTTAGCCAGGCTTGGATAGGAGGTTCAGGAACGCCAACACTCCAACCTCGCATTGACCCGCGACCGCTTCCCGGCGAACAATCCCGGCTTCCTGACTGCGGCAAGGAGGCCGATACCGTGCAGACACCCTCTTCCCGTTTACGCGTTCTCATTCTGGCTGGTGGGCCGTCCGCCGAACGCGAGATCAGTCTGCAGAGCGGCGCAGCTGTGGCGACTGCTCTGGAGTCTCGCGGGCACTTCGTGACTCGGTTTGACCCGCGACATGAGGCTCTGACGGGAGTGAATGCGGCGGCCTTCGATGTGGCATTCGTCGCTTTGCATGGACGCTACGGTGAAGACGGGACCGTACAGCGTCAGCTGGAGTCACTCGGGCTGGCGTATACCAGCAGCGGCCCGGAGGCGTCTGCGCTGGCCTTCTGCAAGTCGGCGTCCAAGCGGCGATTTCGCGATGCCGGTGTTCCGACTCCGAAGGGGATCGAATTCACGAACCAGGAGTCGATCGACTCGATCGTATCCCGCGTACACGCTCCGACCTCAGTATTCACAGCGACTGACGGCAGAATTCTGACGAATTCTGCTACGGTGGTGGTGAAGCCGGATTGCCAGGGCTCCAGTATCGGAGTCGGTTTTGCCAGCTCGCTCGAAGAGCTCCGAGCTGCGATCGCCGAGTCGCTGCGACACGATGAAGCCGGTCTGATTGAGATGGCCATACCGGGCGAGGAGTGGACGGTCCCGTTTCTGGATGACGAGGCTCTGCCGGCGATTGTGATCGGGACCTCGCGGGACTTCTTCGACTACGAGGCCAAGTACCTCAGCGATGAAACCCGCTACGAATTTCCGAGCGAGTCATCGATTCGGACCCACGTGACTGAGATCGCTCGGCAGGCCGTCCGCGCGCTGGGCGTCAGCGGGCTCTCGCGCGTCGATCTGCGTGTCGACCCGACCGGACAGCCGTGGGTGCTCGAAGTGAACACCGTCCCGGGCCTGACCGACCACAGCCTCTCCCCCAAGTCGGCGGCGCAGGCCGGGATCCCATTTGCCGAGTTCTGCGAGCTGAACTGCCTGCGGGCGATCGCCGCTCACCAGCACCACCGGCAGAACCGTTCTGCGGAGCCGGATCCGACGCCGATTCGCCGGGCCGGTTGAGAGATGCTCAAGTCTCGGTTTCCGCGAGCCGATCGCGCGGAAGCTGTGAGCTCTGGAATCGACTTATGCGCAACGAGGCGGATGACCCGGAACTGCATCCCGGCGGCTGGTGGGGCCGTCTGGTGGAGTGGTCATTTCAGCCGCGCGTCCTAGTGACAATCGTTCTGGCCATGCTGTTTGTCGTGGTGTTGCCGGCGGTTTCGAAGCTGTGGCCCTCGATCAGTCAGTCGCCCCGGTACCGCTTCACGCCGGACTCGATCGATCTGACGGAGCCCACCGAGTGGGTGCCGCATGGAATCGCCAAGCAGATCGCGGAAGAACACCCAGAGTGGAACGACCGTAGCCTGCTCGAAGACAGTCTGGTCGCTGATCTGGCAGCTGAGTTCCGCAAGCACACCTGGATCGCGTCAGTCGACCGGGTCGAGAAAACGCGCCAAGGCCGCGTGAAGGTCGTCGTCACCTATCGCAGCCCGGTGGCGATGGTCGAAACCTCGCAGGGGCTGGTCCCCATCGATGCGGACGGGGTTATCCTTCCTCCGGAAGATGTGCGTCCGAGCGATCGCGAACGACTGCCGCGTCTCAAGGGGACTCGGACGATCGCCACCGGAATGGTCGGCCGCAAGTGGCCCGACCCGCTCGTGATCTCCGGGGCCAAGCTGTGTGCTGCGCTGTTGCCGAAGGGGAACCTGGAAACGATCTGGAAGAGATACGGGCTGCAGGCCGTGGTGGCCCCTGATCTGAGTCGCATATCCCCCGAGGAAGCGCTGCAGCCTCCCGTGTTTGAACTGCTGACCACAGGGCAGCGGAGAGTGATCTGGGGCCATCCACCCGATGTCCAATCCCACGAACCGAGTACCGCCAAGAAGCTCGAACGCCTGGCCAGCTATATTAAGAAGCAGAACTCCCTGGATCAGCCACCCGGGAATCTGGCCATTAACATCCGCCCTCTCAGCGGAGTGAAACTGGTCACGCTGGGAGCCCCTCCTGTGCGCCAGTCGCGGCAGTACTCCGAGCCCCGCTGAGTCTGCACTGTCTGCGATATTGAACCTTGAGAGAGCCGGATGCTTCGTCAACGCAGGTATTGCGGGTTCAGTCAGTAGGCTGGAACGCTATCCCGAGGTTGGTCTCAGCAGGGGGGCGATCTCCTGGGAAATGAACTCCGTTTTGGTGACGGACAGGTGCCCGCCGATATGGCCGGTTCGGAACATCTCCCAGCGATAGGGAACATTGCGGATCGCGGCCTGTTCGCTGATGCGGGACCGCTCGACGACAGCTCGCGAGAACCCTGTGTTCCCGGCGGCAATACAGTGTCGACCATCCGCAGTGCCACATAGCAGGGTGCCCGCTCCCAGAAAGAACACGTCCCCATACGAACAGTAGTTCCAGATGCCGCGCTCGGTGCGTGACACAGCTGTGTTCAGGTCGTAGTGGGGCGACAGGGCCGGGACCAGCATCACACCGCTGGTGATCTGGCGTGAAGGGGCCAGGGCTTCCAGCGTAAAGGCGATCATCGCCCCACCCCCGGAATGGCCGATTAGGTGAACCGGGCATCCGGGATGCTGATTCTGGTACTCGGCGATGTGCGAGGCCAGCAGAGTGGCTTGCTCGATATGGCGGCGGCGGGAACGCAGACTCCAGAGCTGCCACATCCAGCCGAAGGTCCAGTCATAGATCTCGATCGCGTAGGGGACTCCCCCTTGAGCGAGGCCGCGCGCGAGACGGCGGTTCAGGCGGCTGTAGCCTTCGATCCCTGGCAGGACGATGACCAGCCCCTGATCCAGCCGCTCGGAAGAACGCAGTTGTTCCAGGTCAGCGGGCAGGTTCACTCCAGAGCCTCCTGCTTCTTCTGAAACCAGGACGGGATCATCCAGCGGCAGACCCAATGCCAGCCGTAGGCTAGCGGAGCCAGTACCAGCGGCCCCAAGGTGGGATGGAAATGGGCTGACACTGAGATCGCGACCGCCAGCAGCAATCCAGCAGCGAAGATCAGCCCGACACCACTCACGATCCCTCGAAACGAGAACGGAACCAGCGGCGACAGAATCAGGAAACTCCGCATCGATAACAGCCCCATGTAGCCACAGACAATGACGGAGGCGAACATTCCGGGGGCCGAGTAAAACAGACTCCAGCAGACGATTCCCCCGACGGCGACCAGATGCACCGGCAGGTCGACCAGCATCATCCGCCACGCCCCGCGCCCCCAGCCATCGCAGATCTCCCGCGGCGTATGCGGAGTCATCAGCAGCGTCCCCAGTGTCTTCTCGCGCAGCTCGCGCTGCAGGCAGTCACTGACCTTGCCTTGCCCAATAAACATCAGCACGATCGAGGTCACCATGACGATCGCCATCGCCATTTCTGGATAAGGGGGGCCCAGTGTGGTCATCAGCCCTGCCCCGATGAGGATCACCCCGCCGATCGATGCGCGGGTGATCATCCCCGTTCGACCGTTGCTGTAGATCTGATACGCCTGCCAGGCAAAGGCGTCGTCCCAGCACGGTCGACTGGGGCGACTTGTCGACTCAGACTTCTTCGCGACAGTGACCGGAGTCTCTACGGATCCAGTGGTCGCGGAGGGCGGTGCCGCGTCCCCGGCCTCGTCCAGGCAGGTGAAGTAAACCCGGCGCCAGCAGTAGAGACTCAAGGCTCCGATCACGATGTGCAGCACCGCAGGAATCAAGTATGCCCAGCTCGGAGTCGTCAAGCGAAGTACTCCGGACAGTCCCGCCAGGCAACTTCCCCAACTCAGCCATTCGACCGGCTCGTAGATGAAGTTTGGGACCGTCCAGATCTGAAAGTTCCGCAGAATCGTCACCACGATCTTGGGACTATAGAGCGCCAAATCAAGCAGCCCAGGGAGCACAAACACGCCCCGAGCTGCCGCCCGATCAGAAGCGTAGTGCGCAATCAGTAGCCCCACGCCGACCACCAGAACGAATATCCCCAGCAGCAGAGTCTCCAGCATCAGAATCTGGCGGAGCCGAATTCCTCCGAGAGTGAACGCAAGCATCAGCATCGGGATCCGGACGCACCAGACGCTGAGAAACGAAAACACAACCGTAATCAGCCGCGCGGTCACGACGTCGCGGCCCTTCAGTCCCGCCAGCGCCAGCAGCCCCACCACGCCGGAGCTGCGATCCCCCGCCACATCGCCGGAGAGCCGAACTCCCAACACAGCGGCCACTGCGAGGTGAATCACCGTCAGCCCATTGAGCAGCGGGGGGCCCTTCGCGATGAAGGGGGATTGAACGATGGACAACAGCACAATCATCGCGACGATCAGGTAGATCACGCGAATTACCGTCGCATCTGTCCTCCGCGATTCGCGAGGCAGACTCGACTCCAGGAGGTACCAAGCTCGCGACAGCATCTCTTGAGCCTACGCCAACACAATTCAATCCGCCAGTTCGTCACCGCGAAATCCGTTCCGATGGCCGTGACCATGACAGCGGCTGCGTCACATGGGACACTTCCGTTTCCCCCTCCTCTCGGATCAACGAACGATGCAGACCACACAGCGGGCCGGACTGGATTGCCTGGAGTTTCCTTCTCGCGAGGCGACCGAACTTGTGGTCGTGCTGTGCCATGGCTTCGGAGCCCCCGGCGATGATCTGGCAGCCTTCGGCCCGGAGTTACAGCGGGCACTGCCGGCACTGGCTCGTTCGGCGAGGATCGTTTTTCCCCAAGGACCACTCGCTCTCGAATCCCTGGGCTGGGGCGATGCGCGGGCCTGGTGGATGATCGACATGGCCAAGCTCCAGCTGGCGATCCACACGGGCCAGCTGCGCGACCTCCGGAAAGAACAGCCCACCGGGATGTCCGAGGCTCGCGACCAGCTGATCGAACTGCTGGTCGAGTTGCAGCAGGAGACACAGCTGCCCTGGTCGCGATTCGTCCTGGGAGGATTCTCGCAGGGGGCGATGCTCGCGGTCGAGGTGCTGCGTCACCTGCCAGAGCGCCTCGGGGGAGCGATTGTCTTCTCTGGAACGCTGATCAATGAACTGGAGTGGCGACAGGCTTCGGCCACTCTGAGCGGCTTGCCGATCGTCCAGTCCCACGGACGCAGCGATGTGATTCTGCCCTATTCGCTGGCGACGGAACTGTGCCAGCTGTTGAGGGATCAGGGAGCGGAAGTGAACTTCATCGAGTTCGGCGGCGGGCACGGCGTTCCGCAGCCCGCGATTCAGGGGGCGATCTCGCTGCTCGCGGGTGTTCTGGAGGGGGTTCGGTGACAGGCGTGAGGATTTGTGGCGGTTTCGCCACATCAATCCGCAAGGGTCAGACGCTCAGCATTTTGACTTCGGTATTGGCCGCTTCATAGCCTCGGTTGGAAGAGGGCTCGTCATTGTTCTCGACGAGCCGGACCGTACGGATGGAGATCGCCATGAATCGTTCCTGGATTCGACAGCTGCCCTGGTTGCAACTTGGAGAGCAGAGCGTAATCGCCTGGGCCATGGGGCTGGTGATTACGGGGCATATGCTGCCTGCGGGAGGGATCGCCGCTCAGGAGCCCGCCGTGCCGACATTGTCGGTTCCCGAAGCTCCACAGACCGAGCCGGCAGAAACTCCTGCGGTCGAGACTCCCGCCGCTCCCGAACCCGCGAAGCCTGCGGACGCCGTTCCGGCTCCGGTCACGATTGAGGCTCTGCCCGTAGCTGCAGTCAGCCCGATGGGGCCCGAACCACTGAACACCGAGGAGCGGGTCTACAAGTTCGATGACTGGACTGTAACGATCCGCCCGGCCCCGAAGAACATCGTCCGGATTCCCGAGCCAGCCCGCACTTCGGTCGTGCCGGTATCGCACGTTCAAGTACCGGTGAATGTCCAGGTCAATAACACGGTGCCCATGATGCCGTGGAACTGGAGCGTCGATTCCACTTACACACCGTGGATGCAGGCTCCGACTTCGAACTACCTGTTCGAACGTCCCCGGCCTTACTGGCAGCTGCGTGGGGACTTTCACCACCTGCGGCCGTACATTCGCTGGTAGATCTGTTGCGGCGTGAACCGGGGACGGCAGAGTTCTTATGAATTCTGCTACGGGGCTCACATTATGACCGAACGGAGCGCATCGCTTTCTGCGTGTCGGCGGCGATCACGGCGTTCTCAGCGGTCATCGGCTTTCCGAAGTAGTAGCCCTGGGCGAGGTGGAAGCCGATATCACGACAGACTTCGGCCTCTTCGCGGGTTTCGATCCCTTCGGCGAGGGTGATCGTCGGAATATCGCGAGCCATATCGACCAGCATCTTCAGCATCCGCCGCTGATTGGCGTCGGCCTTGTCGATGTTCCGGACCAGGCACATATCAAACTTCAGGTAGTCCGGCGGCACTTTGACCAGTTCCACGAGCCGGGCCTGGCCCGCTCCGAAGTCATCGTAAGCCAGTTCCGCGCCCAGGTCCCGCAGGGCTTTGGCCGTGTCGGCCATCGTCCGCTCATCGTGGACAGCCCCTTCGTGGATCTCGACGACGATCGGAGTCGTTGGATACTTATCTCGCAAGATGGCAATCGAGGGGATCAGATCGACGGAAGGCGACTCGAGCGGATGCGTGTTGACGAAGATCCGGGCTTCCGGCGAAAGCAGCTGAGAGCCTTCCAGGGCCCGCTGCCTGCAGATCAGAGACAGCTCGACTTCGCGGCTGACCATCTGAGCGGTCTGAAACATCAGGCCGGGATTCTCGAGACCCGGCACGGTGCTGCGAGCCAGGGCTTCGTAACCAATGAGGGAATTGTCTTCGAGTGCAACGAGCGGCTGGTAGTAGGCAGTGACTTCGCGTTCACGAATGAGCCGGTCAAACTGGCTGAGCACCCAGTCAGACTCCAGGGTCTCGATACAGGCTGCGGTCTTCTTAAAGTTGTTGACAGGCTCAGCCTGCGAGCGATGGAACTCCAGGCGGAATTCCAGGTCAGCGATTTCGATATGATCGCCATCGCCGATCGGGGTCGGCTGCCGCACGCGGCGACGATTCACGAACGTCCCGTTCGTGCTGCCCAGATCACGAATAAACAGGTGCTCACCCACACCGAGAATCTCCGCATGTCGGCCCGAGACCCGGACCGAGCCGACCTGCAGGTTCACTCCAGGCCGCCTACCAATCACGAAGGCGTCGTTGTCGATCACAATCGACGACAATGTTCTCGCCGGCGGCAGGCAACCGGTCAGGCACCAGCCGGTTTCAACACGGCTGGAGTTCCCATTGACGGGCAGGCGAATGGTGGAAAGGGCCATGGTGAAACAGCGGGGGGTGAATGGACGGTGAGGCAAATGAACCGTATGTCAATTTTTTGTGGTCGTGAGAATTACGATGTTTTTTCTCATCAGTTAAGGCAAACGGCGGCGGCATATTCCGCCTGACAGGCACGCTGATCTCAATCCGACTTCTCGTTACGATCGGTACCTTCTTCTTCGCTTTCGTGATCGCTGGGATTCTCATTTTTTGCCCTGCAGGAAAAAGGGGGGCATATTGATTGTGACGGATTGTTGCCGGTTCACCGCAAGCTGACTCAAAGGTGTGAGAGCTTTGGTGAATCCTCTCCCCCTTTGTTCCCCGAAAGGTGTGTGCTCATGGCGACTCGAACTCTAGAGCGACCGAGCGAGCTGGTAGTCACCCGCAGGACTGCCAAAGAGCGTCGACAGAAAGACGCGGAAAGCTTCGAAGGTCCCGATCGTCGCAAGGTCGAACGTCGACGTCAGATCGACCCCACGACCTGTGAACGCGACTACCGACCCGATGAAGTCGAATTCATGACAGCGATGGACGACTACAAGCGTCGCAGCGGTCGGATGTTCCCGACCTGGAGCGAAGTCCTGGAAGTCATCCGTGACCTCGGCTACCGCAAAGTCGCACAGCCGACCCAGACGTATGAAGCTGTGGCGACTTAGTACCGTCAGCCACTGTCGAACTTCACCGACCTGCCCGGAATCGCGATCCGGGCAGGTCGGTGTCATTTCCAGGGCGTGCAATCCTCGATTCTGGGTAAGGTCCCATGATGGCCGTCCGTGAACTCCCGCAGGAATGACCCACAGATTTCGCAGATTCACGCAGATTGAAAGAGGCGATGCGTCGCGATCATCGAGCCTGAGAACCAGCGGAGGCCGCAGCTGGCGAAAGTTCTCCGAATCTGCGTTAATCTGTGAAATCTGCGGATCTTTCCGAACTGCTCAATGTCTTCGGAACGGATCGTCACTCAGTCCAGGGGAATCTGTGCCCGCGAAGAAATCTCTCCGCCAGACTCAAGCATTGGCGGTCGCGCGTTTGCTGGAAGTTCGCTACGGAATCGCCGAGTGTGCCTTGATTCACGCTTCGCCGTTTCAGCTGCTCGTAGCGACGATTCTCTCGGCTCAATGTACGGACGAGCGCGTCAATTCTGTCACGCCGAAGCTGTTTCGACAGTACCCCACCGCCGAAGCCCTGGCGGGGGCGACTCAAGAAGGAGTCGAGACGATTATTCAGTCGCTGGGTTTCTTCCGCGCCAAGGCGACCAACATCCGTGGCATGGCACGAATGCTCGTCGAACTTCACGGAGGTGAGGTTCCGCAAACGCTGGAAGAGCTGATTCAGCTGCCGGGCGTCGGTCGCAAGACAGCGAATGTCGTCCTGGGGACCGCCTTTGGAATTGCCAGTGGAGTCGTCGTCGACACGCATGTGAAGCGGATCACCGGCCTCTTGGGCCTGACGAAGCAGACCGATCCGGTGAAGATCGAACAGGACCTGCAGAAGCTGTTGCCGCCCGCCGAGTGGATACAGTTCTCGCACCGACTGATCCATCACGGGCGGCAGATCTGCATCGCCCGGCGACCGAAGTGCAGCCAGTGCCCGTTGCTGGTCGAGTGCCAGCATGGCCGGAAGGTGCTGACGAGCGCCAGTGAGAGTTAGAACACTGGACCACCAAGCATCGAGCGGGACCGCATCGTCGGAACAATCGTTACGGTGAGCAGCGGCCCTCGCGAAATCGGCTTTGAAATCTTTACACAATTTGCCCCCCTGGCAGTTCGACATAGGTTCTGAGTGTGCCGGACGAACCGGCTGGAACAGATCTGTTCAATTTGCCTCAGGAGTCTCCGAAATGCAACGTATCGCCCAAGCACTCTGGCAGGATGAAGCCGGTTTTGTCGTCTCCGCGGAGTTGGCACTGGTCGGCACGATTGCCACCCTGGGGATGGTCACGGGATTGGCCGAAGCCTCCAGCAACGTCCACAACGAACTGCACGATGTCGGTGCCGCCGTGGGCAGCCTCGACCAGTCGTTCTCCTACAAGAAGACCAACGGCGAAGTCGTCTCGTTCGTGGACTCTGACCATCGCTGATCGGCTGCAGCTGACTGGCTCTTCCGTCGTCAAACACCTCGCGTCTTCTGCGAGGTGTTTTCGTTTTGAGGTCATGAGCAAAAACCTCGGGCGGGACACCGGGATTCCGCCTCTCGCAGGTCGCACAATCCAGCGGGCCACTCCAGCAGCGTTTCGGTCCTCGCCTCCCCCGTCTACAATTGAAGCCTCCCGATCTCTCGCCCCTGCGTCTGCGGATGACCCCAATCGACCCATCTGATGGTGTGCCTCCCCTCAGTTACGAGGCGGCTGTCGATTATCTATTCGGGAGGATCAACTACGAGCGCGTGCCGACCTCGAAGTACACCACAGCCGATTTTCAGCTGCGGCGGATGTCGACTCTGCTGGAGCGGCTGGGGAATCCGCACCTGAAGTTGCCTGTTGTCCATATCACGGGCACCAAGGGCAAAGGCTCCACAGCTGCGATGACGGCAGCCATCCTGCGAGCCGCTGGACACCGCGTGGGGCTGTTTACTTCGCCACATCTGGAGCGGTTTGAAGAGCGGATGACGGTCAACGGCGAGCTCCCCTCGGAGGCGACGATCGTGACTTTAGTCACCAAGCTCAAGGAACTGGCGAGTGACCTGGAGCAGAGTGACGAAACCCGACCGACGTTCTTTGAGCTCTCGACCGCACTGGCCTGGATGGTGTTTGAAGATGCTGGCTGCGATCTAGCGGTGCTCGAAGTCGGGCTGGGCGGACGGCTGGATACGACGAACCTGTGTGCCCCGCTGGTCACGGTCATCACCAGCATCAGCCGGGATCACATGCGACTGCTGGGCGACACGCTGGAACTGATCGCCATCGAGAAGGCCGGGATCGCCAAGCCGGGGATCACCTGCCTCGCTGCGTCCGAGAAACCTTCCGTTCTGAGTACGATTCGTACAGCCTGCGAGGAACGCAGGGCTCCGTTCTGGTGGCTGGGCAGCGATTTCCAGGTCATGCAGGCGTACAAAGCCAGCGGTCCCGAGCACCTGCCCCGCTGGGTGATGGACCTGCGGATTCGAGATCGCACGATCTCGGACATTCACGTTCCACTCGCGGGCGAGTATCAGGTTCGCAACGCAGCCCTGGCCATCACTGCTGCGGTGCTCGCCGAGGAGAAGCTGGCGAGCGAGACGCGAACCCCCAATCCCTCTTCCGGGAGGAGAGGGGAGCCGGAACTCTTACTCGATGATGAGACGATCCGCGTCGGTCTGTCCCAGGTCAGCTGGCCGCTGCGGATGGAAGTTGCAGGCCACGAGCCGCTGATCGTCCTGGACGCGGCGCACAATGATGCCTCGATGCAGGAGCTGTGCTCGGCGTTCGCGTTTACATCGTTCGGTCGCAAGACGCTGATCTTCGGCACCTCGCGCGACAAAGAAGCCGAGGTCATGCTGAAAATCGCGGGTTCGCATTTCGAAGAGATCATCATCACGCGTTACTCAACCAACCCGCGAGCCTGGCCAGTGGTCGAACTCGTCCAGATCGCCCGAGAACAGGCGCGTTGCCCGATCCGAACCTGCGACACCGTGGGCGAGGCCCTCCAGCTGGCGAAACAGCTGAGCAGCCAGGACGACCTGATCTGCGTGGCCGGGTCGTTCTTCCTGGCTGCCGAGGCCCGCGCGATCCTGAAACCTGCCTGAACAGGAAACGTGGTATGTTCCCGGAACGCTGGTGGAACCTGCTGTTCGGAAGTCGCGGTGAGCGGCTCGCAGCTCGGCTCCTGCAGCAGAAGGGGTATCGCATCCTGGCCCGCAACTGTCGCAGCCGCTGGGGCGAACTCGATCTGATCGCGCGCGACGGAGACACCATCGTGTTCGTCGAGGTCAAGACCCGCTCGCAGTCGAACACGGGGCGTCCGGAAGATGCCATCACGGAACACAAACGCCGCCAGATGACTCGGGCGGCGCTGGCATGGCTGCATCGGAACCGGCTCGACAATCATCGCTGCCGGTTCGACGTGATCGCCATTGTCTGGGGCGATGGCGAGCCGCAGGTCGAGCACTACATCGCAGCGTTCGACGCGACGAGCTGAGACTCATCGTCGGCGGTCATCGCGGGAACGGCGGGAGTCGATTTGGTCGCAGCTTCTTCAACCTTGGCATGGTGGAAGGCCAGGAACTCGTTGAACAGCGTCTCGAATTCGCCCAGCAGATCTCCCTCGCGCAGCTTGATCTGCTTGACGGGCTTTCCGGCCATGACATCTTTCATCGCATTCGAGAACCGCACCAGGGGCCCGGCGAACCGGTGCGTCTGGCGAATCAGTTCATAGACCACGATCGGCACCAGAAACACCGCAGCTGCGATGATCGGCGTGTACTCGTGCATAAAGTGCGAGTAGAGCTCCTTGATGGAACGCATCTGACCGCCGCCGGTCAGCTGAATCAGGCGTTCCTTCAGGAAGAAATACATGAAGGCCCCGTGCCAGACCGACAAGTGATAAATCGCCCAGTAGTAGACAAACCGCAGGGTAATCGTGCCCTGCAGATGCCGGTTGACGAAGAGCTTCTTGCGGGCGAACAGCTTGAGCATGGGGAACCTCGCGAGCGGGAAAGATGCCTTTTGGCAACTTGCCACTCGCAACCCTAGTGTAGTGCCTCACACAGATGGTGTCTTATCCAGTGCTTTTCGGGCGCGGGAGACTTTTTCCAGGATGTCTTCGGCTTTCTTGGTCCAGACAAAGGCTTTCGGGTTTGCGTTGTGGTGAGCGA
>JBIIOI010000060.1:0-34617 GCA_044337025.1 Planctomycetaceae bacterium
CCTGGCCGTCCTTGGCCTCGAATGCCTTCCCGTCGACAGGGAACTGCTTGGCAGCCATGGCTGCGTTGACCTTCTCGGTCGAGCCCAGGGCCTTCTTCAGGTACAGGCGAACGAGGTCATCCAGCGCGGTGGAAACCTTGACCTGGGCGGTCAAGGTGCGACCGTCTCGCAGATAGGTGAGGGTGACGGGTTCACCCGATGGCAGTTTAGCGATGTCACCATTGAGGGATTCGACAGAGCGCACGCTGGTCGATCCGACCTTGGTGATGATGTCATCTGCTTGCAGTGCAAAGAACTGCGGTAGCCCGCTGATCATCGTCGTCAACTCGGCCGTCGTGATCGAGTCGTCCTGATCCGCGTTGGCGAGGTCCACAACCTTGGCGAATCGCTCAGGAACCTCAGCAACCAGCTTCTTGCCATCTTTGTCCGCAGCGTCCTTGACTCGCAGCTTTCCATCGCCGTCCTTGTCAAGCTCTCCGAACTTGTCCAGCAACACTTGCGGATGGACGCCGTCCGCATCCCAAGACATCTTGGATGCGTCTTCGACGGTAATCAGCCGCGTCGCAGCGGAACCGGGCAGCACTTCGGTGATGCGGACACCACTGTGCTCCACACCGAGAGCCTTTGCCTCTTCGTCCGTGAAGTTGTCGTCACAGACGACACCCAGCACGCTAACTGCGGTCTGGAACTTCGGAAACACGGTCGGGCCCTTGGCCAGCAGGAAGGCTGCGATGTCGGCAGCTGGGTCGATGTATTTGTCCCCTTCCCCTTCAGGGTTCAGGTACAGGTTCGGCATCTTCGTACGGGTGTGATACCGGTTCGGCTCCTTGAGCCAGGTATACATCCATTTGAAGCCATCAACACCCGGCTTGATCTTCTCGTGAATCTTGGTCAGGTCGGGACCGAAATCGGCCTGAACGCCTTTCAGTTCTTCATCGTCGTAGGAGTGGCAGGCCATACAGCCGCGGCGAGAGAACAGGTTCTTACCACGGGCCGGATCTGGCTGGTATCCGTCCTTGGGAGCCAGCAAGTCCATCGCCTCGGACTTGGCATCCAGATAGGCAGCGACTGCCTGCAGTTCCACAGGCTGGAGCATCTC
Source organism: Planctomycetaceae bacterium (assembly GCA_044337025.1). GTDB lineage: Bacteria > Planctomycetota > Planctomycetia > Planctomycetales > Planctomycetaceae > TH-plancto1. The sequence continues at coordinate 1,100 of JBIIOI010000060.1, forward strand.
TGCCAGGTGATCCTGCTGATTGGAGTTCCCGAAGAATTTTGGCATCCGAGTCGTCGGGCGGAATCGCGAGGGGTTCTCGGTCCAGTAGGCGACGAATTCCGGGGTCGACTTCTGGGCCAAGTGCCGCAGCGAAGGTCCGACCTTCCGCATGCTGCCCGCGACGGCGTTCGGATCAGCTGCGATCTTGGCACCCTGCTCCGGCGTGTTGGGCTCCAGACGCAAATCAGGACCGATTGGTTTGACCCCATCGTATCCATTGATCTCGTGGCAACCGAAGCAGCCATACTTGCTGATGATCGAGTGACCTTCGACGACCTTCGGGGCCGAGTTGCCGAACTTGTCGCTGGCAGCCAGCGACGTCACGTCGTGGTGGCAGCGGATACAGGTCGCTTCAGCCAAGTGCTTCGGGAACATCGGCAGTTCCCAGAAGTGGTTGGAGTGCCAGTGGTGCTTCTCTTCCCACTCGGCAGCCTGAGCCGGATTCGTAGGAGAGTGTTCCGCATTCTGGAACGAAGTTCCCGAGCCATCCCCTTCGTGGCAGATCGTGCAGCCGAACTTATCGATCGGGTGCGGGCTTGTCGCTGTCAGGAACAGATCGGGATTCGGGTGAGCCGAGAACGGCTGGTGGTAGGTGCCGCCATGTCCATCGCCAGCTGGGTAAGCTGCGACGTTTCCAGCCCCGAAGTCGTTGATGTTAACGTGGCAGGAGCGGCAGCGGTCGACTCGGTCGACGTTGGCCATACCCAGTTGCTGCTTCAGCCCCTTCGGCCAATCGTATTGGATCTTGAGGTGCGGATTGAAGCCGTTAATGATCGGCCATTCCTTGAACGACCGCTTGGCGGCGATCCACTTAGTGGATGGCTGCAGCAATTCAATCTGTTCAACCAGAGCTTTACGGGCGGCAGTGAGCTTGTCGAGTTCGGCCTTTTCGGCATCGCGAGCGGCCGTGATCCCGACGAGTTCGGCCTTGGCGGCTTCAAACTTCGCTCGGGCGCCTTCAACGATCTTGACCTTGGCTTCGGCCTGCAGCTGTTCGTTGTCGTAAATGGCCCGGACCTTGGCCAGCTCCGCAGCGGGAACAGCGTCGCGAACGGCGATATCGAAGTTCGCGCGGGCGACGTCACGTTCGGCGTTCTTGAACTTGGACTCCGTCGCGAGGCGGTCGAGGTCACCCTTCAGCAGCTTGACCTGGGCCTCAGCCTCGCGAGCCTTCTGCTCGGTTTCGCCGGAGAAGATCTCGGCGATCTTCTTTTCGATGGACTCAACCTGTGTCCGCAGATCGGCAGTGTCCACACCTTCCAGCTGGCCGGCGATCTTCGCGACCTTCAGCTTCTCCGCCTGGCGCTGATAGTCTCTCCATTCCCGCTTCTCATCGCGGGCCATCATCAGCAGGGTGGCTGCGAACAGCGCGAAGGCACTTCCGGCGAACACTTTGTGCATCGTCGGGAGGTCGCGCCAATACTGGTCATTCGCTGGCATGGGATGTTGTCGTTGGTCTGGGTGTCGAGGTTTGGAATCCGGGCTAGGCTGGGAAGCCTCCTGGACACATCAGATGTTGAAGAACCATTCCGGGATGGCCACGATGTACTTCAGGCTGAAGACCCACCGCAGAACCATCTTGATCGGCAGAAGGGCCATGAACAGCAGAAGATTGGCGAGGGTCATGTACCGGACGATTCCCATCCGGACATAGAACTTGCGGAGTACTGTGATTGCCATCAGGTGCGGCAGGATCATGAAGTACCCGACGACGAGCAGGATCCCGACCCCTTCACGACTCAGAATCGAGATCAGCTGGCCGACGAATCCGTCTGAGGGGTTCACAGCCGGCAGCGGCTGGCCGAGTCCACGCACCCAGACGTACTCGCTGAGGTTGACGTTGTTCAGCACTTCGAGCTTGTGGACGTCCCAGTACTCGTAGAGGCCGAACATGTTCCAGTTCGGACCGCGAATGAATGTTCCCAGCACAATCATCCCAACCCACAGCGGCAGGAAGCCGAACAGGAAGATGATGACGGAGAACTTCCGCTCGTTGAAGGTGTAGTAGCCGTTCCCCTTCTTATTGAAGTCGATGTAGGGGATCGCCATCAGACCTTGCAGAATGATCAGCGGCAACACCACACCGGCCAGCCAGGGGTCGAAATAGACCAGCATCTCCTGGAGACCCAGGAAGTACCACGGGGCCTTCGACGGGTTCGGGGTCTTCACAGCCTGGCCCGGCTCTTCGAGCGGAGCCTGCAGGAACACACCCCACACGATCAGCACTGCGGACAGCAGGATCATGCAGACGAGTTCGGTATAGACCAGATCGGGCCAGACCAGAACCTGCTCTTTGAGTTCCTGCTCAGCCAGCGGGCGACCTTCCGCAATCCGGCGGTCGTTGTCGACAGCCTTCTTGAAGTAGAGCCACGTGAAGTAGCCGCCGATGAACAACATGCCGACGATCGGCACGTTGTCGGGCTTACCGACGATCTGCCGGAAGTCGTAGTCGGTCATGCTCAAGCCCAGGAACAACACTCCCAGGTTGAACATCACCCAGCCCACCGTATCGCGAGTCAGGAACTCGCGCCAGGCGATCATCGCCACGAATCCGACCACCGACAGGCCGAAGTAGATTCGCGCATCGCGGAAGACAACGTCGACTGCGGACTTGAACCACTCGGGAAGCCGCAGCAGAAATTCTTCCGGAGCCGACTTCGACGTCAGATGGGTGACAGCCAGCAGCCCGATGAACGCGGCATAGAACGCCCAGACGGTCGCCTTGGGAATATGCTGGAATCCCAGGATCGAATCGTAGTCGCCATCGCGCTTGAAGCTGCGCATGGTCCACGCCACGTTCGCGAGGAACAACAGCAGATACAGCCATCCGAGGCCGTTGATCACGCCGTGAGTCAGATCGGGATGCGCGTGCATGGAGGAAGGATTTCAGGGAACCGGTGAGGAGCCAAGGCCCCTCACGGGAAAATCTCAGACACGGGGAAACGATTCTCGCTGCAGCCGGTAAGGGCTTACAGCGGCTGACTGATGCCGCCGTCCTTCCGGACACGCCAGAAGTGGATGGCAATCAGCAGAGACACAACAACAGGAATCGCTACGCAGTGCAGGATGTAGAAACGGTTCAGTGTTTCTTCACCCACGTTGCGGGCTCCCAGCAACAGGAATCGGGCGTCCGACGCGTTCGTAATCAGGTCGTACCCACCGATGTTCAGCAGCTGGAAGCCGGGGCCTTCGTGACCAAGTACCGGATGCGCGCGGGCCATGTTCGAACCGACGGTGATTGCCCAGATGGCCAGCTGATCCCAGGGGAGCAGGTATCCGGTGAATGACAGCAGCAGCGTCAGCACCAGCAACAACACGCCGATGACCCAGTTGAACTCGCGTGGCGGTTTATAACTGCCAGTGAGGAACACGCGGTACATGTGCAGCCAGACGGTGATCACCATCGCGTGGGCACCCCAGCGATGGATCTCTCGCATGATTCCGAGAGTCGTGACGTCGCGCAGGGCCCGGATATCCGTGAAGGCCCACTCCAGCGTTGGCCGGTAGTAGAACATCAGCAGAACGCCGGTCAGAGCTTCCACCAGAAACAGGAAGAAGGTCACTCCGCCCATACACCATGTGTAAGACAGAGCAATTCCGCCTTTCTGCGCCGACACAGGGTGCAGGTGCAGGAAGAAGTTGGTCAGCACGACCACTGCCCGGTTACGACGGTCTGTCGGAGCCGGATGGCGGAAGACGCTGCGCCAGATCTGAGAGTTGCGGATTGTTTCGCCAATCGACATGCGATCGTCCCAAGCTGTCGGTCAAGGAACCCGAAGGTTCGTGCTTCGTGCTGTCGCGTCTGAGCCCCACTCGATTCTGAACACCCAAGTTCAGAACAAAGCAGTGACTAGCCCACCTTCACATATGACTTCTGGTCGGTCCACTGCCCCAGTTCCTCCTGGAACTTCAGGCTCTTGTCGACTTCCAGCATGCCGTCCGGACCGAGGGTCAGACCGACTCGCTCCAGTGGACGCGGCGCCGGACCTTCGAAGTTGATGCCGGTGATGTAGAAGCCCGAACCGTGGCACGGACACTTGTACTTCTGCTCGGCATCGAGCCAGCTCGGAGTGCATCCCAGGTGGGTGCAGACCGAGGAGAGGGCGTAGATCACGTTCTGGCCGTCATAGCCATCGGTGTGGACGATCCACACGCCGCGGCTGGCCTTGTACTTCTCAGACACGGCTCCCAGCGGGAAGTCGCCGGGGGAGCCGATCTTGAACTTGCTGGGCAGCTCCAGAACCGTGTTCGGCATCATGAAGCGGGCCATCCCCAGACTCCAGATCGCTCCGATCGCGGACAGCATGGTCCACGCGAAGTAGTACGGGGTGCAGAGGGCTTCGAACAACGCCCCTGCGAATGATCGCCGGGGCAGTTCGTCTTTCTTCTTCCCGGCTGCCGGAGCCGAAGCTGCGGGCTTGGCGGGGAACTTCGGTTTGGCGACTGCGGGAGCGACCGCACCCTCACCTGCAGGAGCTTCTACAGTGGCGGCCTTCTCACGCATCGCCTTGATCATGTCGGCGGGCGACTTCCCGGCAGCGACGGGAGCAGCCGCTTTAGGAGCTTCAGCCGCAGCCACCGGAGCTGCGGCAGGTGCCGCACCCGCTGGGGCAGCGCCCTTGGCTCGAATGGCGGCCATGATGTCGGCGGTGCCCTTGGGCTTCGCGGCAGGGGCTCCAGCTGCAGCAGCCGGGGCAGGCGTCGCGGCGGCGGCTGGGGCCGCAGGAGCAGCTCCCGCAGCAGCTTTCGCCCGAATCGCAGCCATGATATCCGCAGTGCCCTTGGGCTTTTCGCCTGCAGGGGCAGCCACCGGAGCAGGAGCTGCGGGCGGGGTTGCCTCGGCAGCGGCAGGAGGAGCCGCTTCAGGGGCGGGTGCCGGAGGCGGCGCAGCTGCATCGGCGGGCTTCTTGCGAAGCATCGCCATGATCTCTGCAGTGGTCGGTTTCTTGTCCGTCATGGTGGATTGGCCGAGGCGAGTTGCCCCGCTTCATTCGCGACAAGCGCACGGAACCTCGACCAGAATTGATCGAGAGTGTCGGTATCGTCCGAATCATGGCGAGTCACTTTGGGTGTGACAACCAAAGCCTCAGGAGCGAGAGTCGATTCTCAGTCTCAGGAAGCTGATCTGCCAGAGGTGAGGCTGATACACGAGTTACGTCAGATTGACGAAGTCTATAGGCACCGGCAATTTGCAACAGATGACTCTCTTGGAACTTTGCGATAGTCTGATGTCCTGACGCTTCTCCATTTGCCCCAAGTCGCACCGCGAACCCAGCTGTCCATGATCATTGGCCTTGGCACCGATATTATTGAAGTCCCGCGCATCGGCGAGATGATCGAACGGCACGGGGAACTGTTCCTGCAACGCGTCTTCACCGATCAGGAGATTCGCTACTGTCAGCAGCGGAAAGCCTCGCTGCAGCACTTTGCCGGGCGCTGGGCTGCCAAAGAGGCCGTGATGAAGACCCTCGGGACCGGATTCACGAAAGGGATTGGGTGGACCGAGATCGAAGTCGTTTCCCAGACTAGCGGCCGGCCGGTGATTGAACTGGCGGGCACGACCGCCGAGTACTCAAACGGGCTGGGAATTGACGAGATTCTGATCACGATTTCTCACTGCCGGGCGTACGCCACAGCCACTGCAATCGCCCTGCAGCACCGACCCCGGCTGGACTGACCCTTCTGATGCAAAGCCTGCCCGAACTGCTGACTGTTGCAGTCCTGCTGACCAGTCTGGCGGTCTGGGGGATGATTCTTGAACGCCTGTGTACGGGCGAGTCGCTGTTTCCCTGTCGAGTTCCCGTCACGCGGCCCCGTCCACCGGTGGCGATGATGATTGTCGGGCTGTGGGTTCTGATCTCGCTGACGCTGACTGTTCGCGCGGAATTGCAGGGACAGGAGCGCAAGCTGCGGGAGATTGAACTCGGCGAGGCGATTGAGATCGCCGCCGGGAATATCCTGGAACAGTGCGTGGTGGTCAGCATCATGGTGATCTCGCTGACCGGACTGGGAGTGCGCAGCCTCAACCGCTACGGAATCGACGGGCGAAGAATCGGCGAGAAACTCGGCTGGGGGATCGGGGGATATGTGGCATCGACCATCCCGGTCATGCTGGCAATCATTCTGATGCAGCGTTTTCACAGCCCGGAGAACAAGCATCCATTCCTGCAACTGCTCGATCAGCAGCAGTCACCCACCCTGGTGGGCCTGCTGGGGATCTCGACGATTGTGATGGCTCCGCTGTCCGAAGAGCTGATGTACCGGGTGATCCTGCAGGGGGCGCTGCAGAGATACCTGCCCCCCTGGGCGGCCATTTTGGGGGCGTCGGTAATCTTTTCGGCGGTTCACGGGTTCCCCGATGCGGTCAGCCTGATGCCACTGGCTCTGGTCTTGGGATTTCTCTACTGGCGAACCGGCAGCTATCTCGTTGTGGTGGTCACCCATGCGGCGTTCAACGGGTTCAATATTCTGATGGCGCTACTGGGCGTCGGTGAAGGATAAGCGTCGCCTCTTCCCCGGGGCTCTATCCCCAGAATCCCTGACTCCGCGCTGCCAAGGAAGGAGCGAAGAGCTCCACAAAGCCGCATTTTTCGCAGCGAGCCGCTTGAATCGGGTACTGGGGATTCTTCACGTTTCCCCAAAAGCCCAACTGCACCCGTCCCAAAATCCAGAAGGGATGATAAATGCGACCGTGGCCGAAATCAGGAATTGTCCCCATCTGCATTGTACCGCTGCACTTGGGACAAGTGTGGCCGACAGCATCTGGCGGCGTGGACATCATGGACTCTCCGGAATCAGCAGACCCACTGTTCAGGAACGTTTTCTGACAGTCCGTGGATCACAAGATTGCGGGTCAGCCAGAAACCGGGAATCCGCTTTGAATTACAGCGTCTTCAATCCGTCGAGAATCGCCTGCTCGTTGGCCAGGATGTCGGCCAGGAACTGGTGATGGGCGGTTTCGTCGTCTTCGGTCTTGCACTCGAACGTGGCCAGTTCGACGACCCGGGCCTGATCCGCGATCAGGTACTTCTTCAGGAACTCCGAAGAGACATAATGCAGGCTGGTGTAGTCGACCGGGTACATGCCGTACTCGATCGTTTCGCCTTCGTCGTCCAGCCAGTGGACTAGTTTGCGGACCGACTCCTGCTGCTTGTGGGCCAGCTTCAACAGGGGCTCGCGCAGATCCTTCGTGGATGTGGACCAGGGATACGCCTCAGCTGTGTACTGCAGCAGGCTCCGCCCGGTGGCTTCGAGGAGTTCGTTGACTTGCGAAGGGGTCACAGCGGACATGGCAGGGCGATCGGCAAGAACGAATGGGGCGGAGGAGACGGCGGTCTGGCAAGGCGTGGGGCCTACTTGAACAGCACGCTGGAGACGAACTGAGCGGTGCGGCTCAGGTCATCCTGCAGCGGGCTCATCCCCAGCAGCAGAATCGGCAGCGTGACCAGGGCCACATACCAGCCGACCAGCGGCGGAGCATCGATCGGAGGTTTGTCAGCTGCGGGAGCTTCGATGAAGATCGCCTTCAGCACCTTCAGATAGTAGTACAGACTGAAGGCGGTGTTCAGACCACCGATTGCGACCAGGGCCCACATGATCCAGTGGACGGAACCGGCCTTGAACGCGGGCAGGAAGATCAGCACCTTGGCGAAGAACCCGCCGAATGGAGGCATCCCGACCAAGCTGAAGAAGGAGATCGCCAGGCAAACGCACAGCACCTTCACCGTCGGTCCGCCGTTGATCAGTCCCTTGTACGCTGACAGCTCTTCGCTGAATGTCTCGTTCCGCACGAGGGCCACGACCGAGAACGCGGTCAGGTTCATGAACATGTACACAGCCAGATAGTACGTCAGCCCCTCAACGCAGTGTACAGCTTCCTCGGCGGGATTGATCTTCGACCCGCCCGGAGCGTTCAGCGTGACGAGCAGTGCCGACACAGCTAGCAGCATGTAACCGGCGTGGGCGATCGTCGAGTAAGCCAGCAGCCGCTTGAGGTTCGTCTGCGTGTAGGCCGCCAGGTTTCCGAACGTCATGCTGATCGCAGCCATGACCCCCAGGCCGATCCCAATGAACTGGGACAGGCTCTGCAGGACCGGCACCTCGCCATCGAAGCCGAGCACGAACCGTACGACGAGGGCAAAGGCAGCTGCCTTGGACGCGACCGACAGGTAACCGCCGACTTCGGCACTGGCCCCTTCGAAGGCATCCGGAGCCCAGAAGTGGAACGGCACCAGCGAGAGCTTAAACGCCAGCCCGACCAGCACCATCATGATTCCGAGGACCAGCGTGATCGTCTCGCCGCTGGAGAGAGCAAATGCCTTGTCCCCCATCAGCGTGGCAAATCGGGCTCCCATTTCCGGAATCGATCCTGAACCCAGGAGTCCCGACAGCAGGCTGATGCCGTAGAGCATCACCCCGGCGGTTCCGGCTCCGTAGACCACGTACTTGAGAGCCGCCTCGCTCGAGAGCTTGCGCCCCTTCAGGAAGCCGACCATCACGTAGCTCGGGACCGACATCATTTCGACGGCCACAAACAGCATCAGCAGGTGGTTGGTCCCCACCGCCAGCAGCATGCCGAGCGTCGCGCCACACAAGAGCGTATAGAAGTCCGGCCCGTCATCGTTGTCGGGAATTCCGGTCAGCACCGTTAGCGTAATGACCAGCACCAGGAACAGCAGCAGTCCGAGCCGGTACAGCGTCGCGAAATGATCGTGGACGAGCAGGCTGGAGAAATACGGGCCGATCGAGCCGACCCCGGTCTCACTGAGCTGAAAGACCTCGTACATCGATCGTACGAGCTGAGTCCGGGCATCGCCGTCGGTCTTCAGGTACATGAACTGGCTGAAGACAGCTGCGAAGGCCAGCAGCGAGCCAATGATCGCAATCCAGCAGGGCGGCACCTTCTTGGTGTCGCATCCCAGGATACGAGCCAGCAGCAGGGCGACGATTGTCGCACTGAGGATGATCTCCGGGACGAAAATCTCCACCGAGCGGGGGAGTTCCGTCAGGAGGTCCTGGATCAGGGTGTTCGCACTCATGGGATTGCCGGCTGCGGGTTTCGTCCAGACTGGTTCACAACTCGGTCGCGGTTACTTTGTCAGGGAAACCTGAGGAGTGGCGGCTGCGGGCTGCGAACCTCCGGAGTTGGCGTACCCGGCGCTGAGGGACTTGGTGAGGGCTTCCGTGGTCGGGTTCATCACGTCGAGCATGATCGACGGCATGACTCCGAAGATGATCGCCAGAACCAGCAGGCTGACAGCCACGCTGCTCTCGCGTCCATTCATATCGCTGAGGTCTTCGCTATGCGGTCCCTTGTACTCGGGGCCGAAGAAGACTCGCTGAATCGTCCAGAGGATGTAACCGGCCGTCAGGATCACACCCGAAGCTGCCAGGATCGCCAGCAGTGGACTGAAGTTCCACATGCTGAGGACCACGAACACTTCTCCGATGAATCCGCACAGACCGGGCAGACCCAGTCCGGCGAAGAAGATCCCCACAGCCACGCCGCTGTACCACGGCATCCGCTGCATCAGGCCACCGAACTTGTTGAGATCGCGGTGATGCACGCGGTCATAGACCACACCGACCATAAAGAACATGCCCGCGGACGAGATCCCGTGAGCGAGCATCTGGTACATCGCTCCCTGCATCCCGAGCAGCCAGTGATCCGGGCGGACCGTCTGGCCCTGCTCGTTGATCTTCCAGACTGCCAGGCCGATCAGCACGTAACCCATGTGCGAGACCGAGCTGTAGGCTACCAGCCGCTTGAAGTCAGTCTGAGCCATAGCGGCAAAGGCACCGTACAGGATGCTGAAGACACCCAGAGCGACCAGGAACCACGAGGCATACTGCGTCGCCCACGGACAGAGCGGCATCGCGATCCGGATGATTCCGTAGCCCCCCATTTTCAGCAGCACCCCGGCCAGAATCATCGAGATCGGCGTAGGAGCTTCCACGTGAGCATCAGGAAGCCACGTGTGGAACGGGAACGACGGCAGCTTGATCGCAAATCCGATGAACAGCAGGATGAAGGCCACCAGCTGCATGCCTTGCGAGAACTGGCCCTTCTCGGCGATCTCGGTCAGCTTGATCAGGTTGAAGTCTCCCTTACCGGCCAGGATCTGGCTGGAGTCGAAGTAGAACATCAACATCGCGACCAGCATCAGGACCGAGCCGACCAGCGTGTAGAGGAAGAACTTGAGGGCCGCGTACTCGCGCCGCGGTCCTCCCCAGACACCGATCAGGAAGTACATCGGCAGCAGCATCACTTCCCAGAACACGTAGAACAGGAAGAAGTCGAGCGACAGGAACACGCCCATCATGCCGGTTTCCAGCATGAGGAACAGCATCAGGTAGCCGCGAATCTTCTCCTTGATACTCCAGGCAGCCACCGCGGCCAGCATCGAGACCAGACCGGTGAGCAGCACCAGCGGCAGGCTGATCCCGTCCACGCCCAGGCGGTAGTGGATGTTCCAGATGGAGATCCACTCCTTGTCGACGAGCATCTGATAGCCCGCCTCTCCGGTATTGAACCGGCCCCAGACCATCAGGGAGAGTAGGAACGTGACGACCGTTCCCACCAGCGCGAAGACGCGCATCCCTTCCTCCGCCTTCTTCTCAAACGCCATCAGCAGGATGGCGAAGATCGTCGGCATGAAGATTGTCAGAGTCAGAAGAGCTGAGTCACTCATGGTTTCAGTCGATTGTTGCAGAGCGTTCCAGAGATCTAGTCGGCTCGGGATTCACACAGGACAGGGAACAGGCCGCCAGTTCGTCACACGCGAGGCAGGAATGCGAAGACCAGGACGAACAGGGACACGACCCCCAAGGCGATGAACATCACGTACTGCCGGAGACGACCCGTCTGCAGCCCCTTGAGGGACCGCCCGGCCGCGTAGGTCACTTCACCGCACACGTTCACCATGCGGTCGACGATTCGCTCGTCGAAGGCACGGTCAAAGTTGGCTGCTCGAATCGTCAGTCGGCCAAACAGGTGGATCAGGCCGTCCAGCACCGCCTTGTCAAAGGCCTGGCACCAGCGTCCGATCACATGGACCGGCTTCGTGAACATCACGTCGTACAGCTCATCGAACCGCCACTTCTCGACCAGGAAGTCCCGGATTACCCAGAACTGCCGACCGATGGCCCCCGCATCCATGATGCGGCGGCAGTAGAACAGGTAGCTGATCAGCGAGCCGAGCAGCGCGGCAAACAGGGCCACATACCCGGCGGTGCCGTGTTTCTCGTGAATCTGGTGGTGGCTGGGGAGCGAGATCCCCAGGTTGCCGCCGTGATCCAACCCATCGGCGACATGCTGCGGCTCGCTGTGCATGATCTGCAGTGCGAGTCCATGGCCCTCACCACCGAAAGCACAGAACCAAGCGAGGAACGCCAGCAGCACGAGCGGTGCGACCATCGGCAGCGGTGACTCGTGAGCATGTTCCGCGACGTGATGATCGCGGGTCTCTCCGGTGAACGTCATGAACCACATGCGGAACATGTAGAACGCCGTGATCCCAGCTGTGATCACCGGAATGTAGAACAGCAGGAAGTGCTGCGGATTGAGCGAGACATACGACAGGGCCGACGCGATGATCGCATCTTTCGAGTAGAAACCCGAGAAGTTGATCGGCAGGCCCGGAATTCCGTAACCCGCAATCGCGAACACACCAATCAGCATCGTGTAGGCGGTGATCGGCAACTTGTGACGCAGACCGCCCATCTTGGTCATGTCCTGCTCGTGATGGCAGCCGTGAATCACGCTTCCGGAGCAGAGGAACATCAGTGACTTGAAGAAGGCGTGGGTCACGAGGTGGAACAGTCCGGCCATCCAGCCGCCGACTCCCAGGCCCAGCATCATGTAGCCGAGCTGGCTGATCGTAGAGTAGGCCAGAACACGCTTGATGTCGGTGACCACGATGGCAATCGTCGCGCCCACAAAAGCAGTGATACAGCCGATGTAGGCGATGACCAGCAGCACCTCGGGCGTGAACATCGGGTAGAACCGCCCGACCAGATAGACCCCAGCTGCAACCATTGTGGCCGAGTGGACGAGGGCCGACACGGGGGTCGGACCTTCCATTGCGTCCGGGAGCCAGGTCTGTAGCGGGAACTGAGCACTCTTGCCGACACAGCCCGCGAACACACCCAGACCGGCGACAATCAGCAGCCAGTAGGGAATGACCTTCGGCTTGCCATCCAGATCCTGCCACGGGGTGTTCCCGCCGCTCTGGATCATCACGACCTTCTCGCGGCCTTCCCCTTCGGTGACCATATGGCCGTGCGTATCACGGACCATCTGGAACAACCCCGGAGTTCCGAACTCTTCGGGCGAAGTGTTGGCAAATCGGAAGGTGCCGAAATAGGTCCCCAGAACCATCAGCCCGATCAGGAACCCAAAGTCCCCGACGCGGTTCATGATGAACGCCTTGTTGGCAGCGTTGCTGGCCGACTTCCGCTCGACATAGAAGCCGATCAGGAAGAAGGAGCAGACACCGACCAGTTCCCAGAACACAAAGACCTGGAAGATATTCCCGGCCAGGACCAGCCCCAGCATCGAGAAGCAGAACAGCGACAGAAACGCGAAGAACCGATAGAACCGGCCCGGGCGATGGAAGTGGCGACCGCCGGACAGATGGACCTGATGGTCTTCGTAATGCTCGGTCAGTTCGTCGCTCATGTACCCCGTCGCGAAGATATGGATGCAGGTCGCGATCAGGGTCACCATCGTGAACATCAGGACGGTCAGGCCGTCGATGTAGTAATCGATGGAGAGCACCATGCTGCCGAACCGAGCCAGCTGATAGAACTGCCCGGTGTAGGTCGTCCGCAGCGGGTTGTAGGCCGGCAGATCTTTGTGGATGTGAGACTCACCCGCAGCGTGGGTATGTCCCGCGTGCGAGTGTGCATGGTCTTCGGCGGCGTGAGCATGAGCGTCAGCTGCGTCACCTTGAGGCGCATCGCCGTGCCCGGCATGTTCTGCATGCAGAGCTTCATACTGTTGATTTCGCTGCTCGGCGGTCGCTCCGCGCCAGGTCATCAGCGCCGAGAAGCTCAGCAGAAAGCTCGTCGCGATGCAGGCGACAGCCAGCCAAGCGGCTGTCTTCGACTTCCGGCCGCTCCAGTAGCCGCCGAAAATCTCGATGACGAACCCGCACAGCGGCAGGAGCCAGGCAGCCCCCAGCAGCCACTTCAGGGTGGTCGCTGTCGAGAGGTACAGTTCGTGTTTATCCGGTGTCATGGAGCCGGGTGATCCGGTGAGTACGCTGGGGGAAGTTCGCTGCCGGAGAACCGGCCGAGTCCGTTCCGATTAACCTCGCAGGTCGTCGGCCCGGTCCACATCGATCGACAGATGGTTATTGTAGAAGTTCAGGGCGATCGCCAAGGCCACCGCAGCTTCTGCTGCAGCCAGCACGATCACGAACATCGACGAGATCTGACCATCCAGCCCGAGCGGCGTGAACCGCGACAGGGCGACAAAGTTGACGTTGGCACCATTCAGGACCAGCTCGACGCCCATCAGAATGCCGATGGCGTTCCGCTTGGTCGCCATGCAGACGATGCCGCAGACGAACAGCACCGCCCCGACGAACAGGTAGGCGTTCAATCCCACTGGATCCATGGTTCTCCCCACGCTGGAATTCGGACGAATTCCGCTACTTGCTCACTGCTTCTGCCGAACCCTCGGCGACACGCCGCTTGGCACGGGCCAGGTACGACGCACCCACGAGTACGACCAGCAGATGCACCGACACGATTTCGAACGGCAGCAGGTAGGCTGGCCGCTCGATCTCTTTGCTGTCACGCAGGGATTCGGTCCGAATCCCTCCCAGGGCCGCTCCGATTCGGCGAACCGTGCTGCCTTCACCCTGTTGGTTGTAGCCGACATTCGAGACCGAAGCGGTGCCGAACTTGGCCTCGATCTTTTCGGAGTTCTCTTCCCACTTCACGCCCGAGAAGGCTGCGAACAGAAGGGCGAACACAGCTCCCCCGACTGCCAGCGACAGCACCATCTCCGCCGGATTGGTCTTCAGGTTCACGTACGGCCCTTGAGCCGTCAGCATCACGCCGAAGATCAGCAGAACGACGGTTCCGCCGACGTAGATCAACAGCTGAGTCGCGCCGACAAAATCGGCATGCAGCATGAAGAACAGACCGGCAACCGAACTGAGCGAGATGATCAGCCAGAAGGCCATGCGGACGACGTTCTGAGACAGAACGACGGCCAGAGCCCCGCCACAGGCAGCGAGAGCAAAGATCGCGAAGACGATCGAACCCATGGTTAACGTCCTCCTCGCGGGGCGGCGGTGTTCAACGTCACATCCTGGTTGCTCGGAGCGGAAGGCACCTGTCCGGTATGGCCGGGAGCCTCATGTGTGTGCTGACCGGGACCGTGCCCATGATCGTGATTGTGGTCATGAGGATGCGGATGAGCTGGCAGCGGAGCCGAGATCACCGGAGCCTGCTGTACTCGATTTCCGATCGACTCTACCGGAAGCATTGTCGGGCGACCAACCACGCTCAACCAGAGCAGCGGCCAGACGACCGAACCGACAAACAGGAAGCAGCTGATCGGGACCAGATACTTCAGGCAGGTCGTCATGACCTGGTCAATTCGCAGTCGAGGCAGTGTCCAGCGAATCCAGATCTGGACCACCACCAGGAAACCGGCCTTGCTGAGCAGCACCAGCAATCCCAGCACTCGACCCGGATAGCCATCCAGAACTTCACTTGAATGGAGTACCGAGTCGATCGGGGCAATCCCCGTCCACCAGCCACCCAGGAAGAGCAGCGAGCCGACAGCACTCACGAAGAACATGCTGGCGTATTCGGCGAGGAAGAAGAACGACCAGCGCATCCCGCTGTACTCGGTGTGGAAACCACCGACCAGTTCGCTCTCAGCTTCCGCGAGGTCAAACGGAGCCCGCTTGTTGCTGGCCAGCGTGACCGTGAAAAACACGAAGAACGCCACGAATGTGAACGGGCTGTGGAAAATCAGCCAGTTCGTGAACCAGCCGCTCTGCATGTGAGCGATCTCGTTCAGGTTCATTGTGCCACAGATCAGCACGGGAATGACCGCCGTAATGCCGAGCGGGACTTCGTAGCTGACCATCTGGGCGGTTTCACGCATTCCGCCGAACAGCGACCACTTGGAACCGCTGGAGTAACCGGCCAGGACGACTCCCAGCACTTCCAGCGACAAGACCGCCATACCGACGAACAACCCGCAATCGAGCCCCACAGCCACCCAGCCATCGCTGAACGGCAGGAACAGGAAGCAGGCGAACGACGCGACAACAACGAGATACGGGGCGAGGCGGAACAGGAAGCGATCCGCAGCTGCGGGAGCCAGGTCTTCCTTCTGAATCAGCTTGATGCCGTCGGCCAGCGACTGCAGCCAACCGAACCGGCCACCGCAATGCGTGGGACCCAGGCGGTCCTGGATACGACCGGAGACCTTACGCTCGGCCCAGATAAACACGAAGGCCGGCAACCCGAAAAACAGGGCCAGCAACGTGACATGGATCGCAGCTGCGACGAATCGCACCAGATCCGGGCTGTCGGAAATCAGCCCCGCCAGCGCGGCTGCGACTGAATCGACGATCGATGAGGAAGCCAACAGCGGCATCATGCACAGGTTCCGACGGAGGTCTCAGCCTGCAGTTCGAGGACCGAAAACCGGTTCCGCCAGATGCGGCAACCAGAGGTCAATCCCTGTCGCTCCAACGGCCCCGGATGAACGCAAATTCGCTCCACAGCCTCAGATGGACCGCCAAGTTATGACAGAACGGTATTGGCCTTTCAAGCGACTGGAATGGCACTCTCAATTTCGATTCCGAGCGAGGCTGCGACCTGCCCGGCTGCGTTCTCGCCGCTGAGAATAGAATCCGGCAGACCGACCCCTCCCAGCGTGTTGCCCGCCAGTGCGATCCAGGGAGTGGCCTGCAGGCTCTGGCGAATCCGGCTCACCCGGTCGAGATGCCCCACATGATATTGAGGCATCGCGCGGGGATAACGGGCCACTACCGCAAACTCCGGGTCCGCCTTGACTCCGAAGATCGAACGCAGCTCCGAGAGTGTGACATCGATCAGCTGGGAGTCGGACAGCTCGAACATCTCGGGCTGCAGGGCTCCCCCGATGAAGGTGCGGAGGATCGCCTTATCCGGAGGGGCCCGGCGGGGGAACTTGCGGTTCAGGAACGAGACCGACAGGATGCGGCGTTTCTCGATTGCTGGAATGACCAGACCAAAGGCGTTCAGCGGATGGTCGATCCGGCGTGTCTCGTGCCCGGTGACCACAATCGCACTGGAGGCGTATTCGATCTGATCCAGTTCCGCAGCTGCGGCGGGGGCGGCCGATTTCAGGATGTCGGCCATCTGATGCGCCGGAGTCGCCAGGATGACCGCCGAGAACGCCGTCCGGCGTTCATCTCCGTGCGCATCGGTCCAGGCCACCTCGCCAGCAAAACCGTCCGGCTCCCCTTTCCCGCTGGGAGAGAGGCTGGGGGGGCTTGCAGCCACGAGCGGTCGCACAATCTCCCGCACCTTGGCCCGGCACTCAACGATCGCCACCTTGCGCACACGGGCTTCCAGGGCGTTCATCAGCTGGGACATGCCGTGCTTCAAGGAGGCAAACAGTCCGTAGCGAGCTCCACTGGCCGCCCGCTCCGCTCCGCCGACCAGTCCGTCGGCGGACTGGGTCGCCTCGAACAGGCTGCCGTGCCGCCGCTCCATCTCGAGAAATCGCGGCAATGTGGCTAGGAGGCTGAGCTTCTCGGGATCGGCGGTGTAGATCCCTCCGACCATCGGCTGGACGATCCGGTCCAGCATTTCTTTCCCCAGCCGGCGCGTCGTGAATGACGCCAGGCTCTCATCCCCCTCCTGCTCGCGGCGCGGAACCAGCGGCTCCAACAGGCAGCGCAGCTTTCCTCTCCACGAAAGAATCGGCGATTTCAGGATCGACCAGGCACTTCCGGGGGCAATCAGGTTCAGCCCCTCGGGGGTCTCGATCGGGACGCCTCGAGCCAGGATCAGGGACCGGCGATTCTTGTCGTCGGTCCCGATCAACTGGGATTCGAGCCCCAGCTTGCGGCAGAGCTGAACTCCTCCGGGCTTATTCGTAATAAACGAGTCGGCCCCGCGCTCGATCAGACAATCCCCGATCTGTTCGCTGGCGACGAGTCCCCCCAGCCGCGGCCCGGCCTCGAAGAGATGAATCTCCAGTGGATTTCGAGGTGTGGACAGCTCGGACAGCCGCAGAGCTGCCGCCATGCCGCTGATGCCACCGCCGATGATTGCTACGCGTTTGGGAGATGAAGTCGCCATGCAGCGATTCTGAACTCCGTAAGGTCCAACCACAACTGCCCGAGTTCTGATCCCGCTGGCTGGAATCGTGACGCACACAATGGGGGGCAGTGGGGAATGGGCAGTGGGGCAGAGCGACCAGCGGGAGCGCGGCCCCAGGTTGCTGGATTCAAACGTCCTCCGCCTTGAATGGGCGAAACAGAGTCGAGCGTCACGCTGTGCCGCCCTGACAGGGCTTGCTGAACATTGCGGATCTCTACCCAGGGCGTTGCCCTGGGCTGGTTTGTGGCTGCCCCTTCGGGGCGAGTGAACTGAAATGATCGTGCACGTGGTGGGACTTCCAAAGTGGCGAACCAGTGGCCTGGGGCTTCATGATTTCACGCTAGATTGCCTGACTCCGATGATTGACGTCATTCAATTCGAGGGCTTTCCACTGCCCACTGCCCATTCCCCACTGCCCTCCTCCCCATCAATCGGCAAGAATTGCAACTCGCACCGCATCCTTTTCAAAATCACGGAAACCGATATTGACCCATTCGGAAGGCAGCCATAACTTCCCCGCGTTCGATCGCAAACGTGATTGAACACATCGTCACGGTGGTTGTCAGCCAAGGATGGCTCGACGCGGTGAATCAATGGCATGGACGCCAGCGATTCCCGTTTTTCCACACGGGGCGAGTGTCAGAAGTTGCTTCTCATCGCCCCCGGAAATAGCTTGAGTCCTAAGCCCCCCTAAGGATTCGCTGTTTCCGGGTTTTTTATTTGGCGGATGGCGAATGGCTGGTGGCGAATGGCCAGAGGAGCTGTCGCGGGATTCTATTGGCGGATTTCTCGGATTCGAATCTTGCGGAATGCCACGGGGTCGTTGTGGCCGAGGAACCCGACGCGGCCCGTGGTCCGTTTGGCTCCGGGATGGTCCTTGCCGTCCATCGCCCCATTTTTCAGGGCCTCGTCCAGGTCGCCGTCGACGATCGTTTCGCCGTTCAGCGTGATCGTAATCTTGCGGCCCACCAGGCGAATCGTCTGCTGGTTCCAGGCTCCGACCTCGCGCAGGTAACCCCGCTTTGCCGGGATCAGGCCGTAGACCGATCCGTGGTACTGATACGGAGCCAGCGTCTTGTACTTGTCTGCCGTGTTGTCGAGGATCTGAATCTCAATCCCCTCCGTGGCGACATGCCCCTGCGCGGGAGCCCGGAGGCCGACTCCGTTGTTCCCGCCGGACGGCAGCCTGAACTCCATCCGCAGCTCGAAGTCGCTGAATTCTTTTTCCGTCAACAGATTGCCGCCCTTGTTGGGGAGACACTGGATAGCTCCCTCAACGACCGTATAGCCGTCCGTGGCCCCCTGCCAGCCCGCGAGCGAAGTCCCGTCGAACAGTGACACAAACCCAGTTGCCTGCTCTTCCGAGCTTAAAGGCTCCTGCGAGAAGCACTCGAGCGGACAGACAGCCGCGTACGAAACGGCCAGCAGGGTCACCAGGGTCCAGCTCTTCATCGGAGACTCTCATTCGAGGAAGCGTTCTGTTTGGCATGGTAATGTGCTATCCGAGCCAGAGGTACTGTTGCGCGGCATGACGGCAATCTGGCTGGAGATGCTGGGGACCAGCGAGGCACGTCGGGCGAGCCCGACGGCTAACGGCGGACGCTCCAATTCGAACATCGACAGGACCGTGGCATTCCCTTCGGGCCGCTTTCCGTCTCGAGAGCGGCCCCTTAAACTCTCTCTGTCCGACTCACTCTCGACGAGACCGTCTCATGACCAATTCTGTGCCTGGCCCGATCGCCCCCCCTCGTCGCCTGCTGATGGGACCGGGGCCCAGTGAGATTCCTCCCTCGGTTCTGGCTGCACTCGGGGCGCCAACTGTCGGGCATCTTGATCCCTACTTCCTGAAGGTCATGGACGAAGTCCAGGCCATGCTGCGGCTGGTCTTCCAGACCACCAACGAGCTGACGATGTCGGTCAGCGGAACCGGCAGTGCGGGGATGGAGACCTGTGTCGTCAATCTGGTGGAGCCCGGCGACCGCGTGCTGGTCGGGGTCAATGGAGTTTTCGGCGGGCGCATGGCCGATGTCGCAGCCCGCTGCGGCGCGGATGTGATGAAGATCGAGCGGCCTTACGGAGAGGTCTTCACTCCGGAAGAAGTCGAAGCTGCGGTCAAGCAGCATCGCCCCAAAGTCGTCGGCCTCGTCCATGCGGAGACCTCGACGGGGGCATGCCAGCCGATTGAGGAGATCTCGAAGATCGTCCACGCCCATGGGGCTCTGCTGCTGATCGACTGCGTGACCTCGCTGGGCGGTCGACCGGTCGAGATCGACAACTGGCAGGTCGACGCAGCTTACTCCGGAACGCAGAAGTGCCTGAGCTGTCCGCCGGGGCTGGCTCCGGTCACGTTCTCCAAGGCGGCGGGCGATGTCATCGCCGCCCGCAAGACCAAGATCGCCAGCTGGTACTTCGACACAATGCTGGTGCGAAACTACTGGGGCCAGTCGCGGGCCTATCACCACACAGCTCCGATCAACATGAACTACGCGCTGCATGAAGCGCTGCGGCAGACGCTGATCGAAGGACTGCCCGCTCGCTTCGCCCGCCATACGCGGAACCACCTGGCTTTGCGGGCGGGGGTCGAGGCGATGGGGCTTAGCTTCGTGGTTGCCGAGCCGTATCGGTTGCCGATGCTGAACTCGATTCGCATCCCCGAGGGAGCCGATGATAAGGCCGTGCGCGGGAAGCTGCTCAATGAGTTCGGGATCGAGATCGGCGGCGGGCTGGGAGCGATGGCGGGGAAGGTCTGGCGCGTCGGCCTGATGGGGGAAACAAGTCAGCCGCGAAACGTGCTGCTGTTTCTGGCAGCCCTGGAAGCCTGCCTGCCCGGCAAGGTTCCCCCGGGAGCCGGTGTCGCCGCCGCCAACGCGTTCTACGCTTCGTAGCGGTTCGATCTGCTACTCGGGGCTGCCAGAGTCCGACAACTTCTCAAACAGCCACGCCCGCGAGAAGGTCCACCACCGCGAGGCGGTCGGACGCGAGATCCCCAGCGCCTCGGCGGCGGTCGCCTCGTCCAGACCGGCAAAGTACCGCAGCTTCACGAGCTCCGCCTTATCCGGCATCAGGCGTTCGAACTCTTCCAAAGCTTCGTGGATCGCGATGACCTCGGAGAGATCGATCGAGGGGCTGATCGCGATCTCGGCCAGCGGTTCACGCTGGGCGTCGCCGCCTCGCTTTAGTCGGTCCCGGCTGCGGGCATGCTCGATCAGAATCCGTCGCATCGCTTCCGCCGCAGCTGAGAAGAAATGCCGGCGATTGTCCCACGACTGGGGCTCGCTGCGGACCAGACGCAGGTAGGCTTCATGCACGAGAGCTGTGGGTTGCAGCGTGTGCTCGGTCGATTCGTGCTGCATCCGGGCTGCAGCGAGGCGCCTCAGCTCGTTGTAGACGAGGGGCAACAGCTCCTCCGCCGCGCGGACTTCCCCCTCAGCCACGCGTTGCAGAATGAGCGAGACGGGAATATCGGCGGAGAGTTCTTCGGAAGGCAATCCGGGTGTACTCGAGAGCTGGAAGGGGCCGGCCGCGTTCGCAGGCGACTTGCAGTATATGGTCCCCCAAACCCCTTGACGACCTGGGGCTCGATGTTGCATTCGTCCCTTGGTGGTCGTCCGAGAACTTCCGCTGAAATAATCCACAGATTTCGCAGATTCACGCAGATTGAAAGAGGCGATGCCTCACGCGATTATCGAGCCTGAGGACGGGAGGAAGCCTCAGCCCAAATCTGCGTAAATCTGTGAAATCTGTGGATCTCTTGCGATTCCGTGGAGCGGATCGCGAGGAGACCCGCTCGATGGATTCCTCAGAGATCGTGACATTCCCTCAGATTGACCGATACCACCAAGCGGCGAATACAACGCAGCCTGATTGCGGGACGGTTCACGCTTGGCTCGCTCCGCGTGACCTGCGAAGCTACGGCACTTCAGCCAGACGGCAGAGTTCTCCCGAATTCTGCGACGAGACCGCAGCGGAATCTCAGATTCCGCATTGAGACCCCTCCATGTTCCAACGCGTTGACGAAGCCCAGTTCATCTCCGGCGAGCACGAAGTCCTCCGCTTCTGGCAGCAGCAGCGGATCTTTGATCGTTTGAAGGCTCAGAACGCCGGAAAGCCGAAGTGGTCGTTCCTGGATGGGCCGATCACCGCCAATAACCCGATGGGGGTCCATCACGCCTGGGGCCGCACGTACAAGGACACGTTCCAGCGGTACTTCGCGATGACCGGGCGCGAGCTGCGCTACCAGAACGGGTTCGACTGCCAGGGGCTGTGGGTCGAAGTCGAAGTCGAGAAGCAGCTGAACCTCGGGACCAAGACGGCGATCGCCGCCTACGGGATCGACAAGTTTGTGTGGGAGTGCAAGAAGCGCGTCCTGAAGTTCGCCGCCCGCCAGACCGAGCAGTCGGTCCGGCTGGGGTACTGGATGGAGTGGGACGACCCCGATCAGCTGCGCGGGCTGGCGGAAGCGGTCGGGACCGACAAGCCGGTCACGCTGACCACTCCCAAGGGGATCGTCGCGACCGGCACGGCGGAGCAGCTGGTCGAGAAACTCGGCAACCCGGTCTGGGGCGGCAGCTACTTCACGTTCAGCACGGAGAACAACGAGACGATCTGGTCGTTCCTGAAGAAGTGCCACGAGCGCGGCAAGATCTACATGGGGCACGACGTGATGCCCTGGAGCGGCCGCGCGGGGAGTGCGTACTCGCAGATGGAAATCGCGGATGGGCGCAAACTGACGACGCACCGCAGCTGCTTTGTGCGATTCCCCCTCATCGAGCCAGCGAGCGGCGGACGTGAGTCCGCCGTGCCAGAGAAGAGTCTCACCACGGAGGCACGGAGACACGGAGCCGAGCAGCTTCGAGAATACTTGCTGGTCTGGACGACCACTCCATGGACCCTGACCTCCAACGTCGCCGCCGCCATCAATCCCGACCTGGAGTACGTGCGTCTCAAGGGCAAGGCCAAGGGCGACACCGAACCAGCCTACTTCTACTTCGCCAAGGACAACCTCGAGTTCAAACGCCTCGAGAAGGAGTTCAAAGAAGGGTTCGGTCGCCCCGATTGGGCCTGGCCGAAGGACTGCCCCAAGCTCAAAACGATCGCCCAGATCTTCAAGGAAAACGGCGGGTACGAGATCGACGGGACGATCCTCGGCAAAGAGATGGTCGGCTGGCGGTACGCGGGACCGTTCGATGACCTGCCGGCTCAGCAGTACCCCAAGGGATGGACATCATTGGAGGCTGGCGACGGATATGGAATGGGGATGGGATATGGGACACCCGACGGAGATGGATTCGGAGATCCGAATGCGGCCTATGAAGCGTCAGCGGCGGGTCAACACCGGGTCGTTGATGGCGGCCGCGATTTTAAGGGCAATCCGATGGTCACCGCCGGGGAGGGTACAGGCATTGTCCATATCGCCCCCGGTTGTGGTGACGTAGACCATACGCTTGGAGTTCAGCTCGGCCTGCCAATCATCGCCCCGCTAAGCGAGGACGCCCGCTTTGGCGAAGGGTTCGGCCCGTTCACGGGGCTCTCGGCCACCGACCCGAAGACCGCGGACCTTGTGTTCGAGCACCTCAAGGCGAACGGCTTCCTCGTTTATGTCGAGACCTATCCCCACATCTATCCGCACTGCTGGCGGACGGGGGATGAACTGATTTTCCGGCTAGTCGATGAGTGGTTCATCAACATGGACTGGCGGGACGAGATCAAGGAGGTCACGCGGGCGATCAAGTGGCTGCCGGATTCGATCCAGGGGCAGGAGCGCGAGGTCGAGTGGCTGACGATCATGCGCGACTGGATGATCTCCAAGAAGCGGTTCTGGGGTCTGGCCCTGCCGATCTGGGTGAACCCGGACGACTCAACCGACTTCGACGTGATCGGGTCGCTGGCCGAGCTGAAGGAGCGCGCTGTCGAAGGCTGGGACGAGTTCGAAGGGCACACACCGCACCGTCCGTGGATCGACAAGGTCAAGATCAAGAGCCTCAAGACCGGAGCGATCCTGGAGCGGATCGAAGACGTCGGCAACCCGTGGCTCGACGCCGGCATCGTGCCGTTCTCGACCCTGAACTACAACGGGCGGTATCCCGAGACCGCGCTCAAGTGGAAAGACTGGTTCCCCGCCGAACTGGTGACCGAGTGCTTCCCGGGACAGTTCCGGAACTGGTTCTATTCGTTGCTGAGTCTGGCGACGATGATGGGATATGAAGAGGGAGAAGAGACGAGAGAGGAGAGAGAAGAGCCAGCAGGCTCCAACGACTCATCTTCTCTGGCTCTCGTCTCTCGTCTCTCGTCTCTCGGCTCTCTGAAGCGTCCCTTCAAGACCCTCCTCGGCCACCGCCTCGTCATGAACGAGGAAGGGAAACCGATGCACAAATCGGACGGCACTGCCATCTGGTTCGAAGAGGCCGCCGAACAACTCGGCGTCGATACGCTGCGGTGGCTCTACCTGGCTCAGAACCCAGCTGCGGATCTGCGGTTTGGAACGCGACATCCGAACGACCATGTCACTCTGCAAACGGTCGACGGCCCGATCTCCGTGACGAAAGAGGGTGTCCCGACCTGCAAGGTCACCAGCACCCCCGCCGATGAAGTGCGGCGGCAGGTCCTGATCCCACTGTGGAACAGCTACTCGTTCTTTGTGAACTACGCGATCCTCGACGGGTTCGATCCGTCGCTGCCGGCGGTCCCGGTCAGTGAGCGGCCCGAGATCGACCGCTGGACCCTCTCGAACCTCAACGTCCTGATCGGCACCTGCCGCACCGAGTTCGAGAACTTCAACTCGCCCGGAGTGACGCAAGCCGCAGCTGAGTTCATCGACAACCTGTCGAACTGGTACATCCGCCGGAACAGGAAACGATTCTGGAAAGCACGGGAAGAGCGAGCCCCCGACGTGAGTCGGGGGAGTGACTGGGATGCCGACAAGCTCGCAGCGTATCAGACGCTCTATGAGGTCCTCGTTACGCTCACCAAGTTGCTGGCTCCATGTATTCCGTTCGTGACAGAGCGGATGTATCAGAACCTCGTTGAGAGTGTGAATCCTCCCCCAGCTGACGCTGGGGGCTCGCCGAACTCAGTCCACTTGCAACCTTATCCTCACGTGGATGCCTCTCTCATCGACGCCTCCCTCAACCACCGCATGGCCCTGGCCCAGCGCGTGGTCAAGATGGGGCACCGGCTGCGCGAAGAGGCCAACCAGCGCGTGCGTCAGCCGCTCGCGGAACTGAAGTTCGCCTGTGCCACGCCGCAAGACTCGGCTGATATCGCGGCCTTGGCGGATGTGATCTCTGACGAGCTGAACGTGAAAGCGATCACCCCCGCGGACAACCTCGATGCTCTCGTCCACTACAGCTACAAGCCGAACCTGAAGACTCTCGGGAAGAAGCTCGGCAAACTGCTCAATGCGGTCAAGGAAGCGCTGACAACCGGCGATACGGCCACGCTCGCACCGCTGCGAAAGGGCGAGTCGGTCACCCTCATGATCGAGGGCCAACCAGTCACGCTGGCTCCCGAAGACGTGATGATCAGCACCGAACGCGCCAGCGACTGGGCCTGTGCCGATGACGCCGGGGTGCAGATCGCCCTCTCGACGATCCTGACCCCCGAACTGCTCCGCGAAGGGATGGCCCGCGACATGATTCGCCAGGTCCAGCAGCTGCGAAAAGATCACGATCTGGAGGAGAACGACCGGATCGCGATCCGCTGGTCGGCATCGCAGGGGGCCTACAACATCGCAACGATGATCGAGGAGTGGCGTGAGACGATCCTGACCGAAACCCGCGCGGACCGGATCGAGGCTGACCCCACTGCGACCGGGAAGAGCGTCCTGATCGGCGAAACCGAGGTCGGGCTGGCGATCGTCAAGTGAGCGATCCGATGACGCGCGAATGCGGCCATCATAGCAGCTCTTCTCGTCGAGCCGGCCACCACGCCTCCACCTTCAAAATCCTCGCTCTCCGAAAACCACCCACCTAACCACCATGGAAGCCCTGTCCCGGAGGGATGAACAGCAGTGTTGCGTTGCCTGACAGATCCCCGAACTTCACCATCAAAAAATACTACACTCAAGTTCCCGGGCAGATCGGGACGCCCATGCGCCGTTGTTAACTCACATCTTCTGGGCACTCTTCCACATCCACGCTGACCGAGAGCTGGGGGCTGCTGCCGCCGACATAGACACCTTTGAGCGGGGCCACGTCGGAGTAGTCGCGGCCCCAGGCGATCACGATATGGTCGGTTGACGGGAACTGATCATTCGTCGGGTCGAGATCGACCCACCCCAGGTCTCCGCAGTAGACCGACGCCCAGGCGTGAGAGGCATCGGCACCGACCAGCCGGGGCTGGCCCTCGGGAGGAATTGTCCGCAGGTAACCACTGACATAGCGTGCCGCCAGTCCCAGCGACCGGACGAGCGAAATGAGCAGGTGAGCGAAGTCCTGGCAGACGCCGCGGCGAATTCGGAACACCTGCTCGACCGGGGTCGTGACCGTCGTGGCTGCGGGGTCGTATTGAAACTCGGTAAAGACCCGGTGCATCAGGTGAGCCAGGCTGGCCCGGATCTCGCCCCCATCGGGAAACGACTGGCGGGCGTAGGTCTCGAAATCGTGAGACGACCGGCAGCGCGGGGAATCGAACACGAACTCCAGAGCGGAAAAGTCATCCGCCGTACGATGGCTGCGGAGGTCATCCCGCACGCGCTCCCACGCAATCTGCTTTCGAGGAGGGATCGGCGGAGAGACTTCGACGATGCTGGTGGCTGTCACCGACAGCGTTTCATACCCTTGGTTGAACGCAAACTGCGTCGTTAAGTTCTCGAAGTAGTCCTGCCGGGAGATGATGATCGACGGGTTGGGCCGAATTTCCAGCGAGTGGTCGACGCAGGTCTGGGTGCCCGTCGACCGTGGAGAGAGCCACGCCTCGTTGTGACCGACTGAGATCGGCTCAGCGCTTGAGTAACGCGTCTCATGCACGATTCTGTATCGCATCAGATCACCTCCACTTCCGACTGAATCTGGTGCGGGATGCCGGAATGCAGCAGGTACTTCCGAGTCAGAACCTCGGCCAGCTGCTTCATCTGACGTTCGAGGTTGTCGAGTACTCCCAGCACCCCCTCCGTGTTGTGATCGGCCAGGCCCTCCGCCGAGATCATCCGCACCGCATGCAGAGCCGCCATCACGATCCGAGTCTCTTCGGTCCGGAGGACAGCCGTTTCGTGCCCCGGCAGTGAATCCACGTGCTCCGACAGCCCCATCAGCTGGCAGGCAATCGACCGCGGACAGGTCTCGTCGGTTACGCACAGATCGAGGACCGCGTTCTGCTGGACATTGTCGAGATACCGCGCGCGATACGTCATCCGGCAATCCATGACTTCCAGGATGGCCCGCAGGACGGAACGATCGAGCTTGGGTCGGCCCCACAGAACACTGCGGAGAAACCGGGCCGTGTCACGAACGCGCTCGATCCGCCGTCCCAGGTCCATCACGCGCCAGGCAGGACCGCGGATCATCCCGTCGTGGATCAGCCCGCTCACCGCAGCCAGATCGAGGATCACATGATTCAGCGCATCCAGCAAATCGACCAGCCCCGACCAGCCCGTGACGGCAGTCGACTGATACCGGTCCACGGTCTCGCGGACCTTGCGGAATGTGTCGGGCGACATCCACAGTCGCTCGAGCGACGCCAGACGGTGCATCTCGGAGATCGTGGCTGTCAGTCCTCGCGACTCGTGAGTGTCGGCCACCATCTTGGGAAGCGCGGCCGTCAGCAAGGGCAGGGTGGCGGTGAGCGACTCGATCGCATAGCTGGCCTCGACCTGCCCCTCATCAATCAGAGCCCGGACGAGGCTGGGCAGTTCTGGGGACTCGATCGCGATCTCGGAGGCCAATCGCTCGACAACCGACCGCAGCAGCCGGCTGAGAAAGTCGATCCGGTCCAGCGACTGGCCGAACCAGAACAGATCATCAGCGACTCGGCTCGGGAAGATCGCGCTCGTGCGACGCAGCGGGACCGGTTGATCTTCGGAGGTCAACAAACTGACTGGCGGGACGGGACTGCTGGCTGTGATCCAGACATCTTTGCTGGTGACACCTGCCGAGATCGACAGCTCCATCGGGTCGGTGTTGAGTGCCACACGGGCCAGCCCACCGGGCATCACGGCGTACCCATCGTTGTCCGCCACCAGGAATGTCCGTAAGGCGATATGCCCCACGCCGACGCTGCTGTTCAGGTAAGAGGGGGCTCCTGAACGCTGGATCAGCGCCTGAGCCACATACTGATGTGGTTTGGCATTGATCGTTGCGATCAGCTTCGCGCGGTCGTCCCGGCTCAGGCTGCGTGGCAGAATCTCTTCATTGCCGCTGGCCTGAAACGCGGGCTTGATCACGAGGTGATCGAGGTTGCTCTGCACGTACCGCCACTGATCCGGGTCTCCGCACCACCACGTCTCGATCGACGGCAGCTGCATCTCCTGGTTGAACAGGGTTCGGCAGATTTTGGGGAGAAACGCCATGAAGATCGGCGACTCAACCAGCCCGCTGCCGGGGATATTCGCGAGAACCACGCGGCGGTCGCGCGCGACTCGCAGCAGGCCGGGCACTCCATGCGGTTCGCCGCCGCCCAGTTCCAGCGGGTCGATGCCGCGCTCGATGCCGCGCGAGACGATCACATCGATCGGGACCAGCCCCGCCAGCGTCTTCAGGTAGACGCGATTGTCTCGAACCGCCAGGTCGGCCCCTTCGACCAGCGAGTACCCCAGGTACCGCGCCAGGTAGACATCCTCGAAGTAGTACGAGTACCTCGCCCCCGGCGAGAGCAGCACGATGCGCGGATTCTCCGACAGCTGCGAACCGAGTCGCTTGAGCGTGTTCTGCAGCCGCAGAAAGAACGGGGCCAGACGCTGAACGGGCTGCTCGTGCAGGGAAGGTGGGATCGTCCGCGAGGTGACGATTCGGTTCTCGAGAGCGAACGCCGCCCCCGCCGGAGCCTCGGCCCGGTCCGCCATCACGTACCAGTTGCCGATGCGATCGCGAGCGAGTTCAAAGGCCGCAGCCACGATCGACGGATCGTCGCGATGCAGCCCGCAGAAGGGACGCCAGAACCCGGCGTTGGCAAACACAGCCTCGGGCGGCAACACCCCTTCACGGATCAGCCGCCGCGGGCCATGGCAATCTTTGACAAGCAGGTCCAGCAGCCGAGCCCGCTGCTTCAACCCGGCCTCGACCCAGTTCCAGTCCCGAGCATCAATGATGAATGGCAACAGGTCGAGCTGCCACGGGCGCTGCGACTTCGTCCCATCCTGAAAGATATTGAACGTGACACCGTTCTCGGCAATCAGCTGGTTGGCCTGCCAGGAGCGGCGTTCGAACTCGCCCTGCGGAACCTTGCGAGCAGCTTCCAGCATCGGTCGCCATGCCGCGCGCAGCTGCCCATGCGAGTCATAAGCCTCGTTGTAGGCGTTCTGTGGAACCTGCGAGGGGATCGAGAGTGTCGGTTCCGGAGGGGCAGCGATGGTCATTCACGGACGCTCGTCGAGCGAGGGACGGAACCGAAGGCACTAACGCGGGGCCATCCGGAGATCCAACGTGAACGGAAACTCCCGCGAGGGCTGCTCCGATCGGACCGTGACTCGTCCACCTGTGTGACCATGCTTCCAGAACCTCGCGGCGCGGCGACATTCAGCTTCCAGGGCGTTGACGGGAAAGGCTCCCGAGTTCAGCCCGCCAGGATGATCGACGTGGTAGCGGCAGCCACCGATCGATCGCTCCTGCCAGAGGTCCACAATATCGAATGTGAGCGGGGTGTGAACAGCGATCGTCGGGTGCAGACAGCTCGGCGGTTGCCAGGCTCGATAGCGGACACCGCCAAAGAACTCACCACCCGGCCCCAATGGCTGGAGCGGAATCACCCGCTGGTTGCAGGTCACGGCATAGCGCGACGAGTTGAGCCCGGTCAGATGAACCTGCAGCCTTTCGGTGGAAGAGTCGACATATCGCGCTGTGCCGCCCCCAGCGGGTTCCTCGCCCAGCACATACCACGGCTCGATGGCGGTTCGCAGTTCGAGGCGAATCCCGTCGTAACATGCCTCGCCAATCATCGGGCAACGGAAGTTCCAATGCGTGGCGAACCAGTCCCACTCGAACGGGAACCCAGCTCCTCGCAGGTCCTTGAGAACATCCTGCAGATCGAGCTTCAGCGGGATCGGCAGCATGAACCGGTCATGCAGTGCAGTCTCCCACGAGATCGGCTTCTCGCGATAAGGCTGCTCCCAGAACCAGGCGATCAGCGCTCGCACCAGCAGCTGTTGTGTCAGGCTCATCTTGTCGTGCGGCGGCATCTCGAAGCCCCGCAGCTCGACCAACCCCAGCCGCCCGGTGGAGCTGTCGGGCGAGTAGAGCTTGTCGATGCAGATCTCGGCCCGATGAGTGTTCCCGGTCATGTCGACCAGCAGATGCCGGAAGATGCGGTCGACCAGCCACGGCGGCAGCGTGCGATCCTCGGGAATCTGCTGGCAGGCGATCTCCAGTTCATACAGCGTGTCGCGGCCCGATTCGTCGATGCGCGGGGCCTGACTGGTCGGGCCGATGAACTGGCTGGAGAACAGGTACGAGAGTGACGGATGGTTGTTCCAGTAGCAGACCAGGCTGCGCAGCAGGTCCGGCCTTCGCAGGAACGGGCTGTCCTGCGGAGTCGCTCCGCCGAGCACGATATGGTTCCCGCCGCCGGTGCCGGTGTGTTTGCCATCGAGCTGGAATTTCTCGGTGCCCAGCCGCGTCTGGCGGGCATCTTCGTACAGGTTCGTCGTGACGTCCTTCAGCTCCTCCCAGCTGGCAGCGGGCTGGACGTTGACTTCGATCACGCCTGGATCCGGGGTGACCTTCAGGATGCGCAGCCGATGATCAGGCGGCGGGAGATATCCTTCCAGAACAACCGGCTGCTTGCGATCCTCAGCCAAGTTCTCGATGAGGCCGACCAGTTCGAGATAGTCCTCCAAACTCGGCAGCGGAGGCATGAAGATATGCAGTCGCCCCCCGCGCGGCTCGACGCACAGAGCCGTCGTTACGAGGCCCATCGGGGAGAGTTTCGCCGGCTGATGCGGAGTGACCTCGAACGATTTCAGTTCCCGGCGACTCGCAGATGCCGACATCCGCCCGGTCGTCTCGCGCGACCCTTTGATCTGCTCTGTGATCTGCGTGCTGGACGAACTCTCGACTTCGCGCTGGTTCAGTCGCTCACGGAACTGCCGATACCCCGGCAGTGGATGTCGCTCCGCGAGCGGGTCGAGGACATACAGCGGGTTTGCGTCCTTGGCACCGACGGGGAGTGATTCCAGCGGCAATCGCAGCCCGATCGGCGAATCTCCCGGAATCAGGTAGAGCCGTTCAGACCGGAACGGCCACGGACCGCTGGCCCAGTGCGGACGACCCTGCCACCACGCCCGCGTCAGTGGCAGCGCATACCCGACCGGCGTCGCGAGTCCGCTCTCCAATGTCTTGGCCAGCCGCTTGCGGTCTTCGTCCGCAGCCAGGTCGACCTTGCGCGGATCGATATCGACCGGCAACCGCCGCTCCTGAGCGAGAGTGTGCCAGATGTCCTCGTAGGCGGGCCGCATCCAGTTCCCATCGACACCCAGCCGGTCCGCCAGCTCGCACAGGAACTCACCCGCCTTCTCGACATTCACTTGTCCGTTGTCAGTCGGGTCGGCCAGCAGGGCGGGGTTCGTCCAGATTGGTTCCCCGTCCACGCGCCACATGCAGCTGTAGGCCCAGCGCGGCAGTGGCTCGCCGGGATACCATTTTCCCTGTCCGTAATGCAGCAACCCGCCCGGAGCAAACCGCGATCGCAACTTCTTGATCAGCTTGCCGCACAGCTGCTGTTTGTGGGGCCCGACAGCTGCGGTGTTCCATTCGGGACTCTGCATGTCGTCAATGGAAACGAAGGTCGGCTCGCCCCCCATCGTGAGCCGCACATCGTTCTTGGTGAGCCGCTTGTCGACTTCATGTCCAAGCTTCTCGATCTGCTCCCACTGCGAGTCGTTGTAAGGCAGCGTCACGCGCGGATCTTCCCAGATCCGCGTGACGGTCATCTGGACTTCAAATTCGGTCTCGCACTTGTCGATCGGTCCCGAGATCGGAGCTGCGGTCTCCGGGTCCGGAGTGGCCGCCAGCGGGATGTGCCCTTCGCCCGCGAACAGTCCCGACGTGGGGTCCAGCCCCACCCAGCCCGCACCCGGCAGGTAGACCTCGCACCAGGCATGCAGGTCCGTGAAGTCTTTCTCCGGTCCGGAGGGCCCATCGAGCGACTTCACATCGGAGGTCAGCTGGATCAGATAGCCCGACACGAACCGCGCGGCCAGTCCCAGGTGCCGCAGCAGCTGGACCATCAGCCAGGCCGAGTCACGACACGACCCGCAGCCCAGCTTCAGGGTCTCTTCCGGAGACTGGACACCGGGCTCCATGCGGATCAGATACTTGATGTCCTTCCACAACTTCTGATTGAGGTCGACCAGGAACAGCACCGTGCGGCGCGGCTTCACATCGATGGTTTTGAGGTACGCCTCCAGATGGGGCGTCTTCGGCAGGCAGTGCAGGAACGGCATCAAGTCTTTCTTGAGTGCCGCCTCGTAAGTGAACGGGATCTCTTCCGCAGCGTCTTCGATAAAGAAATCAAACGGATTGATCACGGTCATGTCCGCGATCAGATCGACTTCGACTTTGAACTCCCGCGTCTGCTCGGGAATGACCAGACGGGCCTGATAGTTCGCGAAGGGGTCCTGCTGCCAGTTGAGAAAGTGCTTCTCGGGTTGGATCTTCAGCGAGTAAGCCGTAATCGGCGTGCGGGAATGCGGAGCCGGCCGGAGCCGGACCACCTGCGGCCCCATGCTGACGAGCCGATCATAGTGGTACTGTGTGACATGGCGGAGCGCGACGCGAATGGACATCCAGACCTCTCTGACACTCTGGATCGAGAGGTTCCACCCCAGATGAACGGGTCTCTGTCGCCCTCCCCCAGACGAGTCACCAACATAGAGTATCAAATGCCGTGCCGTGGAAATTTCGTGGATATTCCACGATCTCCCGGCAGTTCTGCCCGATTCGCACGCAACCTGCGCGCAAACCCGGCACACACTGCCTCTGGCTCCCCTCTCCCCCCGGGAGAGGGGCTGGGGGTGAGGGTACGTGACCTGCAGCATCCAGCGCCAGCCGCCCCCCACTGCCCATTCCCCACTGCCCTCCGTCACTTCTTCTTCTCTTCCTTCTCCGCCTTCAGCTTCTCAATCGCCGCCCGGACATCCGCCTCCCAAGGAAACGGCACATCCTTCGCCGGGTCATACGGCGGCAACTCAGGAATCGGCACCCCCAGTTCGAGGAGCAGCTCGGTCGTCTTCGTCAGCTCGTACCTATGCACATACGGCTCCCCATCCGCCCACGCCCATTTGTAGGCGGCGAGAGCGTGCTGCTTCGCCTGCTCCCGATCGCCAATCGCCTGCCAGAGCATTGCGAGGTAACGGTGGGCTGGACGTCGAAGTTGCGCCAGTCGCAAGGCTTTGATGCGAGCTTCGTCTCCGTTCAGCAACTGTGTACGCACTTTTGCTAAGGCCAGCCCCGTCTCTGATTCCGCGTCGACCAATTGACGTTCACGCGCCAGTCGCAATGCTTCCTGAAAGCAGTTCTTTGCCCCCTCCCAGTCGAGCTGCGTAATCTTCCAAAATGCACTCAACCGATGAGTCCTTCGCAAGACGACTCGATTGTGATCCACTTCTGCACTCGTCATCGCCGATTTCAGGGCCGAGTCGGTCAATTGATTCTGCCAAAAAAGGAATTCAGCATACTGATACTCGGCTCGTCCTTGCCGATAGACCGCTCGCGTCCAATTTCTCCCCATAGGGTCAAGTTGTTGCCAAGTCTCACTCGCGGCATCCCAATTCCCTATGCGTGACTGATTAACAAAAAGAAGTAGCAGGCTCTTGAAGACATCCTCAGGATACTCTCTCAGGTGTGAGAGTTCCAAAGATACTAGAGCCGGTTTCAAAACCTGTTTGCAGGGCTTTCAAGCGGGTCGCCGCCGGATGGTCGTTTTCTACAACCGTCTGAGCACGATGACCATGCAGGCGGCATGAACGAGGCCTTGGAACAACGCGG
>JBIIOI010000113.1:0-9729 GCA_044337025.1 Planctomycetaceae bacterium
ACTCTGCAGAAGAGTCAGGAGCGTCATGGCGTCAGCCTGCCGAGTTCTCCGATCGTTCGCGGTCCTGCCGGGCGGGGCTGCAGTGACCGCTCCGCACTCGACAGGCTCACGCCATGCCGCTCTCGGGGGGCTCTAAGCGAATCGACTACAGCGCCCCGGTGGCCAGCAGGAGCCCAATCCGGCAGGCCTTCAGGTAACTCGGCAGGTGCAGCCGTTCTTTGACGGTGTGGATTGCTTCCTGTCCGCAGCCCAATGTCACGGTCGGCATTCCGTGGGCGGTCATCCAGTTGGCGTCCAGGCCGCCATTGCTGATCTTCGTGACTGGGTCGAGGCCAACGGTGCGGATCGCGGAGCTGGCGGCAGCGATGACTGGGGAGTCTTCCGGCAGGCGGAATGACTCGTACTTCATCGTGGCTGTGAACTCGACCTCGCCGCGGACCTTGGAGATGTTCGAGGTCGACTTGGCGGCCATGACGAAGGCGCGCTCGAACTCCTTGACGATCCGGGCGCGGAACTCGGGATCGTGGCTGCGGGCTTCACCGCGGAGGAACAAGTGATCGAGGACGACGTTGGTCGCATCACCGCCCTGGACGATGCCGATGTTGCTGGTTCCGGACTTGCGTCCCTTGATGACGAGTCCGTGCCAGCCGTTTTCAGCGAGCGACGCGATCGCCTTGCCAGCGATGACGGCGGCGCTGACGCCGTCCTCAGGGTGAACCCCCGCGTGGGCGGCCAGACCCTTGATCTTGATCTGCAGGTCATCGGCTCCGGTGGCTCCGATTGTGACGAGCGAGGCATCGCCGCCATCCCAGTTAAAGCACTGCTTCGGGCCACCCAGTTTGGAGACAGCCACGTTGCGGGCGCCGACCAGACCGACCTCTTCCTGGACCGGCCAGAACAGAGTCAGCGGCGGATGCGGCAGCTTATGCTTTTGCAGCATGATCGCGGTGTGCAGCACGACTGAAGCTCCGGCCCGATCGTCGCCACCCAGTGCCGTGTCGTTGCGTTTCGAGACCAGATAGTCCCCACGGACCTCGGGCTCGCAGCCGACGCACAGCGGGACCGTATCGATGTGAGCCATCAGCAACCGCCGCGGCCCACGCAGCGTTCCAGGCAGCTTCACAATCAGATTGCCGCACTGCCCACCGTAGGGGCTTTTCTTGTGGGCTTCGTCATAGGTGATGGCCGATTGCGGAACACCGGCGGCGGTCAGCTCCTTGACGATCCGCGTGGCTGTGGCCTGCTCGTCGCCGCTCTTGCCGGGAATGGCCACCAGCCCCGTGAGGAGCTTTGTGGCAAAGGCGTCGTCGATGAGGGACAGAGGTTCGGTCGAGGGCATGGCAGCTCAATGCAGGGCGCTTGATGAGCAAGCAGTGTCGCGGAATAGATTGCGGGCTGCCAGCGAGAGGGGAATTGGCGAGTTGCGGGCGCGGCAACGCGCTGTTCTGGCGGGTCAGTTGTTGGAGGGGCCCATCCCCATGCCGGAAGGGCCTGGCCCCGAGGGAGGCTGGAGTGAACGCACGATTGAGGCGAGTACCGGAGGCACGTGCGGGGCGGCCATGTAGACGCGGGCGGTCACCACGGAGCGGGGGTAAAAGTTGGCGATGAAGTCGAAACAGAACTCGGTCCCCGAGTGGCGGATCATGACGGCATTGGCGTACCGACCCATGGCGACCGATTCGGGAAGCTTCAGATCGTCGTAAATGTCATCGATCGAAGGCTGGGGCGACTTGGAGCTGCCCTTCTCGAGGGGAGTCACCTCGGATGTGGTGCCGCTGCTGAAACCGGGGGAACTCGGGGGAGCGTTTTCTCCGTGTTCCATCGCGGGGCTGGACTCGTGTTCGGCGGACCGCACCTTGGGCATGGTCGGAAAGGTGCCGAAGTTTGACTCGTACAGCTTCATGTTCTCTTGCAGAACCGTCCCGAACTGCCGGGCGACGACGTTGGGAAGGATCACGCGGGTGACGATCCTCTGGGTCTCTCCCATTCGCATCGCGAAGTCGATCACCGACTCATGAGCCCCCGTCAGGATCATGACACCGTTGCTGAAGACTCCCACGGAGACATCGTCGCTGATGCGGGCGCTGACGTTTTGATGGCGAACCTGGCCGTGAATCGGCTGAGGTTCGTCTCGTTGCGGGTCGTTCTCGGGATGGGACATGACGGGGGCCGGCTGCAGGAGGTCGTTCCGAACTCCGGCAGTCTACCCGAGAACTGGCTGTGAAGTTCAAGTCACTGGTTCTGAGGTGGCGATTCGAATTCGAAGATCCTGTCGGATGCTCCAGGTCAGAAATGCGACCGAGGCCAGATAAACGATCGCCGTAGCCAGCGCGATCCCGGTCACGCCCAGTGGCTTCATCAGGACCCAATTCATGGCTGCATTCACCACCAGATTCAGTCCCCCTCCCAGCAGCATCAGGCGATTCAGTCGCAGCGACACAGCCAGTCGCACCAGGAGCAGGCTCACCAGATAGAACGGCAGCTGAAACGCATACATGGCCTGCACGGCGGCGACCTGCATGGTCGACTCCGGGGTGAACTTTCCGCGTTCAAATGACCAGGCCACGATCGGTTGTGAGAACAGGATCAAAGCCGCCGTGATGGGAATCGAGATCGCCAGCAGGCAGATTGCCATCTGGCGAGTGACACGCTGAAGTTCGGACCAGTTGCGGGACTCAACCAGTTGCACGAGCTTGGGAAAGACGACCTGGCTGAGGGGGATCGTCAGCACTCCGAAGACCATCGCGACAATCCGATTGCCATACTTGAGTTCGGAGATGCTGCCTTCGCCCAGTCGCGAGGCCATTGACTGGTCGACCATCTCGGTTCCGAAGTGGAGCATCGAGCCGATCACCAGTGGCAGGCAGGCCGAGATCATTGAGGTCTGTGCGGCAGTCCAGCGGGAGGGACTAGGCAGGACCGGCAGTCCAGCAGCACGCATGGAAAGGGCGAGATTCATCAGGTCAAAACATGCCCCGGCAGTAAATCCCACGATCATGCTCTCAATCGGAGGCAGTCTCGGGAGCAACCACAGCGCCAGCATAATGGAGATCGAGATCACGCCCGCCGAAAGACTGGTCGCGGTATACCGCCCGTGGGAATTCAGATAGAGAGACCAGAAATCGGCCATCCCTGTCAGCGTCGAGTACGGTATCAACAGCCACAGCAGTCGCGTGGACCGCTGGGCGGTCTCGGGCGAGAGACTTGGATAGATGGCACTCAGCAGTGCAGGGCCCGCCAGGGCCACAGCCAGAGCCATCCCCAGCGAGAGCCCCCAGCCCCAGAACAGGGCCTCGCGATAGAACCTGATACTGGCCGGTGGACCGTGCAGCGTGCCTTCGCGCGTGACAGCCAGCACCATCGCGGTCGCCAGATTTCTCAGAATGACGCTGACACACAACGTGGGCAGCAGAAGCGCCACATAGAACGTGTCGAGATCAACATTGATCCCAAATACAGCTGCGACAGTCTGCTCGCGAACAAATCCGATCAGCTTGCAGAGGACCGTCAATACGACGGAAATCAAGGCGGCCATTCCCAGTCTCGACTGCCGGGCCGCGTGAATCCGTGCGAATAGCGGGGTCAACCAACGCTGGAGGGAAGAACTGGTCGACGGCAAAGCTTGTGACATGCGAGAGCCGGGGACCAGGAAGAAGCCTTGGACACAAGGTCTTCTCAGGATGGGGGTAACGGCGAATCTGCCAGCCTCGACGATACCACCAGAGCTTTTTTCGGGTCAATATGCGATTGCGTTTATCACGTCGAGCAGGTCCGTGAAAATTCAAAGACGACATGGGCGGGACGCCCATGCTACTTCGTCAGGATCAGTTTACCGGCCTTCGTCATGCGAAGGTGATAGATCAATCCAGCGTGCTGGATCAGGATCTCGGTCTCCCCCAGCAACAGCTCTTCGGTGCGGATCAGACGCATCCCGGAGGTTGCATCCCGTTGTATGGTAATCAGTTGTGTCTCGACGTTGGTCTTGTCGGGCATGGAGGGATATTCGCAGGAAAAAGTGCGAAAAGGGGCTTGAACACCGCTGCCCCTGCGACTACGATATTGCAATTGAGACTCAGTGTCAACAAGGTCTCGCGAGTCAGCCAGCTGCGCCTCTGCCGCGTTGTGCCAGCCAGACTCGTCAGCTGACTCCTCGGGAACGAGAGAAGTTCGGCTTACCAAATGGAGAAACACCATGACACGCCCAATTCGCCGTCCCGGTTTCACGCTCATCGAACTGCTGGTGGTGATTGCCATCATCGCCGTGTTGATCGCTCTGCTCCTGCCGGCTGTTCAACAGGCTCGTGAAGCGGCCCGCCGAGCGCAGTGCAAGAACAACATGAAGCAGATCGGGTTGGCTCTGCACAACTATATGGAGACGTACACGGTTCTGCCCCCGGGTGGCACGTACCGCGGAGCATCGGGAGCCGGATGGTCCGTGCATGCCCGAATCCTGCCCTTCGCCGAGCAGGCCAGTCTGCAGAACCTGATCGACTTCTCCAAGAACTACAACGTGGCACCCAATGCGACGACGGTCACCGCGTATCGCATCCCGATGTATATGTGCCCCAGCGAGATCAACGACCGGGCCTACGTCGAGCCGACCATTACCTACTACCCACTGAACTACGCCGCCAACTACGGCAGCTGGCTCATCTGGAATCCGGCAACCGGCCAGGGCAGCGATGGAGTCTTCCACCCGAACAGCAAGCTGTCGGATCGCGACGTCACCGACGGGACCAGCAATACGATCGGCTTCTCGGAGGTCAAGGCGTGGCAACACTACCTGCGTGATGTGGGTGCGATGTCGAACCCGCCGGTCCCGGCGGCTTCGACCGATCTGGCGACGCTGGGAGGAACCTTTAAGGACTCCGGTCATAACGAGTGGGTCGACGCCCGCGCCAATCAGACAGGCTTCACCGGGGTCTATACTCCGAACACCAAGTGCGCTTACACCAGCGGTGGCAAGGTCTATGACGTGGACTGGGTCAACACTCGCGAAGGCGCCAGTGCGACCGACTCCACGTACGCAGCAATGACCTCCCGCAGCCACCACGTGGGCATCGTCAACAGCTTGCTGATGGACGGCTCCGTGCGGTCGATCAGCGAGAACCTCGACAAGCTGGTCTGGCGGAACCTGGTCTCTCGCAACGACGGCAAGGTCGTGGGCGAGTTTTAAGCAATCAGCAATCAGCAGTCAGCAATCAGCAATCAGCCAGAGGACTCAGTTCAGTTTCTGGCTGACAGCTGATAGCTGACAGCTGAGACCTTCTACGAGTTTCGCTCTCCACGGCGCTGGTCAATTCCCACCGCAGCCAGGATCACGAGGCCGAGCACGACCTTCTGGAGGTTGCTTTCCACCTGCAGTAGGTTCATTCCATTGCGGATCACCGCGATGATGAATGCGCCGGTGAGAGTCCCAAGCATCGTGCCTCGGCCTCCGGACAGGCTCGTTCCGCCGACGACCACGGCGGCGATCACATACAGCTCATACATCTGGCCGAACATCGGCGAACCGCTTTGCAGCTGGGAGGCCATGATGATTCCTCCGAACCCCGCCAGCAGTGCCGAGGTGATGTAGGCCGCGAGCAGCACACGCTCGGTGCGGATTCCGGAGAGGCGCGCCGCTTCACGATTGCCCCCCACGGCATAGAGCCTGCGGCCCCACACGGTGCGGGTCATCACGAAGTGGGCCAGCGCGTAAAAGGCGACCAGCATCACGACGGAGTTCGGCACTCCCCCCAGTGTCCCGCGGCCCAGCCACGTGAAGCTGGGCGGGATCTTATAGGCCGACTCCCCGCCGGTCAGCATGTAGGCCACGCCGCTCACAGCCAGCATGGTCGACAGCGTCACAATGAACGGCGGAATCCGCAGCCCTGTAATCAGCAGGCCGTTGCAGACTCCCAGCAGCCCCGCCAGCAGCACGCCGGCCACCGCGGCCAGAATCATGAATCCGGTCCCGGCGTTGACGCCTCCGCCGTATTCCTGAATGAGCAGGCAACTCGACACAGCTGCGATGGCAATCAGGCTCCCGACCGAAAGATCAATCCCGGCCGTGATGATGACCAGTGTCATGCCGATGGCCACGACCGCGATGACGGCAATCTGGTCGGCGATATTGAACAGATTCTGGGCCTTCAAGAAGTCGGGCCAGCGATACGGAGCCGGGGCCAGAATCTGCGGAGTGCCCAGAGCCGGAAAGTCGACGACGAAGTCCTTGTCCGTCAGCAGCAACCACTGCGAGGCTTCGTGCGTGGTCAGGATGGCGTCGAGTTTGGTCCCCTGAGAATTGAGCGACTCCAGCACCTTGCGAACCGCCCGCGCGTCGCCCTGGGCTTCTTGGATCCGAGTTTCCTGACTCGACTTTCCCAGCGAGGTCTGAATCGCTTGCGAGAACTCGACCAGTTGGGGAGTGTCCTGGGGTATCACAATCAGAAAGGCCCCCGCAGCTTGCGGAGAGATCGCCTCCGCTTGCGCCGCCAGTCGCACCCCAGCTGCGTGGTCAACTTCGTGCTGCTCACGAATCGTGAGCAGACTCAGAGCGATGCAGAGCGCTGCGAGTCCGGCGACACGACTGGTGAGGGAATCGGAGCGAGAACTCATGAGGCGACACCGCATGCCACGGAGTGAAGTTGCAGTGTCCGAGATTGCTCGGAGAAACGCTACCGAAGTGCGATCCGTAGCCTGGGCGTCCCGCCCATATGGTCATACTCTGTTAGCCGTCGGGCTCGCCCGACGTGCCGCCTGTACAACCCCATGGCCTTGATACAAGACGAACCAGGCTTTCACAGACCGACAGAACTCGATGTAATGGATCTTCCCATCGAGGAGCGTCCCGTGTTTCGAACCTGCCTGCTGCTGGCCACATTGTTCACCAGTGCTACACTCCGCGCCGCTGAGCCGGTCGACTACTCCACCCGCATTCAGCCGATCTTTCAGAAACATTGCTACGAGTGTCACGGGCCCGACAAGAAGGAGTCGGGGCTGCGTCTCGACCTGCGACAGGAAGCCCTTGCTGGCGGCCAGTCCGGCCCCGCGATTGTCCCAAATGACCCCGATGGCAGCCTGCTGCTGAAGCTGGTCCAGAGCGATGACCCGGAGAAGGTGATGCCGCCCAAAGGGGACCCGCTGACGCCGGAGCAGATCGACCTCTTGAAGGCCTGGATCGGAGCGGGGGCCAACTGGCCGGAAGAGTGATCGTGTCGCTGCACACTCTCCCATTCGTGAGTACCCGCTTGGCCACACAAGACTTACCCGTTTCGCTCGCTATGATGAGGCCCTCACAGCGAGGGAGCGAACATGGCACGGGATGTGTGGGTGGGATTCGATCTGGGCGGCACCAAAATGCTGGCCCAGGCGTACGACAGCTCGTTCAATCTGATCGGCAAGGAGCGTCGCAAGACGAAGTCCGCCGAGAAGGCCGAATCGGGCCTCGACCGGATCGTCACCACGATCCGGACCTGTCTGGACAGTGGAGGAATCGACCCGTCCCATCTGGCAGGGGTCGGCATCGGCTGCCCCGGCCCGGTCGACATGGACCGCGGTATCGTCCTCAATCCCCCGAATATGGGATGGGACGACGTCAACGTTCGCAAACGGCTGGAGGCAGAATTCGGCTGCCCGATCGAGGTCATTAACGACGTCGACGCCGGGGTCTATGGCGAGTACCGGTTCGGAGCCGCCCAGGGAGCTGGCTGCGTCGTCGGGGTCTTCCCCGGGACCGGGATCGGCGGCGGCTGCATCTATCAGGGCGAGATCTTTCGCGGTCGCAACAGCTCCTGTCTGGAGATCGGTCACATCCCGATTCTGCCCAACGGACCGCTGTGTGGCTGTGGTCAGCGCGGATGCCTGGAGGCTGTGGCCAGCCGCACGGCGATCGCCGCTCAGGCCGCGCGGGCCGTCCTGCGAGGTGACGCCCCAGCCCTCGCCAAAAAGGCCGGTTCTGACTTGGCCAATATTCGCAGCGGCGACCTGGCCGAGTCGATCCGCGAAGGGGACCATGCCGTCGAAGAGATCGTCTACGACGCCGTCCGCGCGATCGGTGCGGGAGTCGCCGCGATCGTGAATCTGCTGTGCCCGGATGTCGTCATCATGGGTGGCGGTCTGGTCGAAGCGATGCCGGAACTGTTCGTGGGGCACGCCCTGAAGATCGCCCGCAAGCGGGTCATGCCCGCCTATCGCCGATCATTCACAATGGTCCCCGCTCAACTGCTGGACGATGCCGGAGCGATCGGAGCCGCAGCCTGGGCCCGGCATAAAGTGACCGGCGAGTAGGCCGCTGCGCTGCGAGTTTCGCGAATTGTCTCTCGACAGGCGATCCCTCGACCACCGACAATAGTTGCCGGTCTGGTTGGAGGGGGAATGCGATCATTTGCCATGATTGTCGCTTTGACTGCGTGGCTGCTCCTGGGAATTGGGGGAGCAGTCGCTACAGCTGAGTCGCTGCCAACGTCAGCACTCTATGAAGGGGCGGTTGGGCTGCGGTTTGATCCTCTGGTTCAGAAGTCCCCCGTCCTTGAGAATACTGAGACTCTCCCCGAGGGCCCATTTCGGGCGGTGGCAA
Organism: Planctomycetaceae bacterium; assembly: GCA_044337025.1. Taxonomy (GTDB): domain Bacteria; phylum Planctomycetota; class Planctomycetia; order Planctomycetales; family Planctomycetaceae; genus TH-plancto1. The sequence continues at coordinate 8,561 of JBIIOI010000113.1, forward strand.
AACGAGTTGAAGAGATCACAGGGCTGCAGGTCTGGCTGAATGAGCAGGCGATTCGGGACGCGGGTGCCGACCTGTCGTATGACACCGGAGTTCCCGAGTGGCCAGCTGGTGAGACAATTGCTCAGTATTCGGGACGACTCACCCCCGGAACGGACTTGGCCTGGTATGTGAACGGTCGCCTGGCAACACTGACGACTCGGGAAGCGGCAGACGAGGTCTACGTCACTCGGCAATACCAGGTCACGCCGCTGCTGAAGAGGATGGGCAGTTACCAGCAGCTGTTCGATGCGATTGAGCACTCCACCAGCCATGCCTGGGAAAACGATGAGCCGGGAACGGGTACGCTTGCTCTCTTCAATGGAGTGCTCGTGGTCCGTCAAACACACGAGGTTCAGCGAGAGGTCGCCGAAATCCTCTCGGGACTCGATCGTTCTGATCGAGTGGTTCTGATCGGATGTTCGAGCCGAGAGCTGGAGATCCGGAGACTGCTAGAAGAACGAGTCGTCAACTTCGAGTCGGGGTCTGTGACGCTGGCCGAATTCTGCCAGTACTTCGAAGGGCTGACGGGAGTTCGATTCCGTCTGGATGAAATCGAACTCAACAATGCAGGACTGGATTCGCAGACAGAAATCTCCCCTCGGGCCATCGATCTGCCCTTCGGGGTTGTGCTTGAGCAACTGAATAATGTCAACGGAACGGATCTGGCGACCATTGTACGGGACGATCAATGCCTGATTACGACCGCCGAGAAGGCTGCCGAGATCTACGAAACCGCCATCTACAACGTGGGACTGCAAGGGATCACTGGGCCGCGGATTAAGACTCTTGTGGCCACACTGGAATATCAGACATCGGGGCCCTGGGATGCTGATGAACCGGGGACGGGGACGATCTGCTCGATCGATTCACTGGGTGTTCTGGTCGTGCGCCAGACGCAGAGTGTCCATCGAGAAATCCTCGCATTGCTCCGTGGTCTGCGCGAGCAGGTGCCTGCGAACGATACCGCTCCAATGGCAGACTCGGTGCCAGCGGTGCTGCCAGCGACCGGGGGATTGAGCCCTCTTGAGAGCGTCGTCTCAACGGTTCGGGCGAACCTGCCAGCGAGCGAAGGCGCCATCGAATTTGAGATCAGCAAATCACTTCTGCTGGCCCTGATACTCGGAGGCGTT
>JBIIOI010000061.1:0-34360 GCA_044337025.1 Planctomycetaceae bacterium
TCGCCAGGTTCGCTTTCCCAGGGTTTGCCAGTGATGGCCACCACAGACGGGACAGGGCGGGGATGGCTGCATCAACGAATCCTTCCGGGGTGACTGCGACGTGTAAGTAGATACTCTGCGGGGCACCTGGGTTTGTCAATAACGATCCCAGCTGCCTGATTGCGACTTGTGGATTCGCGCATTTGCGGCGTTTGAGATGTTCAGCGGGCGACAGCGCCGGTAAGTTTTGAGGCGGCCCCTCGCATCACTCGGAGTTCCTGATCCGTGTCACGCTTCTTGATCTGCATGTTCTGGGGAGCCCTGCTCTGCCGGTGGGCGGATGCGGTCGATCCGATCCGGATTGAGTCGGTCGCCCCCGCACACGACTGGGACGAGAAGTTCCAGCGGACCCGTGGTTGGCTCGGGGCGGATGGGAACTACTCAATTCGCGTGGCCCCGGATCGTGTGTTGTGGTTTTTCAGCGACACACTGGTCGGTCGAATCGAGAACGGAAGACGCGTTGAGACGCGCATGATTAACAACTCCGTCGGTCTGCAGACGGGCGGACCGGGATCCGAAGTCGTCGAGTTCTTCTATCGCCGTAACGAGCGGGACGAGTCGCAATCGCTGTTTCGCCCGGAGAATCCCGCACACTGGGAATGGCCAGTCGGCGGCGCACTGCTTGAGGGTCGAGTGCATCTGCTGCTCTGGGAGTTTCGCAAGAGTCGCGACCCGGGCGTCTTCGGATTCGAACTCCAGGGAGTCAATCACGTCATGATCGAGAACCCTCTCGATCCGCCGCTCGACTGGAACTCCTCCTGCCGCTCGTTGCCGTTTACGGAACTCTCGGATGTTCGGATCTCGTTCGGAGCTGCGGTCCTGACTCATGGCGAGTATGTCTATGTCTATGGAACGCGCGAGACGCCGGATCGGAAACTGTCGCCCCGGCACATGATCCTGGCCCGCGTCCGCGCGGGATCGATCGCAGATCACGATACCTGGGAGTTTCGCAGCCAGACCGGCTGGAGCCGTCACTTTCGAGAGTCCGCCCCCCTGGCAACCGGAATCGCAGCGGAGTACTCCGTGAGCTGGCTGCCAGACCACCGGCAGTTCGTCTGCATCAGTCACGGCGATCTCTTGTCGCCTAAGATCCAGGCCCGCTTCGCTGCCGATCCGACGGGGCCCTGGTCAGAACCGGTCGATCTCTGGACCTGCCCTGAGCCCGCAGCCCAGAACGGCTATTTCGCCTATTCCGGAAAAGCCCATCCGGAAATCTCCTCCCGCAACGAGCTGCTGGTAACCTATGCCGTCAACAGCTTCCAGTTCGGCGACCTCTTCTCGGACCCGACTCTGTACTGGCCGAGATTCGTTCGCGTAAAGTTGTCTCCTCATTAACCCATCGTCCAGGAGTCCGATCATGGTTCGCATCTGGTGCTTTTGCCTGCTCTTTGCCGCGACCGCAGCCTTTGCGGACGTGACCAGTGGACCGGCAGTCGGTCAGTCGGTCGAGGGGTTCTCGGTCGAAGCCGTCACGGGAGCCTCATCCGGACAGAAAGTGGATGCCGTTGCCGCGCGAGGAACCAAGCCGACGGTGTATGCCTTCGTCCCCAGCGACAAGTGGTCCCGGCCCTGTGCCCGATTCTTGAGAAAGCTCGACAGCGAGATCGGAGCGCTGCCGGACGTGCAGGTCGTCGCGGTCTGGCTAACCCCGGATGTCAATGCGTCCAAAGAGTATCTCCCCAAGGCGCAGCAATCCCTGCAGTTCAGCCGCACCGACCTGACGGTCTTCGCCGGTGACGCATCGGGCCCCGGCACCTGGGGCATCAACACCGACGCGGATGTTACCGTTGTCGTGGTCAAAGAGGGAAAAGTCGGCCAGACCTTCGGCTTCGTCTCGGTCAATGAGACCGTGGTGGATCAAGTCATCACGGCTCTCAAGTAGCTGTCCTGAGGCACCGCTTGATTCCAAATTGGTTCACCACGGAGGCACGAAGGACACGGAGAAAGCCCAGGGCGATAGCCGGAACGACCGGTCAACCGTTCGCCCCCAACTTGAAACAAGCTGAGGACGATGGAAAATGCCTGACAGTCCGATCCGCGCTCCTCGGCTCCGTGTCCTCAGTGCCTCTGTGGTTTTCCTTCTTCCCCCTTGTTCGAATCAGGGCACAATTAGGATTCACCTGACACGTCGAGTACCCCGCAGCTGGCAAACAATCTAGGATGCCGCACTTCTCGCGGGAGCACTGCCAGTGGACGCCTCGGAACGCCAGACTCGAACGCACCTGATGAACCTGTTCGGTTCGAACGGGACACATCCGCGTTCGGACCTCGGGCAGAACTTTTTGATCGATCTGAATCTGATCGAATTGGTCGTCCGCCATGCGGAGCTCAGCAGCCGGGATGTGGCTCTGGAAATCGGGACCGGTACGGGCGGGATGACGACGTTTCTGGCTCAAAAGGCCGGACACGTCATCTCCGTCGAGGTCGACAAGAACGTCTACAAGTTCGCTCTCGAAACGACAGCCCCGTTTGAGAACGTCACTCTGCTGCTGACCGATGCGCTCAAGAACAAGAACCAGCTGCATCCGGAAGTGATCGATACCATCCGCCGCGAGCTGGCTCGCGAGCCTGATCGGCGTCTGAAGCTGACCGCGAATTTACCGTACCACGTAGCAGCTCCGATCATCGGGAATCTGGTGGCGACCGATCTGCCGTGGGATCGGATGGTGGTCACGATCCAATTCGAAATGGCCGAGCGGATGCTGGCGGGGCCACGCACGTCGGAGTACGGAGCGATGTCGATCTGGCTGCAGTCGCAGTGCGAGATTCGCATCGTGAAGAAGCTGGGACCACAGGTCTTCTGGCCGCGACCGCAGGTCGACTCAGCCATCGTCGTCGTGACGCCCAATCCGGAAGCTGCGGCCCGGATCGCAAACCGGGAGTTCTTTCATGACTTCCTGCGACGGATCTTTACCCTGCGGCGGAAGCACTTGCGCGGGGCGCTCGGCACGCTCTATAAGGGAGAAATCGAGAAGACCCGCATCGCTGAGGTCCTGGATGGAATGTCGCTCGGGGAGAACACCCGGGCCGAGGAACTTGACGTGGCCACGCTGGTGGAGCTCTCGAATCGTCTCGGGCCAGCGAAGACCACGAGCGTTCCTGACTGAGCCAGCTGCTTCAGCTCTTCGATCCTGGAGCAGCGCAGATTCTGGTGCTGTTTCGTCGAGTTCACGCGCCTGTTCAAGGTTTCCGGGAGCGGCGGCTCATTTTCTTGAGGAAAGCTGGTGACCGCCCGAGTCAGATTCAATAATCTTGGAAGACTTTGACGATTATACCGAGAAGCACGATGCCAGTTTCATCACCCCAGGAAGCGGAGACTCATGGCGGGAGACACTTCCCAGCCCCGGGCCCCCCGGACGATCTCCTCTCGTAAACCACGACTCAGTCGAGGTTTAGCGCTCGTGGTCGGCATCCTGATTGCGGCATCTTCGGGGGTCGTGGTCTTTGCGATCCTGTCGAACGCGGCCTCGAAAAAGGTGCCTACCGCTCAAAGCGTCTCAGCTCGGAAAGCGCCCAGTCGACCGAAGACGTCGGGGAAGAAAGTCGCCCTGCGTGTCGATCCGGAGGAACTCAAGCTCCCTGAGATTCCGCCGCGTCCACCGGCTCGCCGGTCTCGTCCCTCTCAGATCCAGCAGATCGCGTTTGAAGACGAACCGTTGCCTCCGGTGATTGAGGAAGCGGAGCGGCCCCTGTCGCTCTTCGCGCCCGACCCCGTCCGACCGCAACAGGTCGCGCTGGCAGAACTCTCCCCGGTCAAGCGTCGGATGGCCCCGACCGGTGAGCCACAGTTCTCATTCAACTTTCAGGAGGCTCCCTGGAGCCTGGTCCTCAAGAAGTTTGCCGAAGAAGCGGGGCTGTCACTGCGGGTCGGATCACTCCCGGCCAGCACGTACACCTACTATGACCCGCAAGAGTACTCGCTCTCGCAGGCACTCGACATTTTCAACGACTCGCTACTGACGCTGGGGTTCATCGCGGTACGTAACGGCGATCGGCTGACGGTAGTGTCCGCCAAAGAGAAAGTTCCCGACGGTGTCGTCCCGTTGATTACGTGGGCCGAAGTTTCGCGTCTGGGACGACACGAACTGGCTAGTGTGGCTGTCGCGGTCCCGACGGGACATGCTTCGGCTTCGATGGCTCAAGAGTTCGGAGAGGTCCTGACCTCTCTGGGCACTGCGAAACCGTTGAGCAACTCGAACCGCGTGCTCGTGACCGATGTCGGGGGCAGTCTCCAACGACTGCAGCAACTCGTCGAGCTCGGGGAGCAGGACGCCAACTCGCCCGTCAGTTTTGTCTATCAGCTGCGGAACACTCCCGCCGAGGAAGTGGCGCTGGCCATCAGCGACTTTCTGGGGGGACGACGCCAGAGTTCACTCAACTCGACAGCATCGACGACCACGGGCGCGACGACCAATCTCCGCTCAAATGGCAATTCGAACTCGGTCGGCTTATCCCCCTTGGGAACCAGCGCGATTGTGATCGCGGAGAAGACCACGAACAGCCTGTTGATTCGCGGCACAGCCTCGGAAGTCGCCGAGATCCAGGAGCTGATCTGCAAGCTCGACCGCGTGCCGCCGCAGGTACTGATTCAGGCTCTGCTCGTCGAGGTCGAACTAGGCGATGTCGATGAATTCGGCGTCGAACTAGGCGTTCAGGACTCGGTGCTGTTCGATCGCAGCGTCGTCGACAAGCTTGTGACGCTCAGCCAGACCAACACAGCCCCCAACGGCGTTCAGACAACCACGCAGAACGTCATCTCGCAGACCGCGAATCCCGGCTTCAACTTCAACAATCAGCCGCTCGGAAACAACACCGCCATCCATCCGAGCCGAGTCGGGACTCAGGGGCTGTCGAGCCTGGGGGTTGGCCGTATCAATGGCGATCTGGGATTCGGAGGGCTGGTGCTCTCGGCCGGCTCCGAGTCGATCAGCGTGCTGCTGCGGGCCTTGCAGCAGAACTACCACGTCGACATCTTGAGCCGTCCACAGATCCGTTCGCTCGACAATCACGAAGCACTCATTCAGATCGGACGCCAGGTTCCCGTCGTGGATGGGGTCTCGATCACCGCTGTCGGCAGTGCGAATCCGGTGATCCGCCAGGACCAGTCCGGGATCATCCTCAAAGTTGTCCCGCGCATCAGCCCGGACAAGCAGGTTCAGATCGACGTCAAAGCCGAGAAGAGTGCCTATCTGCTGACTCCTGGAACTGGAGTTCCGATCTTCACCGACGGCACCAACGGGAACGTGATCGAAGCTCCTATCAAGGACATCACGACCGCAGCTGCGACTGTGAACATCCGTTCGGGGCAGACGATCGTGCTGGGCGGAATGATCACTCGTGACACGATGAATGTGACGCGTAAGGTTCCCTACCTGGGAGACATTCCCTATCTGGGGGCGGCCTTCCGCTACAAGCTCAACGACACCAAGCGGAAAGAGCTGTTGATCTTCCTGACTCCGATCGTGATTGAGAGCGACGAGGACTCGGATCAGCTGAAGTGGAATGAGATGCAGCGGGTCACGATGCCTTACGACGAGGCCGAGCAGATCCACGGGAACATCCTCCCGGCAGACTACGAAGCCCTCGATGAGAACTGGGACACCCAGCCCGTCAACTCTGACGAGGCAGAACCGACCGTTGCGGAACCGGACTCCGGCGATCAATCACCACCCCCAGAACCGTTGCCGTCGTCACAACCTGCCCCGCAGATGCCCCCGGAACCTCAGGCGAACATTCGTCAGCCACGTTCTGCCTGGCGCCCGTTCAATTCCTTTCGCGGGCGATCGCAGCCTGAAGCCGAGACCGACGTCCTTGAGCAGTCCGCTCCGGCTTCACAATCCACGGTGAAACCGGTCTCTGGGAGTCGGTTCCGCCCCGGCAAGTGAACCGCGCGTCAAGCAGGCGTATCAGTTTGATACGAGTCAATGTGAGAATAAATTCACTTCCGTGAACTCTCATTCTGCCTGTTAGTCCGAGCTGAACGACCCGATGCGAATTATTTCTGGGATTTTTCCAATTTACCCCTCTTGATTTCTTGATCGAGCCTGGAATGCGGCACTCGGCGTGCAAGGAGTGTTCTCCTGACGACGGTGATGGTGCGCCGTTTCACTTCCGAGATCCTTCTATCCGGGCAGAGCAGTATGGCCGTTCATTGGTTGCGTGAACAAGGACGATATTTTGCATGGGCGGCCGTGGCCGTCAGTGCCGTTGCGACCTCCGCTTTGGCTCAGGAAGAGCCGGAAGCCCCGGAGCCGTCCAATCTGGCAGCTCTGGAAACGGTCCCTGTCCCGCTCCCTCCGAACCTGGACGACTTTGTGGTTGATCGGACCGCCGCGATCCAGCTGGGAAAAGCCCTGTTCTGGGATCTGCAGGTCGGCGGCGATGGAGCCACAGCTTGTGCCAGCTGTCACTTCCACGCCGGAGTGGATAACCGCACGCAGAGCACGCTGGCACCTCGACTGGCTCAGTTCCGTGGAGCCAATCACACCCTGAAGAAGGACGACTTCCCGTTCCACAAGCTGGCCAATCCTCACGAGCGGACCAGTGCCAGCAATCCCGTGGTCTCCGACACCAGCGAAGTGGTGGGATCGCAGGGAGTCGTGAAGACGAACTTCAACGGCATCAACAATCTCTCTCGCATCGATCGCGGCGCGACGGTCCCCGATGCCACATTCACCAACGCCGGCGCGAATATGCGGCAGGTGACTGGCCGTAACGCTCCGTCGGTGATTAACGCGATCTACACCGATCGAAACTTCTGGGACGGGCGAGCCAATCGCTTCTTCAACGGAGTCAATCCGTTCGGGGATATGGATCCCGATGCGAAGATCTGGGTCACGGGTCCCAGTGGGCTCACTCAGATTCGCATTCTGCTCGACAACGGTTCGCTCGCTTCGCAGGCCGTCGGTCCAGCCAACAACGAAGTGGAAATGTCGTGGAACGGACGGACGTTCCCTGAACTCGGTCGCAAGATGTTGTCGCGTCGTCCGCTCGATATGCAGCGGATCTCGACGACCGACAGCGTGCTGGGCGTGCTGGCTTCGGACTCGACGGGCTTCGACGACAGCCGCATGACCTATGCCCAGATGGTCCGCCGGGCCTTTCCTCCCCGGTTCTGGAACTCGCGCCGGTCGACGCCGGATGGTTTCACTCTAATGGAGTCGAACTTCTCGTTGTTCTGGGGCCTGTCGATCATGATGTATGAATCGACCCTGGTCTCGGACGACAGCCCGTTTGACCGATTCATGAAGGGCGACCAGAACGCCCTCTCAGCCGAGGCCCAACAGGGGATGGCGATCTTCGAAGGTGTCGGCAAGTGCGCGAACTGCCACTCCGGTCCGGAGTTCACGGGAGCAGCTGTCAGCCAACTGCGTGGAGTTCTCGCCCAGCCGAATGAGGGGATGGTCGAGCTGATGGCGATGGGGAACGGGCTGCCAGCCTTCTATGATGGCGGCTTCTACAACATCGGTGTCCGTCCGACGGAAGAAGACCTCGGAGTCGGCGGCAGCCACCCGGTCTTCGGACCACTTTCGTATGCAGCTCGGGCACAGAACGGAAAGCGGTTCGAAGAGAACGGCGCTCCGCTCGTGATCGGCCCCAACGATCGCATCGCGGTCAAGGGGGCCTTCAAGACACCATCGCTGCGAAACATTGAGCTCACCGGCCCGTACATGCACAACGGCGGGATGAAGTCACTGGAAGAAGTGGTTGAGTTCTACGCTCGCGGAGCCGACTTCCACGATCAGAATCACGCCGATCTCGATCCAGATGTCGGCGGCATCTCTGAAATCGCTGGAAATCCCCAGCAGATGGCAGCTCTCGTGGCCTTCATGAAGTCTCTGACGGACGAGCGGGTTCGCAATCAGGCCGCCCCGTTCGATCACCCGAGCCTGCCGATCTTCCAGGGAAGCCGCGGAGTGATCGAGGGCGAGCAGATCGAGAACGTCATCGTCCTCCCCGCTGTGGGAGCGAGTGGTGGAACTCCGATCCGGACGTTCGAGGAAGACCTCCAGTAATCGTCTGCGAAATCGCAATCTTGAGCAGGAGGCACGGGGAAACCGGTGCCTCCTGTTTTTGTTCAGTCGCTGAATCAAGCTGATCCGATTTCTTGTCAGAACGCAGGGTCGGGAGTTCGAAGACTCTTCGGGAAACCTGCAAAATCCCACGCGCCCCGCCAAGGCACTCAGTTTGCACGCGCTTCGGGGTATGAACTTGATTTCGATCCTCCAGCGTCATCGCCTGATCACAGGCGATCAGGCTGATGATCTGGCACGAATGCCGGTCGTCGGAGTCGATCAGTTATTGAGCCAGCAGGTCGTGACCGAAGACCGGCTGCAGGCCGCTTTGTCACAGGAGTTCCGGATACCGGTCGTCGATCTTTCTGGTGTCGAACTGGACCGGGAACTCATTCGGCGATTCCCGGGTAGCGAACTCTTCCGCCGCAATCTCCTGCCATTGCAGGAAGACAGCGGAGTCGTGCAGGTCGCCACTCACGACCCGCTGAATCTGGAAGCTCTTGAAGAGTTGGCGGCTTTGTCGGGACTGGTGCTCGATCTGGTTCTGGCTCCACAGGAACAGATCGCGCGTCGGCTCAAAGAGGCACTGGGGGTCGGCGGCGGCACGGTCGGGGATCTGATGGCACTGTCGTCCGGAGTTTCGGATGAACGCCCTCTCGATGAAGACGGCGCTCTGGATGATGACTCGCAGGCCGCCTCGGTCGTCAAACTCGTCAATGAGATCCTGCTCGAAGCGATCCGCCAGCGGGCCAGCGACATCCATATGGAGCCCAGCGAGCGCGGGCTGGAGATTCGCTACCGGATTGATGGGATGCTGTTGCCGCAGCCAGTCCCGGTCGAGATTCATCGGTTTCGGGCCGCGATCGTCAGCCGCTTGAAGATCATGGCGCGGCTCAATATTGCGGAGAAACGCCTGCCACAGGATGGCCGCGTCACACTCACCGTCGGCGGACGCGAGATCGACGTCCGCATGTCGGTCATCCCGATGCTGCACGGGGAAGGGATCGTGCTGCGGCTCCTCGACAAGTCGAACCAGAAGTTCGACATGTCACTCCTCGAACTGCCGCCCGAGACAGCTGCCATCTGGAGCGGCCTGATCCATCGCCCCCACGGGATGGTCCTGGTCACAGGACCGACCGGAAGCGGTAAGACGACGACGCTGTACTCCTCGCTGGCTGAGATCACCGGACGCGACATCAAGATCGTGACGATCGAGGACCCAGTCGAGTATCAGCTCCCGGGTGTCAATCAGATTCAGGTGCAGTCCCAGATCGGGCTGACGTTTGCTGCCGGGCTGCGATCGATCCTGCGGCATGATCCGGATGTGATTCTCATCGGGGAAATCCGCGATCATGAGACCGCTGTCAGCGCGATGCAGGCCTCGCTGACTGGACACCTGGTATTGAGTACCCTGCACACGAACGATGCTGCGTCGGCCTACACCCGACTGATCGACATGGGGATCGAGCCGTATCTGGTGGCCAGTACCCTCGAAGCAGTCCTGGCTCAGCGGCTGGTCCGCAAGCTATGCAGCCGCTGTCGCCAGCCCCTGCGTGTGGATGCCCTCCCCTCCGACTTTGAGGCTTTGGGGCCTCTCGAATGCTACCAGCCCGTGGGGTGTCGCGAGTGCCATGGAACCGGTTACGCGGGCCGAGTCGCGATCTTCGAGCTGCTGCGCTCCGACTCGGGAACACGGTCCCTCTGTATTCAGGGAGCCAGTGCGAACGAGATCAAGGCCCATGCCGTCTCGCGCGGCATGCAGACCTTGCGGCAGTCGGGCTGGCAGCGCGTGGCTCGCGGCTTGACCAGCTTTGATGAAGTGCTGCGAGTCTGTGCCAGCGACGACGAAGCGAGTGATCTCGACGCCGATGCCTCAGCTGGACTGGCTCAGCTTGTCGGAACGGGGAGGTAACTCACCATGCCGACCTTTCAGTACACCGCACGCCGCATCGGCGGACAGACCGAGATCGGAACGCTGGTCGCTCCCTCACGGCGCGATCTGCTCCAGCTGTTGTCCTCGCAATCGCTGTTCCCGGTTCAGGTCGTTGAAGCGGATGCCCGCCCGCAGGGGCTCTTCTCGTGGGCCAATCGCCGCGTCCCCGCAGCGGCAGTGGCAGCGACATTCGATCAGCTGGCTCACCTGCTGCAGTCGGGCGTCCCCCTGCTGAAGGCTGTCGAGGTCCTGCGGGACCAGACGTCCGATCCCACGCTCCACGAGCAACTCGTTGCAATCCACACGCGGATTGCCCGCGGGGAATCACTGGCCGACACTCTGCGCAGCTATCCCGAGACCTTCAGCGATCTGATCGTCAGTCTGGTCCATGCCGGTGAGAACGGCGGCTTTCTGGAAGGCTCATTGCTACGGATTGCCCGCCTGACCGAACGCCAGGCCGAGATCCGCAGCCGTGTGCAAGGGGCGCTCAGCTATCCGCTGTTTCTGGCCATCATCGGGGCGATCGTGGTGGTCGGCATGATGACCTTCTTTGTTCCCAAGTTCGCGCCACTGTTCAGTCGGCTCGAGGCTCGGAATGAGTTGCCAACCGCGACAACCATCCTGCTCCGCCTCAGCCATCTGTGTCAGCATTATGGAGTGCTGCTGCTCGGCGTTCTGCTCGGCGGCGCACTGCTCGTGCGGAGGATTCTCGATACAGAGGCCGGTCGTGACTGGCTCGATCAGCAGAAGATCCGGATGCCGGGACTGGGCCCGATCCTGCGCTCGTTGGCGTTGTCGAGATTCTGCCGCGTGCTGGGGACCTTGTTGAAGAACGGCGTCCCGCTGCTTCGATCGCTGAGGATTGCCAAGGATGCGACCGGCAACCGGATTCTGGCACGGTCGCTCCAGCTGGCTGCGGACAATGTCTCGTCGGGAAAGTCGCTGGTCGCGCCGCTGCGGGCCAGCGGGCAGTTCCCGCGAGAGCTGCTGGAGATGATCGCCGTCGGTGAGACGGCCAACCGTCTCGATACGCTTCTGGTCGAGATGGCAGATCGGCTTGATACGCAGACTCAGCGGAAGATCGATGCACTGGTCAAGTTGATCGAGCCGTGCCTGATGCTGGTGATGGCAGCGGTGGTTGGCTTTCTGGTCGTGGCACTGCTGATGCCCGTGTTTGCGGGGAACGGGCTCTAAACGGCGGCGAACAGTCCGCAGGAACAACCTCATGAAACGACAACGAACACTGACTTTGCGGCGGGGCTTCACGCTCGTGGAGATTCTGCTGGTGCTGGCCATCATGGGGCTGCTCATGTCGATGGTCATCCCCAAGGTCATGGGGCGGCAGAAGCATGCCAACGAGGACGCCACGCGGCTCAGCCTGCATGGACTCAAGCAGGCTGTGCGGATGTACGCCCTCGACCACTCCGGGGCTGTTCCGACCGCAGCTGAGGGGCTGGATGTCCTGCTGGAGGCTCCGGGTCGCAAGGACCACCGCTGGCGGGGACCGTATCTGGAAAAGGAACCGCTCGACGCCTGGGGCGAGAAGCTGATCTACACCGTGCCCGGCAAGGTCAGCCCCGATGGGTACGACCTCTCGTCCGCCGGAGAAGATCGCGTCCCCGGGACCGAGGACGACATCGTTCTCGAGTAGCAGAATTCGTAAGAATTCTGACGACAAACATTCGCTATCCCTATGAGGCGACCTTGATCCCCCAGCCCGTCACTCACCGAGGTTTTTCGCTCGTCGAGCTGGTGCTCGTCATGGCGATCCTGGGTGTCGTGGCGGGCCTGACAGTTCCGGCACTGGCCCGCTGGAGTGAAGATCAACCTCTGAGTCAGGCTCGCGATCTCGTGCTCGCTGAACTCGCCCATGCTCGGCTGGCTGCGATCGAATCGGGAACACCGAGTTCCGTCCGCTATCAACCGGGCTCATCACTGCTGGAGATCAAGTCGGGAATTCCCACGCAGCGGATCGAGCTGGTTCTGCCTGAGTCCGTGAAGTTTGCGACGCTGGACCGGTCTCGCGGGGAATGGTCTCCGCCGATCCGGTTCTATCCGGGCGGTACAGCTTCCGAAGCCCTCGTGATTCTGCAGGACGACACCGACCGCGAGGAACGGATCGTTGTCGCCCGTCTCACCGGTGCCGCATCCAGCCGAGGGGAACCGTGAGCCCCGCAGCTTTGATTGCACGACGTTCGACCACAAGGCGCGGACTCACGCTGCTGGAGGTCCTGCTGTCGGTGGCGATCCTCGGTCTCGCTCTGGCGGTCATCGGTAACCTGACCGGCGGCGGAGTCCGCGCGGCTCTGCGCTGCGAACATACTGCCGAGGCAGCCACCCGTTGTCAGTCGCAGCTCAATCTTCTGCTCGCGGGAGCCACTCCTCTGCGAGGCTCGCGATGGCAACCGTGTGAGGATGATGCCCGCTGGGAGTGGTCGGTCACCATCGAGCCGGGAGTTACTCCCTCCGTGGCCAAAGTGACAGTCGCGGTCCGCCCCGTGAATGGAACCGAGTTTGCGTTGACGCAGTTCGTACGGCGATCCCGCCTGGCGGAGGGTGTTCGATGAGAGCCCCCGCGAGAGCTGGCTTTACGTTGATTGAAGTCTTGGCTGTCCTGGTCCTCAGTGCGATGCTGATTGCCGCGACCTTTCAGGCGATTCACACGCAGAGTCGCCTGAACGAGTCCGGTCGGCGGCAGGTCGAGCGGGCTGTGGTCCGCCGAGGAGCTGCCGACGATCTGGCCTCGGACATCCGTGCGGCTGTGGTGCCGGATCGATCTCTGGACCCACGTTCCGAAGTCACGCAGCCGTTCCAGACAACGGACTTCTCGGAGCAATACCTGGATCTGCAGCAGGGCGTCCCCACACTGGTCGGGTTCTATGGAGACGAGCGGTATCTGCTGATCGAGACTTCCCAGGTCAACGAGCGGTTTCTGACTCCGCAGCGCGAGGACGCAGAAGCGGGATCCCATCGATCCCGGCAGATAGTGTGGTTCTGCTCGGGCGAGACGCGGCGTGTGCCGATCTCTCGCGAAGGCGAGCGGCTTCGGCACAGCAACGTCGATGCTCAGGAGCAACCACTCGGCCTGACCCGCCTGGAATGGACGGCTCAATCGGGGACGCGTCTGAGGTCGCTTACACCGCAATCTGTCGGCTGGACAACTGTCGATCCGGAGACCCGCGAGCTGCGGTTTCGTTACTTCGATGGTCGCAGCTGGCACGCAGTGTGGAATGGGTATCAGCGCGGCGCATTGCCTCGCGCGGTCGAGATCATGCGCACCGATCAGGACCAGGAATCCCAACGACTCGTCGTGCATCTCTCGCAAGGAGAGGCCCCATGAGACCCGTTCATCGCACGCAGCCACGTCAAAGAACCGGAGCTGTGCTGCTGCTGGTGCTGGTTGCGATCACGTTGCTGAGCCTGGCAGCATACACGTTCTCGGAAGGGATGCTCGTGGAAGCCCGCGCGGTCCACGGCGGGAACCAGATCGTCCAGCTGCGTGCGGCGGCTCAGTCCGGAATCGAGCTGGCTGCTGCAGCCATCGATGATCCGAGTGTCGAGGTCTCCTTCCACCGCCAGACGGTCTCAGCATCGCAACATTCACCGGTGCTGTTCAGCGTTCTGGCGGGGAGAGGGGCCGATCGCGCTGGTTGGGTGGAGCAGGCCCTCGCCAGCGATTCCAGTAGCCGCCGATCTGTCGAGAGCGTGTTCGGCCTCGCGAATGAGTCGGCCAAGCTGAACCTCAATACCTTACCACTGGAGCCTTTTCGCCGCCGCGAAGCCCGGGCTCAGCTGTTGGCGATTCCCGAGATGACGGTCGCCGTCGCTGATGCTCTGCTGGACTGGATGGACCCGGATGAGGAGCCGTCCGCGTATGGAGCCGAGTCGAGCTTCTATCTGTCGCAGCGGGAGCCACGTCGACCGCGTCAGGGCCGGTTTCAGCGACTGGACGAACTGCTGCTGGTCCGCGGCGTCACCGAGGAACTGCTGTATGGTCCCCGGCTCGCAGGTGGGCGACAGAGTCGCTTTGAGAGAACGCAGCCAAGTGATCGAGGCTGGTTTCAGTACTTGACCGTCGTGAGCGGCGAGCGAAACGTATCATCGAACGGCGAAACGCGGATCAATCTCAACGACTCAAATCTGCCTCGGCTGCATGAAGCTTTGCGACAGGCATTCGATGAGGAAGCGGCGCGATTCGTGGTCGCGATTCGACTGGTCGGCCCGGTCGATGACGATTCGCCGCCGTCCGATGAGCCGGACATCCACGATCAATCCCCCGAGGCCCAAGCCGCCCGCGTCAAAGCCGCCGAAGCCCGCGCCGCAGCTCAGCTCAATGATGTTCCCAGTGAGGACGGCGAAGGAAACTCCCAACCGCAGGCGGCGTCCGTGCGAGGGCTGGACCTTGCGCAACAGCCATCCTTCACCATCCGCTCCCTGTTCGATCTGATGGGCACCGCAGCCAAGATCGAAGTCGATGGGCAGACCACCGTCCTGACCAGTCCGTGGGATGATGAGCCCACCCAGATGGGCCGCGTGCTGTCTCTGCTGGAAGAGCGTCTGACGGTGACGGATGCCGATCGGATTCCAGGCCGGATCAATCTGTTCGAGGCCCCGCGCCCCGTTCTGATGTCGATCCCCGGCATGAGCGACTCGCTGGCCGATGCGATCGTGGCTCGCCGCTCCCGGATCACCCGAGAGCGCTCTGTGGCCTGGCTGGCCGAACAGCAGCTGCTGGACTCGCTCACGCTGCGGAAGATGGCTCCGTATCTCACTGCGGGCGGCGACGTGTTCGAGGGAACTGCGGTCGGTTACTCGGACGGTATGCCAACTGCAGTAGCCATCGAGTTCCTGCTCGACGCGACAACGCTTCCGGTAACCGTGAGGGAACTGCGAGAGCATTCCCTGTCGATTCCTCGTCCCGATTGAGGTCCGATCACTCCTTCATGTGGCGATTTCGCAACACCACCGATGCCGCTCGGCAACGTCCCGCTCCTCAGCGGGAGCGGCTGCTGGCGCTCACGCTGGGCCGCGAAGTCGCATGCGTGGAGGCCTCGCGAGACGGCAGCGATCTGACGGTTCATGTCGCCGGCCAACTGGTGTGGCCTCGTGAGATTTCGCTCCAGGATCCCGTGCTGGCTGGCAAGTGGCTGAGCGAGCAACTCTCGGCCCAAGGGGTGCAGACCCGCGCGACGCTGCTTCAAGTGCCACGATCAGCGGTCATGATCAAGCAGGTGGAACTGCCCCAAGCTCCCGCGAATGAGCGGGCCGCGCTGGTGGCACTCCAGGCCGAGAGCCGTCTGCCCGGCAGCCCGGAGCAGCACGTCTACGACTATGTCTCGATCCCTGGCCAGGACCGCGTCACGCTCATCAGTATTCCCCAGGCCACGCTCGCTCCGCAGCGTGCGCTGCTGGCCGCAGCCGGGTTAGAACTGGTCGGGATCACCGTCCGCGAGTTCGATCTGATCGACCCGCAGTCCCGGGGCGTCGAGCTGGTGATCGTTCTTCAAGGCGAACTGGCCGAGCTGACACTGTTTCAAGACAGCTGTCCGGTGGGTGGGCTGACTGTTCCACTGGCCGCCCGGTCTCCGAAGTTCGTGTTGGGTTCCTCGAGTGAACGGCGGAGTGATGGAGCCTGTCAGACCGAAGCGATCGCTGCGGGGCTGGCCCGGCTTCGTGCCTCGTTACCGAGCGATTGCCAGGGACAGCCGATCGAGCGAGTTCAGGTGATTGGTCCGTCTACGCGAGCGGTCGTTCCCACTGCCGGAGCGATCGGAGCTGCGGGAGCGGACCTGCAATGTGACGAAGGGAACCCTGCCACGCAGCTCCTCAAGACCTCGCTACGGGCGAGACGACATGGTTGCTCGACCATCGATCTGGCCAATCCGCGACGCCCCGTTGATCCCGCTCTCATCCGCCGCCGCAGCCGAATTCGCACGGCGTTGCTCGCTCTGGGATTTCTCGTTCTGGCCGGGTGGGCGGGCTGGTCGCATCTGACCGATCTCGATCGCGAGATCGCCTCGCTCCGTCGCCTTGATCAGGATCAGACCGCCTTGCTCAAGCGCGGACAACTCGCACTGGACACGCAGGCCTACGTCAATGAGTGGCAAGACCAGAAGGTCGATTGGCCGCAGCAGCTGGATCAGTTCCTGCCCCTGCTGCCCGGAAATGATCGAGTCGTCATTCATCAGCTGTCCCTCGAACAGCCCCGGAATGAAGAACCGCCAGTCATTCGCCTGCAGGGGCAAGCGCTCGATTCGTCGGATGTTCTGCAGCTGCACCAGCGGTTGCTGGCCGATGAAGCGGGGTACGAGTTGCGACCACATGGAATCGAAGTGAATCCTCGCGACCCGGATTACCCGGCGACCTTTGAGGTCGAAGCGGCACTGAAGACCCTCACTCAGAAGGCCAGGCAGGTCACGCCATGACTGGCTCTCGACTCACTCGCGAACAGTGGCTGGCGATTCTGCTGGGGATCGTGGCGCTGGTCTATTGGGCCGGGGCTCCGCTCCTGCAGACGGTGCTGTCCCCGATCTCGTCCCGGCAACGGACTCTTGACTCGCTTCGCAAGAAGACCGACCGACAGGAGCAGGATCTGGCCCTGATTGATCGGGCACAGCGACATCTGCACGAGGCTCATCAGCAGGCATTGCCGCCGGATCAATCCACAGCGACGGCTCTGTATCAAGAGTGGCTGATTCAGACGGCGAGCGAGCTCGGACTCGAGGACGCTGTCGTCACGCCGCACGCGACTGTGGAGGAACCCGATATCGGTCACGAAGTCTCAATGACTCTGCAGGCCCAGGCCGGAATGACGGAGATCTCTCGGTTGTTGCAGCGAATTCACTCGGTCCCGTTGCTGCAGCGCGTCGAGTCCTGCAGCATCAGTCAGGTCGACCCGCAACGTCCGACCGAGAATCTGAAGCTGGTGCTGCAGGTTGCAGCCCTCTCGCTCGCGGGAGGGGAACCACGTACCGAGCTGATGCACCCACAGGCTCGCCCGCAGGTCCCGGTCGAAGAACTGCCGGAATCGCTGCTGGCCTCTTCGAAGATGTTTGAGCGGACTCTCACGGAAGTGGCTGAGCCGTCCCGGGCCGCTGCGGAAGTGATCCCCGCCGTGAGGAATCCGCTGGAGACGATCAAGCTGGTCGGGACGTGGCGGACAGCGGCCCGGAATGAGGCCTGGTTTCTCGACGAAGGGCGCCAGCAGGAACTTGTCCTGAAGGCGGGTGCGTCGTTCGCAGTGGCTACCCTGCAAGGGACGGTGGTCTCTCTGGGGCAGGACAGCGTGACCGTTCAGGTCCGCGGTCGAAACCATACGCTGACGCTCGGCGATCCGCTGTCCAAGATTCCGAATTAGTGGCTCAAGCGGCGGGTACTCATACCGCGACACGATCCAAAAAAGCCAGGCAGGACAAGTGAAGCACCCGTCCTGCCTGTTGTCATGCGGTCTGGCGACAGACAGCGGCCAAGACTACTTCACGCAGCAGCTCGCAGCTTCGGTGCAGCAGGGGCTGCCGGGGAAGCAGCAGGCGGCTCCCTCCTGGCAACATTCCTTTTCCTTGGTGCAGCAGGCTTCCGTGCAGCAGCCGGCCTCGGAGCAGGTGTCAGTCAGACAACACGCCCGATCTCCCGATTTGCAGCACTCGGCTCCTGGTACACAGCAGGTCCCGAGCGTGGCCTTCGAGGATGCCTGCGAGTGCATTCCCCAGCCCACGACTCCCAGAACTGCAGCTGCCAACGTAGTCATTAAAGAACGACGGTTCATGATGATCTCCTCCCGCGAGAGACATCGCTCCCGCGGATGATTGGAATGAGGACAACAGACGTTGCTACCTCAAAATCGCTCGACCGATCAACAGATCGGCGAGGCCACACTCTGCGCAAGATTTCCAACGAGCAGGTTGGGAGGAGGTGTACTGGGAAGAAGTGATATGCCAATCATCGATTCGTCCACTAAGGACTGAAAATCGACCTGGAGTTCAGGCTCCCGTGTGGCTGACTGGTTCGCCAGAAGAGCGATCGGAGCCACATGGCAACAGCCACAGCACGGTTGGTGAAGCCCGCCTTGTTCCGAATTCGAGGGATGCGCCTTCGGAGCGTCTTCGGAATGGCGTCGGCAGCAAGTCGGGGTCGACGACTGCTGAGTTCGTGGACCGCTCACCTGGCAACAAACAGGCTGTGCCCCCTTGGGGGCCTGACAATCTCCTCGGGACCGAGCCAAGCCGGTCTGGCAGATCAAGACAAGGATGAGGAGGCAGCGGAACATGAATTCATAGTACGCATGCCCCGGTGCGCATAACAAGGGGGATTTTCCACTTCAGGTGACTTTGAGATACGAGCCGCATACTGGGCTCCAGGGGGCGCATTCTCGCAGCGCGAGGCCGTAATCACGGATGCCGATGCGGTGCACTCGGTTGATCCCTGACGGATGAACAGGTTTCGGTATTCGTGACGCGTGTGTATCCCTAACGTCGGTGAATCTGATGCCTGCTCCCTCTCCCCACGAATGACTTCAGAATCGGGAAAATCGGGATTTGGGGAGAGGGCCGGGGTGAGGGGCGAAGCTGTACTCCCCCTCACCCCAACCCTCTCCCCCGCATTGGAGTTTTCCGGTCGATTCGCGTCCAGCGCGGGGGCGAGGGGGAAAGCGGTTCCCGTCACCGACGTTTCAGGCACACACATTCGTGACCAGCGAGGTGCTGCCGGTTTGGCCGGAGATCAGCAGGTTGTCATACTCCATGATCGGTTCGGACCTTCCTCGATCTGCCCTGCCATGTTTCCGCAAACCCGCCTGCGTCGTCTGCGCTCGCATCCGCGTCTTCGAGACCTGGTGCGCGAGACCGAGCTCTCACCTAATGACTTCATCCTGCCACTGTTTATCCGGCACGGGAAGAACACGCGGATTCCGATCAGCTCAATGCCCGGTCATGCTCAGATGACCGTCGATCTGCTGGCCGATGAGGCCCGTGAGATCGCGAAGCTGGGGATCCCGGCTGTGATCCTGTTCGGGATCCCCGCCACGAAGGACGCGGTCGGCAGCTCGGCCTGGGACGATCAGGGAGTCGTGCAGCAGGCGATCCGCGCGATCAAAGATGCCGCTCCCGATCTGCTGGTCATCACCGATGTCTGCTTCTGTGAGTTCACCGATCACGGGCACTGCGGTGTGCTGATTGACGACCACGGGCACACCGATGTCGGGAACGATGCCACGCTGGTGAACCTCATCAAACAAGCTGTCAGCCATGCCAAAGCCGGGGCTGACATGGTGGCTCCCAGCGGCATGATGGATGGGATGATTCAGGCCCTGCGCGGGGGGCTTGATGGGGCGGGGTTCAGCTCGATTCCGATCATGAGTTACGCAGCCAAGTACGCCAGCGGGTTCTATGGCCCGTTTCGCGAGGCCGCCGAGAGTACCCCCAAGTTCGGGGACCGGCGGACCTACCAGATGGACCCGGCCAACGGAGCTGAGGCCCTGCGCGAAGTGGCCCTCGACCTGCAGGAGGGGGCCGATCTGCTGATGGTCAAACCAGCCCTCAGCTACCTGGACATCATTCGCCGCGTGAAGGCCGCCCACCCCGAAGTCCCACTGGCGGCCTACAACGTCAGTGGCGAGTTCGCGATGGTGAAAGCCGCCGCTGCGAATGGCTGGATCGACGAGCAGCGGGTCGCGCTGGAGATTCTGACCAGCATCCGCCGCGCGGGGGCGGATATGATTCTGACGTACTTCGCGAAAGATGCGTGCCGGTGGCTGGGGTAACCGATACACCTGCTTGGATGCCCTCTGAGAATGAGTGTTCATTCTCCCCGCACGGCTCGGCAGGAGCCTCGCCCTCCCGAGTCACTTTCGACCGTGTCCACTCCTATCACCGAACTCCGAAACCTCGGCCCGCGCAGCTCGGTGTGGTTGCAGGCGGCTGGGATCACGACGATCGAGCAGTTGCGAGAGGTCGGACCTGCCGGTGCCTATTCGCTCGTAAGATCGCAGCAGCCGACGGCGTCACTCAATCTCCTGTGGGGATTGGCTGCGGGGCTGGAAGACCGCGACTGGCGTGAATTGACGGGTGCCCAGAAGCAGGCGCTGCTGCGGGAGGTGGAAGAGAGACGAGAGGGAAGAGACGAGAGGCGAGAGCCAGAAGAGCGGGCGGGGGAGCAGTCCTTTCGTGCGGGTACCCTCACCCCCAGCCCCTCTCCCGGGGGGAGAGGGGAGCCGGAAGGTTCTGCTGCTGCTCAACTCTCAACCCTCAACCCTCAACCCGCCCTCTCTGGCCATCTGCCATCCGCCATCCGCCTTCCGCAGTCCCTCAACCCTCAACCCTCAACCCTCAACTCTCAACCCTCTTCCGCCAGCTGGCCCATCGACGAGTCGCCGCTCAACATCGGCGGGCGGGTGATGCCGTCGCGGTATTTCCTGGCTCCACTCGCGGGGTATACGCATCTGGCTTTTCGCCGAGTGATTCGGGAATTGGGCGGGCTCGGACTGGCGACGACGGATCTGGTCCATGCCGCCATGCTGCTCGGCAAGCGGCAGAAGTCTCTGGAGCTGATCGAAACCGATGCGGCGGACAAACCGCTCTCGATTCAGATCTTCGGCGGTAAGGTCATCGATCTGGTCAAAGCGGCCCGCTGGCTCGAGGGGCAGGGGTACCAGGGGATCGATATCAACATGGGCTGCCCGATGGCCCATATCAACGGACAGGGCGGCGGGGCCAAGTTGATGTGCGATCCGGACGGAGCCTGCAGCCTTGTTGGCCAAGTCGTGAGCGCTGTGCAGATTCCGGTCACGGTCAAGATGCGGCTGGGGTGGGACGCCACGCAGATCACTGCTCCGATTCTGGCTCGCGAATTCGAACAGATCGGCGTCGTAGCCATCACGATTCACGGGCGCACGCGGCAGCAGGGGTTTCACGGAACTGTGAACTTGGACGGGATTCGAGCGGTCGTCGAGGCGGTCGAGCGGATTCCGATCATCGGCAACGGCGACGTTCGCTCAGCTGCTGAGGCCCTGCAGATGCGGCAGGTCACGGGCTGCCATGCCGTGGCGATCGGTCGCGGAGCACTCCTCGACCCGTGGATTTTCCGCCGGATCGAACTTGCGATTCAGGGGGAGAACCCGCTCTTCATTCCGACCCGCGACGAGCAGATTCAGTTCCTCAGACGGCATTTCCACCTGATGTTCGCTCAGCATGCCGAGTACAGCTGCCTGCTGTTCCGGAAGTTTGCCGCCTGGTACGGAGCCCGCCTGGGGATTCCCGAGGATCTGGAGAACCGACTCCGCACGTTTGAGACGGTCGAAGAGTTCGAATCGATCGTCGTCGAAGTCGCGAATCGCCACGGGGAACGCGAGTCAACGGTTCCCACAGCCTTGATCAAAGTCCCCAACGGGCCGGTCGAGCATTGGTAGTCCACTCCGACGCTGGTTCCTCTCTATGACCGCTTGTATACTGCCCGCGTCTGCTGGGGAGCACCACTGTTGGATTCATCGTGCGGATTGGCACACGCCAGTTCCCAGGTTGGATTCCGACCATGGGTTCTGCCCCAGAGCAGCGGCAGCTTGGTCATGCGAGCTGCTTTGTGACGCATCTCACCGTGATGAATCTCCGTGACAGACTGCACCACTGCTCAACGCCAGCATGTTCTCAACAGCCAGCGCACCAATTCGCTGACTGGAATTCAGATCATCGGCAGTGGCACCCACGTTCCCGATAACGTGGTCTCGAATGCCGAGCTCAACAAGCGGTTTGGCTTTGACGCCAACTGGATCAGCGAGCGGACCGGCATCCTTGAGCGGCGGCATGCGCCGGCCAACGTCTCCTCGCTGGAGATGGCTGTCGCCGCAGCCGAGAAGGCGATCCGCAATGCCGGGATCGATCCCAAGTCGATCGATCTTCTGATTGTTGGGACGTTTACTCCGGACTATCAATGTCCATCGACCGCTTGCCTGGTCCAGAACCGGCTCGGGCTCGACTGTCCGGCGTTTGATCTGGCTGCTGCGTGTGCGGGGTTCATGTACTCGCTGGTGACTGCGGCTCAGTATGTCGCGACCGGGAATGCGAAGCTGGCACTGGTGATCGGTGTCGACTGCATGAGCCGGATCATCAACCCGAAGGATCAGCGGACCTATCCGCTGTTCGGAGACGGAGCCGGAGCTGTGCTGGTCACCAAGGGTGAGCCCACTCAAGGCTTGGTCTGCTACCAGATGGGGGCTGACGGCAGCGGCGGTGATCTGCTGGATCGACCGGCGGGCGGGTCACGCTGCCCGATCACTGCCGAGGCGATCCTGGCCGGGGACCAGTACCTTCGCATGGATGGCCGCAGCGTCTTCAAGTGGGCAGTGCGGCTGGTGCAGGACACGATCGAGCTGGTCCTGAAGCGGGCCGGATACCGTGTCGAGGATGTCTCACTGTTTCTCCTGCATCAGGCCAACATCCGGATCATCGATGCCGCAATGGAGAGCTTGAAGATTCCCGCCGACAAGGTCTTCTGCAACGTTCAGAAGTATGGCAACACCAGCGCAGCCTCGGTCCCGCTGGTGCTGGATGAAGCGCTGCGGGCCGACAAGATCCAGCGCGGCGATTTAATCGTGATGTGTGGGTTTGGTGCGGGCCTGAGTTGGGGAACCGGGCTGTTCCGCTGGTAGACTGAGATTCCGTCCTCCCTCATCCGAGGTCCCCGTGAATCACGCTCGACCGCCCGCACCGCCACCTCCTCCTCCAGGCCCGCCGCCGGCTCGTGACCCGGCATTGGTCTTCGTGACGGCGGGACTCGTTCCGGTCGGGATGTCGATCGCAGCGGCGTTGACCAGCATCTGGTCTCAGAATGCCGAGAGCGGCCGGACGGCGTGGATCGTCACGGCGATCGTCGGCACGACAGCTATGGTCTGCGCGGCGAACGCCCTGCAGGAGAAGCACCCGCCTAAGCCCCACGAACCGCCATCCGATGATCAGCGGCCCGTTTGATTCTCGCCCTCGAGTTCGCTGACTGGAGCCAGATCGCATGAAGTATGACCTGCTGATGCCGCGGCAAGTCGTCTTTGGCTGGGGCCGCCGAACAGAAGTCGGAGCCCGCGCCGCCAGCTTGGGGCGGCGGGTCTTTCTCGTGAGCGGGTCGCGGACCCTTCGAAACTCTTCCGTTTGGACCGAGATCCAGCAGTCGCTCGATGCGGCCCAGCTGCAGACCATCGACCTGGGAGTCATCTCGCGCGAGCCGGAGGTCGAGGATGTCGATTCGTTTGTCGCCCGGCTGATCGAACATGGCGGCGGCCACCCTGGAGATATCGTCCTCGCCATCGGCGGCGGGGCGGCCCTCGACCTTGGCAAGGCGGTCGCAGCTCTCGCCACGAATCGCCAGAGCGATACGGTCAAGGACTACCTCGAAGGCGTCGGTCGCGGCTTGCAGATCACCGAACGCCCGCTGCCATTCATGGCAATGCCGACGACATCGGGAACCGGAAGCGAGGCCACGAAGAACTCCGTGATCTCCTCTCAATCCGGCGGGTTCAAGAAGAGCCTGCGTTCGGACCGCATGATCGCCGAGGTCGCACTGCTCGATCCGGAGCTGACGGTCACCTGTCCCCGCGATACCACAGCCTGGTCCGGGATGGACGCCATTACCCAGCTGATCGAAAGTCTGATCACCCCCAAGTCGACCGAGATCACGCGGGCTCTGTGTCACGAGGGGCTGCGCTGTGCGGTCCCGTGGCTGCAGCGGGCGGTCGTCGATCCGACCTGCCGTCCCGCGCGTGAGGCGATGTCGCATGCGGCGTTCCTGTCCGGCGTGACGTTGGCCAATGCGGGACTCGGGATGGCTCATGGAGTGGCTGCAGCCCTCGGCGTGCTGTGCGGCATCCCACACGGGCTGGCCTGTGCCACGCTGCTGCCGGTCGCTCTGCGCGTCAATCGCGGACAGTGCGAGCCAGCACTCGCCCAGCTGGCTCCGTTGTTCTCTCGCCGCTCCTGGGACACTCCTGCCGCAGCGGCCGACTTCACCGTGGAAGCAGTTCGAGAGCTGGCTTTGTCGCTTCGTATTCCGCTGCGGCTGCGCGACCTGGGTGTTGAGAAGAGTCAGCTTCCGGCACTGGTCCCGGCCTCGCGCGGGAACAGTATGAACGGCAACCCGCGCTCGCTCAGTGACAACGAACTGTCCGACATTCTGGAGGCCCTCTGGTGATCATCGCAGCTGGGTTGTCACCCGCGTGGCAGCAGATTCTGGTGTTCGACAAGCTGACGCGCGGCGCGGTCAATCGAGCTGTGGAGACACACGGATGTGCGTCGGGCAAGGTCGTCAACGTGGCGATCGCCCTCACGTATCTGCAGGCCGATTCGCTGATGCTCAGTGTCTGCGGCGGCAGTTCCGGGGAGCTGATCTTTGAGGAGCTGAGATCGCTGGAAGTCCCGAATCGCTGCTTTGCGGAGCAGGCAGCCACGCGGACCTGTACGACACTGATCGAGCGTCCCACGGGCGAGATCACCGAACTGGTCGAGAACGCCCGCCCGATCAGTGCCGAGGCCCTGCAGTGGTTTCAAAAGGTGCTGCTCGAATCGTGTGGCCCGGAGGATTGGCTGGTCTTCAGCGGTTCACTGCCGTCCGTGGTCGGGCGTGACTCCTCGAAGTTGATCTACCGCGAGATCATGGAATCTCTGGAGCAAGCTGGAACGAGCCCGCGCGTGATCCTCGACGCTCGCGGTCCGGAGCTGGTCGATTGCCTGCCACTGCGTCCGTTTCTCGTGAAGCCCAACCGCGAAGAACTGGCGATGACGGTCGGACGACCGCTCAGCGATGAGCCATCGCTGATTGCCGCCATGCGCGAGATCAACCAGCGCGGTGCCGAGTGGGTGCTGGTCACCCATGGTCCGGATGAGGTCTGGCTCAGCTCCGCAACCGAACTCTGGAAGTTCACGCCGCCGCGCGTCGATGTCGTGAACGCCATCGGGTGCGGAGACTGCCTGACGGCCGGACTGGTTGCTGCACTGGACCGCGGGCTGAGCCTTCCGGAAGCTGTGAAGTACGGGATCGCGGCGGCTGGGGAGAATGCGAAGCAACTGTTGCCGTCACGGCTGGACCCGAGGCGCGTGGAGTCGCTCGCACAACAAGTTCGTGACGAGCGTTTGGCGTGAGCCGGACGGTCGTCGATTCATTGGTGTTGTAGGTTTCACATCGATGCACAGACTCCGTGCTCGAATCTGTGTAATCTGCGAAATCTGTGGATGACCAGACAAACTCCTTGGAAGTCAGGAGAAAGCTATGACTCGATGGACATTCGCTTGGATCTGCTTGCTGGCAATGATCAGTCCAGCGTTCACGGAGGACAAACCGTCCGCGGCCCCTGGCGATGCTCTCGTCGCTGAGTATTTCCGACTGGAGACCGCTCGACTGGCCAAGCGGACGGATGAGTATCTGGCCAGTATCCAGTCTGTGGCCCAGTGGGAGGCCGAAAAGCCCAAGCTGCGAAAGCAGCTGTTCGAGATGCTCGGTCTCGATCCGCTGCCCGCGAAGGGTGATCTAAAACCGGTCATTACCGGTCAGGTCGAGCACGAAGAGTTCATCGTCGAGAAGTTGCACTTTCAGTCATCGCCGGGGCTGTATGTCACGGGGAACTTCTATCGGCCGAAGAACGCGACCGGTCCGCTGCCGACGGTGCTGTATGTCTGCGGTCACTCGGTCAACAAGAAGGACGGGATCTCCTACGGCAACAAGGTTGGTTACCAGCACCATGGAGCCTGGTACGCCCGCAACGGGTATGCGTGTCTGACGATCGATACGCTCCAACTGGGCGAGATCGAGGGTATTCACCACGGGACCTACAAGGAGGGGATGTGGTGGTGGCTTTCTCGCGGTTACACGCCGGCGGGGGTTGAGGCCTGGAACTGCATTCGGGCTCTCGACTATCTGGAGACGCGGCCCGAGGTCGATAAGGCCCGGATCGGCGTGACCGGTCGCTCCGGCGGCGGGGCCTACTCGTGGTATATCGCCGCTCTCGATGAGCGGATTCAAGTCGCGGTCCCGGTGGCTGGGATCACGACGCTCAAGAACCACATTGTGGACGGCTGCATCGAGGGGCACTGCGACTGCATGTTCCAGGTAAACACCTATGGCTGGGACTACGCCATGGTGGCTGCGCTGGTCGCACCCCGCCCGCTGCTGATTGCCAATACGGACAAAGACACGATCTTTCCGCTGGACGGCGTCGTCGAGGTGCACCGCCAGGTGCGGCACATCTATGACCTGTACGGTAAACCGGAACAGCTGGGCCTGAACATCACCGAAGGGCCGCACAAAGACACTCAGGAACTGCAGGTTCACGAGTTCGTCTGGTTCAACCGCTTCCTCAAGCAGGCTGAGTCACCGATCGACAAGGTGGCTGTGAAGTTCTTTGAGCCGGAACAGCTGCGGGTGTTTGAGAAACTGCCGGAGGACCAGCGGAACACGCAGATTCAGGAGGAGTTCGTGCCGGTGGCCAATCCTGCGGTACCGAAGTCGAAGGAAGAGTGGGAGTCGCTGCGGAAGCCCTGGCTGGCGGCGCTCAGTCATCAGAGTTTTGGAAATCATCCTCCCGAGCCATGGATCGAACTCAAAGAGACGGGCGCTGTCATTCGCCGAGACATACGCTGGACTGACTACGAGTTTCTGAGCGAAAAGCCCTATCGCCTGCCGATGTGGGCCGCCTCTGCGGAAGGTCAAGATCCCGCCAAGGCCGAGCGAGTGGTACTCCACGTTCTCGACCAACAGGACTGGGAACGCATGAATCAATTCATCGCGATGGGCAAGAGCGAAGCTCAATACAAACTCGAAGCCGAGTTCGGCAATGCCTGGCTGGCCTTCCTGGATCAATGCCGACAGCCTGGGGTTGTTCACCTGTTCTTTGCACCGCGCGGAGTGGGACCGACTGAGTGGACGCGCGATGAGAAGAAGCGAACTCATCTCCGCCGCCGGTTTGCACTGCTGGGGCGAACCGATGATGCAGCTCGTGTCTGGGATATCACACAGGCTCTACTCGCCCGGCAGGCCATCCCCGGACTGCGCGACAAGCCATTGACGATTCAAGGCTCGCGTCAAGCTGCGGGGTGGTCTCTGTACGCGGCGCTGCTCGGCGGCGGAACGGGATATCGACTGGACCTGACTGATCTGCCTGCAAACGATCTGGAGGGGCCCGCTTTTCTGAATGCCTCGCGGATCGTGCAGCCCGCGTATGCAGTGGCATTGGCCCTGGACTTGGATCAAAGCCACATCACTCTGCGGTCAACCCAACCCGTGAATCCGACCGACTGGGAGTTTGCGACTGCGGTCAACGCACTCCTGGGCACTCGCCCGGGCGGCGATCTGGTCATCGTGTCTCCCTGACTCATGAAATCGGCGCTCAAACCTCTGGCGTCAATCGCAGGGCTGAATCAATTGAGGGGAATCGTTACGGACCGAGCCGACGAGTGCGGAGACCGGGCACTCGTGCATCTCCTGGTCGGGGTACTGGTCGAGCATGGACCACAGCGGCTCTGGTTCGGTCAACTCCGGATCCAGCCACGGGGCATACTCATCGGGAGAGAGGATCACCGGCATGCGGTCGTGCAGCGGTTGCATGAACAGATTGGCGGCTGTCGTGAGGATTGAGCACGAGTCAATCCGCGAGCCGTCCGGTGGTTGCCAACTCTCCCAGATCCCGGCGAAGGCGAATGGCTGTCCCGAGCGCAGCGTGATGTAGTGGGGTTGCTTCTGCTTGGGGGTGATCGCCTGCCATTCGTAGAACCCGTCGGCGGGGATCAGGCAGCGACGGCGACGAAAGGCGGTCCGGAACGAGGGCTTCTCGGCGACCGTCTCCGACCGGGCGTTGAATAGCGGCGGACCGGTCAGCGACTTGGACCAGCTGGGGATCAGGCCCCAGCGCATCGGGACAGCTTCTCGCTGGGAGTGACCCGTCGCCTGGCGAATCACCAGCACACTTTGCGTCGGCGCGATGTTGTACCGCGGAGACCAGGCGGGCTCGCGGAAGAGGTCGAAGAACTCAGCGAGTTCCTGAGACGAGATTCGCAGGGTGTAGCGTCCGCACATGCGAATCATGGTAGCGAGCGGTCTGCAGAAGCAGGAACTCTCCCAACAGAACGTGAAAGGGCGTAGTCGTTTTTCATTGCGACCTTGGGGACTTTGACGCAACATCCCGGAGGGATGAGAGAAATTAGCCGGTGGTTGAGCGAAGCGACACCACCGGTTACCGCAATGCCACAACAACGATCCCGGCAGGGATCGCAGAAGAATACGACCTCAAACTGCACGGTTCTGGCATCCCTGCCGGGATGCGTCCCGGCTGGGACTCCCGACCGGTGGCGTCGCTTCGCTCAGCCACCGGCTAATCTCTGAGACCCCTTTCAGGGTCAGTCGCCGAAAACCGCGATTGACAATAACTGTACGGGCGTATATTTTCCGCAGAATGAGTGTTCTTGTGTCCACTTCTGAGAGGCTGCTCTCGCTCCGGCGGTTGCTGGCGGCGGCGAACGGAGGGGCCGCCAGTCCGCGGCCTTCTCAGCGGGTGGCTTCGGCTGCTGGAGGCGGTGAGTCTCCGAGTGGGCCGTTGTGGGATCTGTCCTCCGGAACGATTCAGGAGTGGGTCGCGACGACCGAGGGAAGCGGAGTCCTGGGACTGGCGATCTGGAACGCGAGGCAGTCTCTGCGGGGCCAGTCGATCGCTGCGGGCGGGCGCTGGTTGGTTGTGGATGTGCCTCTGTGCCCGGTCGCACTGAGGGAACGGGGCATCGACCTGAATCGCCTCGTGTCGGTGCCGATTCAGGAGCCGAACGATCTGCTCTGGACCGTGGAGCAAGGGCTGCGGTCGCGGGGGGTGGATCTGGTGATCTGCCGCGTGGGTCGACTGCCGTCGGTGGCGTTTCGGCGGTGGAAGCTGGCGGCGGAAGTCGGTGGGACACGGTGCCTCGTGCTACGCGGGATCGAGGCACTGCGGGAGTCGGGGTGGGCCGATCTGCGGGTGCGGGTCACTCCGCAGCGTTCCTCTCATTGGGGGGCGAGGCGGATGCAGGTGGAGACGCTGAAGGTCCGGAACGGACTGCCAGGAGAGGTGATCGAAGTGGAGCTGGATCGTGAAACAGATCGTCTGCGTGTGGTTTCCGTTTTGGCCGATCCAGCGGCGACTCCGTGTGCAGCCGGAGCTTAGAAAGCGTGTTGTGGTGCTGCACACCTCCCTCGAGAGTCGGTCGCCGCGCGTGGTGCTGGGGAACCGACGAGCCTTGCGTCAGGGAGTCCAGCCGGGGATGCCACTGGCTGAGGCCCGCAGCCTCGTGCCTCACGGCGAGTTCCTGGAGCACGACCCCGCCGGGGACTGCGAAACGCTCCGCGAACTGGCCTGGGAGTGCCAGCGATACACCCCCCGCGCGGGACTCGATCAGGCCGAAGAACCCGACAGCCTGTTTCTCGATGTCACCGGTTGCAGTCATCTGTTCGGCGATCTGCGCGGGCTCTGCCGAGGGGTGGCGCGTGACTTTCGCCGCCGGGGATATTGGGGGCAGGGAGCGTGTGCTCCCACATGGGGGGCGGCATGGGGACTGGCTCGTCAGGCCCAGGGGGGCGCCCTCCAGCGTGATCGGGCGACGGAGCGTCTGCTCAAGATCGTCCCCACCGAAGAGCTGTCCAGTCGGCTGGCAGCGCTGCCGGTCTCGGCGTTACGGCTGGCTCCGAACACGCTTTCCATGCTGGCTGAGTGCGGCTTACGGACGGTCGGTCAGTTGCAAGATCTGCCGCGTTCCAGCCTGCCGTCGCGGTTCGGGCCGCAGCTGTTGCAACGACTCGATCAGGCCACAGGAGCGATCGACGAACTCCTCACTCCGGAAGTTCCCCCGCAGCCGATCCTGGCCAGTTTGCGCTGGGACTGTCCGATCCATGATGCCGCCTCGATTGAATCCGTGCTGCACCAACTGCTGGAGCGGGTGCTGGCCGAACTCCGCAGCCGCCAGCGGGCCACGCAGGAGCTGCGTGTTACCTGGAAGACCGAGACCGGTGATTCCGAGCCGCTCATCATTCGTTTGCTCAAACCCACCACCGCAGCGGACCGGCTGGCCGAGTTACTGTCGCTGCGGCAGGAGCGTTTTCCGCTGGTCGGGGGCGTGACCGCGATCACGATGGAGGCGATCCCCAGCCTGCGGAACCCGGCCCGCAGGAACACACTGTTCGAGCAGGATGACACCGGCGAGGCCGAGTTCTCGCATCTGATCGAGCGGCTCAGTCAACGACTGGGCGAGGAGGCTGTGCTGCGACTCCGGGTGCAACCCGACGCCCAGCCCGAACTGGCTGCCACCCATGGTCCGTGGTTGTCAGCCGGGCGGACCACCGAGTCCCAACGGCTCCCACGATCACCGGCCCGCCTCAAGGTTCCACGGCTCGATGAACCCTCCCCGCTGATCGGGGCTGCCCGGGTGGCAACCCGTCCATTGCATCTGCTCTCACCTCCTGAAGGGATTCCGGGAGTTCACCGAAACATGCGTCCGCCGGACCGATTCCGTTGGCGTGGTCAGGAGTACTGCGTTACCGACTGCTCATGGCCGGAACGGATTGTCACCGGCTGGTGGCGCGAGCAGTCGATCCAGCGGGACTACTACCGCATCGAGACGGATCGTGGCACTCGGCTCTGGTTGTTCTGCGACCTCAAATCGCAGCAGTGGGCCGTGCATGGGGTGTATGAGTGAGGGGAGGGCCTAGGGCCTAGAGCCTAGGGCCAGCAGGTCTTTGAAAAGCCTTCCCTCTTTCCTCTGGCTCTCGTCTCTTCTCTCTCGTCTCTCGTCTCTAACCTCTCATGCCCGACCCACCGCCACTTGCGAAGCAGACTCGTCCGTTGCCGGTGCCCCGGTCTGCGGGGGGGCCAGTGCGTCAGTCGTATGCCGAGCTACACTGCAAGACAAACTACTCCTTTCTGGAAGGCGCATCTCATCCGGATGAACTCGTTCAGCGGGCTGGGGATCTGGACTATGCGGCTCTGGCAATCACAGACTGCAACTCGCTGGCGGGCGTCGTTCGGGCCCATGTCGCGGCCAAGGCGATCGGCTTGCCGTTATTGATCGGGGCGGAGATCACGCCGGTCGATGCTCGGCCGGTCGTGCTCTTGGCGATGGACCGGGCGGGGTACGGACGGCTGTCGACGCTGATTACCCTCGGGAGGCGGCACGCCCCCAAGGGACAGTGTCACATCACGCGACAGCAGATCGCCGAACATGCGGAAGGACTGCTCGCGTGTGTCCTGCCGCGATCATGTTCCTCCGCTGAATTGGCCGCTTATCACGAAGCCTTCGGGGATCGGGCTTATCTGCTGGCGGAGCTGCATCTCGGTCCCGATGATCAGCGGCAACTGGCTCTCTGGCAACAGCTGTCGCGGTCGAGCCGGCTCCCTTTGGTCGCCGCGAATGATGTCCACTATCACATCTCCGAGCGGCAACCGCTGCACGATGTCCTGACTGCCACGCGGTATCACTGCTCGGTCGCGGAGCTGGGGGAACGCCGCTTCCCCAACGCGGAGCGGCACCTCAAGCCTCCCGCCGAGATGGCCCATCTGTTCGCCTCCTGCCCCGAGGCGATCGAGCGCACGTACGAGATCGCCGCCCGCTGTCAGTTCTCGCTCGATGAGTTGCGGTATGAATACCCACTCGAACTCAGCCCGCCGGGCGTGACCCCGCTGGAGTACCTGCATCAGCTGACGTGGCAAGGAGCCCGTGACCGCTACCCGCAAGGGGTCCCGGCCAAGGTCTGTGGCCTCATCGAGCATGAACTGGGGTTGATCAGCGAACTGCGGTACGAAGCCTATTTCCTCACGGTCTGGGATATCGTGCGGTTTGCCCGCAGCCGGGGGATACTTTGCCAGGGGCGCGGGTCGGCAGCCAACTCGGCAGTCTGCTACTGCCTGGGTGTGACCTCGGTCGACCCGGACCGGATCGATGTCCTGTTCGAGCGGTTCATCTCGAAGGAGCGGGGTGAGGCTCCTGACATCGACGTTGACTTCGAGCATGAACGCCGTGAAGAGGTCCTGCAATACCTCTACGCGAAGTACGGACGCGACCGCGCCGGAATGACTGCTGCGCTCATCACCTATCGTCCCCGTTCGGCAGTCCGCGATGTCGGCAAGGCCCTCGGGTTCTCGCTGGATCGCGTGGACAAACTGGCCAAGAACCTCGACCACATCACCAGTGAGGAGCAGTTCGCAGCTCGCTTTCGCGAAGCGGGAGTCGATCCTGCCACTCGCACAGGTCGGCAGTGCCTGTTGCTGACGAAGGAGTTGTTGGGGTTCCCGCGTCACTTGTCCCAGCATGTCGGCGGGATGGTCATGACGCAGGGGCTGTTGCATGAATTGGTCCCGATCGAGAACGCCGCCATGCCGGGTCGGACGGTCATCGAATGGGACAAGGATGACCTTGATGCCCTCGGCCTGCTCAAGGTCGATTGCCTCTGCCTGGGGATGCTGAGTGCCATTCGGCGGGCGTTTGACCTGTTAAAGATCAGCGGTCAGCCAGAAGGAGAAGGGGCGAGAGACGAGAGACGAGAGACGAGAGCCAGAGAGGGAGGAGGCAGCGAGTCCGGTTTCGAATTTCGTGCTTCGGATTTCGAGATTCCCTCCCCTCCGGTCGCTCAACCCTCAACTCTCAACCCTCAACCCTCCTCCCCGCTCTCCCTCGCCACGATCCCCTCCGAAGACCCCGTGGTCTACGACATGATCTGCCGGGCCGACACCGTCGGTGTGTTTCAGATCGAAAGCCGGGCCCAGATGTCAATGCTTCCGCGGCTCAAGCCGCGTTGCTTCTATGACCTGGTCATCGAGGTTGCGATCGTTCGTCCGGGGCCGATTCAGGGGGACATGGTTCATCCCTACCTGCGGCGCAGGCGGGGCGAGGAACCGGTCACGTTTCCCGATGACCGCATCCGCAGTGTGCTCAACAAGACGCTCGGCGTGCCGCTGTTTCAGGAACAGGCGATGAAACTCGCCGTGGTCGCCGCTGGGTTCACGCCCGGTGAGGCCGACCAACTGCGGCGAGCGATGGCGGCCTGGCGAAGGAAGGGCGGGCTGGAACCGTTCCGCCAGAAACTCGTCGATGGCATGACCGCGAACGGTTACGAAGCGGAGTTTGCCGAACGGGTCTACAAGCAGATTTGCGGGTTCGGCGAGTACGGCTTTCCCGAGAGCCACGCCGCCAGCTTTGCCCTGCTGGTCTACGTCTCCGCCTGGCTCAAATGTTACCACCCCGCTGCGTTCACAGCGGCACTGCTCAACAGCCAGCCGATGGGGTTCTACGCTCCGGCTCAGTTGATCGCCGATGCCAAGAAGCACGGAGTCACCGTTCTGCCGCCGGATGTGAATGCGAGTGATTGGGACTGCACACTGGAGGGGACGAGAGACGAGAGACGAGAGGCGAGAGCGACCGGTGACTCCTCTTTCGAATTTCGTGCTTCGGATTTCGAGTTTCCCTCCCCTCCGGTCGCTCAACCCTCAACCCTCAACCCTCAACCCGCTCTTCGCCTGGGCCTCCGCATGATCTCGGGCCTGCCCCTCGCAGCGACCCAGCAGATCGCGAGAGTCCGGCAGCACGGGCCATTTCGTTCCGTCGATGACTTCCAGTTCCGGACCGGTCTGGGGCGGGGAGTCTGTCAGCGTCTGGCTCGCGCAGATGCATTCGCCTCACTGGGGATCGCCCGGCGGCAAGCCTTGTGGCAGGCGCTGCCCGATCACGACACGGGCCCACTCTTTCGATCACTGACGAATGAGGAACGCCCCGCCGACCTGCCAGCGCTGACTCCCGCCATGGAAGTCACTGCCGACTATCGGACAACCGGGCTGTCACTCCGCGCCCATCCGTTCCAGTTCCTCCGTCCGCAGGTGGCCGCCCTGCGTGTGGTGACTGCTCAATCCCTGGAGGCCACGCCCGATGGTCAGAGCGTCAAAGTGGCTGGGCTGGTCCTGCTGCGTCAACGGCCCGGCACCGCCAAGGGGGTGACGTTCGTAACCCTCGAGGACGAAA
Source organism: Planctomycetaceae bacterium (assembly GCA_044337025.1). Lineage (GTDB taxonomy): Bacteria > Planctomycetota > Planctomycetia > Planctomycetales > Planctomycetaceae > TH-plancto1. The sequence goes on from JBIIOI010000061.1 coordinate 33,978, forward strand.
CGGGCCAGGTCAATCTCGTGATCTGGCAATCGGTCTGGGACCGCTTCCGCCGCGTCGCCCGTTCCGCCTCCGCCATGCTCGTCACCGGCCACGTCCAAAAAGCCGACGGTGTCATCCACGTAGTCACTCAGCGCATCGAAGACCTCTCCGAACACCTCGGCGGGATCTCCTCTCACAGCCGCGACTTTCGGTAGAGAGGGCATCACTGAGTCTTTCCAGCACCGACTTCGAAGATCGGTCGTGGGTCCGTTTGACCGTCAGAATCAGCCGGAGTGTGCTAGCACCCGGTGAGTGGGGCTGAGAACCGGACGCTAGTGTAGTGCCTCACAAATAATGGAACTTAAATGTCATGGCTGGCGTCTGATCTTCTGGGCCGGGAGGAT